>NZ_JBDTTP010000081.1:0-18476 GCF_039930565.1 Flavobacterium sp. | reverse complement strand
CATTTTCTTTTGTAAAACCAATGGTTTCAAAAATTGGCTTGCAGCTTTCCATAAGGTTGATTACCTCATAGGTAAGGATCCCTGATTCCTGAAAAGCGGCATAGGTTTTCTCAAACTCATCAGAAAGCAGGGAGCGGATATATAAAAACCGGGAAGGTTTCAGATCTTCGGTAAGTACATTGAGACAAATTTCTTCGATGATGTATTTAGGAGTACCATCAGATAACATATCATCCAATATGGATTTAACGCCATCTATTTTTTTATTGAGATAATCCAATACACTGTAATCTTCCTGAAGTGTAAACATCAAATCGGGATTGTTATGAATGATATATATCCATAACTTTTCTTTGAGTATATCTTCCATGATGACCGATTTTAGATCCCAAAGAAGGATTTGATTACGGTAGCCACTACCACCAGAAAAACGCAGCTTCCAAACCAGGCTGCCGCTACTTTTCCGGTATCGGGATCACCTGCGTTCCATTTTTGATATACTTTCACAGCGCCTATTAGTCCGAGTAATGCTCCAACGGCATACATAAGTTCCGTTCCGGCGTCAAAATAACTTCTTACCTGTTGATTGGCTTCATTGATTCCTGCCAGACCATCCTGAGCATAGGTTTCATAACTGATCACAAAAAGGATTTGTACCAGAAACATACAGATACTATTTGTTTTTTGCTCAATAAACTTTTTAAAATTCCAGTTCCATTTTTTCATCACACATTATTTTTAAAGTTTAAAAATTCAGATAAAAAAACGGAGGTATTGCCGCTGTCGCAGTTCCACTTTCCTGTTACATCTGCCATACTGCGCCGGGATGGACAGGGACAGTTCCTCCGTTATATTGTTTTAGATTTTATTCCCAAAGGGCTTCCGCTTCCTTCTGGGTTAAATTGATCGATTCGAGTTTGTCACATTCTGAAACTATCAACTCACTTACTGAGGAATTAAAAGGGGAATTTTTCACTGAAGGAAATTCTCTTAGGAGAAGCTGCAGATAATAGGTAAATTCTTTTTGGACTAATTTTTTCTTTGCGGCATCTGCGATAAAAGTTTTTAATCGTGCCACCAGAGCATCAACGTCCTGAAAGGTAGTATCAAACTCTCCGAAGGAAGCTTGTTCTGAAATTTCTTCAGGTAACTCTTGGTCTTTTAATTCAAATTTAGGATCTTGGTAATTTGAGTTTTCAAATCCACGGAATTGAAATTTCCTTTTTCCTGATATGACTTCTTTGAGGTCATCAAAATAAAATCGAAATCCAACAAATAAATACCAGCTTGGCAATAGCAGAATAACTACAAATATGTAATTAGCCCATGAAATGTTTGTAAACATACCTCATCATTTTATCGTTCTACATTAGTTTCTCACAATCCAGGTTTCTAAATCCGGATCTTCATCATTACAGAGCAAAGAAACAATAGATAACAAACTGCTACAAGTACAACTTTTTGTTGTACCCCAGTTGTACCCCGTTGCACCCCAGTAAAATCAAGGAGAAAAAAAAATAAAAAAAATGTAAAAAAAATAAAAAGAGGCTGTCTCAGTACTAAAAAACTGAAAATTTTAGTAATTATTCTTCAAAGAAATCATTATAAAAGACCTTTTATGAATCTTAAAAGGTGTGATTTCTGATGGTTTTCTGTTAAAGAAAAAAAGAAAGAGGGAAATCTCATAGTTCTGAGACTCCCTCAATTAGATGATAAAATGAATTATTTTAGATAGTTATTCCTGGTCTAAAAAGATAGAAATTCAATTTCTGACTTTTTATCCATAAGCTGCCAGCCATCATCGGCTCGTATAAAATATACTTCATGATTAAGTGTATCTTTCAATCCATTTTTAATTGCAGCAGCAAAAATATTCTTTTTTCGAATTGTAGTGTATTCAACGATGGCCTTATTACCGGAGCTCATAATCCGGATTGATGCAATTGCTCCAAATTCTTCATCTGCTACTTTTATACGCTGAATTTTATGTTTTTTATCAGCTGCAGGTGTTGGTAATAAGTATGGTTTTGCTGTAGAAGTAAAACTCACAAACGAAGTTGTATCCCCAAATTTTCTGGTTTGAAGTACTTTTACAAATCCTTTTTCTACGAGTCCGGACTTAAAAATGATATAAGCATGCGCAGGATCACCACAAAAAATATCATGATCTACAATAGCAGGATAATGATTTTTTTCCAGAATAAGAGCGGTAGCCAATTTCTCATCCAGCTTTTTAGGCTGACAGCCTGTGGTTATCAGAATCAGAGTGGTTAAAATGTAAGATAGCTTTTTCATGTTTTAAATTGTTAAGTTAATATTCTTTAATCTGCTTAATCATACTTTCCAATGTTTCAATTGCTATTTGCTTGTCCCTTTCTTCAAAGATGTAAGCCTTGCTACGCATGGCATTATAAGAAAGATCCACTTTATTGGGAGTGGATAGAAAAGGGACGATTGTTTTAAATAAATGATTCATTGATTTTGAAATAAGAATTTTTAGTTCATCGGATGCTCTAAGTATTAAGGCTGTCTGATCAGTCGAGAGCTTACATAAAACTTTACCTGAAGCAGAGTCTACAACAGAGGACTCAGTTCTCTTCTTTTCAATAATTGAAAAGGACTTATTTAAATAGTTTGCAAATCTTGATTCTATAAAAGTTATTAATTCATCCAGACAAGAAATTAATGTTGCTGTAACCTCTTTTAAATGTTCTCTATGCTCATCATTGCTACAATTTATTTCTGTGATTTTATCCAAAAGAAATAACAATGATGAATAGTAATTTCCAACTAATATTTTTATCTGCTTTTCCTTGGTAAGTGAAAAAACCTGTACCGTAAATTGTGACTGAATTAAAAATGTTTGCTCGGTCGCTTTTTTTATAATCGCTTTGGATTGAATTGGAGTAATCATAGTAAGGTCTGTTTTACTGGGATTAAGGGTTGAAGTCACCGTTAAATCCATCCATTCTAAAAGATAGGTTTGAGTCATTTTTTTTACTTTTACTTAGTAAATATTTCTCTCGACTTGCAATCGAGAGTACTCTAAATCAATGCTTGTAGAACATCCTTACCCGGTCAAAACATATATTATTGGTATTTAATGGGAATTTAAGCGTGCCCGATATTCGGTGGGTGACAGGGAAGTATGCCTTTTAAAAAATTTACTAAAAGAAGAATAAGTATCAAATTGCAATTCTTCTCTAATATTCGAAATGCTTAAATCTTCATTTCCAAGCAAGTTTTTTGCCTCAAGAACAATGGCTTCAACAATAAATCGCTTAGCAGTTTTTTCCGTACATTCCTTAATGATTTTTGTTAGGTTATCAGGTGTCATAGATAACGTCTCAGCATAATATTTAACATCATGATGTTTTCTGCAATTCACTTCTAAAATTTTAAAAAATTGGAGAACTAATTTTTCTTTAAGTGTAATTTTTTTGTTTAACTGTTGAAAATAACGGTGATATTTTTCTGCTAACACATAAAGAAAAAGATTGAAACAAAGTATTAAACCTTCTTCTTTAAAAATTTGTTTACTCGATTTTCTTGTTTTACGGTGCAGCTGCTCCAGCAAAGAGATTAAATATGGCAGGTCTTTATTTTTGATTTCAATTTTCCAAGGAAGTTTCCTAATGTAAAAATCCAAATAACCAATACGCTGTATTCGGATACTATGCTCAAGAACAAACGCTGTTGTAAAGGATAGGAAACAAATTTGTAATTGATCACCTATAATCAAAATTTCAGCTGAAGTTCGTATCGGAACTACTAATAAGTCATTTTCAAAGATAGTAACCGCTCTGTCTTCTATTTGTACAGAAAAAGAACCTGAATTTACAATCAGTATAGAATAATAGTCAGCATTAAATAACTTACTAAATGCTTTTTTAGATGTAAATGTCTTGAAAATGAAGACTTCTAGACCAGTATGATGATATTTTATTTTTTTGCTTACCACAACAATGCTATTTATAAAATTAGGATTATAATCAGTTATAAAATTTACTTCGTAGGAATTCAAGGCGGCAGAAGGTCACTCAGAAAAAAACTGGGACATCAATGAGACAGTTACAAAAAGCAAATTTGACATGCCACTCACAAAAAGTAAATAAGCCAGATAACGCGGGCTGTCACTTTTTATCCCGCCATTTGTGAGGTAGCCAATTATTTCATCGTAAGAGAATAGATCTACGATGAAATAAAGACTAACCAGATTGAAAAGAATCAGAAACACAGTAAAGGTGTATATTATTTCTTTTTCATAGCAATAGATAAAATACATCATCACTCTGTTATTAGATTATGTATCATAATTCCTGTCACAAGTGAGCGTTTTATCGCAAGAGGCGAATTGTCAATAGCACCACTTAGTCCTGCAACACGATGACCAGTAGAGGTATCCCAATCTTTATCCTTTTCTATTATCTCATAATAGATGGAATATCTGACTATAGACGAAGTGGTGAGGATAATTCTCTTATCCTCGTTATTAAATACTGGATTGGCTATCACGGCTAATTCATAGGAAATAATGGACTCGTAAATTTCCTGATAGGATTGGTTTTCCCATAAAATCACATTGCTCATAAAACTAGCAAGACTATCTTTTGCTGCACTTGTCATTGCAGAATTTACAATAGTCTGGTCTAGTTTGACCTGAGGATTATTTATAATTTCTTGTATTATGTTAAGATCAATGGGAAGATTTGTTCCTGGGTTTAAAAGCGTTAAATCATAATTGGCAACTGCAATGATTTCAATTTGTTGACTGATTTGTGCAATTGTAGAGAACTGATAATTACCTGCCAAATAAACATCGAGGATGTCATTGTGCAATTTACCGGCATAGTCATAAAAATTGGCTGGGTTTTCAGGAGTTAAATCTTGCGCCAAACGTGCTGAATTTTGCAATTTATCACTGCTGGTTTTAGTATTAACACTATTAATACTTTCAATAGTATCAGTACTGCAGGAAACGATTAGTAAGGATAAAATCACTATTGGGAATGAAATGTTTTTCATGATTAAAATGTGTAAAATGTGACGGACTACTATTGTAGTCAGTTCATTTCACCCGGGTAAGCAGAACTTTAATTTGGTACGATACCAAATATTTTTGCTTTTGAATTCGAGGCAAATCTAAATGACATTTTCTTATCCTGCAAAAAGTTGTGTACGGATTTCCGAGAAAAACAGTATGGATTTCTCGGAAATCCGTATGCCTTTTTTTGTGCAAATACAACTCATTATCAATTGTTTATGTTATATTTGAGACGATTTTTTGAAAAATATTCCTAAGGCCGTTTATGAGTCGATTTCTTGGCTCTAAAAATGGTTTTACATAGTGAATAATGTCTCATTTTAATTCGAATTATGATTAGAAAGTATCTTTTTTTACTATCTCTTTGTTTGGGAGATCAAATTTACGCGCAGGAAATCCATTTTAAAATTCCTGACACACTTCGAAATAAGGATTATGATTATCTCTTCGATAGGATAGAAGAATCTCAAAATGATAGCAGTAAAAAATCACTGTATCTTAAATCCTTTCTGGTAAAATCAAAAAAAGAAAAGAATTTGGAAGAGGTCGTAAATGGCTATAAAAACTATCTTCACCACTCGCCTGAAAATTTGAAACTAACCTATGCAGACAGTATGATTTACACTGCGAAAAAGTCAAAGGACAATGCTTTGATTGGTTCTGCCTATCTTTCAAAGGGAATTTTATACTATTCCCGGAAAAAACTTAATTATGCATTGGATAATTATCTTATTGCAAATAGTTATATTTCTAAAACTAACGACAAATATTTGATCTATAAGACCAAATACAATATTGCTAACATAAAATACTTTCTTGGTTTTTATGATGAGTCAATTTCTTTGTTTAAGGAATGTATAACCTATTTTAAAGAGAATAATGAGAATAAAGAGAATAATGATAGGGGCTATTTGAATTCATTACATTCTCTGGGTTTGTGTTATAATAGAATCGGTAATTATGGGCTATGCTCCCAGATAAATGAAATAGGACTTGCGGAGGGCAAAAGATTGGCTAATGACGAAATGAGGGAGTATTTCATTCTCTCGGAAGGAGTCAATCAGTATTTCCGAGGCAATTATGCCTCGGCTATTAACAAAATAAATTATTCACTGCACGTTATTCAAAAAAAGAAAGATTTTGGAAATGAAGCGGTTGGTTATTTTTATATTGGAAAAAGCTATTGGGATCTGAAGAATCCCAAAATAGCAATAGATTATTTTAAAAAAGTAGATGCAGTTTTTGAAGATAAAGGATATATTCGTCCGGATCTTCGCAATAATTATGAATTACTAATTAGATACTTTAAATCCAAAAACAACCCTGAACAGCAGCTTTACTATGTCGAAAAACTACTTAAAGTAGATAGTATCCTAACAAACAGATACAAATATGTATCGGGAAGAATTCACAAAGATTATGATACTAAAGAACTATTGGTACAGAAAAAAACTATTGAAAAGTCACTCGCTAAAGAAGAACGTGATAGTTTTATTAAAAGTGGGGTAATAATCTTTTTATTTTTATTTGTGATCTTTCTTATTTATCAACACGTTAGAAACAGAAAACTCTATCGACGTAGATTTGATGAACTGATGAAAAAAGATCAGGTTGATACTAAGTTTGAATCCAAAAATACTAACTATGGAATTGAAGATATAAATCAAGATACTGTCGCATCGATATTAGAACAATTAGAGAAGTTTGAAAAGGGTAAAAGATTTCTGGAAAAAGATTTAACCGAAACAAAGCTGGCAATAGCATTTGATTCAAATATAAAATATCTTTCAAAAATAATAGCACATTATAAAGGAAAGAAATTTGTAACGTATATCAATGATCTAAAAGTGGATTACTTAATTAACCAATTAAAAGAGAATAAAAAATTTCATTATTATAACAATAAAGCATTATCAGAAGAAGCCGGTTTTAGTAGCACAGAACGTTTCGCAAAAGCCTTTTTTTCAAGGACTGGGGTGCCAGCATCCTATTTTATGGAGGAACTTCGAAAGGGAGAATCTTAGTTTGTGATCTTAATCTTTATGATATCTTAATATTTAATTAATTATGAACTCTATTTATCAAAGAATGTATTAATTGATATTTAATTAGATATACATATCGGTACTTCAAATATCTAAAGTACAGGAGTTCTATTTTAAAATCAAAAGCCATGTTTCCAACAACTTTGAATTCCGAATTGACAAGTTATGATACAGAAATGACAGCATACACATTTAATTAATGATTAATTTAAAACTAAATCAAAATCATGTAGTTTTATATGTGGGGTCAATTTCTTTATAGTAATCGTCAAAGTTAAATTCTATATCCAACAGCTCCTTTGGATGAACTCTGAGACCTTTTGCAATTTCAAATAATGTGTTAATTTGAAAATCTATACGACCTTTTTCAAGTTTACTAATTTTAGTAGCATCTAAATTACACTGAGAAGCAATTTTTGCATATGACTCATCTTTTCTAATAAGCTGCATTTTATCTCCAATTTTTTTTCTTAATTCTAAATTAATCTTCTTACTATCCATATATCATAATTTTTCAAGCAAAGTGATATTTTTTAATAAAAAAAACATGGTCGATTTCGACCATGTTTCAAATAATTTTATATATTTGCCTAACGTATACATCTATAAAATGTATATTTGCGATTCTTCATATAAAAACATTTGAAGCATTCGCTTTGAATCTCGCATTAGAAAACTGGTAATTTTTGCACGAGAGGATAAGTAAGATGCTCACGACCATGGCGTGGGCTCACTTATTTGTGCGCGGGTATACCAGTACCTCTAATGCAATAAGCTGAGTTACTGCGCCATTTTTTATTTCTTGGCACAATTCTTCGCTTAAATTCTTAGCAAAGCTTCATAATTTTTCGAAGTTTCGGATTTTGCTATTAACTAACCAAACCCGTGCCTTCATGAATTAAAAACTTTTCAAGTCCTGATTTTTTAAATGCGTACTCTGTCTTATTTTTATTTTGAATTAGTCAACTGTACAATTCGCAAGCTTTAAAAAAGGCAAAATCAATCATTGTTTCAGTATGTTTTTTATTACTGAAACGATACAAAAAAGTCCTCTAACCGGTCACCAAACTAGTATAGAGGACTGAATTAACAAAAACTTTCGTTTCAAATTAACTAACTCAAAATTATGAAAACTTTTTCATTGAACAAAGGGATGGTTGCACTTTGGTATCCGTTTATTTTCGGGTTCTACCTCTTTTGTACACCAGCCTTAGCGCGGAATACCTTACGGTTTTCCATTTTAAAACAACAAACACAGGTCAGTGGTATAGTGACTGATGGCATTCTTCCTCTGTCAGGGGTAAGCATTTCAGTAAAAGACAAAAAAAATACAATCATCACAGACTTCGACGGCAAATTTATGATCACAGTATCACCTTATGACATTCTTATTTTTACGTACATCGGTTTTAAGACAGTCGAAATGCCCATAGCAAGACGTTTAGTAATCAACGTTCAAATGCAGGAAGACGCAACTGCTCTTCAGGAAGTAAAAATCAATGCAGGCTATTATTCTGTAAAAGAAAGTGAGCGCACTGGAAGCATCGCCAGAATCAGTTCAAAAGATATTGAAATACAGCCTGTAACGAATGTGCTTGCTGCTATGCAGGGACGTATGGCAGGTGTCAGTATTATACAAACCACAGGGGTTCCCGGGGGAGGTTTTGATATTAAAATCCGAGGACAGAACAGTATTCGTAGTGACGGTAATAATCCACTCTATATTATAGATGGTGTACCGTACGCTTCGGATCCTATCGGCTATAATCAGACAGCCTCTACATTTCCCACCGTTACAAGTCCGTTGAACAGTATAAATCCTGATACGATTGAAAGTATCGAGATTCTTAAAGATGCTGATGCCACCTCGATCTATGGTTCAAGAGGTGCCAATGGGGTGATTCTTATCACGACTAAAAAAGCAAAGGGAGGAAAAACAGTTGTGAGTATTAAAGCAACAACAGGGGTCGGAACAGTAACTAAATTTATGAAGCTAATGGGTACCGAGCAGTATCTGGCTATGCGAAAACAAGCTTTTATCAATGATGGTCTAACCCAGTATAATCAATGGGACTACGATATAAACGGGACATGGGATCAGAATCGTGAAACTGATTGGCAGAAAGAGTTTTTAGGAGGTACTGCGCAGATAACCGATGTGCAAGCCTCACTCTCGGGCGGCTCTGAGAAAACGCAGTTTTTATTAAGCAGTTCTTACCACACAGAATCTACAGTCTTTCCTGGCCAGTATATATACAAGAAAGGAGGGACGCAGTTCAGCATGAGCCACCGCTCTGAAGATAATAGGTTCAAACTCGCTTTGTCGGCAGGATATAATATTCAGGATAATGATCAGCCTGCATATGATCTTACTGCAAGTTCAAGATATTTAGCCCCAAATGCGCCTGCCCTTTATGATACCGCCGGCAATTTAAATTGGGAAAATGGAACCTGGCAGAACCCGCTTCGTTACAGAGATGCGGAATTTAGATCCAAAACAAATGATCTTATTACCAGCGCAGTATTATCATATGATCTTTTTGATAATCTAGTTTTGAAGAGTAATTTTGGTTTTACAGATTTAAGACATGACGAAAGTCGTACTTCACCTTCCACAATCTATAATCCTGCTTACCAGTTGACCAGTGCCTACTCTGGTATTTACCTAAACAATACCGGCCGACAGTCATGGATAGTGGAACCACAGCTAAGTTGGGAAAAAGAAATAACCTTAGGTAAAATCAGTATTCTGGCGGGAGGAACTTTCCAGAGCCAAAGCACAGAGCGGCTGTATCAATTCGGAAGCGGTTTCACATCAAATGATTTGATATATGATCTGGCATCTGCAACTACCGTTCGGGTTTTATTAAGTGATGATGCGCTTTATAAATATCAGGCGTTCTTCGCACGGATTAACTATAACTGGCAAGACCTTTATATTGTAAACATTACAGGAAGGCGCGACGGCTCAAGCCGGTTTGGTCCGGGTAATCAGTTTGCTAATTTCGGCGCAGTGGGTGTGGCATGGATTTTCACCAAAGAAAAATTTTTAAAAGAAAATTCATGGTTGAGCTTTGGTAAACTTCGGAGCAGTTATGGAACAACTGGAAGTGACCAGATTGGTGATTACCAGTTTCTCGATACCTATACCTCATCCGGACTTAATTATGATTCAAATGTGGGATTACAGCCATCACGTCTTTATAACCCTTATTTTGGATGGGAAACAAATAAAAAAACGGAAGCTGCTTTAGAGATGGGCTTCCTTCATGATAAAATATTTACAACCGTAGCATGGTATCAAAACCGTTCCTCTAATCAACTGGTGGGTGTTCCTTTGGCAGGAACTACAGGCTTTCAGTCAATGCAGGCCAATTTAGATGCCGTTGTTCAGAATACGGGATTAGAATTCACCATACGTACTCAGAACTTCAATACGCAAAACTTTAAATGGACAACAAGTCTGAATCTTACTTTTGCCAAAAATAAGCTGATAAGCTTTCCGGGACTTTCAGCGTCCCCTTACAATGAAAAATATCGTATCGGTGAGCCTTTAAACATTGAGCTGAATTATAAATACATAGGAATTAACAGTCAGACAGGTGTTTATCTTTTCGAGGATATGAATAAAGATGAAATCCTATCTTTTCCTGAGGACAAGCAGAGTGTGGTTGATTTCAACCCGAAGTACTATGGAGGACTTCAAAATCAGCTCTCGTACAAGCAATGGAAACTTGATTTCCTTTTTCAGTTTGTAAAACAGGAAAATCGCAGCTATTACAATGGTTTTGTCGGGCAGATGTCCAATCAGCCGGCAAGGGTAACCGACAGCTGGACAAATCCTGGCGATAATGCGTCATACCAGATTTACACCAGCGGTTATAACGAAGATGCGGTCACTGCTGATTATCTGTACAGCCAAAGCATAGGCTCGATTACAGATGCCTCTTTTATTCGCTTAAAGAATGTTGCCATTTCCTATGACGTGCCTCTAAATATGAAATCAACACATTGCCAACTTATACTGCAAGGACAAAATCTGCTCACTTTTACAAAATACAGAGATGGGGATCCTGAATTTATAGCCTCAGGCTATCTTCCTCCTCTGAAAATTATCACTGCCGGAATTCAACTCACTTTTTAATTATCTGTCATGAAAAAATTAACGTTAAAAATTATTTCTATGCACCAAATGTTACTTTTTCAAGTAATAACAATGGTGTTTCTGACCTCATGTGATTCTTTTGTAGAAGTTGATCTGCCTAAATCACAGTTAACCACAGTTTCAGTTTTTGATAACTATGCAACTGCAAACGCGGCTTTGGCCGATATTTATTCTAAAATGAGAGATCAGGGCTTACTTACCGGTACTGCGTCCGGCATTTCTAATCAATTAGGTAATTATACTGATGAGTTAACCTGTTTTGCAAGTCCGGGAGATCCAACACTTCCTTTTTACACAAACGCACTTCTGCCTGCAAATTCCACTATAACAGATTACTGGAATATAAGCTATAACCAAATTTATGCTGCTAATGCTGTAATTGAAGGCGTGGATCTCAGTAAGAAACTAAGTGTAATTGAAAAAGAGCAATTAAAAGGAGAAGCTCTTTTTATCAGGGCTTTGGTGCATTTTTACCTAACTAATCTCTATGGAGATATCCCTTATATTATTTCGACGGACCATAAGAGCAATAATACCGCCGAGAAGAGTCCGGTTAAAGTTGTTTATAATAATATTATTTTGGATTTAGAATCATCTGCAATGCTGCTGAAGCCAGATTATAAAAATGCGGAAAGAATCCGGCCCAACCAATTTGCAGTCAAGGCATTATTGGCAAGGGTATATCTGTATGACGAATCATGGGCAGAAGCATCAAATGCTGCATCAGCGGTATTAAATGCTGTAAATCTTTATGCTATTGAAGATAATCCTTCGCTCGTATTTCTAAAAAATTCCACGGAAACGCTTTGGCAATTTCAGCCATCCGCTTCGGGAAAAAATACAGATGAAGCAGGTATTTTTATATTTTTCTCAGGTCCTCCACCCCTTGTAGCTTTAAGTAATAATCTGATAGAATCATTCGATCCTGTTGATCTGAGAAAAGTAAATTGGACAGCGGCTGTAAGCGAAGGCACCACTCAATGGTACCATTCCTATAAATATAAAGAGTTTAATAATACAGCGTCCTCTATGGAATACTCCGTGATACTCCGCCTCGCCGAACAATATCTCATTAGAGCTGAAGCGAGGGCAAAACAGGGAGATCTTATAGGTGCTAAAGAAGATTTGAACAGAATAAGGAAGCGTGCCGGGCTGACTGATACTGAGGCAGTATCCTCACAAGAAATAATTAACGCTGTTTTACGCGAAAGAAGATGGGAACTGTTTACGGAATATGGACAACGTTTTTTTGACCTTAAACGTTCGGGAGAAATTGATAATGCTCTCTCAACTGTAAAAACAGGTTGGAATTCAACAGATGTTTTATTTCCCCTGCCTCAAAATGAATTAAGTATTAATCCAAAACTGCGCCCGCAGAATACCGGTTATTAGAGTATGATACCGCAAAATATTTTTCCGGTCGGACAAGAAAAACAGGAATTCCTGTGCATGAAGCTAAAATTAGCTTTATTTTTATTTTTTATTTTGCCATTAGTAGCCTGTCCCTTATGGGGGCAGGTGGTGCAAAAGAAACAGCTGAGAGAATCCGATTATCAGAAATGGGGAGAACTTATAGTTGAAAATATTTCTCCAAATGGACAGTGGATCAGTTACAGAATGGTCTACGATAATGATAGAGATACTTTATTTGTACGTAATACTTCAAACCGTAAAACTTACAATTTTTCAAAAGGCGTATTTCCTCGTTTTGCCGGAAATGAACACCTCATCTACAAAGATAAAAACAACCTTCATACTTTAAATTTAACAACAGGTAAAAACGAATCTTATACTACTGACACGCAGATTGAATATTCTCATCTCAGAGATCAGATTATTATACTATTAAAAAAAGAAAAGACTCTACAGCTGCATAATTTATTTACAAGTGTGATCCATAAAGTGCATGAAGTAGTATATTTTTCAATGAGCCCCAATGGGAAAGAAATTATTATTCTGCTAAAAATAAATCAAAAATATTCTGTTGGACTTCTAAGTTTGAGTAACACTCCGGAAATAAACTGGATTATAAAGGAAGAGCCTGGTAAGTTTTATAATTTCACATGGGAAGAAAATGGAAAAGCGGTGGCTTTTTACAGCTCATTGGACTCCAGTGAAAATGATATTAATCTGTGTTTATACAATCTGCAGGTAAAGAAATTATCTCGGCTTAGTCCAAATGAACAAAGTAATTTTCCCCCTGATAAAATTTTTGACAAGGACAGATCTTATCCCCTGAGCATATCCCCTGATTTAGAAAAAGTCTTCTTTTATCTTTCTCCACAAAATAGGCTTATTGAACAGAAAGCCGGCCACACGGTGGAAGTTTGGAATACTGCCGATAAATGGATTTATCCACGAGAACAAAGATCAGGGAGGTTTTATGAAAAAGCAAATCTGGCCGTGTGGCATCCTGCATCTGGGGTTATTGTCCAAATTCCATCTGCTGAATTTCCTAGTGTAATGCTCACTGGAAACAAAAAAATGGCAGTTGTATCGAATCCTAAACAATATGAACCCCAATTTGAAATTGAAGCTCCACGGGATTATTATATAATGAATCTTGACACAGGTAATAAAGAAATACTACTTAAAGAACAAAGCGAATTTTATTCTGATCTGCTGCCATCACCATCAGGTAAGTTTATTGCATACTACAGTAATAATAATTGGTGGATTTATGATATTAAAGTTAAGACCCACATCAACATCACAAAGAAAATAAAAGTTCCTTTTTTTGGTCGGGTATATGTTCTTGGGGGAGATTCTTCTTATGGAAATGCAGGATGGACATCAAACGATGGTGAAATCTTATTGTATGATCAATATGATATCTGGGCAATAACGAACGATGGGACATCAGCCAGAAGACTAACTAACGGAAGAGAAACTAAAACTAAATTCAGACTAAATACACTCGGAGCTTATGATCTTCTTGTTCAGAATTTTGACGGCTGGAAAAGTGTTACTATTGATTTAAACGATAAACTGATTCTTCGCGCAGAAGGTGATGATGGTAAGACAGGATATTACAGCTGGGAGAAAAAAAGTGGGATAAAACAAATTGTTTACGGTGACAGTTCTTTTGATAATATGCATTACATAAAAAAGTATCATTTATATATGTATCAGGAGCAACGATTTGATCTTCCTCCCAGGCTAATTTTAAAAAAAAATAAATCAAAGGAAAAAATCATTTTTCAAAGCAATACGCATTGCAATCAATATAACTGGGGACGGTCTGAACTTATAAGATATAGCAATTCGAAAGGAAAAGAATTACAAGGCATTTTATACTATCCCGCAAATTACAATCCCAATAAAAAGTATCCAATGATTGTTTATATTTACGAAAAACAATCTCAGCGGGTTCACAGATATATTAATCCGACTTTATTTTCCGGTAATGGCTTTAATGAATCTGTGATGACAACAAAAGACTATTTTGTTTTATGTCCCGATATTGAACATGAAACTGGAAAAGTTGGAGAAAATACCTTAGACTGTACTGTAAGTGCAACCAATTACATCATTAACCAAAACTTTATAGATCCATTGAAAATTGGATTGATGGGAGAATCTTTTGGAGGATATGAGACCAACTTTATAATTACCCAAACAGACCTTTTTGCTGCAGCTGTTTCCGGAGGTTCAATTGCTGATTTGACCAGTTTTTATCTGACTGTAGGCTGGGACCTGAATATTTCTGATATGAGCCGTTTTCAAAGCCAGCAGTGGCGCATGGGGAAAACTCCTTTTGAGGATCCTGATTTATATTCAAAAAATTCTCCTATATCCAATGCTGCTTCTATCAGAACCCCAATTTTATTATGGGCTGGAAAAGAAGATTGGCATGTCAACTGGCAACAGAGTGTGGAATTTTATATGGCCCTGAGAAGATTGGGAAAAACTGCTACAATGCTGTTATACCCGGATGAAAAACATATCCTAATGAAAGAAAAAAATCAAATAAATCTAAGTCTCAGAATCAATCAATGGTTTGATTATTACCTGAAAAATGACCAGTCAGTTACATGGGCGAAAGAGGCTGTTAATTGAAGATAAAAAACAATGCAGTTCTATTTAGAACTGCATTGCCTTTTAACATCCTTTAATTAAGGACGATAAAGAATCTCTTGGCAGTTATTATCCTTTCCAAAAGCCTGCTGTCCATTAGCCTGACACATTTGAGGTCTGGGTATAGTATTACAACTTACCGGAACATTACAGGGCAATTGAGCGCTGTTTACGTATCCAGTTTTAGGAGCTGCCTTTGTTGCACTCTGCATAGAAGTGGTCAAAAAAGCACCTGAAATTCCCATTACTGCAACTAGTGCAAAAGGCATTGTCGATTTTAAAAATGTGGTTTTCATAATAATATGTATTAAGGTTAAAATGATCTACTATTTTCTACAGGTGTTCGATCTTATTCCTGCTACCGGCCGAGTATACTTTGCTATATATTTTTATCAAATTTTTTAGATCAGGTCTTTGCAAATAGAATAATAAATCCAGCCAATTATAAAGTACAAATGGCCAGCTGATAAAAACTTAGATTTAACTTTGGTCATTGTGGACGATAAAGGACATCTTGACAATTATTATTCTTACCAAAAGCCTGCTGTCCATTTGCCTGACAAATAAAACCTACAATATTGCTGCAGTTCACAGGCACATTGCAGGGCGATTGAGCATTGTTTATATATCCAATTACAGGAATCGTCTTTGACGGACTCTTAGTAACACTGGTTAAAAAAGTTCCTGAGATTCCAATTACTACAACTATTGCAAAGGACAATGTTGATTTTAGAAAAGTGGATTTCATAATGTTATGTATTAAGATTATATTGATCTGTTATACTTTGTAATTTTAGATGTTTTTCCCGACACTATCAGGTACACTTTTGTATACTTAAGGGGATGTCTGTTAATTGGATTCCATCTCCTTTTTAAGATTTTCCCTTAGCTCATACTTTAAGAGTTTTGTTCCAATTAAAACGAACAGATGTCGATCTGTTAGTAACATAGATTTGAGTTTGTTCTCTCCAATTTCAAAAATTGGAAAACTTAAAATGTAACTGTTTTTCCTGATGTCATAGACATCAATAACCGAAGCGTGTTTCCAGATCGCAGGATCTTCATAGAGACCGGGAATTTTTGATTCTACCAACAACAGGTTATTGTGCAGCGTACTTTGAGAATTAACTATAAGAGGCGGAGCAGACATTTTTCGTACTGTTTCATTTTTTAGAAAGGCCACCTTTATTTTTGCCTTCGAAATAGTATCGATGGTTTTGCCGCGATACACTAATTTTCCTTCCTTATTGGCTACTATAATTTCGTTCCGATAAAAATAAACATATACTGCTCTTTGCATTTTACCGCTGTAAAGCAACATACCATCGGTATCAAAAATTCCGTCAAGCTGCTTTTGTAATAAACTCGGCGCATACTGAATTTTAGTGTCTTTTTTTTGGAAATATATTCCTAGAATATTGGCAGATCTCACCCCGGTATTATTTCGAAAAATAAAAGAGGATGTATCGATGGGCTCCGCTGCTGTAAAACGTGGAGGTTCTTTTAAATCAGAAGTAATCTTCCAGTTTATTGTACTGCCTGTATATATGCATGGAACAGTTCCATCCATTAGATAAAATTGTTTTCCCCTTACTAAAGTTTTGATGGCTTGAAATGGAATCTGATGGTCAATAATCTCTATTTTATTTGTTTTCTCAAATTTGAAGGAGGTGTCAACAGATAAGATCTGCAAAGGTGTTGTGTAATTACCCAAATAGATTTTATCTGCGCTGCTTCCTGAGAAATAATAAGAATTATATTTTAAATCTTTGGTATGTACGAGATGCACGGATCTTTTAATATAACGTCTAACAAATGGATTTTTATGCTGCATAATTTCTTCGGATGCGAGAAATAAAGCGATAATAGCTACTGTACTTAATGATATAAAAATCGGAATAGTTTTAATAGGCGAGAATTTGTTTTTTACAGTGTTGCTTTTAACTTTCAATTTATAACTCAAAACGATTGCCAAGACTGCTAATCCCACAAAGAAAATATTAAAAACTAAATGAACATTCCAACTCATTTTCTCTAATATCCCACCACAGGAACAGGGAACGAAAGAGCTGTAATGAAGGACAATATAAATATATGCTGTAAACATAGTCATTAGGCACAGCGAAGCATATAGACCGTAATCGCGTAATTGTGGTACAAACAAAAAAGTTGCGATTAATAACTCAATAGCAGGCACAAAAAAGGATACTGGAGAAGCAAAAGCACTAAGCAACGGAGACTGTCCTAACTGGACTTGAAAATTTTCGAAATCTAATAATTTGCTTACTGCTGCATAGAAAAATAGAAGAACGTACAAAAGGCAAACGATCTCAATTATAGCACTCTTACTCTTTATATTAAACTTCATATTTTCTGATCTTTAAGTTGATGACGACTATGAATTACTATACGCATGAAACTTTTATTTCGATTTTCAATTTTTCTTTTATTTAAGAGATAAATTATAATACCGAAATTCAAATTCCATTAAACTCAAAAAAAAGAAAAGCATATTAATATGATTCCATTATTTGGAGCTGGATCGAAAACAAAATTACAATAGGTTGTTATATAAAGTGTTATCCAAATCCTGCCAAAATTTTCCCTTATCCTGCCATTTTTATTGCACATAATGCAAAAGAGATATTTTTCTTACGTATTGAACTTGTAAAAGCAAAATGCCAATAAATATTTATTATTTATTGGCATTATTTTACGCTACATTCATTGCCTATTTACTTTCCGATTTCGCTCAAGGTTTTCAGCTTTTCACTAAGTTCAATAAGGCCCGTTTTTTGTAAACATTCGGCTCCAAATAATTTTAGTTCCTGAAGATTTTCTTCCGGGACACTCCTCATGAGAATCGATGGTTTATCATTATCCTTAGCAGATAATCCACGTTCAATAACATGGTTTAATAGCAGTACATTTTTTCGTGAAATTTTCAAATCAATCTTCACTACATCATTCATGCTAGGGATACTAAGTACAGTATCTAAAACCTGAGCCACATCATTTGTTGTCATAATCTTCACGTTTTTAATTAATAATTTATTTCTACAAAGGTATAAAGGGAGTATTAAAGTCTCATGGACATAATATGTCCATCATAGGTAAAATCCATTTCGCTTACTTAATTTTGTAT
>NZ_JBDTTP010000080.1:0-18673 GCF_039930565.1 Flavobacterium sp. | reverse complement strand
GAGCAGTATTTACTGGTTGTAAATGCTTCGAATATTGAAAAAGACTGGAACTGGATTTCGTCGCACAATGATTTAGGCGTTGAGATGAAAAACCTTTCGGATGATTATTCGTTATTGGCTATTCAGGGACCAAAAGCGGTTGAAGCTATGCAGTCATTGTCTTCTACAGATTTATCGGCAATTGCTTATTATCATTTTGAAGTGGCTGATTTTGCCGGAATCGAGCATGTTATTATTTCGGCTACCGGTTATACGGGTTCAGGAGGTTTTGAAATTTACTGCAAAAACAGTGAAGCTGAACAAATCTGGAATAAGGTTTTTGAAGCCGGTGCTGCATTCGGAATCAAACCGATTGGTCTTGCTGCCCGTGATACTTTACGTTTGGAAATGGGTTTCTGCCTTTACGGAAATGATATTAACGACACCACTTCTCCGCTTGAAGCAGGTTTGGGATGGATTACGAAGTTCAATAAGGAATTTACCAATTCAGACAATCTTAAAAAACAAAAAGAAGAAGGCGTTACCAAAAAATTAGTCGCTTTTGAAATGCAGGAACGTGCCGTACCAAGACACGATTATGAAATTGTAGATGCTTCAGGAAATGCTATCGGAATTGTAACTTCGGGCACAATGTCACCTTCAATGAACAAAGGAATTGGATTGGGATATGTTACTGTAAATCATAGTAGCGTTGAGAGCGATATTTTTATCAGAATCAGAAAAAATGATGTTCCGGCTAAAGTGGTAAAATTACCTTTTTATAAAAAATAATTTTTATTCAAAATACAGTTTAAGAATAGTAAATGCATTACACTGAAAAGTGATAATGCATTTTTTTTATCTGAAGTCTGAATTTAGCTGTAAAATTACGTTAATATTTTGCAAATCAATATGTTAAGCAAACTCACCTTTTATTTATAGGCGATTGCAATATTTTTAAAAAAAATAAACGTAAATTTAATTTAGAATGTGACTCTTGCTATATGAAAAGTAATTTCCTTTTTTTTTATTGACAACAACTATTCTCTTTGCGCAGAATAGTGCTGAAACATGTGAAACACTTACTAAAATAAATATACTTATCCAGTCAGAACATGTGAAACCTAAACTTGTTGATGACAGTTTATCAGTTTTTGTTTTTGACAATCTTATGGATGACTTAGATCCCTCGAGAAATATTTTTTTTAAAACAGAATACGATGAAATGTCAAAAAAATATCGTTTGAATCTGGATGATCTTATTCTTAAAAACGACTGCAGTTTTCTGGCAGATATTAATACTAAATATACTAACGGAATATATCGGACAAAAAAGGTACTGGAAAAAATCCAGAATGAACCGTTTGATTATACTACAAAAGATACGATTCGGTTTTATAAAAAAGCATTTGACTTTTATCTAAAAAATGAAAATGTAGAAAAAGTATGGCTTAAGAAATTACGTTATCAGATTATGGATGAAATTTCTGAATCGGGAAATAATCTGGATTCTTTAAAAACCCATTTTAAGTCAATTGAATCAACAGTCAAAAAAACGATATTCTCTAATGAAATTTGTAAAATTGATGCGCTTTTAGAAGCAAAAGATACTCAGCAGGATAAACTCTATAATTTATTCTGCATGTATTTTGATCCACACACTGCCTATTTCAGTAATGATTCCAAATCAAGTTTTGTTGCCTCATTGTCTAAAGAACATTTATCCCTTGGCGTGAGTGTTAATCTGAATGAAAAAAATGAAATCATTATTGAGGAAATCGATCCTAACGGACCTGCTTATAAAACGGGACAGATTAAAAAAGGAGACCAGATTATTTCTATCTCCAATCAAAAAGAAACCTTACAGGTAGCATGTTCTTCACTGGAATCGATATCTAACATGATTTTATCCGAATCTAATAAAAATATTACACTTACGCTAAAAAGAAATTCCGGTAAAAATTTTGAAGTTGATATCGAAAAACAAGTGATGAAAGATGAGGAGAATTCTGTTTTCAGTTTCATCATTGGTAAGGACAATAAAGTTGGCTATATAAAAATACCCAGTTTTTATGCAGATTTGGAAAGCAATAGCAGAAAAGGCTGCGCAGATGATGTGGCAAGGGAAATTATTAAATTAGAACGGGATGATATAAAAGGCCTTATTATTGATTTGATTGATAATGGAGGCGGTTCAATGGAAGAAGCAATCAGATTAGCTGGCATGTTTGTTGATTATGGTCCGATTTCTATTGTAGTGGATAATAAAAACAGACAATCCGTAATTAATGATCCCTACAGAGGATTAATTTATAAAGGACCGGTTGTGATTTTAATGAATAGTAATTCGGCATCTGCAAGTGAATTTTTTGCTTCTATATTGCAGGATTATAATCGTGCCTTATTATTGGGCAGTAATACCCTTGGAAAAGCCACTATGCAAACAATTGTATCGTTGGATGAAAATAAAAATACTGATTTCTTAAAACTTACAATCAATAAATTTTACAGAGTCACCGGCAAAAGCCACCAGTACATCGGTGTTAAACCAGATGTACTAATTCCTGAATTTTATGAAGGTATTTATCCAAAGGAAAGCAACTATCCAACTGCTATTAAAAATGATAGTATTAAGACCACTTTGAAATACAAGCCGTATGTAAAAAGAACACTTATTGATAAATTAGCCAAAAACAGCAGTGCGAGAGTGGCAGATAATATTTATTTTAATTCTGTAAAAGAGATCAACCTCAAAATCGAACAAATGGTAAATATTCCAAAAGCCGAAATTCCGATCACTTTGGATGCTGTTTTTGAACAGAAGAAAATAAGAAATTCACTTTGGACAGAAATCAATACTTTTAATGATGAAAATAGTCCGCTGGATGTTTACAATTCGACTGTTAACCAATTTTTATTGGGTGTAAATCCTAATGACACAACGCTCAATCAATATAAGATTGATTATCTCAAAACAAATCCTTATTTAAATGAAGCTGTCAATATTATTAATGAATTTAATAAGGTCAAATAAATTTCATTTTATATTTCAAGGCCTAAGCTTTTGAAAATAGGCAATTAACCAAAAACAACAAAGTCTTCAATTAAAAGAAACGATTCAAATTGCAATTATTTCTGACATAATTAATTGAAAAAAGAATTTAAAAAAGAATAGAATTTGGGTTTGAAAAAATAAGGAATAACCGTATTTTTGCATCTCAAAATAAAAAATCAGTAATGGGAAGAGCATTCGAATTTAGAAAAGGAAGAAAGATGAAACGTTGGTCAGCAATGGCCAAAACATTTACCCGAATTGGTAAAGATATCGTTATGGCTGTTAAGGAAGGTGGTCCTAACCCTGATGCCAATTCCAGATTAAGAGCTGTGATTCAAAATGCAAAAGCGGCCAACATGCCTAAGGAAAATGTGGAGCGTGCCATAAAAAATGCAAGTAATAAAGATACCGCCAACTATAAGGAAATTTTATTTGAAGGATATGCTCCGCACGGAATCGCAATTTTGATTGAAACGGCATCTGACAACAATAACAGAACGGTTGCTAATATTCGGAGCTATTTTAATAAATGTAATGGAACAATGGGAACACAGGGTTCGGTTGAGTTTATGTTTGACCATACCTGTAATTTCCGAATTGCAAAAGGAAATCTTGATCCTGAAGAACTGGAATTAGAACTAATTGATTTTGGTGCCGAAGAAGTTTTTGAAGATGAAGACGGAATCTTAATCTACGCATCTTTTGGAAGTTTTGGAGCTTTGCAGAAAGAATTAGAAAACAGAGGCCTTGAGATTTTATCTTCTGGTTTTGAGCGTATTCCGCAAATTACTAAAGAACTTACCGAAGCCCAAATCGCTGATGTAGAAAAACTAATTGAAAAAATAGAAGAGGATGATGACGTTATGAATGTTTATCATACGATGAAAGAAGAATAATATTTTCTTGAATAATAATAAAAGCCCTGGATTTTCAGGGCTTTTTGTTTGTAATGAGTTTAAACAGTTTTACAAAAGAACAGCTAAACTTATAACTGTTATCTTTATATTTCCAAAAATAAATAAGTTTATGAAAAATTCAAAATACACAAAATTTGTTGTAATTACAATGGTTGTATTATTTGTAATTGTCAGCATGTTAAGCTGTACCATACACCAATCGAATTCTAGCAATAGTTCCAATAAGCTGCCACCGGGTCAGGCTAAGAAAATGTCAGGAAGCAAAAGTGCAAAAGCATATGCTCCCGGTCAGCAAAAAAAATAATTAAAATAAGAATATTATTTTTCTTTTACTAAAGCCTTAGAAGTTTAAGGCTTTAGTAAAATATCAACTTTAGATAATTTAAATCCATTCTGTAGCATCTTTATAATTATCAGGCAGATAGGTAAGATACTGTACCATTCTTGGAAATAAGCCATGATTAGCAGTAGCGCAATGAGGCAAAGCTTTATGCCATATAATGAAATCGCCTGCATGACCGGTTACAGCAACCGGTTTTAATATTTTTACAGCTATTTCTCTTGGATTATCCATAGGATTTAAATCTTCCATCCACTGCTCTATTTTTCTATGAAATCCGGGCACACAATGGAATGCCCCTTCATTTCCTGCACAGTCTGTAAGGTATAAAAGTCCCTGCAAACCAAACGGAATAGGTAATTTTAAACTAACATCCCAATGAAGGCGGCTTCCTAAAAACTTAAAACTTTCTGATTCAGGAGGATTAAAACTTACTTTATCAATGGTTTTATAAATATTTTTGCTTTTATAAAGCTGTTCATATGCTTTTTGTATCCGTAAAGAGGATCTGTTTTTATTTAATACTGGATGATTAGAGAAATTAACCATTAATCCTTTTTGTTCAATATGTCTGTTATACCATGTTTCGCTTTTATCAGGATCCATTCCAAGAAAATCCCAAATGGCCTTTTGAGTTTCTTGGCAGTCTGATAGTGTGACAGCGTTTTTTACTATTACATATCCGTTTTCATTCCAAAAATCGAGATCTTCTTTGGAAAGTACATCTTCAGAATCATCTTGTTTTATATTTTTAATTTCGTTTTTATTCTGCAGTATCCAATTTTTAAAAGATTCAAAATCAGGTTTATTAAAATACAGATATTGAAGTGTATCTTCCATACTGATGCCTAATCGATAGAGCATTTCTATTTCTTCATTCCAGGTAGCATCATCATTTACAGATTGAGGGTTTACAGTGCGTTTCCAAAGCTTTTCAAAAATAGTCCACTCCATAATTTCTTTTAAATATTTTGTAACTCAAAAATAGTATAATTCAACGACTTTTCTTATTAATAAAAAACATCTCAATTGTTATGCTTCCACTACTGCTCCAGCCCTGATAGAAGCGGAAATCATTTTTTGAGAAAGCCTGTTTTTTACGGGCCTTGCAGAGCGACCAACGAAAGCTTTGCAAGGACCAGTTAAAAAAAGGACTTGGAGAAAAATATTAGAGCGGATAGCAGGATTAGCTTCATAAAATAATCTTCAATACTTATCGGTAAATGGTAAATCATAACTATCTTTGCACTGTCAAAAAATCATACTATGAACATAGATAATATTCCACAAATTAAGCATGTAGAAAGTGGCAATTTCTTTTTACTGGCAGGACCTTGCGCTATTGAAGGAGAAGAAATGGCACTCAGAATTGCTGAAAAATTAGTTGGTATTACCGACAAACTTCAGATTCCTTATGTATTTAAAGGTTCTTTTAAAAAAGCTAACCGTTCCCGAATTGATAGTTTTTCAGGAATTGGTGACGAAAAAGCATTAAAAATTTTAAGAAAGGTTTCAGAAACTTTTCATGTTCCAACTGTAACAGACATTCATACGAATGAAGATGCTGATATGGCGGCACAATATGTAGATATTTTGCAGATTCCTGCTTTTCTGGTTCGTCAGACTGATCTTCTTGTTGCTGCGGCAAACACAGGAAAGGTGGTGAACTTAAAAAAAGGACAGTTTATGAGTCCGGAAAGCATGAAACATGCCGTACAAAAAGTATTGGACTGTAATAACGAAAATGTAATTATTACAGATCGTGGGACTATGTTTGGTTATCAGGATATGATTGTTGATTACAGAGGTATTCCGACAATGCAGCAATATGCTAAAACTGTTTTGGATGTAACGCATTCTTTGCAACAGCCCAACCAAACTGCCGGTGTTACCGGTGGAAGACCTGATATGATTGAAACGGTTGCAAAAGCCGGTATTGCCGTAGGTGTTGATGGTATTTTTATCGAAACCCATTTTGATCCTGCCAATGCAAAAAGTGATGGTGCGAACATGCTGCATTTGGACTATTTTGAAGGTCTGATGACCAAATTGGTTGCTATCAGAAAAACTGTTAATTCATTTTAATACACCAAACAGTAAATTGAAAAATAAATTTTTATTCTTGCCTTTTTTCGTAATTTGTTTCGCTGTAAACACATTTGCCCAGGATGAAGTTGCAATACAAGATAAATACACGGCACACAATAAAGGAAAATTCTTTGTTTCCTGGGGTGGCAACAGAGACAGTTATTCTAAATCTGATGTAACTTTCAGAGGGAAAGATTATAATTTTACTGTTGAAAATATGTCAGCGCATGACAAACCGAAAGGATGGCATGTAGATTATATTAATCCGGGCCGAATGACAATTCCGCAGACAAACGCCAGACTCGGTTATTTTATTAGCGATCATTACAGTATTACGCTTGGTGTTGATCATATGAAGTATGTGATGACACAAGATCAGATAGCGAATGTTACCGGTAACGTTAATTTACCATTAGATCAGCCTGGTGCTGTTCATAATGATATTTATAACAATACTCCAGTAGATTTTTCGGATAAAACTTTCCTGACTTATGAGCATACTGATGGTCTGAATTATGTAAATACCGAAGTTTCAAGATTTGATGACATTTCAAAATGGTTCAGTTTGCCAAATACTGATAAAGTGCAAATCAACTTAACTGAAGGTTTGGGAGCCGGAGTTTTATATCCTAAAACCAATACAATGCTTTTAGGAAAAGACCGACATGACGATTTTCATGTTTCCGGCTATGGAGTATCAGCAAAAGCTGGAATTAATTTTACTTTTTTCAAGCATTTTTATATTCAGGGTGAACTAAAAGGAGGTTATATAAACATGCAGGATATCAAAACTACAGTAAGTGATGAAGATAGCGCTTCGCAGGACTTTTTCTTCTTTCAAAGAATTATCGCTTTTGGAGGTATTTTTAGAATCTAAAAAAAACGCTAACAATAATAAAAAGCAGAATCAATACTAAATTGGTTCTGCTTTTTATTTATTCCTCATTATACAGCTGTAACAAATTAGTGACTGTATTCCAATTCCTGATTGTTGCTGTTACATTCAATTTTTTTTCTATGTACTTCTGATCAAATCTGGTTTTTCCTGCTCCTACGGCGTATTTGATAAAAATTCTGTTACCATCAATACTGGCTTCATCCGGCTTGAACTGACTAATCTTTAAGTCATTTATATTTTCATTTTTTAAAGCCACAGAAACAAAAGCGACATACAGTTTTTTGGTATCAACCTCTTTTTCTTTAAGAAAATGATTATTCTTAAAACACAATTCCAAATCCCTTTTAGTGATTACAACAGTTGGCACTTCATGTCCAAAGGTTTTAAAAATTTCCTGTTTGATCATAAATCCTACTTTCGAAGCGCTTTCTTCATCAGTATCTACCAATACATTTCCGGACTGCAAATAAGTCCGAATGTTTTGAAAACCAATGTTTTTTAACATTGTTTTCAAAGCTTCCATTTTCATCATATTATGTCCTGAAACGTTGATGCCGCGTAAAAGTGCTAAGTGTGTTGTCATTTCAAAAATTTAAGATAAAACAAAAGAGTACTCAATAATTTAAAATCAAATACTCTTTTTATATCTGCAAACTTACAGTTTTTTATTTATGCTTTTTTATAAATCAAGCCCGGACCATCACACATTTGCCAAGAACTTTGTAATAAACTATCTTCATTAACTGAAAGAAATTCAGATAAATCGCCGTAACAATTCCCTATAATTGAATTACTTTCTTTATGTTTTAAGGCAAAACCTGAAGTATCATCAATAGTAGTAATTACAAATGTTCCGATAGACGTTGTTGTGACATTGTTTCTAACTCTTGTTTTTGTAAATGTTCCGTCAGTATTAAAAACATAATTTTCCTGCCATTCCATTTTAGAACCTGTTGTTTCAGAATTAATAAAAGAACCTGACATTTTAATTAGCGTCCATTTTCCATAATAATCATTTACAACAGTCGACTTTGATTCTTCATTATTACTCTCTTTTGAGCAGGAAATGAGACTTAACATAAGAATAAAAACAATCCCGAATTTTTTCATTTGTTTTGGTTTTTAATGTTTAATATACTTAAAAGATGATTGTTTTGTTAAATGGTTGCTTCAACTTGTAATTTAATAACATGAAAAATTAAATCATTATTTTAAAATACAATAATAACAAGACTTTAATTGAAATAAAACGCATTAAAATCATTCTGAAAATACCAAAGTAATTGATTTTGAAAACATATTAGACTTTCAAAATTGTGAATTAAAATCTATCTTCGCTTGAGAAATAAAGAAAACAGGCACATTTACAGTCGTTTCTCTATTATCTTTCTGCAAAACTAAAATATAAAAACCTAAGCCAGTTTAAAAGTCTAAAAGAATGTCGAATAATCTCCTTGATACCCCAATCGAATATTTAAAAGGCGTTGGCCCCAGTCGTGGTCAGTTGCTTCGTAAGGAATTGGGAATTCACAAATACGGGGATTTAATAAATTTTTTTCCAAACCGGTATATTGACAGAACCCGTTATTACAAAATCAATGAACTTCAAAATACAGGTTCTGAAGTTCAGATTATTGGAAAAATTATCAATATAAAAACGGTTGAATTTGCAAAGAATAAAAAACGTCTGGTAGCAACTTTTGTGGATGAAACAGGACAAATTGACTTAAATTGGTTTCAGGGACACAAATGGATTAGGGAGAGTTTAAAACTGAATGAAGCTTGCGTGATTTTTGGAAAGTGCTCTTTATATGGAAGCCAGTTTAGCATGGCACATCCGGAAATTGAGCTTTTGGCAGAACATGAAAACAGCCTTCGTTCAGCCATGCAGCCTGTTTATCCGTCTACCGAAACTTTGACAAACCGTGGAATTTCAAATCGGACGATTAACAAATTGATGGAACAGCTTTTTATCGAAACTCAGGCTTTGTTTACTGAAACTTTTCCTTCTTATCTCATGGATGAATTAAAATTAATCCCTAAGAAAGCCGCTTTATTTAATATTCATTTTCCTAAAAGCCCAGATGCTTTAGCCAAAGCACAATTCCGTTTGAAATTCGAGGAATTATTTTTTATACAGTTACAATTAATTACCAAAAACTTAATTAGAAAGCACAAAATTAAAGGGCATCCTTTCACAAAAGTAGGAGAATATTTTAATGAGTTTTATCAAAATCATTTGCCTTTTGAACTTACTAATGCGCAAAAAAGAGTAGTAAAAGAAATCCGTTCAGACATGGGTAGCAATGCTCAAATGAACCGATTATTACAAGGGGATGTTGGTTCCGGAAAAACTATTGTCGCTTTTTTAAGTATGTTGCTGGCAATCGACAATGGATTTCAGGCTTGTTTGATGGCGCCGACTGAAATTTTGGCCAATCAGCATTTTATCGGATTATCTGAACTAGCCAAAAAATTAGATATCAACATAAAAATACTGACAGGTTCAACAAAAACTTCAGCTAGAAAAATCATTCATGAAGAATTGGAAAATGGATCATTACATATATTAATTGGTACTCACGCTTTGCTGGAAGATAAGGTAAAATTCCAGAATTTAGGGTTGGCTGTTATTGATGAGCAACATCGATTTGGTGTTGAACAGCGTTCTAAATTATGGAAGAAAAATGAAATTCCGCCACACGTATTGGTTATGACCGCTACTCCTATTCCGAGAACTTTGGCGATGAGTTTATACGGAGATTTGGATATTTCCGTAATTGATGAACTGCCTCCCGGCAGAAAACCAATACAGACCGTTCACAGGTTTGATAGTAATCGATTAAAGGTCTGGAAATTTTTACGTGATGAAATAGCTAAAGGCAGACAAATCTACATTGTTTATCCTTTGATCCAGGAATCTGAAAAAATGGATTTTAAAGACTTAATGGATGGTTATGAGAGTATTTCACGTGATTTTCCGCTGCCTCAATATTCAATTTCTATTTTACACGGAAAGATGAAACCTTCAGATAAAGATGCTGAAATGAAAAGGTTTTCAGAAGGAAAAACCAATATTATGGTAGCAACAACGGTAATTGAAGTTGGTGTCAATGTTCCGAATGCGAGTGTAATGATTATAGAAAGTGCCGAACGCTTTGGATTATCACAACTGCATCAATTACGTGGACGCGTTGGTCGTGGAGCCGAACAGAGTTATTGCATTTTAATGACTAGCCATAAGTTGAGTTCCGACAGTAAAACCCGAATGGAAACAATGGTTCAAACGAATGATGGTTTCGAAATTGCCGAAGTCGATCTTAAACTTCGTGGTCCGGGTGATTTAATGGGAAAACAACAAAGCGGTGTTTTAAATCTCCAAATTGCCGATATTGTACGTGATCGGGATATTTTGGGTCTGGCCAGAAATTATGCCATGAAAATATTAAAAGAAGATGCTCCACTACAAAAACCTGAACATGCTGCTTTAAAGGCAGTTTTCATTGAATTGACCAGGAAAAAAAATATCTGGAATTATATTAGTTAAAAATTTTCTCAGTAATATAAACTGAATTATTCATATAAAAAGAAAGACCCCAAATCATAATTTAAGGTCTTAGTAGTAATGTAATTATAAATATTTAATTAAAATATTTCGTAATGTAGTCAATAAGATTTTCATCACTCATTTTATTAGATGTACTTTCACTGGATACAGCATTTTTATATTGTGGGGTTTCCGCTAAAAATTTTATAAACTGTTCCTGACTTTGTCCAGTTCCGGTTATATGAATCTGATCAATATTAGGCATTTTACTTGCAATTTCTTTGAAAAATTTGTGTGTCAGGCTTATTTCCTGATTGTTTGCATTTTTTTCATTCGAATTATTATCCGCTCCTGCATTTTTCACGTGTCCGAGTATCGTAAATTCTTCATTATCAACTTCTTCTTTTCCTACGATTGTTGCGTTGTGTGCATCCATCCAAACTCCAAACGACTTTTTGTTTTTATCTGACATAATTATTTATATTTACTTAAAGGTAGCCTTCTATAAATTAAAATATCTCTTTTTGTGTTAAGATTGTGATTTGCCAAATTGATATACGAAGTTTAAATAAGCAGTTTAATTAACATAAGAATCTAAAAGCGGACAATTATATTTTTTAAAAGTTGCGGTATTCGAATAAACAGAATAAAAATTGTGAAGCTCCTGGCCTGCTTTAAACTTGACAACTTCCTGATCTGAATATACATAATCAGCATAATAGTCATAATAATTACATTCGAAAATCATTAAACTTGCCATTGCTTTTTCATTATTGTTTTTAGACATTTTTAAAGCCTTTTCATAATACATTTTGGCTATCGTTAAGTTGTAATAATTGCCATTCTGATATTTCTTTTCAACCTCAGTATTATCACCATAAATGTAATCAATATAAGATTCTCCGGAAGTCCAGTCATAGGCAGTCATCATCCAGGAATTACCCAAATAGGAAACATTAAAATAGGCATGTGCCAGCTGTAAATTACTTGCGGCTGTATTTTGCTTTTTTAAGCGAATTAGTTTTTCGATAAATTGGGCTTTATTGAAATGATAATTGAATTTACGTTCTTCTGTTTTTTGCAATATTTTAGGGGTAAATGGATTTTCATTAAGATAATCCTTAAATGAATAATTCTTTTCCCAGAAATTTTTTGGTATTTCGGAGAATGTCTTGTACGCTAATTCCAAATCATTGTTCCTAAAAGCAAGTGTTCCTTTTAAATCCTTATAATAGTTCACATTTGCACATATTGTTCCGGAACAGATGTATTTCTCGAAAGGCGTTTTATCTTCTTTTTGTTGTAGTGCTATTAACTTGTCCATATCCTCTACTGTTGCATGACGATCAAAATAACCGATATAAGTATAAAAATAGGGAGTATCATTCCTATAATATACATCTTGATTTTTATTGTCAGATTTCATGAATAACAAACCGGCCATAACTCTATTTCCTTGCTTAAAAAATTCACTGCTGGCAATCCTGTATAAACTGTAAAGATTTTTAAACAATCCATTATCACTTTCTACCAGGTTTTCTACAGCATTAAAATATTCAAAAAGTTGATTTTGAACTTTTTCGTTTTGAAGATCATTTTGTTTTAAGGCAATTAAGGACAATTGAATATTTTTTTGCATTTGTATGGAAGCATTTGCCTTATCGGAAATCATATTTGTATATTTTTTTCCTAAATCAACTTTATCATCGATAAAACAAAGCTGCGCTATTGCAGTTGTAATATAATCCTTTTGCTCACCGGAACTTTGGTCGTGAATTGAAATCAAAAAATCTTTCAATTCTCTTAAATACACAATATCCTTAGCATAATTTTCCTGTTTTGCTTTAGCGTAATCATCATACCAATTCTCACCATTTAAAACAACTGACGGACCAGCATTTGTAAATTGCGGTGTAAAAATCCAGTCTTCAAGTTTGTTAATTTCTCTTCCAATCAGGAAACTCAGATACAAACTATTCGGACTTAACCCGTAAATTTCTTTTATCGCTTTTAAATCAGGGGCAGGATTTCGCAGGCTTTCTATTGCCAGAATCATGCTTCGTTCTTCATCATTTTGGGCTAAAGCTAAAGTTTCTAAAGTCAGTTTCCAGTTATAATGCTGTAAAACCGCAAATGATTTATCTTCGCAAGTTGCAAAAACCTTACTTAGTAAATAATTCTGTAAAGTGAAATCTTCTATACATAAAGCCTTATAATACAATGCCCAAGGTTGTAAAATCGTGTTTTTATTTTTATCAAAATAGGTATCATATAAACGGATTACCTCATTTGAATCCTGGCTATAAAAACTATATCTTAAAATTAAAAAAGCATAACGCTGTTTTAAAAAGAGATCTTTCGCAGACGTTATTTTTTGTTCAAAATCTTCTAAATCCTGTCCTTTTTTTCCATTACTTTCTGAATTAATATTGTTCCAGGATTCCCATTTTTCAACTGGACTTCCTTCATATTCTAATTTTTTAGCAAACATAATATAATCCAGGAAAGCTTTATTTTTTGGCAATAATAAAGTCGCAATGAAACTATTCCCGGCAAAAACATTTTTTAAAGCATTGTTTTCATAAGCATTTTGAAAAACTTCGGAATCTGTCTGATATAAGATGAAATAAACATCATCGGGATTAATCTGGTTCCTTAATTTTTTCTTCCACTCCTGACAATTCAATTGCTGATCAGCATCAGAAATTGCATCTGTGTCATAATACCAATCTGCCGAATAATAAAACGGAGTCAGCTTAAAAAAACCTTCACGTTGCGCTTTAAACAAAGACAATCTGCTGGTTTCCGGTGAAACATTCCAACCACAGGCAAAAGATACCTGAAAACATAGTATTAAAATTAAGCTATTAAAAACGAGCATAATAGTCGGATATATTTTGGGTTCCATAATCGTTAATGTATTTTTTATTTAATGAGAAGAATGTTACCCGCGTTTGATTGTCAATGGGTATTTTATCTTTAATAATAGAAATCATTTTATCCAGCTCATCATCTGAAATCTTTTCAATTCTAATTTCGTCTCCATTTCGTAAATATGTCTGTCCCACCAAAACATCATCTTGCAAAAAATACTTATTAGATGATGACTTCTTTAATTTTATGGTGTCCAGCAACAACTGATCATAATCAGATAAAATTCCTTTAAATGTGTTTCCTCTAAAGAGAACGGCCCAGCTGTAAAGCGGCAAAGCAATATCTAATTTAAGTTTATATTGATCGTGAGTAATATATTGTTGTAATTCTTCACTTGTACCAATTGAATTTTTGGTTTGGAAATCATCTGGTTTTGTTATATTATAACACATTAACAATCCTTTATCAACTGGAGGAATACCGGCTTTTTCTGCATATTTATATTGCCAGAGACGTATTGTAGCCGATATTTTTGAAGTCGTAAATCCTTTTTTGATCTTTTTAAGCAAATAAAAATAATTTTCTTTTGATTTTTCTGACCAGTCACAGTCAATCAGGATTTCTTTAAAATCCGTTTTTAATTTTGCCAGCTCAGCCGATTTTACAGAATCATAACTGAGTAGTTTAGTTTCTTTTTCACTATATTTTTGCGGGTATAGAATTTCATAAGCGATTGATTCTGCTTTAGTCTGCTTCATTTTATCACCAATTTGTTGAACACGCCTGGAGATTTGTATGGCCAGACTATCCAATTGCTTCCTGTCAGATTGCAGGACAACTTCATTTGTAATAAAAATACTGGGTGTGATTTCCGGATTATTTTTATGAAGCCTAATGTCCCTGATTGTTGCAACCGGCAAAGGCTCTTTACTATACGGATTCCAATCTACATCAAAAAAGCGAACATATATATGTTTTACATTCAATTCATTCATCAATGAATCTTCTTCTTTTTGGAAATATAAATCGGTTTTCCAGTAACAAAATGATCGGATAACTTCATGCTCTTTTTCACAACTACCGGAACATAACACCAAAAAAAGCAAAGCAAAAAAGATATTTTTCATATAATAGATTACTTAAAAATCTTAATCAAAATTAACACTAATATTTGTAAGGATATTGATTATTATAAACAAAATCAACTTTCGATTCTTACCTTTGCAAAAAAATTATTTATGTCAAATATATATTTAGGTTACCATTTTACGATTGAACCAAAAGAACTTGGATCAGAAATTTTAGTTGCAGAACTAGGTGAAAAAGCGTTTGAAAGTTTTACAGAAACTGAGAACGGTATTTCGGCTTTTGTGAAGAAAGATTTATGGGATAAGAATATTCTGGATGACATTTATATTTTACAATCAGAAGAATTTAAAATTGCATATACAATTGAAGAAATCGATCAGGTAAACTGGAATGAAGAATGGGAAAAGAATTTTGAAGCTATTGATGTCGATGGAAAATGTCATGTCCGTGCTCCATTTCATCCAAAAACAGATGCCAAATTTGATATTGTCATAGAGCCCAAAATGAGTTTTGGAACAGGTCATCACGAAACTACACATATGATGATTCAACATTTACTTGAAATTGATGTTGAAGGTATGAAAACACTTGACATGGGTTGCGGAACAGCTATTTTAGCAATTTTAGCCGAAATGAAAGGCGCTTATCCTATTGATGCCATAGATATTGATAACTGGTGTTATTTGAATTCTATTGAAAATGCAGAACGCAATAATTGCCAGCACATTACAGTTTATGAGGGCGACGCAACTTTATTGGATGGAAAAAAATATGATTTAATTATTGCCAATATCAACCGCAATATCTTATTGAACGATATGCAGTCTTACATTAGTTCCTTAAATCCGCAGGCAACTTTGCTTTTGAGCGGTTTTTATGAAGAAGATATTCCGTTTATTGATGCTTCCTGTACAGAAAAAGGTTTAACATATGTAAAAAAGTTTCAAAGAAACAACTGGGTTTCATTAAAATATGTAAATTAGATACTGTAATTACAACAGTACAAAAACTTAAAAAACATGAGTACTAAAGAAAAAGTAAGAGAAAAAGTTCGCGAGAAGGAATCAACAGGCTTTAATAACGAAATCATTGTTTACAATGACGATGTAAACACTTTTGACCATGTAATTGACACTTTAATGCGTGTTTGCAGCCATACTCCTGAACAAGCAGAACAATGTTCCTTAATTGTACATTACAACGGAAAATGTACCGTAAAAACAGGACCTATTGATAAACTGAAACCACAATGTACACAACTTTTGGAGGCTGGCCTTAGCGCCGAAATTGTTTAAATATCATTTATATATTTTTAAAACATTCTATTTATCAAAAGATAAGAAGAATGTTTTTTATTTAATTTTTTCTTTGGCATAATATCTGAAAGCCATTATAAAAATGGTGTTTTGTCTATTATATTTGTAATTCAAAAAAATCATATTAACCATGAAAAAAATCCTTTTCTTCATCAGCCTTATCGTTCTCATATCATCTTGCGTCAGTAGCAGATCGACTTTAAAAAATGTAGATGATAATGCCCCGGATTTAATATTAAAAAAAGACAATACTTTTACCATTACGTTATTCAGCAAAGACAAAAAATATGGTTATAATCCTGATTATCCTATTAATATTTTTTATAGAAACACAAAAGATGAAGCACTTAATGAAACCCGTTTTCTAAATGCATTGGCAGGGCCAAAGGGAGAAAAAATATCGTATACAAGATTAGAGACATGTTGCCCTTTCCCAACAAAAAGAAGTGACATGGGAGCTGGTTTTTTGAATGTTTACGAAATTAAATGGGAAGGTCAGAAAAAGCCAATTAAACTTTATCTGAATGTTTATGAAAAAGGTATTTTAATGGTTCCGTTAGGATTAACTATAAAGAACTAATAAAAGAGATTATAATTTTCCTTTGTTAATTTCAATAAAAAATGCCTCATAAATTATGAGGCATTTTTTATTATTTATATGTCTTTTTAAGAAATTCTTTCGTTCATGATTTCTTCAACAACTTCAGGATTCAATAATGTTGAAGTATCGCCAAAGTTAGAAAAGTCACCTTCAGCGATTTTACGTAAAATTCTACGCATAATTTTACCTGAGCGTGTTTTCGGCAAACCAGAAACAAACTGAATTTTATCCAATTTAGCAATTGGACCAATATGATCAGCAATATACTGGTTGATTTCTTTCGTTAAATTTTCTTTATTACGAATCTCCCCTGTTTCTTTCAATATTACATAACCATATAAAGCATTTCCTTTAATCTCATGAGGAAAACCAACAATTGCAGATTCTGCAACGGCCTGATGTTCATTTATTGCATCTTCAATAGGTGCTGTACCCAAATTATGTCCTGAAACAATTACTACATCATCTACTCTACCAGTAATTCTGTAATAACCTACTTCATCTCTCAAAGCTCCGTCGCCTGTAAAATATTTTCCTGGAAAAGCAGAAAAATAAGTGTCTTTATAGCGTTGGTGATCTCCCCAGATAGTTCTCGCAATTCCAGGCCATGGAAATTTAATACACAAACTTCCAACTACTTGGTTACCCTCTATTTCATTACGTTTCTCATCCATCAAAACTGGCTGAATTCCAGGTAAAGGCAAAGTTGCATATGTTGGTTTTGTTGGGGTAACAAAAGCAATAGGAGAAATCATGATTCCACCAGTTTCTGTTTGCCACCAGGTATCAACAACGGGACATCTCTTATCGCCCACGTGGTCATTAAACCAGTGCCAAGCTTCTTCGTTGATTGGCTCTCCTACTGATCCTATAACTTTAAGCGATTTCAGAGGATATTTTTGAATATAATCTAAGCTTTCTTTTGCTAAAGAACGAATTGCCGTTGGCGCAGTATAGAATTGTGTGATTTTATGTTTTTCGATAATATCCCAAAAACGGCTAAAATCAGGATAAGAAGGAACTCCTTCAAAAATTACTGTTGTTCCACCATTCAATAATGGTCCGTATAAAATATAGGAATGTCCAGTAATCCACCCAATGTCTGCAGTACACCAAAAAATATCATTTTCTTCATGGCTGAATACATTTTTAAATGTATAAGCTGTATAAACCATATAACCGGCAGTTGTATGCACCATTCCTTTTGGTTTTCCAGTTGAGCCAGAAGTATATAAAATAAATAAAGGATCCTCAGCATCCATTATTTCTGCTACATTGTACTCAAGAGCTGCATCTAATAAAGGCTGTAACCAAATGTCACGACCGTCTTTCATTTCAATTTCTGTTTCTGTTCTTCTTACAACCAAAACCTTTGTAACACAAGGACATGTATCCAGAGCTTCATCAACAATTCCTTTTAAATCAATTGTTTTATTTCCACGGTAACCTCCATCGGAAGTAATGACCATTTTACATTCACAATCATTAATTCTTGCAGAAACAGCTGAAGCTGAAAATCCTGCAAAAATAACAGAGTGTATGGCACCAATTCTGGCACAGGCTAAAACTGCTACTGCAAGTTCCGGAATCATTGGTAAATAAATACAAACTCTGTCTCCTTTGCTAACACCTTGCTCACGCAAAACATTTGCCATTTTAGAAACTCTCTCGTATAATTCGTTATATGAAATATGAAGTGCACTTTCAGTAGGATCATTTGGTTCAAAAATAATAGCAGTTTTTTCTCCTCTTTTGCTTAAATGCCTATCAATACAGTTTTTGGTTATATTAACTTTTGCTTCGGTAAACCATTTTACTTCAGCCTCAGCCATATTAAAATCTACAACTTTTTCCCATTGTTGATACCATGTGAAATTCTCTTCGGCTATCTTCCCCCAAAATTTCCTTGGTTCTCTTATTGACTTATTGTAATGTTTAAAATATTGTTCTAAATTTTCAATTTTATAAT
>NZ_JBDTTP010000079.1:0-18722 GCF_039930565.1 Flavobacterium sp. | reverse complement strand
GATGATGATGTGATTTCTATGGGAGGAACTTTTTCAAAATTGATAAAACAAGGTCACGATGTACATGTCGTATATCAAACCTCCGGAAATATAGCCGTTACAGACGACGAAGCATTGAAATTTGCTGAAGTTGCCAAAGATTTTGTTGGCGATGCTGACAATTCAATAAATTTTAAATCTGTTATTGAATTTTTGAATAACAAATCAGAAAACCAAATCGATTCATTGGAAGTTCGGAAATTAAAAGGGCTTATCAGAAGAAGAGAATCTTACGCAGCTACACGATATATTGGTTTAAAAGATGAGAATACACATTTTTTAGATCTTCCTTTTTATGAAACAGGACAGGTTAAGAAAAAACCGTTAGGTCCCGATGATATTGCTATCGTAAAGGATATTATCGCAAAAATAAAACCCCATCAGGTATTTGCAGCTGGAGATCTTGCTGATCCGCACGGTACACATGAAGTTTGTCTGAATGCAATCTTCGCAGCCATGAAACAATTGAAACCAGAAAAATATATGGATGATTGTTGGTTGTGGCTTTACAGAGGTGCATGGCACGAATGGGACATTCACGAAATTGATATGGCTGTTCCACTTTCACCATCAGAAGTATTGTTGAAACGTCATGCTATTTTATACCACCAATCTCAAAAAGACAGAGTAATGTTTCAAGGAAACGATTCAAGGGAATTCTGGGTTAGGGCAGAAGACCGCAATAAAAATACAGCCATCCTTTATGATGATTTAGGTTTGGCAGAATACGAAGCAATCGAAGCTTTCAAACGTTTTGATTATTAATATTATTTAAGATTCTGATTTATGTCCGAATCACTTTACAAAATTCAGATTGATTTCATAATGATAGTGAGGTTCAATAGAGGTCATTCTGGGTTTTGTTTCTTTAAGCTAATTATTAATGCTATCTCCGTGGTGGCATTCTTTTCAAACCAAATAAAATGAAATATATATTAGTCCTACTATTAGCGGGTTTAACATCTAATGCTCAAATTCAAAAAGAGCAGTTAAATCTTATGCCCTGGCCACAGGGCATAGTTTTAAACGAAGGAAATTTTGCATTGAGCAAAACGTTCAAAGTTAACATTACCGGGAATCCCAATGCAAGGATTTTTGGTGCTGCTACTCGTTTTTTACGCCGATTGGATGGTAGAACAGGTATGTTTTTTGAACAGGGATTTATCACAAAATTAAACGAATATCCAACTGCCGAATTGCAAATTAATTGTCAAAAAAGCGGCAAGATTGCTTTGTATGAAGATGAAAGTTATCATCTCGAAGTCAAAAAAAATCAAATTACAATAAATGCCACAAGCGATTTGGGAGCTTTACATGGTCTTGAGACATTATTGCAGTTGTTGCAGAATAATGGCACTTCATTTTATTTTCCGACCACACAAATTTCAGATTTTCCAAGATTTACCTGGAGAGGTCTGATGATGGATGCTGCAAGACATTTCCAGCCAGTTGATGTAGTCAAAAGAAATATTGATGGACTGGCAGCTATGAAAATGAATGTTTTTCACTGGCATCTGGTCGATGATCAGGGTTGGAGAATTGAGATGAAAAAACATCCAAAATTTATTGAATTAGCTTCAGACGGACAATATTATACTCAGGAAGAAATTAGAAATATCGTAAAATACGCAGACGAACGCGGTATTTTAATAGTTCCGGAAATTGATGTTCCGGGACACGGATCTGCTATTTTAATAGCATATCCGGAAATTGGAAGTAAAGTAATAATACTTACAGGCGGAACTGCCGAAAAAAATATTCAGGGAACAGCTATTGCTACCTATGGAATTGAAAGAAATGCTGGTATTTTTTCACCAACATTAGATCCTTCAAATCCTAAAACATACCAACTCTTAAGTGAAATTTTTGATGAGGTTTGCCCGTTGTTTCCGGGAGCTTATTTTCACATAGGCGGCGATGAAAATGAAGGAAAAGATTGGGATGCCAATCCGAAAATACAAGAGTTTAAAAAGAAAAATAAGTTAAATAACAATCACGAGCTGCAAACATATTTTACCATGCAATTAGCTCCAATGCTTAAAAAACACGGCAAACAATTGATGGGCTGGGAAGAAATTTTGACTAAAAATTTATCAAAAGAAGCGATTATCCATTCATGGAGAGGCGCTAATGAAGGTGTTGCTGCAGGACAATCGTTGACAGAAGCTGTAAAAGGAGGTTATAAAACAGTGTTATCAAGCGGATATTATATCGATTTGATGCATAATGTTGAGAGTCATTATTTAAATGATCCAATGCCAAAAGGAGTTGAATTGACAGCTGAAGAAAAAGCCAGAATTTTAGGGGGAGAAGCTCCAATGTGGACAGAACTTGCTTCAGCAACAACCATTGATTCGAGAATATGGCCAAGAACTGCTGCAATTGCCGAAAGATTTTGGTCTGCACAGGATATTACAGATATGACCAGCTTACGCAGACGTCTTGAAACTATTTCTTTCAGACTGGAAGAATTAGGGCTAACGCATATCAGTAATAAAAATGTTATTCTTAGAAATATTGCTAATAACCAGAATATCGAAGCTATTAATGATTTTTCAAACGTTTGTGAACCTTTAAAAGGATACACCCGTAACAAAGGCGGTATAGAATATCAAATGTATTCTCCCCTTACACTTTTTGCAGATGCCTGCACGCCTGATGCAAAGGACGCATTGGCTTTTGATAATGCAGTTAATCAATATTTAGTAAATAAATCACCCGAAAATAAAGCAAAAGTTGCCTTGTTTTTAAACAAATGGATTGCAGTAAATAAAACCCTGAATGAGTTAAGTAATAATGCTCCATTAATAAGGCCTGTTTTGCCGCTGGCACAAAAATTAAGCGAGGCCTCACTACAATTATTACTTGTTCTGGATAACAAACCGACTTTGAAAGGAACGGATTTAAAAAACCTGATTGAACAATGTAATACAAAAGATCATGCTGATGTTGAACTGGCTGTTTATGCAAGTTTTAAAAAATTGATATAATTGTTTTGAATTAGTTTAATAAGTTTTAATACCACAATTGTTTAGATTTAATTGCCTCTGCCGGAATTCTGGCAGAGGTAATTATTAAAACTTCCCGAAATCTTTTCAGCCTTACGGACAAACCTGAAATATTAAAAAAATAACCAATTAAAAGAGTCGTAACCATTAAAACCAAATAACAAATAAAAAAAAAGGATAAAATAATTTTTTTTAGATTGATGAATTAGCGCCCCAAATTTATCGGTTTTTATTTAATACAATTTTTAAACGAATTATACATAAATATCAATCACTATTTGCTAATGATTATGGTAGATCATTAATAGTAATATTTATTTATAGAAGTAAGAGGAATTAATTTCCAACAGGTTGCGATATTTTCTATTTGCAGTTTGTTGAATCCCGGTTGTTCTGTTTTATATGTTCATTTTGGATATGTAATCCAGTTGAATTGGAATACTTTTTCTATTAACCAATATTAATTAATTATGAAACATTATTACAGATTACTTTTTTTGTTACTGTTTCCCTTACTCGTGTCAGCCCAACCAGCTCACGGTAAAAAAGTAGTGGGATACTATGCGCAATGGTCAATTTATGCCCGGGATTTCAATGTTCCGAAGATAGATGGAAGCAAATTGACGCATTTGAATTATTCTTTTTATGGAACAACTTTTGATGCTGCCCATCCTGAGAATACAAAATTAAAATGCCTGGATACCTATGCAGATTTTGAGCATACAGAAGGTGGCATACCATGGGATGCTCCGGTAAAAGGAAACTTTTACGACTTGAAAAAGTTAAAAGAAAAGTATCCGCATTTAAAAATTCTTATTTCTGTTGGAGGATGGACCAAAGGTCAGGATCTTTCTCCAATTGCTGCAAGTCCTGTAGCAAGAGCCGCTTTGGCTGCAGACATGGCAAATTTTATTACTACTTATCCTTTTATTGACGGATTCGACATTGACTGGGAATATCCTCTTTCAGGAGGAACTGATGGAACTGAGATCGTTAATGGCTCTCCTGTTCCGCCACAAAAATACAGCCCTGATGACAACAAAAATTTAGTTTATTTATTGAAAGCAATGCGTCTGGCAATGCCAAATAAACTGGTGACAATTGCAGCCGGAAACAACGTTCGTAAAGTTGGTTCTCAGTACTTAGGTCCGAACAACAGAGCACAATTCGGAATGACAGAAGACATTTCGACTTACTGTGATTATATTACCTATTTTGGATATGATTTGGGAGGTAACTGGTATGATAAAACATGCTACAATGCACCATTATATGCAAGTGGAAATCCAAATGATCCATTATATGGCGCAACACAATCAGAATCATTAGACGAATTAACGAATCAATTTCTAAATGTAGTTGGTTTTCCTGCGAATAAATTAATAATGGGATTGCCTTTTTACGGAAAAAAATTCGATAATGTTGCTACGAATTCAACCAACGGATTATTTGTTTCGGCACCAAGATATGTAGTCGGTGGATGTACAAATCCTCAAAATCCAACCGGAACATGGGATGGTTCAGGAGCATGCGAAAAATCAGGAAGTATTGAGATTTGCGATTTAGTAGGTAATCCCGTTACCAACTCACACGCTTATTTAGATCCAAATACCATGTTGGTTACACCAACTGCGGCCGCTGCAGGATGGGTTCGTTATTTTGATAATACAACAAAGGTTCCTTATTTGTATAATAATACATTGAAACAGTTTATCTCTTATGAAGATAAACAATCTACTGATTTAAAAGTGCAATACATTAAATCAAGAAATCTGGCTGGTGGCATGATTTGGGAATTATCTCAGGATACGAGAGGTTCTATTCCGAATTCATTATTAACTCAGGTAGATACTTCGTTTGGAAGTACGGTTATTGGATCAGTAAGTATTTCAGGTTCCGTAAAAAACGGTTCAGCTTTAGTACCTGATGTTACCGTAGAATTACGTAATGGAAGTAATGCAGTAGTACAAACTATTGTTTCTACTGGAGGTAATTTTACATTCAGCAACTTAACTTCAGGACAAAATTATACGCTTACAGCCTTAAAAGCTACTTACACATTTGTTCCTGTAACATTAACTAACGTTACGGTTAATCAAACAGCAGTGGTTATTAACGGAACTCAGCCTTTATACACTGTGAGTGGAACTATTCTAAACGGAACAACTCCAGTTTCAGGCGTAACCGTTACGGCTACTTCAGGAGCAACAGTTTTAACAGCTGTTTCTAATGCAAGCGGAGTGTACAGCGTTGCAGGTTTAGGCGCTGGACTGAATTTCACCCTTACAGCTGCAAAATCAGGATTCTCTTACACGCCTGCTTCAACAGTTTATAATGCAATTGATGCCAACAAAACGCTGAATTTTACTCAGGGTGCAGCAATTGTGAATTACACAGTTAGCGGAACTATTTTAAATAGTACAACTCCGGTTTCCGGTGTGAACGTTACAGCATCTTCAACAGGTGGAAATTTCACAGCCGTTACAAATGCAAGTGGTGTTTATTCACTTAGTTTACCTTCTGCGGGAAATTATACGGTTACAGCTGCTTTGGCAGGTCAAACGTACACTCCGGCTTCAACAGTTTATTCTAATTTAAATGCCAATAAAACATTAAACTTCTCTCAGGATCTTATTGTAATTGGAACTAATAAAATTAGTGGAACAGTTAAAAATGGAGCAACTCCGGTATCAGGTGCGAAAGTAGAATTGGTAGTACCATGGACGGATAATACTCATAGCTGGAAAAGTGTTTTTGCCACTACAGATGCACAAGGAAAATACAGTTTTGATAATGCTATCGTAAATGGATATTCTACAATTTCAAGTTTAAAGCTAAACGCCTGGGAAAATGGAGACGTGGTATATTTGCCATCCAATCTGACGAACTTTCCGGTTCCAGCAAATCCTACAGTTTACGATTTTAATACAAATGTAGTAGTTACGCCAGTATATTATTCGGTAAGCGGAACAGTTTTAAACGGAACAACTCCGGTTTCAGGAGCAACAATTTCAGCAGTTTCAGGAGCAACAACTTTAACAGCAGTTTCAGATGCTTCAGGAAATTACACTGTTGCTAACTTAATTTCAGGATCAGATTATACGGTGACTATTGCAAAAGCAGGTGTAACATTTACTCCGGCTTCTACAGTTTATACAGCTATAAATTCAAACAAAACACTAAGCTTTACCCAGACAGTTGTTAATCCAATATATTATACAGTAAGTGGAACAGTCTTAAACGGAACAACGCCGGTTTCAGGTGTAACTATTTCGGCAGTTTCAGGAAGTACAACACTAACAGCAGTTTCTGACGCTTCAGGAAATTATAGTGTTGCTAGTTTAATTGCAGGTTCTAATTATACAGTTACTGCGGCAAAAACAGGTGTAACATTTACTCCGGCTTCAACAGTTTACAATGCAATAAATTCAAGCAAAACGTTGAATTTCATCCAAACAGTTGTTAATCCAGTTTACTATACAGTAAGCGGAACTACTAAAAATGGAACAACGGCAGTTTCTGGCGTTACAGTTTCAGCAGTTTCAGGAACTACAACTTTAACAGCAGTTTCAGATGCTTCAGGAAATTATAGTATTGCTAATTTAGTTGCAGGATCAAATTATACTGTAACGGCTTCAAAAACAGGAGTGAGTTTTAGTCCAGCTTCTACGGTTTATTCTGCAATCAATTCAAGTAAAATAGTAAATTTTACTCAGAATGTTGCCAATGGATATTTAATTAGCGGGACTGTTAAAAACGGAACAGTACCTGTAGCCGGAGTAAAAGTGGATTTAGTTTTACCATATGCTAATGAGACTCACGGATGGGTTAACTTATCAACTTTGTCAGATGCTCAGGGGAATTATCATTTTGAAAATACTGCTCTTAGCGGTTATACTACTTTTTTAAGTCTAAAGATTAATGCCTGGGAAAATCAGGATGTTACTTATTCGCCATCTTACCCACAAACAAATCTTCCAACTTCGTCACAAGTGTATAATTTTAATACTCAAACGGTTGTCGCAACAACTCCAGTAGTTACGATTACTGCACCAACAAGTTCTGCGATTTCTTTAAATTTAGGAAGTGCAGTTAATTTTACAGCAAGTGTTGGATTAAGTGCCAGCGATGCGACTACAATTTCGTCAGTTATATTTACCTTAGACGGTCAGAATTTAAGTGTTACAAATGCTGCAGGTAATTACAATGCAAGCTGGACACCAGTTGCCAATCAATTTTCGGCTAGTCATACATTAACTGTTACGGCTACTGCATCAAACGGAACGACTGATGTAAAAACGTATAGCTTTACATTAAATTGTTCAGGTGCAAATTGTCCTAATTCATTGCCTGTAATTACTTGGAATTCACCATCCAATACTACTGTAAACCAAAGTTCTTTCCAGGTTGTGCCAATTTCAGTTACAGCTGTTGATAATGATGGATCTGTTTCAGGTGTTACTATTACAATCAATAGTGGTACTTTTAACATGACTGCGGCTGCAAACAATACTTATATGTATAATTTTATGCCAACTGCTTATCAGGATTATGCTGTTGTAATAAAAGCAACCGACAATAAATCAGGAATAACAACTCTTAATAATACAATTAAAATAGCTCAACCTATCAGTAATAGGTTTATTCCTCTTCCTGCAAAGGTAATTTTAGGATATGCGCATTCCTGGGAAAATACGGGAGCTCCATTTTTATATTTTTCTCAAATGGTGGGAAGCAAGTTCAATGTAGTTGATTATTCTTTCATAGAAACAGTTAATCGTGATGGTTATACACCAGTATTAACTACAAATGACACCAGATATTTGACCAATGGCGTTTTCAATAAACAATTGTTGAAAAATGATATTCAAAGTTTAAGAGCAAGCGGTGTTCCTGTTATTATCTCTATTGGAGGTCAAAATGGTCATGTTGTTTTAGATAATGTAGCTCAAAAAAATATTTTTGTTAATGGTTTAAAAGCCATTATTGACGAGTATCAGTTTGATGGAGTTGATTTAGATTTTGAAGGCGGATCCATGAATTTTAATGCAGGAAGTTTAAGAGATATTTCTTACGCGGGAATCTCAGCTTATCCAAGATTAAAAAACATAGTAGATGCCTGTAAAGAATTAAAATCCTATTACGGAACCGGATTTTTATTAACCGCGGCTCCGGAAACACAATATGTGCAAGGTGGCTATTCCAGCTATTCAGACACTTATGGATCATTCCTTCCAATTATTCAAAACTTACGCAATGAATTGGATTTGTTAGCCGTACAATTGTATAATACAGGTGGAGAAAACGGATTAGATGGTCAATACTATGGTTCAGCCAAGAGAGCAAATATGGTGACCGCGCTAACAGATATGCTTGTAAAAGGGTATAACATTGGTACAACCGGAATGCGTTTTGATGGTTTACCACCTTCAAAAATCCTTATCGGGTTACCCGCTTGTCCAAGTGCAGCAGGTAGTGGTTATATCACTCCGGCCGAAGGAGTTAGTGCTTTGCATTATTTAAGAACAGGAACCACTTTTTCAGGAAGAACCTACACTATGCAAACGGGAGGACCTTATCCTAATTTGAGAGGTGTAATGACATGGTCTGTAAACTGGGATGCTTCTTCTTGTGGCAATTCGTCTGAATTTTCAAAAGCATATGCTGCCTATTTTGCATCGCAATCGACAGCGAAAAAGTTTGCTGAAAAAATTGAAATAAACAGCAACACGATTGCCTATTTCAGAAATAATGCATTATCAGTTACAAATGACACAGAAAATATTGCTCAGGTTGATGTTTTCAACACAATCGGACAAGTTTTGGCAAGTCAGAAAAATACTCAGAATGCTAAAGAAGTACTGCTTCAAAGTCAAAGCTTCAACACTAAACAATTGTTTATTGTAGTTGTTACCGACAAAGCAGGAAATAAAAAATCATTCAAAGTACTCAATTTCTTAAACTAGGAAGTTGGTGAACTGATTGTGAAATTTAGAAATAAAATTAGGACGGTTAAAATTGAGTTTGGTTATTTATTTTTTAATCTGATTTGTTTCTAATTAAATGTATCGAATTGAGGTGATTTGTTATTTGGTTTTCACCTGAAGGAGAGCATTATAAGCCTGGCAATTTATATTGCCAGGCTTTTTTTGTTTTTAAATTTAGCTAAAGAATAATAATTTTCAGGAGCTGTTTCCTGCTATCCGTTTCAATCTTTTATGTTTTTAAAGAAAAAACATAAAAGGATTTCCACTGCTATCAGGGCTAGGGCAGTAGTTTTCATAATTAATTTTATAGTCATTGCGAGGAACGAAGCAATCTCATTCGCTGAATCAATTAATAGTGTTTACTTATTTCTTTGCACACATACAATATTGGCTTTGGAAAAATGTTCGTAAGTTATAAAACTTAGAACTTTTGCATCTTTGCAACTCTAAACCTTTTTCCGTACTTTTGCACCAAATTAATAAAAAAGACATTCATGTTAACAGTCAATAATTTATCAGTTCAATTTGGCAAACGAATTTTGTTTGACGAAGTAAATACTACTTTCACACACGGAAATATTTATGGAGTTATTGGAGCCAATGGTGCTGGAAAATCTACTTTTCTAAAAATCATTTCAGGCGATATTGACCCAACTTCCGGACATATTCATTTAGAACCGGGAAAACGTATGTCGGTTTTAACCCAAAATCACAATTTGTTCGATGAGCATACGGTTTTGGAAACCGTTTTGATGGGAAATAAAGTGCTGTATGCTGTTAAAAAAGAAATGGACGAGCTTTATTTAGACTACAACGATAAAAACGCAGACAGAATAGGGGAACTTCAGGTTCAGTTTGAAGAAATGAACGGTTGGAATGCCGATTCTGATGCTGCAGCCATGTTGTCTAACTTAGGAATCAACGAAGAACATCATTATACTTTAATGGGCGATCTGGAGGGAAAAATTAAGGTTCGTGTGCTTTTGGCGCAGGCCCTTTTTGGAAACCCGGATTTACTTATTATGGATGAGCCTACCAACGACCTGGATTTTGAAACCATTGCATGGTTAGAAAATTTCCTTGCCAATTATGATAATACCGTAATCGTAGTATCGCATGACCGTCACTTTTTAGATTCGGTTTGTACGCATATTTCGGATATTGATTTTGGAAAAATAAACCATTATTCAGGAAACTATACCTTCTGGTACGAGTCCAGCCAGTTAGCGGCAAAACAACGTGCACAACAGAATAAAAAAGCAGAAGAAAAGAAACAGGAATTAGAAGAATTTATCCGTCGTTTTAGCGCCAACGTTGCTAAGTCAAAACAGGCAACTTCCCGTAAAAAAATGATTTCAAAACTGAACATTTCAGATATCAAACCTTCAAGCCGCCGTTATCCTGCGATTATTTTTGATCAGGATCGTGAAGCCGGAGATCAGATTTTGAATGTAGAAAACTTAAGCGCTTCTGTTGATGGTGAGATTCTGTTTAAAGATGTGCATTTGAACATGGCAAAAGGAGACAAAATTGTCCTTTTTTCAAAAGATTCACGTGCTACAACCGCTTTCTATCAAATATTGAACGGAGAACAAAAAGCAGATGCCGGAACGTTTGATTGGGGAATTACAACCAATCAGGCTTATTTACCAGCTGAAAATCATTCCTTTTTTGAAAACGATTTAACTTTGGTAGATTGGTTACGCCAATACGCAAAAACAGAAGAAGAGCGAGATGAGGTATTTATTAGAGGTTTCCTTGGGAAAATGATTTTCTCAGGAGAAGAAGCGTTGAAAACTAGCCGTGTATTATCAGGAGGCGAAAAAGTACGTTGTATGTTGTCCAGAATGATGATGGAACGCGCTAATATCCTAATGCTGGACGAACCAACCAACCACTTGGATTTGGAGTCGATTACAGCTTTCAACAACTCATTAAAAAACTTTAAAGGTTCTGTAATTTTTACGACGCATGACCACGAGTTTGCACAAACTGTTGGTAACAGGGTAGTGGAGTTAACGCCAAACGGAGTTATCGATCGTTACATGACGTTTGATGAATATCTGGATGATGAAAAGATTCAGGAACAAAGAAAGAAAATGTATAATTTGTAAGATACAATTAGGATAAAAAAAAAACCCGTTATTTTTAAAGTAACGGGATTTTTTATGCTTTTTATTTTCTAAAGAATTTGGTGAAGATCCAAATGATTATGGCGATTACAAAAATCACAATAAAGATTCCGACGCCCATTCCGGCTTGAAAAATATCTCCTATTAGTTCGCAACTTGTAAATGAAAATAGTATTACGAATACCATTAACAAACGTGTAATGTTCTTTTGCATGATTTTGCTGGTTTTAATTGTTTTAAAAAGAATTTTGTATTCTAATTATCGTTAAGTGAAATTAATTAAAACAGCTAAAAAATGTTTTATATAATTTTTGGGAAAAGTTCTATGATTTTGATTCAAACTTAAATAAGGCTATTCAAAAAGAGCAATCGGCTTGTTTTAATATTACAAGACTGGATTTTAATCCAGTCTTTACAATAAAGAGAAGTAAAGATAAAATAAGGGTAATGTTTTCTTAAAAGGTATTGTGTTTTGGTACAATACTTTTGTTAGGTCAAACAAAAAAAACATATGAAAAAACTTTACTTTTTATTTTTGCTTCTAAGTGTAGGTTATGCTTCAAAAGCACAAAATCTATTTCCTTATTTACAAAATGCAACACCAACCTCTATTTATGTTAACTGGAAAACAGAAAGCAATCCGGAGTCTATTGTAGAATACGGAACCGATACTGCCAATCTTAATGTTACTGTTACTGGTAATACAAATGTTTTTACAGACTCAGGTTATCCGGGAAATTATTTCTACCATAGTGCGAAACTGCTTAATCTTTCCCCTAACACTAAGTATTATTACAGAATAAAAACTGGAGCAGATGTATCTTCCGTTTATTCTTTTAAAACTTTACCAAATCCAGGGCAACCAGCTACGACAGACGGACATATTCGCTTTTTGATCATGGGTGATAACCAATTAAAAGCCGTTCCTCGTTATGATTCTTTAGTTTCTGCTGCTAAAAGAAAAATAAAACAAAAATGGGGCTCAGCGTTATCTCCGGACGATAATATTTCGATGACTTTTATGGTTGGCGATCAGGTTGATGTTGGGACTTTAGACCATTATGAAAATGTACATTTTAAAAAGAACAGAGGTTTATCCGGTAATATTCCTATTCAGACAACTGTAGGAAACCATGAAACGTACGGAACACTTGGAATGAATTCGTATTACGATCATTTCTATATTAGTGAGCTTTCTTATAAAGGAATTTCATCAGGAACAGAAAATTATTATGCACAACAAGCCGGAAATGTTTTATTTATTAGTTTAAGTTCAGAACATACCGGAGCAGCACAATTAACCTGGTTGCAACAAGTTCTTGCGGCTGCAAATGCAGATAATACTGTCGAATGGATTTTTTCTCTAAGCCACAGACCGTATCAGGCAGAACAATATGTGGGTGATATTTCGACATGGGTTCGTAATACAGCGGTTCCGTTATTAGTAACTTCTCCAAAATATTCGATGCATATTGGGGCGCATCACCATCTTTATCATAGAGGACAATTAAAAAACACGCCAACTTATAATATTATTTCTGGCGGAACAGCCTGGGACCAATATTGGGGATCATCGACAGAACAGGATTTTGAAGATGTACAGAAAACAATTTGCAACTGGATTTATCAAATTGTAGATATCGATGTTACAAACGGAAAAATGGATATCGAAAGTTATTCTATAGGAAGTGTTGATAAATGGAAAAATAACCAGTTAATGGATGAATTCCACAGATATAAAAACAAAGCGGCACCTGCCAAACCTTCAATCACGAATACTTTTGAAGCAACTACGACTTTGCCGGTAACAGTTGCCGGATCTGCTTACAGCACGACTACAAATGAATTATTAAATACAACTCAGTTTTTTATTTCGCAAACACCAACTTTTGATATTGTTAAAAAAGAAGTATACCGCGATTTCGAAAATTTCTACGGAAAGTATGGAACCCAAAAAGATTCAACAGTAAACATAAATCTGGGTGTAGATATTACCAAAATAGATTTGGCTTCGAATTCGCTTCCTAACGGTAAATACTATGTAAAATTAAGATACAGAGATCGTAATCTCGAATGGTCTCCTTGGAGTGATGTTCAAAATTTTACCGTTACCGGAAGTACTAATGTAAATACGGAAATTATTACGGATGCTTTAACTTATTCGCAAAGCACGCCTATAAAAGTCAATTTTACAGATGCTCCGGCCAGTACCTCTACCTGGATAGGATTGTATAAAGAAGGACAAACGCCGGGGGCTTCGACGCCATCGCAAATATGGCAATATACAAATGGAAGCCCAAGCGGATTTATTAATTTCCCAAACGGACTGCCGAACAAAGGGCGTTATTATGCCGTCATATTTTCAAATGGAGGTTACACAGAAATCGCTCCCCGAAAGTATTTTTATGTAGGGCCAGTTCCGGTTTTAACTACTGATCAAACAGAATATTCTGTTGGAACTCCCGTAATTGTTAAGTACACTAATGGTCCGCAGTTGGCAAAAGACTGGATTGGAATCTATAAAATGGGTGTTAATCCGGGTTCGGGAGTGGCATCAACAAGCTGGCAATATGTTACAACAGTTGCAGACGCTAAATCATTCAGTAATTTGCCAAAAGGCTATTATTATGCCGAATATTATTTGCAGGATGGTTTTAATTCTATTGGAAATAAAGTATTCTTTAAAGTGGGTGCTATAGTTACCGAATTATGGATCAATAAACCAGTTTACGATCTTGGCGAACAAATTACCGCTTCGTGGACAGATGCTCCGGGAGTTGTAAAAGACTGGTTGGGTATTTACCATGAAGGCGATGATCCAAACGAAAAACCATTGGTGAGTTATACTTATTTTGAAGGACTATCTGAAGGTACAAAAGCCATTGCTGCCACAGAATTACCTACAGAAAAAGGAAATTACTTTTTAGTAATGTTTACAAATGATTCTTACAATGAAGTTTCGAACAGGGTTTCCTTTGAAGTACTTGATCCTAATCTAAGCAACGATGAATTTAAAATTGATAATGGTATAAAAGTATATCCAAATCCAACGAATAGTAATGCGGAAACTTTTATTCAGTCAGAATATCCTATTGATCAAATTGAAATTTATAGTATTGATGGAAAATTATTGTATGCTACAAAAAATGTAAACAATAACAAATTTTCTCTAATCAATCAGGATTTACCAAAAGGAATTTATATCTTAAAAATACATTCTCGTAAATTGTTTACGGCTAAATTAATTGTGAAATAATAAGTAAAAAACACCTCTTTTTCAAAATCCCATTTACGTTTGTAAATGGGATTTTGTTTTTTGGTTTAAATGATAAGTTTTGTTGGTCTGAAAAGAATTTATTCACCAATAGTTCCAGTCTTCACATCGCCAGCTCGTTTGTAACTAACCGAAATTACACCACTCGGAGTAACTGTACTTTCTATTAATGTAAAGGCTGAAGGAACAGCACTATCATCAAACAATTTTTTCCCCTTGCCAAGAATTATGGGATAAATTAAGAGTGCCAGTTCATCCACTAAATCATGTTGAAGCAAAAGCTGAACAAGTGTTGCGCTTCCCCAAACTTTAATATCGCCGCCTTCTGAATTTTTGATTTTTTTGATCTCTTCTACAGTAGAAAGGAATTGGGAGTTTTTCCAATCAGAGTTATTCCTGGTGGAGGACAAAACGTATTTAGAAACTTCATTAATTCCAGGCCAGCCTTCTGCATGTTTGGGCCAGTAGTCTTCAAAAATATCAAATGTTTTTCTGCCTAACAAAATATCTGCCGGTTTCATTTGTTCCTGCATGACGTTGCCATATTCTTCATCTCCAAAAGGCGCTACCCAGCCTCCATATTCAAAACCGCCCGAAGTATCTTCCTCAGGTCCACCAGGCGCCTGCATTACGCCATCGATTGTAATCATGGTTATGACGATTATTTTTCTCATGATATTGGTATTTTTTGTTTACTAAATATAAGAAAATTGTAATGAAATTTGAAATTAAAAAGAGTTGTCCTTTGATTAACAGTTTAGTAGAGAAAATATAATTTCACTATGTATTAACCATAATTATTTTTGAGATAAAGTTGCTAATAATTCCTCTAAGCTTTTCAGTGTCATTGTAAATCCTTCTTTAAAGCCCATTTCGATCATTTGTTCCATTCGCTCCAGAGATTCGTTATAAATGGTAATAAGCACTTTTGTATTTGCGTTTTGTTCGCTAAAATTCAAATCCCATTCAGAACCAGGTAATTGAGGATTTTCATCTTGGTCTGCAAAAGAGTTATACAATTTAAAATTAGTTTTCGGAGTTATCGAAGTATATTTCTGAAGCGCCCAATGTTCTAGTCCCTCCGGGCTTACCATGGCATAAAACCGTCGTCCGCCTTCCTCAAAATTCATCACTTTTGTTTTGGATGCCCAAGGTTTTGGTGCCCACCATTGATCCAGGATTTCCTGCTTGGTGTACGCATCCCAAACCAAAGGCAGTTCTGCTGCAAATTCTTTTACAATGGTTACTGTTTTTGTGGCTTTGTCAACAGTAAAGTCAAATAAATTTTCCATCTTTTCTATTTTTTAATTGTTGCTAATAATTCGTCAAGCTGATTGAATCGGGTTTGCCAAATTTCTCTGTATTGGCTCAACCATTGGTCAATTTCTTTCATTTTTTCAATTTCAAGGGAGTAATAAATTTCTCTTCCCTGATGTTCTTGTTTAACTAATTCACATTCGGTTAAAATGCGAAGATGTTTTGAAATTGCCTGTCTTGTTGTATTAAAATTTTCGGCAATGGCGTTGGGAGTCATCGCTTGTAAGGCAATCAAAGATATAATTGCCCGCCTTGTCGGATCTGCTATTGCCTGAAAAATATCTCTTCTCATTTGTTTAAAATTAAATACGAAACTAATTGGTTGCAAATATATGTGCAACTTTTTGGCTTCGCAAATTTTTAAGAGGTTATTTTTTAAATAGTTAGAAAAAACGTGAGATTATCGGTTTTGGTGCAGAGTTAAAAGCAAGAGCCATCGGCTCGATTAAATATTGTAAGACTAGATTTTAACCGGTTTATTTAGATATGTAAAATAAAAAAGAGCCGTAGGTTCGACACATTTTAGTTTGACATGATTCGTTTCTATGGAATTCTTTTACGTTACGTTTTGTTTTACAACGAATTAAAATCCGAAGCTAAAATATGATTTATTGCCACGGAATTTTAATTTTTATAAGTTGATATATTTTGTTAGCAGGGAAAAGATTTCCGCTCTATCGTTTTTTTAATACCTGCGAGATTGGGATTTTCTTGAACAATATAAATTACGATTCTTCATCAATATTAAATTCCTTTAATTGAAGCGTCAAATTTTTAATCCATTTGGTCCACATTCTTGAAGATAATAGAATAAATTGAACTGCAATAACCACGCTAAATATCAATATTATTCCTTTTTCTTTTGTAAAAGTTATTACTGATGTAAAAAAAATAATTATTGAGATGCTATATAAAAATGTGATAATTATTGAAGAAATTGATAGTCGCTTTATTCTAATCAAATAATTTTGAAGAGATAGTTTCAAATTGGTCTCTCTAATAGGTCTTATTATGGAAATATAACCAATAACATCATTGAAAATGTATAATAATAAGCCAACTACTAATGACAAATTCGCGTAAAATGGTTTTTTTTCTCCATCAAACCAGTCATAATAAATAAATAAAAAGAATAGTAGGACAACTGTTTCAATAATCAGTTTAGTTCTTATTTTTTTTATTGATGGGTGATTGGCAATCTTAGTCATTAGTAGCAAGTCTGCTTCGCTTTTGAAATTTTTACCAGCATTTTTCCAGTCTGATTTTAAATCATTTAGTTCCATAATTTTTATTTTAGTATTTGTTTCAATTTATTTTTAATTCTGTTTAATCGTACACCTACATTACTATCACTTAGTCCTGTTATTTCTGCAATTTCCTTATAATTGAAGTCTTCCAGATAAAGAGATATGACAGCTTTCTCTGAATCGTTTAATTTTCGTAAAGCCCAAAACAACCGTTCCTCATTTTCTGAAATTGTCTTTTCGTTTGAGGGATGAATATGTTCAGGGAACTCTTCATAATAATCAATAGGTATTTTTGATTTTCTATAAGTAGCAATGGCAGTATTTAAAGCTATCCTATATATCCACGAACTTACTTTAGATTCTCCTTTAAAGCCTGCATAAGATTTCCAAAGTTGATAAACGATTTCCTGAAATAAGTCTTCCTGGTCTTCTCTACTATCCCGATATAATTTGCAAATCTTAAATATTATTTTTTGATTTTCATGGATTAGTCCTAAAAATTCCTTTTCCATACTATTGTTTTTTATTATTCATTAAGCATTTCTTCATACCGTTTTGAAATTAAGTTATATAATGCATAAGTTGCTTAATTAGCGGAAAATATTACAATGGGCATAAAATAATTTTAGTGTCTAAAATGACAGCGAGCACGTACAGCTAAATATGTGAGTAATAATTGAATTAATGGAACTTTTTGTCTGAGTTCTTATTGAGGTAAAGGATGACAGTTTAAAAATAGTTTGCAACTTATAACAGGTATGATAAAGTCACATATATTCAATTTTTTAAAATAGCTTTGGATGACATATTTCAGTTTAGCTAAAATAGAAAAGTTTTCATTGATTAAGAGAAACTACCAACCGTAAATATGTAACAAATCAAAAAATAACATTTCCCCACACAACACCCCAACAAATAAATTCTGATTTCGTATATTTGCCCAACCAAATATCACACTTACTTATGAGCCAAAAAGTATTACTTAATTCAAAAGAAGTTACTATCATACTACACCGTTTGGCTTGTCAGTTAATCGAAAAGCATCTTGATTTCTCAGATACCATTTTAATCGGAATTCAGCCAAGAGGTGTTTTTTTAGCAGAACGTTTAAAACAAATATTACAGAACGAGTACAATACTCCAGAAATTTCTTTGGGATATCTGGACATCACTTTCTTCAGGGATGATTTTCGCCGTACTGATAAACCGCTTGAAGCAAACAGAACCCAGATTAATTTTATAGTCGAAAATAAAAAAGTCATTTTTATCGATGACGTTTTATTTACCGGACGCAGCATTCGCTCTGCCTTAACTGCCATTCAGTCTTTCGGGAGACCTTCAGAAATCGAATTGTTAGTGTTAATCGACAGACGTTTTAGTAGAAATCTGCCAATTCAGCCCGATTACCGAGGCCGTCAGGTAGATGCTATTAATGATGAAAAAGTAAAAGTAAGCTGGAAAGAAAATGAAGGCGAAGATGCCGTTTACCTGATTACGAATTAAATTGAATTTTTAAAAATTGAAAAATAGAATAATGACAGAGAACGAACAATTTATTTATGAATCAATTTTTAATCAGGTCAGAATGGGATTTCTTTCTCTTGATGAGATTCAGGAAAACATCACGGAAGAAATTGAAGACAACGAATTTGAAGACGAAATCTCAGAAGAATGGGCTTTTGATAAAATAAAAGAGGAATACCAAAAGTTACTTTCAG
>NZ_JBDTTP010000078.1:0-18782 GCF_039930565.1 Flavobacterium sp. | reverse complement strand
TAAAAACAACTGCGGAAACTGCTGGTACAAACTGTGCAAATGGTGGTACAAAAGTTGAAACAGGATTAGATACCAATAGTGATGGAACATTACAAGTTAGTGAAGTTACCGCTACAAACTATGTATGTAACGGAACAAATGGTTCTAACGGAACAGCAGGAAGTAATGGTACTAACGGAAATAACGGTCAAGGCGTGCCAACAGGCGGTACTGCCAACCAGGTTTTAGCTAAAGTAAATGCTACAGATTACAACACACAATGGGTTACACCTGCAAGTGGAGGCGCAAGCGCATCTTTTGAATTATTTGTTTCTAAAACAACCGCTCAAACAACCGCTGTAGGTAATTCGAATAGTTTACCAGAAGTAATTCCTTTTGAATCGGGTAATAATGCCAATGCTGCTTTAACAAGTGGCAATACCTTTGCTAACAATAATATATTTACAGTAGGTACTACTGGAGCAGGTTTGTATTTAATCAATGTGCATTTGACTTCAACTATTACTAATCAAAACATTATGATAGATGTAAATGGTACTGGTAATTCAGGAACAAGTCTTTATGGTGGTGCAACTGTTACTTCTACACCTGCATTACAAACACCGCATCAATTTAGGAGCGAAACAACTCATTTAGTATGGTTAGCAGCGGGCACAACTTTACAAGTGAGAGCAGCATCTGCAAGCGCTGCTGCGGGAACAGTACTAAATACAGATGGCACTTGTTATTGGAGTATCGCTAAACTAAAATAAAAAATTAAATTTACATAGGAGAGGCAAACTGGTTTTGCCTCTTTTTATATATGGCTATTCATCATAAACATATACTATTTGTTATTCCTTGTTATAATGAGCAGGCAAGTATTGTTGTGTTGTTAAACGAGGTTCTAAACGTTGCTAAAACATTGGCTACTACTTTTACTATTGTAGTGGTAAATGATAATTCTACTGATAATTCATTACTGGTTCTCCTTCCATTTAAAAACATTGTACTTCTCAATTTGCCTGTAAATTTAGGAATTGGTGGTGCGATGCAAACGGGTTTTCAATATGCATTAACCCAAGATTTTGATTTTTTAATACAAGTTGATGGCGATGGGCAACATCCACCTACTGAAATTAATAAATTAGTTCAGGCACAACAAAACAGTAATGCTAATGTGGTTATTGGTTCCCGATTTATAGACAATAAAGGATTTCAATCGAGTTTCTTTCGACGATTGGGTATTCGATATTTACAAAGCGTTTATTATGTCTTAACTCAAAAAGCAATTAAAGATGTTACGTCGGGTTTTCGGTTATATGATAAAAAAACAATTGCTTTAATAGCTGATAAATATCCGGATGAATTTCCTGAACCCGATTCATTAGTCTTGTTTTCTAAATTAAATTTGAAAATAGTAGAAATACCAGTTTTGATGCAGGAAAGAAAAGCCGGAGTTTCTTCTATTCAAAATTTCAAACAATTGTACTATATTGCCAAAGTAAGTTTGAGTATGTTTTTTACTGCAATAAAAAAAGTGTCGGATGGATAAAATTCAGTTATTGGTTATAACGATGAGTATTTTATTTGGGATTATAATTGCCCGATTAATATACAAAAACAAGCTGCGGGAAGAATATGCTTTTTTATGGATTATTGCCGATATAGTATTACTTATTTTTTCTTTTTGGCGAAATGGTTTAGAAATAATAGCAGATTATTTAAATGTTGCCGATCCACCCAATTTACTTTTTACCGCTTTCATCTTTATTATTTTAGTTTATTTATTACACTTATCGGTTGTAAAAACCAAAATGCGAGACGACATTAAGAAAATGGCACAGGAAATTGCTTTTTTAAAAAACAAATTGGATGAAAAAAACAAGTAAATCAGAAGCTGAAATATTAAGTAACTATTTACTGAAAAATTGTTTTGATGCAACAATTCCTGAAAGATATAAATTGTCTTTAGAAAAATTGGCAATAGAAAAAATCAGCAATCCAAAGGAATTATTTATCTGCAACAAAGCCATTCAATCTGCTTTTTTATTACCTTATTTAGATGCCGGGTTTGCCTGGTTGAATTCTGATCATTTGATACGAAAAAAAATGATTGTAATGTTAAGTATCATCGAAACAACGCCACAGTATACATCTAAATTTATGTCTGAAAATGATATAAAATTTCCGTTCATAAAATTGGTTGGTTTAGGAATAAAATCAGTGTTTTATGCTAGCATCGGCGTTTTAATAATTGTACTTTTCAGATGGAAATAGCCGATATCATAATAGTAGGTTCAGGCATTGCAGGTGCAAGTGCAGCATCGGCTTTGTGTAATGCTGGTAAAAATATTGTAATGTTAGATGTCGGTAATACTTCTGAATATAAAAACAATATTATAGCAGATTTTGAAACTATAAGAACACAAAATGCCGACATACAATCGGATTTTTTTTTGGGAAAAGATTTTGAAGCATTGCAATTTTCAAAAAATAAAAACGCACCGCAACTTACACCACAACGGCAATTTATAACTCGATTAACAAAGGAGCTACTTCCTATTCAAAGCAATAATTTCGCACCAGTAGAATCGTTAGCATTAGGCGGTTTGGGCAATGCCTGGGGTTTAGGTGCCTATACTTTTTCTGAAGAAGAATTGAAAAAATGCGGTTTGCCTATAAATGAAATAAAACAATCCTATCAGCATGAAATAAACCGTATTGGTGTTTCTGGAAACACAAAGAGTGATGCAGCTCCTTTTTGCTACAATCAGGAATTTCCAATTCAAAAACCATTAGCATTAAATGAAGTTAGTAAACATTTATTGGAACAATATAATAAACACAAAAAAGGCATTAATAAAAAAGGTGTTTATTTAGGCAATTCATCTTTAGCACTTTTATCTGAAGATAAACCAGAACGAAAAGCATACAATTATAACGATACTGATTTTTATAACAATGTAAATGAAAGCGCTTACCGACCTGATTTTGTAATTAAAAAACTAATTGCAACAAAAAAACTAAACTACATTAATAATTGTTTAGTACAATCTTTTGAAGAACAAAATGAGATTACCATTATAAAAGCAATAGATACAAATACAAAACAAAACGTAGCATTTCGATGCAGAAAACTAATCTTAGCTTGTGGTACTTTAAACACGGCTCGAATAGTTTTAAAATCCTATAATAGCAACGCCAAATTGCCTATACTTTGCAATGCCTATAATTATTTACCAATGCTTTATTTGCCTTATTTAGGTAAAAAAAATAATACTAATCAATTTGGATTGGCACAACTGAATTTGTTTTACGATAAAGTCCAAAACCACAGTGAAGTTGTAATGGCATCGTTGTACAACTATCGTTCTTTACTGCATTTTAGAATGGCTCAACAAATGCCTTTGGGTATCAAAAATAATTTTGAATTATTGCAGCTCATTATTCCATCACTTTTTATTGCAGGTATTTTTTATCCTGCAAATTATAACGACAACAACTTTATTCAGTTAAATAATGATGGTGTTTTGATTTCCAATTATGACTATTCTGAAAATGAACTGCAACATAATAAACAAAGTTTAAAAGCTATAAAATCAGTTTTTAGAAGTTTAAAATGTATGCCGTTGCAAACTGTAAATACGACTGCTGGAGCTAGTATACATTATGCAGGAAGTTTACCTTTTAGCAAAAATCCAGAAAAATTTAAACTGGCTACTAATGGAAAATTGCACGATACTAAAAATATTTTTGTAGCCGATGCATCGGGCTTTACTTTTTTACCAGGAAAAGGATTGTCATTGACTATTATGGCAAATGCACATTTTGTTGCTAATAATTGTCTGCGGGAATTATAATGAAAAAAATAATTGCCATAACAGGAGCCAATGGTTTTATTGGAAAACATTTGATAGCAGTATTGAAAGATAACTTCATTATTCATTCTTATGGAAAATCTATTCCAAAAAATCAAGATGAAAATAGTACCTATTTTACATTCAATCTAAACGATGAAAGTATTCCAGCTTCACTAGAAAAAGCGGATGTTATTATTCATTTAGCACATCAATTTCAAAAAAACGAAAATGATATTGATTGCAACTTTAATTTCAGCGGGAAACTTTCAAAATTACAAAACAAACGAATTATTTTTATTTCAAGTTTTGCCGCATCTCCGCCTGTAACACAAAGTTGGTATGGATTATCAAAATCAAAACAAGAAAACCTTTTTAAAAACCAAGTTGTTTTGCGTCCGGGATTAGTTATTGGAAATGGTGGCCTTTTTAAAAATAGTATAGACAAGATAAAGCATTCGCCTTTTATTCCTTTGGTTGAAAATGGAAATCAAAACATTCAATATATTGGGATAAACGATTTGGTTAAAGCCATTCAGTATTTTATCTCAAATAACGAAACAGGCATTTATAACATTGCGCATCCTGAAGGAATAACATTTAGAGCATTTGTGAAATTTGTAGCCAATAAAAAAGTATATTTTATAAAAACACCATTGATTATTTTAAAAATAATGGCAAACTATTTTCCTTTTTTGGGTATTTCTAAAGATAATTTAATTGGTTTGCAAACAAATAAATTCGCAGAAACTTCAATGGAATTTGATTTGTTTGAAAGAAAATGGAAATCTCTTGACGAACTGATTTAATTTTTGCTCAAAACATAATTTCCTAAAATCAAAAAATCGATATCCGCACTTAAAAAAGATTCAATAGCATCAGTTGGTGAACTCACAATTGGCTCTCCTTTAATATTGAAAGAAGTATTGACAACTATAGGAAAACCGTTTAGCTTTTTCAATTCGCACAATAAATTATAAATTTTAGGATTTTCTTGTTCGTTAACTGTTTGAATTCTACACGTTCCGTCAATATGGGTAATTGAAGGCAATTTTTCTGTGTAGTTTTCTTTCACATTATAAACCAAAAGCATATATGGATTGGGATAATCAAAATCGAAATAAGTACCGCAATCTTCTTGAGTAACCATTGCAGCAAATGGACGGAAAGATTCTCTAAACTTCACTCTTTCATTCAAAATATCTTTCATTTTTGGATGCGTTGGATTGGCTAAAATACTTCTGTTGCCCAAAGCTCTTGGACCAAATTCATCTTTTCCCTGAAACCAGGCAACAATTTTATTAGTATTAATTGCTGTTGCAGCAAATTGGGTCAACGCTATATCTTCTAGTTTTTTATACTTCAATTTGAAAAAACATATAGTATCTTCAATTGATTGATCACTATATCCAATTCCTAAAAAAGCGGTTTGCATAGGTTGAATTCGAGGTTGTTTTAGCTTGATATGATGTACATACAAAGCAGCACCTAAAGCCGTTCCTGAATCTCCGGCTGCGGGTTGAATATAAATATTTTTAAACAAACCCGATTTTGCAATAATGCCATTGCTTACACTATTTAAAGCAACTCCACCGGCAAGACACAAATTTTCGGAATTTGTTTTTTGTTTCAGATATGTAACCAAATGCAAAACAATATCTTCAACTACTCTTTGTGCTGCTGCAGCCAAATTCAATTCGTGTTCTGACCAATTTTCTGCAATCCTTTTAGAAGTACCAAATAAGTCATTAAACTTTTGAGTAACTCCGGATTTTCGGGTATAGTGATACGAGAAATAGGACATATCAAAACTATATTTTCCATTTGGTAATAATGTAATTACATTTTTTAGTTTAAAATAGGCTTCACTTTCTTTATTTCCATAAGATGCCAATCCCATTAATTTTCCTGGGCCTTCAATCAGTTTAAATCCCAAATGAATAGCAATCGCCTGATAAAATGCACCTACAGAATAAGGCGTATTTATCGTGTGCAATTTCTTTATAGTAGCACCTTTTCCTTCCGCTAACATAGTTGTTGCCCATTCGCCAGCACCATCAATAGTTAAAATGGCTGCATTGGTAAAATTAGACGGGTAATAAGCACTTGCGGCATGACAAAGATGATGATTGACATAATGAAATTTAAAACTACTTGTTGGCAAATTATATAGTGTTCTTATTTTTTTTGGTAATAAAAACATTTGCTTGAGGTAGTTAATCATGCCTAAATTTTCTTCTATAGAAAAGTCTTTTTGCTCCTTTAGTAACGATGGAACTTTATTCCAAAACTTTAAAAAATAAACAGGAATATTCAAAATGGATAGTTTCGGATTCCAAAAAAAAGCAATGTGTTTAATATCGTTACTACTTGTATTTGTGTTTTCTAAACAAGCATTTAGTGCCAATTTTGGAAAACTGCCATCATGTTTTTTTCTGCTCAACCGTTCTTCTTCAATAGCAAAAACAATTTCATTCTTATCGATTAAAGCAACAGCAGAATCGTGTCCAAAGCAATTAAAACCCAATATTTTCATTTACTTTTTACTATTAATTGAGGCAAATTCAAAATTCTTTTTCAAAATTTCGTTAGTAGGATCAATCGCTAAACCTTTTTGTGCTGCATCTTTCGCCTTATTCCATTCCTTCAATTCAATGTAGGCTTTACTCATATTAGCATAAGGTAAAGCGTATGAAGGATTTATTTTCAAAGCTTTTTCACAACTTTCAATACATTTTTTGTAATCACCAGCTTTTCCATATGCTACACTTAAACTTAAATAATCTTCAGCAGTTAGCGCTTCACTGTCATTTGTATTTACAGGTTGAGTTGCAATTTGCCTCTGAATTTCTTCTTTCAACTCATTAAGCATTTTATGTTTTGGACTAATGCTAAGACCTTTGTCTGTTAATTCTTCGGCTTTGGCAAAATTATTCATCAAACCATAATAAATAGCATATTGCACGTATATTTCAGGAATTGTTGTGTCCAAAGAAATAGCTTTATCTAACAAACTGGGTATCAAATTTAATTTTTTTGTTTGTAAATAAGCCGCAGCAAGATTTATATAAGCATTTGGATATTTGGGAGAAATTAAAATTACTTCTTTAAAGTAGTATTCTGCTTCGTCATATTTTTTATCATCAAAAAGAGCTAACGCATAATTCATTTTTGCCCTGTAATTATCAGGTGCTTTTAGCATCGCATCTTTCCAAAGACTTTCTTCGGTTTTCCATACTTTATTTCTGGCATGTGTGCCAAATCCGTTTAAAATTAAAACTACAGCTGCTAAAACTGTAAATGAATATTTAACTGTTTTAGAATTAAATATAGTATAATTTTCTAACAAATATCCTACTGCTGAAATAACCGCAATAAACAATCCAATGTAAGGAAAAAAAGTTCGATGTCCATTAACCACTTCTGCAAGCGGAATTAAACTAGTAGGCAACAATGCAATTAAAAACCATAATAATCCAAAAGTAACACCTCGAAGCTTTTTGTTTTTGGAGCTCCAAAAAGTAAAGAAACCATAAACAATCAAAAATAATGATCCAATCCAAATTCTGTAATCCGAAAAACTTTTTACTTCCTTCCAACCATAATCAATATTCAAATTAACTGGCAGAAAAAACTGTTGGAAATAATGCAACATTACATAAGGTTGTGTAAGGACATAGTCTAATCCTGATTTTGATCCACCAACCCAATGTGCAGGAGTTAAAAGCCGGGAAACAACTACTAATAATGCCGTTAATAATATTGGAACAAAAGATTTGGATAAAATATTTTTAACTGTTTTTTCATTAAAACTAAACCATTCGGGAATTGATTTCTTTTGCTCAAAAAGCAGTTGATAACACCACAATAAAGGTAAAAAAATAACGACTGGTTCTTTTACAAAAAAGCCGATGATTATTGGCAAATAATAGAAGTAGTATTTCAGTTTAATTGGAAAATAACCATAAATCACGAAAGCCAGCACTATTGTCATTGTAGAAAAAGAATCCGATCGGGCAATTATATAATTTATAGTTTCGGCATTGGTGGTATGCAACAAAAACCATGCAGCGCCAAAAATAGCTAACCAAAAACTAGTTTTAGTATTAGTTACCAATTGTTCCAGAATTAGTTTAAAAAATAAAAAACACAAAAGCCCAGTAAATAAAAAGGTAATAAAAATAGTACGATGAAAATAAAAAGGTTCCATTTTATCGTTTGCCAACCAATAATCTATCGTATTTAAAGTTGTTAATCCAGGTCTATAGGCTTGCATAACCGGACTCGTACTTGTAGTAGTGGCATCTTTAAAAAAAGTCGGAATGTTTTTTAAAGAAGTGATATTGGTATTACTCACAATAGTGTGACTATCATCATAATGAAAAGCATTTTCAAAATGATTTTGATAGGTAAAAAATGTTATAATCGCAATCAGTAACAACAATCCAATTTGATTGGTTTTATTCATGTTTTGTTTTGTTTGATACAAATATAGGTTTTCATTCTAAATATAAAATATGAAATTAGCGGCCGTTTCTCGGGCTCTACTTATATTGAACTATTGTCACGATTTTTTGTTGCAGAATCGTGGCACATCACTTTTGGACTTGATACCTTTATTACACAAAAAGTTAAGGTGGTTTTAAAAACCATTTACTATAAACTTTTATAGCTGCGATGTTTGAACCGCTTTTATCAATATTTACTGCTTTAGGGCTGCCATTGCTATTGATTGCTTTGATTAGAAAGGCTGAGCACTCATTCGCTGCCTGCTCTGGTTAAAAGAAAATCAAGCGTATTTCCAGACTTATCAACTGCTCTATACAAATAATACCAAATTCCTTTTACTTTTATATAGGTTTCATCCATTCGCCAGCTAGATCCTCTTTTTCATCTGCAATTCAATTACAGTGGCAAATTTAAATACCCAACGTTGAATCGTAGCATGATCAACTTGTATTCCACGCATTTTCATGATTTCTTCAACATACCTATAACTCAATGTAAATCTTAATTTGAAATAAACCGCCTGAAGAATAATAGCTTTGGGACAACAATGACTTTTGTATTCATTTAATATTTTTTGAATCTCTAAAGATAATAACTTGCAGAGATGTGACAAAACCATTGATGATAGAGAGATATTTGAGGAATCGCTAATCTCTTTAAATTTTGATGTAATCTATCAGTTTCATATTTAAGGATAAAATTTAACTATAAAAACTATAAATTAGAGGTAACAAAAATGTAACTCACTCGTTTTAGAGAAAATCATCATCAAAAATTAATCTTATGAAAAATTTCCTTCTCACGGCAGTAGTTTTTGTTTTTGCAGCTTCCTTTGCACAAAAACAAAATAATACATATCAATTTTCAGTTGATTTAACTAAAGTTGAAAACGATAAATTAAAAGTCGAATTGATTGCTCCAAAAATTTCGAGTCCCGAAATAGTATATCACTTTCCCAAAATTATTCCAGGCATTTATGAAGACTTTAATTATGGCCGTTATATCTCAAATTTTAAGGCTTTTGATAAAAACGGAATAGCTTTAGCTGTTGAAAAAACAGATCTGAATTCGTATAAAATAGAAAACGCAAAAAAGCTGCACCATATCGTTTACTGGGTAGACGATTCATGGGATTCTCCGGAAGTTGCCGGAGACTTTATCCTTGAACCTGCGGGAACAGATTTTGAAGAGAGCAAGGTTTTTGTGCTCAATAATCATTGTCTTTTTGGCTATTTCGACGCAATGAAGAATACTTTATATCAGGTGAAATTTATTAAACCTGAAGGCTTTTACGGGGCCACCTCATTATCTACAAGTGAGTCTACAAAAAGTTATGATCTTTATAAGGTTCCTACTTATTTTGAATTAGTAGATTCACCATTTATGTATAATAAAACCGATACAACGGACTTAGAAATCGGTGGTGCCAAAATAGAAATATCTGTATACTCTCCCAGGAAAAAAGTTAAATCTTCTGAAATTGCCAGTAAATTAAAAGTACTTTTAGAAGCCCAAAAAGAATATCTGGGAGGCAAATTACCAATCAAAAAATATGCTTTTATAATCTATTTGTCCGAAGCTGACGGCCTAATGTCCTATGCAGCGCTGGAACATTCACAATCATCATTCTATTTTATGCCGGAAGCTGCAATAGATGAAATAAGTGAAAATGTTATAAATATTGCATCTCACGAATTTTTTCATATCGTAACCCCTCTGAATATTCATTCGGAAGAAATTGGAAATTTCGATTACAGTACTCCTAAAATGTCAGAGCACTTATGGTTTTATGAAGGATTAACAGAATATGCAACGGGCCATTCCCAGTTAAAATCCAGTCAGATTAATTTTTCTGAATATCTGAAACGCATCCAGGGTGAAATTACGACCTCTAAAAATGTTTACAACGATACCTTATCCTTTACTAAAATGAGTGTCCATGTTCTCGAAAAAGAATATAAAAATCAATATTTAAATGTGTATCAAAAAGGAGCCTTGATTGGGTTATGTCTTGATATTAAGCTCCGTGAATTATCCCACGGAAAATATGGAACTCAAAATCTGGTAGCAGATTTATCGGAACGTTATGGAAAAAACAAACCATTTAAAGATGCTGAGTTTTTTGATGCCATAACAACGATTACGGGTTTCCCTGAGATAAGGGACTTTTTTGCCAAGTACGTTGAAGGAACATCTCCTTTACCCCTTAGTAAAACTTTAGAAAGTATTGGCGTAAAATATGAAACACCGGAAAGAACAAAAAATATTGGGTTGGGATTCTTAACTTCAAATTTGAATATGGATCAAAATACCAAACGTCTTTTCCTGATGAATGATAATGGAATTAATGCTTTTGGAAAACAATTAGGACTTAAAGCTAAAGATGAATTAGTTTCCATCAACGGCCTGAATTTATTGTATGAAAATTTAAAAAAATCCAGACAAACATTTTTACAAAACACGAAAGAAGGTGATCTGGTCACATTAATCGTCATGAGAAAAGATAGTAATGATAATTTTACTGAAGTTAAACTTTCTTCGAATGCATTTGCCGTAGAAGATCCTCAAAAATATCTTCTTACTGAAATTGAAAACCCGACTGTTGCGCAAAAACAACTGCGGGACTGGTGGATGAAAAAAAATTGAAAAGAAAAATAAAGAGTCTTACCAAACTTTACCGATATAACAAATCTGCGCAAAATTCCTAATGCCGTATTTCAACTGCCTAAAAATCCAAAGCCTAAAACAATCAGCAGCAATTGTATTGATGCCCTTAAGATTACAACGGACATATGAACCTGTACCTAGTTTAGAAGACCGATAACTCAATGTAAATCCAAGTTTAAAATAAACAGCTTGAAGTGTAACAGATTTCGGATAACAATGACCTTGGGTATTCATGAACGATGTAATTTTAAAAATCCAAAGATAAGTCTTAATAATAGATGCAACAGAACCCAAAAAAGTATCTTAAACATTTCTTATCAACACTTAAAATAGTAAACTAAATTATGCATTAATTAGAGATTTAATTTCTTTATAAATTTCAATTTTACCGATAACATCAAAATCCAAAGTATAATTAATAGTGAATTCATAATTTTCATCCATCAACATTATCATCTCAGCCTGATAAATCGAATTACCCAAATTCAACTTTGAATTTTTGGATAAAATAAGATAATATGGTAATGCACTTTGGGATAACTCATTATTGATCAGCAGATCAAATCCTTCTTTTCTGGTTTCTTCAACAAAACAAGAACCGGGAAAGTTATGTTGATTTTTATCTATAAAATTCTTAAATAATTCAAGATATGATCGGTTAAAAGAAATTGCTTGTAAATTTAAATTGCTAAACGTATTAAGTTTAAACCATTTAATATTTACAATTAATTTTTTAGAATCTAAATTGTATTTAAAATATGCCAGCTGCGTATTTATAGTATACATGGATAATATTTCTAATTAAATTATTACAAGACAGTTTATTGACAATGCTCTACAATTGGGCATGTAATCCTATTAACAGCTGATAAATAAAAAAAAGGTGTTTTTTTTAACAGTTGCATTTATGCAATGGCTAATTTAGTATGAATTGGAGTAAAAGAAACAATCAAATTTAACATTTAGAACCATTCTAGTCAGTAGGAAAAAACTTCTAGTGACACCCTTATTTGGCCTTTGTTTTTAAATAGCCTTTTTATCTTTCTACAAGTAAAACTTAAAAGTACTTTTTGCGTAAGACTTACTATTTATAACATTTATAAACAACCACTTACCTCAAAATATCATAAGAACATTAGTTATCTTTGAATTGTGAAAAAATATTTATCCATATTATTTTTATCGGTCTACCTGCTGTCTGTGACGCAATTGGTTGAACTCATAAAACTGCCTCTAATGGTAGAACATTATGTGGAACATAAAGAACAAAATCCAGGCTTAACAATTCTTGAGTTTTTATGCATTCATTATCAGGGACCAGATGTGTATGATGATGATTATGATAAGGATATGAAATTACCTTTTAAATCGCATACCAATATCAGTTCTGTTGTATTTTATCCTTTAATACAAGAATACAAAACAATACAAAAAGTGAATTTTACGTATAAAAAACAAAATTTATATACGTATTTTTTCTCCTATTCATCTATTTCCCTTTTCTCTATCTGGCAGCCGCCCAGAAACTGTTAATCGTTTTTTATTAGCTTAAAACTTGCACGTCTAATGGCGCGTGTTTTTGCTATTCCTTATTTTTTTTATAACGACGATTAACAAAACAAACTTATGCTTACTAAAATAATTGAGTTTTCCGTGAGGAATAAACTCATCGTAGGGCTTTTTATAATTGCCCTTATTGGCTATGGCTCATACCAGGCTACTCGCCTGCCCATTGATGCTGTTCCGGATATCACAAACAATCAGGTACAAATTATAACCATAGCTCCTTCATTTGGCGCGACTGATATTGAGCGCTTGGTCACTTTTCCTATAGAACAGGCCAATAGTAATATCTCGGGAATGAAAGAGATTCGCAGTTTTTCCAGATTTGGACTCTCTCTGGTTACTATCGTTTTTGATGATGATGTTGATGTGTATTGGGCAAGACAACAAGTTGCTGAACGGTTGCAGCAAGTACAAAATGAGATTCCTAAAGGTATTGGCACACCTACATTGGGCCCAATATCTACAGGCCTTGGCGAAATTTACCAATATGTGGTGAAACCCAAAAAAGGATATGAACAAAAATTCAATGTAACGGACTTAAGAACGATTCAGGACTGGATTGTCAGACGACAACTTCTGGGTGTTAAAGGAGTGGCTGAAGTGAGCAGTTTTGGCGGTAAACTCAAGCAATATGAAATCAGCATTAGTCCTGATAAACTAAATGCTTACGGAATAACCATTAATGACGTCTTTGCGGCGGTTCAGGACAACAATCAAAATACAGGTGGTTCCTATATAGAAAAAGGACCAACTGTGCTTTATATTCGTAGTGAAGGCCTTATTGGGAATATTGCCGATATAGAGAATATCGCCATTGCCAATAAAAATAGCGACAGCCCTTTGTTTATAAGAGATGTCGCTCAGGTAAAAACAGGTTTTGCAACACGTTACGGTGCAATGTGCTATAATGATGAAGGTGAAGTTTCAGGAGCGATAGTTATGATGCTTAAAGGCGCTAACAGTAGCGAGGTTATTAAAAATGTAAAGGAAAAAATTGCCCAAATACAAAAAACACTTCCTGAAGGCGTCGAAATTGAACCTTTTCTGGATCGGACAAAAATGGTCAATAATGCCATTGGTACAGTGGAGAAAAACTTACTCGAAGGAGCATTGATTGTGGTGTTTGTTTTGGTACTGTTTCTGGGGAATTTCAGGGCAGGTTTACTCGTTGCATCGGTAATTCCCCTGGCCATGCTGTTTGCTATTTGCATGATGAATCTCTTTGGGGTAAGCGGGAATTTAATGAGTCTTGGAGCGCTCGATTTTGGATTAATTGTAGACGGCGCAGTCATAATTGTAGAAGCCATTATGCATCAGCTCTCCAGTAATAAGGCCTATAAGGAACATGCTTCTCTTACTGCTGATCAAATGGATAAAACCGTTACCAGCTCGGCCAGCAAAATGATGAACAGTGCTGTATTTGGCCAAATCATCATATTGATTGTTTATCTGCCCATTTTTACCCTGCAGGGTATCGAAGGTAAAATGTTTAAACCTATGGCACAAACAGTTGCTTTTGCTTTGCTGGGCGCTTTTATTTTGTCTCTGACCTATATTCCGATGATGAGCGCTTTTTTTCTAAGCAAAAAAACAAAACACAAAGAAAATCTATCAGACCGGGTAATGAAACGCCTTGAAAACAGCTATCAAAATACACTAAAAAGGATCCTTCGTTTTCCTAAAGCCGTATTAGGTTCCGTCTTACTGCTTTTTGTATTGGCTGTTATAACACTTACCACTTTGGGAGGCGAATTTATACCCGCTTTGGAAGAAGGCGATTTTGCAGTAGACACACGAGTGCTTACAGGCAGTAACTTAAATACCACTATAGAGAGTACCCAGAAAGCGGCACATATACTCAAAAGCCAATTTCCGGAAGTATTAAAAGTAGTGACCAAAATAGGCAGCGGGGAAGTTCCTACAGATCCAATGCCGATGGAAGCCAGTGATATGATGGTGATTTTAAAAGATAAAAAAGAGTGGACATCGGCTAAAACTTTTAATGAATTATCAGCTAAGATGAGCAAAGCCCTGGAAGATGTTCCCGGAATTACGACTGGATTTCAATTCCCGGTACAAATGCGTTTTAACGAACTCATGACAGGAGCACGACAAGATGTTGTGCTCAAAATATTTGGAGAAAACCTCGATACGTTAGCGGTGACGGCAAACAAACTAGGCAAAATTATTAGCAAGGTAGACGGAACTGCCAATTTATTCATAGAACCCGTTGCCGGTATGCCACAAGTAATTATATCGTATAACCGGCCTGCAATTGCCCAACATCATTTATCAATAGCCGATATTAACAAAGTAATCAATACCGCTTTTGCAGGACAAAGTACCGGCTTAGTATTTGAAGAGGAGAAAAGGTTTGATCTGGTGGTACGCCTGAAGGCCAATGAAAGAAAAGATATCCAGGACATTCGAAATCTGCTCATCCCCTCACCAAACGCAAGTCAGATTCCTTTATCACAACTCGCCATGATAGAAATTAAAAATGGGCCAAACCAAATACAGCGTGAGGACACAAAACGCAGGATTGTTGTAGGGTTTAACGTAAAAGGCAGAGATGTACAAAGTATCGTAAATGAATTACAAGCCAAAGTAGACAAGGAACTAAAACTGCCTGCAGGTTATTATGTCACTTATGGCGGTGCATTCGAGAATTTAAATCAGGCAAAAGACCGTCTTATGATTGCAGTTCCTGTTTCGCTGGTACTTATTTTTATTTTACTCTTTTTTGCGTTCAATTCAGTCAAACACGGGTTGCTTATTTATACGGCAATTCCACTATCGGCAATTGGAGGAATATTCTTTTTGGCCTTGCGTGGTATGCCTTTTAGCATTAGTGCCGGTGTCGGTTTTATTGCTTTGTTTGGAGTAGCCGTTTTAAACGGAATTGTATTGATCGCTGAATTTAACCGACTTAAAAATAACGGAATGAAAAATCTCGTCCAAATTGTTTTAACAGGAACAAAATCAAGACTTCGTCCTGTATTAATGACCGCTTTTGTAGCTTCTTTGGGCTTTTTGCCAATGGCTTTAAGTAACGGTGCAGGTGCCGAGGTACAACGCCCTCTGGCAACAGTCGTAATAGGTGGATTGCTTGTCGCTACCTTTCTAACTTTATTTGTATTACCCCTGCTCTATATCTTATTTGAAAAAGGTTTTAAAGTAAAAAGTTTAACTCAAAAAGCATCATTTGCATTGTTTTTCTTTTCTGTTTTTTCAGCTGCAAATGCACAGGAAAAAATAAGCATTGAAACGGCATTAAAAATGGCAACAGAGAAAAACAATAGTATAAAAAACGAAAAGCTTAGAACAGCTTACACGCAAGCGCTCATTAAATCAGGAGCTGATATTCCCAAAACAAACGTTTTTGCTGAAACCGGACAAATAAACAGCGTTTATGATGATACCCGATTTGGTATTTCGCAGACTATTGCCTTTCCTACGATATATAAAAAACAAAAACAGCTGTTATCTGAACAGTGGAAAACTTCGGCATTAAACACTTCATTAAAAGAGCAGGAAATTAAAAAGGCCGTAACACAAGTTTTTTATACCTTTCTATATTATAAAGAAAAAGAAAAACTTCTGCAACAAGCCGATACCCTTTTCAATGATTTTTATTCGAAAGCAAACCTTCGATTGCAAAAAGGAGAAAGCAATATTCTGGAAAAAACCACCGCCGAAAACCAACGCGCTGCCATTTCTGTACAATTGATGCAGCTACATCAAGAGATGCAGACCACATTATTAGAGCTTCAGGTGCTTTTGAATTCAGAAATTCCTCTTGTTCCATTAGAAAAAAACTATAAATATCCTCTTGTTACCATGAATAATGGAATTGAGAATAATATCCTTTTAAAACTGTCGCAGCAGCAAAAAAATAATGCTGCCGCACAAACGCAATTAGAAAAATCAAAATACCTGCCGGATCTCACTATTGGCTACTTTAACAATAGTTTTAAAGGCATTGGACCTGATAATAATTATTATAACGGAAGTAATCGCTTTAGTTCAGTACAGGCCGGATTAGGAATCCCCATTTTTGCAGGAAGCCAGAGTGCCAAAATACAGGCATCTAAGGTAGGAGAAAGCATTGCCGAAAACGAATACGAAATGCAGTTAAACTTTTTGCAGAGCCGCTATAAACAATTGATGTCTGCCTATAAAAGCAATACCGGGATAACGCAATATTTTGAAGATTCAGGCTTAAAAAATGCTACGCTGATTAAAGAAACAGCCAATAAACAATTTAGTAACGGTGAAATTAATTTCTTAGATTTTGTAATGGTAATCAATCAGGCCATTAGCATACAAAGCAATTATTTAGAAGCTGTAAGGGCTCTAAACCAGAGCAGTATCGAACTTAACTTTATCACTTCAAATTAACAATTAAATGAAAAATATATCCTTGTTTATAAGTATGCTTTTTATACTAAATGCATGCAAAAACACGACCCCGGAGCAGGAAGCAACAGAAAAAACTGCGAACGAAAATAGTGTAGTACTTACTGATGCGCAATTCAAAAATGCAGGTATCGCAACTGCCCAATTAACGGAGAAAAATATTGCTACCGTTATAAAACTGAATGGAAAAATAGATGTACCGCCACAAAATTTAGTGTCTGTAAATGCTCCTCTTGGAGGATATTTGATAAACAGTAAACTCTTACCCGGAATGCAGGTAAAAAAAGGTGAAGTCATTGCTACTTTGCAAGATCAGCAATACGTTCAGTTACAGCAGGATTATCTGATGGCAAAATCCAAACTGCATTTTGCAGAATTAGAATTCACACGCCAAAAAGATCTTAATGAGTCTAAAGCCAGCAGTGATAAAGTAACACAACTGGCAGAATCTGAAGCAAGCAGTCTTCGTATAACGGTAAATGCCTTATCAGAAAAACTCAAACTCATTAACATCAATCCGAATAATCTGTCAGCCAATAAAATTTCTAAAAGCATCCGCATTTTAAGTACTATAACAGGTTTTGTTAGCAAGGTCAACATTAATATAGGCAAATATATCGCTCCGGGTGAAGTAATGTTTGAACTTATAGACCCCAGCGACATTCACCTAAACCTTAGTGTTTATGATACCAATATTGCACAACTTGCCATAGGACAAAAGGTAATTGCATACAGTAATGCGGCCCCCAATAAAAAGTACGAATGTAAAATTATCTTAATCAACAAAGACATCAACTCTAACGGTAATACAGAGGTACATTGCCATTTTGTAAAATATGACAAATACCTTTTACCAGGTATGTACATGAATGCCGAAATAGAAACAACATCCGGCTTAGCCAATGCATTGCCTGAATTAAGTATTGTGACCTTTGAGGGTAAAGACTATGTTTTTACAGAAACGGGAAAGCAACAATATGAAATGAAAGAAGTTACCATGGGAGCCAAAGAAAACGGCTATTTGGAGATTTTAAACCCTGAAAAGTTCAAAAATAAAAAAATTGTTACCAATGGAGCTTACACCCTACTTATGAAAATGAAAAATAAAGAGGAATAAAAATTAATAATTTAAAACAAAACATTATGAACGGAGCACATTATCACTTAGTATTGAACCACTTGCCTATTATCATACCCGTTGTAGGTTTATTGGTACTCATTGGCGGATTTATAGTAAAATCTGAAATTGTAAAAAGAACGGCTTACTGTATTTTTATACTGGGAGCAATAACAGCATTTGGAGCTATAGCAACAGGCGATGGCGCAGAGGACGTGGTAAAACATATAAATGGAATCTCTAAAGACTTAATCCATGAACATGAAGAAAAAGCAGAGGTATTTGCTTTATTATCTTATATTTTGGGCATAGGTTCGATAGTTGCTTTATGGAGCAATTGGAAAAAGAAATCGTATGCTAATTATATTGCTTTAGCAATAATGGTGTACTGTCTGGCAGTTTTATACTTTGGTCAGCAAACAGGCACTACAGGGGGAGAAATCAGACATTCTGAAATCAGGTAATAAACTTTGATCCTTTCATTAAAACAGCTGTTTAAAACAGTTATAATCCACAGTGGTCTCAAAAATTTCTGCTGTGGATATCGTTAATGAAAATAACTTTAAAAAGTTTCATTGAAACACTAACCAAAATTTGTATTCTAAAATTTAGAATCATTCTACAGATTTTAATCCATTCTTTTACAATAGGTTGATGTAATTTTA
>NZ_JBDTTP010000077.1:0-19166 GCF_039930565.1 Flavobacterium sp. | reverse complement strand
TAATTGTTTCTGAAATAAAAATAGCAAAATTATATTTGTGTCCACACGGTAGGATCGAAGCGGCATCCTTTTGTGCCGGTGTTCGGCATAAAAGATACAGCGGAGAGCAGGAACAGCTCCTGAAAATTGGGAAACTACTTATCCCTCTTTCCCCACTTGATTTTTATTTTTCCATCGTCGTCTACGGCTAACAGGTGCAGAATGATTCCGCGGTCGCGAACGGCGTCACGTTCGGCCTCACTGGCGAGGTTGATGTCGTTTTTGGAGTTTCGGAGCGGGACGGTGAGCGCTAAATTGGTGCCACGTCCAAAGGAATAAATGCCTTCGATATCGAAGTTTAAAACACTGGAACTAATGGTTAGGTTATGGACATCGATTTGCTCTCCACGCAAATTTACGTTGCCGGACAAATCGCTGAAAGTAATGTTTTTGACATCGCGAAACGGAAAAGCAAATTTACCGACCCTGACAATGGGATCAAAATTTTGCAATACGCCCTGAGTGACATTAAAACTGAGTTTTCCGGTCATGGAATTGGTAATAAGTTCGCCTTTGCTGCTGATTAATCCGGTAACATTGGCGTTTGAACTGAGCTTTCCTTCAATATTATTAGGATTGAAAGACTGAATCTGGAAATTGTTGAACGAACGCAAAAAACTGGCAATATCAACACGGTTTATCTGCGCATTGGATCGGAAAGTATATTGGTTTCCCCTGGGTTCAATCGTGCCGCTAAAGGTGACGTTGCCGCCGGAAGTCTGCACTTTGCCGTTTTTCAGGAATAATCTGGAGTCGATCATCTGGATGGTGGCAGTGGTGTTGGTGGCCGTTAGTTTTCCGTAATTGAGTTTGTCTGCTTTGAGGTTTAAAACAACGGTACATTTTTCGATTGCCGATTTCATCTGGTTCGAAAAATTGACATTTTTGGGTGGTTTTTGAGCGGACTTCTTCGATTTCGACGTTTTTAAAATCCCCATAAATTGTTTGACATCGAGATTGGGACAATAAATATTCCAGTTCACGACCATTTTTTCGGGCGCGTCGTAATACAGGCTCAGGAAATTGTCGATTTTTCCGTCTATAAGAATGCGATTGTTTTGATGTTTGTAGGTGATTTGGTTGATGATTAACGCTTTTTCGGTAAAATTTAGCTCGATGTTGGTTTTTTCGGCATGAACATTTTTCGGAATATAATCGAAAGAGGCATCCGTCACTTTTACATTTCCGGTAAATCTCGGTTTGGTAATGTACAGATTGACGATATTAAACTGAAATTTCAGATTGGCTGTTGCATGTCCGCTTGAAAAATGAATCCATTTGTCGTTGCTCATTTCGTTGAGGTTCTGAATATTAAAATCAGAATTTACGATGCCGGTTGCCAGCGGTTTTTTAAAATTACTGATGACAGCTTGTGGAATCGTAAGCGGAATATTTTGATACTTTCCTGAAAAACGCGTCAGAATTACAGCCGAGTTGGCATCGTTGAAACCGTCTTTTGGCCTGAAATTATTGGTAAAAGTGCCTTTGAAATTACAATCGGTGATTAATCCGTCAGGAATGGTGAGTTCGTTGTTGCTGATTTCGGCCTGAACTACAATCTTCGGATCGCCCTGATCATTAAAATCGCCTTTGATATCGCAATTCACGTCAATTTCTTTTTTGAGATTGAAACGGTCAAGCTGCGAACTGATGTTTCGGGATAATAAATTGGAAGCGTTTTTCCACAATATAGAAGTGGAAATATTGATTCCGAAAAGGGAATTATCCAAATTAAAAAAAGCAATTATATCAAAAGAATCCGTTCCGATTTTTAAATTTTCGGTTTCGACACTTATCTTTTCTTTTTCGGACGAATAGGAAATGGCAAAATTTCCTTTGAGTTCTTTTTCCTGCGCAAAACTGCCGAGAACGGTATTAAAAGCGAGATTTTTGATGTTGGTTTTGAGAAACAAGTCGGTTTGCCAGTCGTCTCCGTCAAAATCTACTTTCGATTTTAAACTGACAATATCAAAATCGAATAATTTATGTCCGATGCGGTTGTCCAGAATAAAATGTACGCTGTTGAGGTCGATTTGGTCAATTGTCGTTTCGTTTTCAGACTTAGTGTCGGTAGATTTTTTCTTTTTGGGTTTGAAAATGTCCGCATTCGAATAGCCGTCTTCGGCTTTGTACAGATAAATTTCTGCGTCGTTGATCAGGATTTTATGGATGTTGATTTCGTTTTGCAGTAAACTCCAAATACCCAAACGGACTTCGATTTCGGCTGCTTTTAGTAACGTATGTTGGTGAACCGCCCATTTATTATCCTTGAGTTCGACGTTTTTCAGGGCTAAGGTAAAGTTGGGAAAACCGGTTAGAAACTTGTAATGAAAATCACCAACATGGAATTTACCGTTGATGTTTTCGTTGATCTTAGTGTTGATTTTGGCTATAATTTCCGGTTTGTTTCTGCTAAAGTAAAGGGACAAAGCCCCGGAAGCGAAAAGAATGAATGCAATACATCCCAAAATGAAAAAGCCAAAGCGTCTGGCGTATTTTTTAAAACGCGCAGACTGGAAGAAACTTTTGAGATCATGTAAAAATAATGGCATCAGATACATTTTGAGGTAAATTAAAGATAAGGCAAAAACAATGGCTTTTGCGTTAATGTGTTGAAAAATAAACCCTCTGCGCTAATATAAATATTGACAATACTTTTATAGTGAAAACTAATTTGCGAATGGTGTTTGATTGGTTTTTAATTTTTAAATTTGTACTTTAGTTGGAGAGTTAATCTTCAGACGATAATTTAAAAATAAGATATTATGGCATTAGCAATAACAGATGCTACTTTTGATGAAGTAGTTTTGAAATCAGATAAACCTGTAATGGTAGATTTTTGGGCAGCATGGTGCGGTCCTTGTAGAATGGTGGGTCCAATCATTGACGAACTAAGTACTGAATATGCAGGAAAAGTAGTTGTTGGAAAAGTAGATGTGGATGCCAATCAGGAATTTGCTGCAAAATATGGTGTTCGTAACATCCCTACTGTTTTGGTTTTCCATAACGGTGAAGTTGTAGGAAAACAAGTAGGAGTTGCTCCTAAACAAACCTACGCAGATAGTTTGGACGCTTTGTTGTAATCTTTTCATTGCGAGGAACGAAGCAATCTCAATAATAAATGAAAAGGTCTGGCGAAAGTCAGGCCTTTTTTATTGCACATACATTAAAGTTTTTAAACACATAGAGACATAGCTCTTCTTTGAGAATAAAAGGCGTTTTCACTTCTGCATCAAAACAGATAGCTATGTGTTTTCAAACAAATGAAATGACTTTTTGAGTTTACAAAATCTATGATTTTATGTGTTTAAAAATATTTTTTATTGGAAAATTATTGTAAATGTAGTTCCTAATCCAGATTTTGAGCAGACTTCTATTTTACAATTTATGGCTGTTGCTAAATCACGAATCAGGTGCAATCCTAATCCTGATTTGATTCCGATTACTTCTGAATCGTCGTAAAGGGCTTTGAATTTTTCCTGACTTCCACCCGGTCCATTATCGGTAATAGACAAATAAGTTTGGTTGTTTTCCTGCCAGGCTTTCCAGATTATTTTTCCGTTTTCCGTTTTTTCCAGTGCTTTTATGGCATTTCCGGTGAGGTTTCGGATGATGGTTTTCAGGTAATTTTCATCGGTATTCAAAATAATGTTTTCCGTATTTTCGAATGAAAGCTGAATGTTTTCATTACTCGAAAAATGCTTTTCGGTTTCTTCAAATAAAACTTCAATAGTCACTTTTTGAGGATGAGGTGTAAAGTTTTCCATCTGGCCTTTGCTCCACAGCAAAATATCTTCCATAGAGGATAATAAATTTTCAGCTCCGGTAATAACTTTGGTCTGCATTCGTAAGGCAGCCGCTTCATCAATCAATTCCGGATTTTCTTTCTGAAGATGTAAAAAGTGAATTAAATTAGAAACCGGACTTCGCAAATCATGATTCAGAATGCTGAAAAATCGTGCTTTTATTTTATTGGCTTCGTCAAGTTCCTGATTTAGAACCTGTAAATTCTGATTGTTTTTTTTACGGATCTGACTTTGTCGGAATAATAATAATCCAATTATGAAAACCAATACAAGTCCTGAAATCAAATAAACACGCTGTTTTCGTGCATCGTTAATCTGAATGTTTTTGATGGTGTTTTGTGTCGACAGATTCTTTATTCGCTGACCTTTTGTTTTGTTTTGGTAATGGGCTTCGGCATTGGCAATACTTTGCTTGGCAGATTCCTGCATCATTTCGTCATTGCTTTTGCTGTAGATTTCATTATAGCGAAACGCTTCTTTCCAGTTTCCCAGAGCTGAATAGCTTTGTGATAGTTTTTTATTGATCATGACATAGGATTCCTTGTCATATTTTAAGGCATTTTTTGATGCCAGTGTCAGGGTTTCAATTGCTTTTTTGTACTCGCCTTTTTCATATAATACCCTTCCCATTACTGTATTAGCCTCCATTATAATGTCTTCGTCCGTTGATTTTTTTCCAAACAAAATCGCTTTTTGGGCGTAATGATAGGCTGCTGCTGTCTTTCCTTGATTAATATAATAATCTGACATGCTTCGATTGGCAAAACTCAAATTAAGAAAAAGCGAATCTTTTACGGAAGGGTAGGTGTAAATTAAACGGTAATATTTTTGAATGCTGTCGGGTTGATTTAAAGGAACAAAACATTGTAGATAATAGTTGCATATAAACGCACTTACATACGGAGATTGTTTTACATATGGTTTTGCTTCATTTAAGTATTCAATTGCTTTGTTGTATTGCTTCATTTTGGTATAAGCGGCAGCAATCTGACTGTATGAAATCCCGATATTTTCAGTTTCAATAGTATTCTTTGGAAGTAATTTTTTATAAGTAATTGCTTTTAATTGATAATCAATAAAGATTTCATACTTGGCATTGTTTAAATAATATTCGGCTATACTTCCATTAAGATACGCCTTAGAATAAGTGCTTTTTGTAGTATCCACAACCTTTTTTACATACTTAATCAGATCTTTACTTTTTGATGTTTCATGAAGCGCATAGTAAATATAATTAAGACGCATCAAAGAAGATGTTTCGTTTTTAAGGTGTCTGGCTTTTTTGGCATAATGTAATGCAAGCTCATAATTGACCATTGCATTTTTGTTCTGATTATTATTGAATTCGTAAGCATTTCCTTTTAAGAAATAAAATCTGGATTTATAGGCAGGATGATTTTTAGAAAGTGCAATGCCTTTTTGCGCTGCAATTATAAGTTTCGGATAATCTTCTGTATTTAAAACTTCGGAAGTATATTGTAACCATACTTTTAGTTTTTCCTTGGTCGTTTTATATCGTGATAAATTGGGTTCCTGCTGGGCAAAAACAGAGACGTTGATAAAAAACACAAATAGAAAAACAACTTTCCTCATTAGATCAGGTTTAGATTGTCTTTGTAGCTTCTTCCAACCGGAATAGTAATGTTATTGTTTAAAAGAATTTCTGTCGAATTTATTTTTTGGATAAATTGCTTCTGAACGGCATAACTTCTGTGAATCCGGATGAAAGACTGAAAGTGATCTTCTTTTAAAAGATTTCCGATGCTCGATAAAACACAATGTCTTTTTTTATCGGTAATAACCAGCGTATAATCTTTTAATGCTTCGAGATATAGGATTTCGTGCAATTTTACTTTGGTCTGTTCGTGGCCTTCCTTAATATAAATGGTGTCGCCTCCAATACTGGCTTCAAACAGTGAAGCTTTGAGTTTTATTTCCATAAACTCCTCAATACGGCTCATGGTTTGTGAAAATCGATCCAGTTTTAATGGTTTTACGATAAAATCAAGGGTTTCAATCTGAAAACTTTCAACAGCGTGTTCAGGATGCGCCGTAATAAATATACAAACCGGAATTTCGAGCGCGTTTTTTCTGAACTCGATTCCGTTTAAACCCGGCATATCAATATCCAGAAACAAAATATCGATTTTTTCTTTTTCTATGATTAGAAGTGCTTCTTCGGCTGATTCAAATACACCAAGAATATCAAGGACAGGAAATTTTTTAGCAAACGAAAGTACCGTCAGCCTGTCAATTTCATCGTCATCAACAATAATACAAGTGTATTTTTTCATCATTTTATTTTGATTTAGTGTTGTCTGTCTATTTAAAATGTCGTCTGTCTATTAGCTGTTTCCAAAGCTGTTTTATTGGTGCAAATTTGTCCTGTAATTAATTCAGGGGATAAAAATAATGATTTTTTATCTTATGAATTTTACAAAAATAACGCTATTGAATTAAATATGAACTATTTAATGAATTATTAAAACCAAAATTATTATGAAGATTTTTAAAACCATTTTTTCAATTTTATTAGTTGCAATTTCTACAATTTCGTGTAGCAGTGATGACGGCACAGATGGAATTGACGGAATCGACGGACAGACAGGAGCAACCGGAACTGCAAATGTTATTTACAGTGCATGGATAACCGCTCCGGCAGCAGCAGCGGAAACTCTAGATAATACTTCTGGAATGTCTACTTCTATTAATGCACCGGAATTATCAGAAGACATCCTTGCAAAAGGAACCATTTTAGTTTACGTATCCTTTGGATCCGGTACTTTTTCGCTGCCTTATACCTCAACGGCAGGAGGATTTGTTAATACAATAACCGCTGTTTCTTCTTTAAAGAAAATAAAGCTATTCAGATTTAGACATGATCAGGCCGCAACAGTGAGTATTCCAACATCTCTTAGCTGGCGCTATATTTTAATTCCAGGAGGAGTTCCAGCAACAGCAAAATCAGCAAAAATTGATTATTCTCAAATGAGTTATGAAGAGGTTTGTATGCATTTTAACATTCAACACTAGTTTTTTGGAAGACAACAATTAATATATCAAACTATAAAACCAATTAAAAATTTTAAAATTAAATTATTTATGAAAACCTTAAAAACCATTTTTTCACTTTTAACAATTGGCATTTTCCTGATTTCCTGCAGCGGTGATGACGGAACAAATGGACCCGAAGGACCAGCTGGAGTTGATGGGATAGACGGAACAAACGGTATAGATGGAAATCCAGTAGTTTTTTTTAGTGACTGGGCTTTAACAGGCACTACTAAAAGTGAAACTTTTAATGGAGTACTTGGTTCTACCTTCATAATTTCTGCTCCTGAATTAACACAAGAAATTTTAAACAAAGGAGTAGTTTTGATTTATATGCAATCCCTTTCTAGTGGCAAATTTAGTAATATGCCGCTTCCCCTTATTGAATCCACAGGTAGCAAAGTATTTATCCATAATTTTTGGCCTGAGTTAGGTCAAATTACAATATATAAGTTCCTTCTGGACGGAACTACACCTACTCCTGTTACAGCATCACTTAAATGGCGTTATGTGCTTATTCCAGGCGGTACTAATGTTACTGGTAAAAAAAATGTAAATAAGTTGGATTATAGTAAAATGAGCTATGAACAAGTTTGCAAGCTTTTTAATATTGCACCCTAATTTCAGAACAAAATAAATTAATAAAACAAAATAAATTATTATGAAAACTTTAAAAAACCTTTTTTTCCTTTTAACAATTTCAATTTTTGCTGTTTCCTGCAGTAGTGATGATGACAAACCAGGAGTAACTTTTAGTGAAGAAAACCCTGTGGATCTTTATCTGGCAGCTTCTGGGTTTAATCAGAAATCAGTAGAAGTAAAAAATAGTGCATTTTACGAATATGGATTTAGCTTTAAACCAAAAGTAACAGGAAAAATAAATGCTTTAATTGTAAAAATCCCGGATGTAAATACAAATTTAAAAATAACAATATGGGACGCCGCAACTAAAACAGTTATAAAAACAGAAAGTGTGCCAATACCTACTGCCAACGTTACCGTAGAAAAAGTAATTACAGCAATTACTCTTACAAAAGATAAAGAATACTTTTTTACTATAAACAGCAACGACTGGTACAATAGAACAAAAACAGATGGAACGGCTGCGGTTTATCCAATAGTTGCAGGAAATATAACAATCACCGGATATGCTTATATTCAGGCTGAAGATGGCGTTCCTGTTTTTCCTACAAACGCTCGTGATACCTATTATGCAGGCGATATGACATTTAAATTTCAACAGACAGAGTAAAATATTTTTGGATAATTTGATTTAGTAAGCAAAAAAGGTTTGGCGAAAGTCAGTCCTTTTTTTGTTTTGAAGTCTTTGTCTATTTAAAATGTCGTTCGTCTATTAGTGGTTTTTTAAGCTGTAATAGTTATACATCTTTGCTTAACAATAACCTAATAACCCTAAAAATTATGAAAACTAAAAAATACAATTTCAAAATGAAAATAACCAATAAATTAGTTTGCTTGTTTACTTGTCTGGTTACACTTCTTTTTGTTTCGTGCGGAGGAGATGATGACAATTCATCCGAAACATCCGGTGGCGCTGGAGAAGCCAATATCGTTTTAACAGCTGGCGGACAGGAATTCAAAGTTGTCGGACCTTGTGGCTGGGCCGTAATCGGCGGAGTTAATTATATCGGAGCCAACCAATCCGATAATAATCTGAGAACATTCTCTTCTTTCTTTAATATTTCAGAATTGCCTGATGCAACCACCACCTACACTTTGGTTGAAGATGATTCTGATACTGATCCTGCCCATATCACGATGAATATTAGTGAAATATCCGGTAGTAAATTGATTGAATGGAGTTCAAAAGACACTTCAGGAAAATTAACATTGGTGGTAGAAGGCAAAAAAGTAACCGCCAATCTTTCCGGTATAGCGTTATATCCTCAAACCAATAGCGGTGCTTTTACTAATGGAAATACAGGTGCTTTTGCTAATAATGGCGCACTGACAGGAACACTGACTTTCTACAAAAAATAATCGATTAAAAATGAAAAAATTAATTCTTTTAATTGGAATATTAAGCATGATCTCCTGTAAAAATGAAGGGACAAGCACAACAAATGAGGAACTTACAGAAGTTACAGAAAACACAATTATTGCGAAAGAAGGCACAGGAAAAGTAATCTTAAAATGCAACGGAAAAGAAATTATAACCGATGGTGTTTGCGGTGGTGTAATAACCATGGGCTCATTAATAATCGTAGTGAAGGACAAGACCAATCCGGCGAAAGCTCTAACGATAGACTTTAATACTGAAGACTATCCTGAAAATGGAAAAGAATATGTAATAAAATCGAAAGATTATACCTCAGATAAAAAACCTGAAAATGAAGTTTCGGTAAGTTTTATGGAAGCATTGCCCAACAACAAAATGAATGTTTGGGATCCGCAGGCTACATCTGGAAAATTAAAGTTTACGGTTAACGGTAATGAAATTAAATGCACTTTTAAAAATATTAAACTACAGCCAAGTACAATTTATAACGCTGAAGACTTCCAAAAAGAAGGAATCGTTTCAGGTGAATTCACGCTTTATAAAAATTAAATTTAATTATTATGAAAAAAATCCAGTAGTATGTGGAGCGCCGTTAAGGAGGGCAATTCTAAACTGGATTTTCCATTTGAGCTGGCAGGAACAAAAACAAAAATTTAATTTAAAGAGAGAACCAAATCTATTACAGCATATTAAAGTTTTCAATTTAAATAAGTAAGCAGTTTCAATTTAGTTTTAAAAAAGGTTTGGCAAATGTCAAACCTTTTTTGTTATAAAATCAATTTAAAAGTAGTCCCCTCATTTAAAACAGTCGTTACTTCAATTGTACAATTAATGGCTTTTGCCAAATCCCTGATAAGGTGTAAACCTAATCCCGATTCAATACCAACCACTTCCTTTTCATCATATAATGCTTTAAATTGTTCCTGGTCGGCTCCCGGACCATTGTCCTGAACAGATAAATAATTTTGTCCCTTTTCCTGCCAGGCTTTCCAAATGATTACAGGGTTTTGGGTTTCGTCCAATGCTTTTATAGCGTTTCCTGTTAAGTTCCGGATGATGGTTTTGAGATAATTTTCATCGGTATTGAGCTGCAGGTTCTCTGGATTTTCAAAAATAATTTTGATGTTTTTTTCGTTTGAAAAATGTTTTTTCGTGTCATTAAATAAAGAGTCTACGGCAACATTTTTGAGTTGTGGTTTAAAATTCTCCATTTGATCCTTAGTCCATGTCAAAATATTTTCCATCGAATTTAATAAGTTTTTAGCGGAGGATAAAGTAGCATTTTCAATTCGGCTTTTGGTTTCCGGGTCTAAAACCTCAGGGCTTTCTTTTTGAAACTGAATATAGTGTATAAAACTGTTTACAGGACTTCGCAAATCGTGGTTTAAAATGTTCAAAAGCTGTATTTTAGTTTTATTGGCCTGGTCTAAATTGGTGTTTAAAACTTGTAGTTTTTGGTTGGTTTTGTTTCGATTTTTGTTTTGATAAAATAGTAAGCTTCCAATAATGGCCAAAAGTGCTATACCAGAAAGCAAAAACCATTTTTGTTTTTCTTTGGCCTCTAAAGCAATTTTATTAATTTGAATTTGCTTGTCCCGCAACATTATCTCTCTCTTGTCTTCGAGGTTTTTTATGGTTTCTTTATTCTTTAAATTATAAAGGGAATCATTTAATAAAATATGTTTCGCTTGCAATTCATAAGCGTTTTTATATTTCCCCAACAAATATTGAGTTTTCGCTAAAAATTTATAATTTTCTAACTTTTTAGGTATTAAATTTAATTTACTATCTATTTCAATTGACTTATAAAAATAATTTTCGGCTTGTTTTAATAAGTTTACATCTCCATTATTACTACTTTCTTCAAGAAATATTTTCCCAAGAATTGTATAATTGCTTTCTAATGCAAGTTCTGTATTATTTTTAACATTACTATCAACAGCTTTATTCAAATAAAGCTTTGCTAATTTAAAGTTTTTTAAACCAAAATAAGATTCACCAACTCCTGCATTACAATAAGGTGTATTAAAGTTGTCTTTTTGATTAATATTTATTTTTAAAGCCTTTTTAAAGTTAATAAGTGCTTTTTCAAAATCCTTTTTACTATTATAATTTTTTCCCATGTGATAGTATACATCGGAAACATCTAAATAATTTTTATTTTTTATACTCAGATTTAATGCTTTTTGATTAAAATAAATTGCTGTATTAAATCTTTTTAATTCTGTGTAAGCATTGCCAATATTCACATAACATATATAAAGTGTTCCATCCTCGTTTATACTTTTTGCAATTTCTGATGCTTTAAGATAAGCATTAATTCCTTTATCATATTCTTTCAATTCAGTTTGTATATTTCCAAGCGTAACATAACAATCTATTTCACTTTTTTTAAGATTTTTTTCCTTACAAATTAAAATACTTTTATTTACTACTTCTAAAGCCTTTATGTAATTAGCTAATTTATAGTAGCTTTCACCTGCTAGTAGCATAGAAGAAACCACTTGAACTGGCTTTTTTGTGTATGTTAAGGATTGGTTTATATACCTAATAGAAGTTTGATAATTGCCATCATAATAGTGGATCATAGCAATTGCATGTAAAGAATTCGCAATTCCTTCATTCCATTGCAACTTTTTTGATAACATTAATGCATGATTTCCATATTTATATGCTTTTTTTGGAGTCACAGAAATATAACTTATAGCAATATCAAGTAATATTTTTACTTGTAAACTGTCAGGTTTCATTGTTATACTCACGTTTTGTAAAGAATCAATTCGCGCCTGACCCATTTTTTTTTGAGCAAATGATACACATCCAATAAAGAGAATTACAATCAGAATTAGATGGTTCTTCATAAAATTTCGTTTAGATTGTCTTTATAAATTCTTCCAACCGGAACAGAAAAATTATTTTTTAAAATTATTTCCTGAGAGGTGATTTTTTCTATAAAATGTTTTTGAACAGCAAAACTTCTATGAATCCTTACAAACGATTGAAAGTTTTTGTCTTTTAATAAATGGCCGATATTTTGTAAAACACGGAATTTTTTATCTGATGTGTTGATTATCGTATAGTTTTTTAGTGCTTCTAAATATAATACATCCGATAAATTTATTTTCGTTTCAGCATTACTTTCTTTTATGTAAATCGAACCACCACCAATAGTTGCTTCAAAAAGAGAGGCTTTGTTTTTTAATTCCAGATACTCATCAATACGTTTTATAGTTTTTGAAAAACGGTCAAAATTTAGGGGCTTTATAATATAATCCAGGGTTTCGAGCTCAAAACTTTCTAATGCGTAATCAGGATGTGAAGTTATAAAGATACAAACCGGAACTTCTAGTGCCTTTTTCCTAATTTCAATGCCGCTGCTATTGGGCAGATCAATATCTAAAAAGAGTATATCGACATTAGTTTTTTCTAAAACTTCAATAGCCTGCTGAGCTGTTGAAAAAGCACCGATCAGTTCAAAATTAGAAAATCTATTCAAATACAATTGTATCATTAACCGGTCAATTTCAACGTCGTCGACTATTATACAAGTATATTTTTTCATTCTAAAGTATTGATTTAAAACAAATTTAATATTTTTTATTAAAAAGGTGTTATCTGTCCTTTAATAATGTTGTCCGTGTATTGAAAAGTTTTTAGAAAAAGAAATCAGTCTAAATTTGATATTGAGCTATGAAAACATTTAAGTCAGTTTAATATGATCTTTATCCTCTTTTTATTTTTTTGGAATACTAATTTTTAAAACAATTTTATGAAAACAATTCAATCAACAATTTCAATTTTAGTGATTGGACTTTTTGCAATTTCAATGTCGTTTGTATCGTGTAGTAAAAGTGATGACGATTCACAATCAACTTTACAAGATGTTTATATAGGAGGTCATATTGTAAACAGTAATTATAAATGGGTGGCCACAATTTGGAAAAATGGCGTTGCCAGCTATTTAACAAGTGGTACCACTTTTTCAGATATAAACGATATCACAGTGGCTGGCAATGATGTTTATGCTGTTGGATATGAACAAATTACTGCAAAAAAAATAGCAAAATTTTGGAAAAATGGAGTGGCGACAGATCTTTCAGATGGTTTAAAAGATGAAGAAGCAATTGCAATTGCAGTAGTTGGTAATGATGTATATGTAGGGGGGACGCAATATGATTCTAAAACGAGCATTACAATTGCAAAGGTGTGGAAAAATGGAATTGCCACCAATTTAGAATCCGCTAATACTAATTATTCTACTGATGTTCCCACAAGCATACACATTTCAGGTAATGATGTTTACGTATCAGGTTTTAAAGGAAACGGCACAGAATCCTGGGCGAAATTTTGGAAAAATGGTGTTGCAGTAAATTTAACAAATGGTCAAACTAATGCTGCTGTAAATGATATTTTAGTAGTAGGCAGTGATGTATATGCAGTTGGCAGGATTAATTATAAAGCGAAATGTTGGAAAAATAATGTGTTAACTTCTAATTTGATCATTGAAGAAGGTAGTTATGAAGCAAAAAGGATAGTTTCAGAAGGGTCTGATATTTATATTTTAGGATATGATAATTCTGTCAATTCGACAAGCCAAATCAGGATTTGGAAAAATGGAAGTGTAATCAATTCCCCAAATCCTTTAGAAAATGTCATGCCAGAAGACATTGCTATTTCCGGCGTAGATAATTATGTGTGTGGAACTTTAAAATCCGGCAATAAAAATTATGCAGTATATTATAAAAACCAGGTTAGAACAGACTTGGTTACTGATGCCACAATTGCTTCTTATGCGAAAGCTATTTTTGTGAAATAATTTTAAAATTTATTTTATTAAATGGTCCAATTAACCTTCCAAAATCTTAAAAATGAAAAAACTGGTTTTTAAATTAGGTGGCACCTTATTGTTGTGTTTATTTATAATTTCGTGCAACAAAGACGAGAATACAACTAGAGTACCCACTGACTCTACTGCAGAAATAGAAAATTCTCAAAAAACCATATCTTCTTTACCTACTAATTACTTCGCCCCCAAAAATCTTCCCATTAAAGGTATTGTTATTTTAGGTTCCGGAAATGATCCCCAAAATCCGACACCGGGCAATATCAACGACCCCTATCTGATAGACTTAAGCAAGAGTTTAGCAGCAAAAGGTTTTGTGTGTGCTATTGTTCAATATCGGGATCAGCCGTTTGTCGGAAATAATTTTGAAAATTTTAATGCTAATACACTTATGCTGGTGGAAGATTTTAATAATGTAGGCAATGCATTAATAGCGGAATTAGGTCTTAGCAGAACGAAACTAATTTTTGGAGGAAGTTCTTATAGTGCTAATTGTCTGTTGTCACAAAATGCCTGGGGAAGCAGTATCACAGACATTAAAGGTATAATTGCCGTAATGGGATCTTCTGCTTTAGACACAGCGCAAAACCAAAAGGCACCTGTTTTAGCTTTTGCATGCAATGGCGAACCCTTTGGGACGCATTACGGGCAAAGTCTTGTCCAAAACATTACTAATGCAACTGTAAAAACCAAAAGTTTTGGATTAACAGATAACAGTTGCAGTGGCCATGCAACCTCAAATCCATGGATTCCAATTATTATTGATAAAGTACTTGCATGGACTTCTTAAATTATAAAAGATGAAAAAATTAAAAATGATTTCGGCACTCGTTCTATTACTCTCTTTTGCATTTTCCTGCAGTAACGATGATGACCAGACTGTTCATAAAGAATATCCGGAAAACATGTTACAACGCTGGGACGGTCAACTAACGCAGGGTGAACTATCAGGAACTGTTACCGCTTTTGTTTGGAATCTTAAAGCCAATGGTGTATTAGAAGTCATGGAAGGAAATACGGTGATTGCAACCGGTAGCTGGTATATGAATGGCAATGTTTTTAATGGTACTTATACCTTAAACTCGGGTGAAAAATATAGCTATCAACTTATTAAAAATAAAGCCTTAGTCATGACGGGTTTTAGAGGTTTAAACAATGAAGTTGCTGGAGCAGGGAGAATTTTTATTTTTGTAGTATAAATGTAATTACCTAAAACTGAAGAAATATCCTTTTAAAACATGGAAAACCGTTAGTTACATTTCTAAAATCGATATTTAAGTTTGTTAATTTTATATATATTTGATTAGATGTTAAAAGGTTTGGCGAAAGTCAAACCTTTTTTTATTTATAGCATCATGGCTTTTAAAACCAATCCTTTTTTTTATTTTTAACGAATCTTACATTCCTCTAAAAATGAAAATTTTCTTCGGCTTTCTAGTTTATTTTGTATTTATTTCTAATAGTTTCTCACAATCAAAACAAGAAAGATTTTTTGTTGATAAAGGAGTTTCAGAAATGGTAGCTCGCTATAGAAAAAAACAAATTTCTAATGTTAATTACGCATTGTCTTTTGAAATTCCAGCTGAAAAACAAAAAGACATAAACGCAAAGCTGATTTTAAATCTAACTTTATCTGATTTAAGTGAACCGCTGGTTTTAGATTTTAAAGAGAAATCAGAAAACATAAAATCATTGTTTGTTAACGGGGAAAATGAAGCGGTTATCATTCATGAACAGGGGCATATTTTAATAGCTCCGGCGGCTTTGGTTTTAGGTAAAAATAAAATCGAAATCTCATTCGTTGCAGGGAATTTATCTCTAAATCGTAATGACGATTTTCTCTATACTTTATTAGTTCCCGATCGCGCCAGTACTCTGTTTCCTTGTTTTGATCAGCCGAATATCAAAGCCACTTATAAACTAACTTTGAAAGTTCCAAAAGAATGGTCGGTTTTGGCTGGAGCCGATGTTAAAGAGAAAGTTGAAAAAGGTGATTTCGCATCTTACACTTTTGGAGAATCAGACAAAATGAGCACCTATTTATTTTCTTTCGTCTCCGGAAAATTTAAAAGCGTTACCCAAAATCCGGGTTTGGAAATGACGATGTTGTACCGCGAAAATAATCCTGAAAAGCTGCAAGTCAGTACCGATACTATTTTTAAACTTCATCAGCAGTCTTTAGATTTTCTGGTAAAATATACCAATTATAAATTCCCGTTTCAAAAGCTGGATTTTGCTTCAATTCCGGGTTTTCAGTATGGCGGAATGGAGCATGTCGGCGCTATTCAGTACCGTGAATCTACTTTGTTTTTGGATAACAGCGCCACAGACAGCGAAAAATTAGATCGTGCAAAACTCATTGCTCATGAAACATCTCACATGTGGTTTGGCGATCTGGTGACGATGAAATGGTTCGATGATGTGTGGATGAAAGAAGTATTTGCCAATTTTATGGCCGACAAAATCATGAATCCGATTTTCCCGAAAGTCAATCATAATCTTCAGTTTTTTAGTGCGCATTATGCCAACGCTTACGCGGAAGATCGCTCATTGGGAACTCATCCGATTAAACAGAATCTTGATAATTTGAAAGATGCCGGTTCGCTTTACGGAAGTATAATTTATAACAAAGCCCCAATTATGATGCGTCAGCTGGAAGCTTCAATGGGAAAGGAAGCTTTTCAGAAAGGAATCGAAAAATACATTAAAAAATACGCCAACGACAATGCCGACTGGAATAATCTGGTAGAAATTCTGGATGCCGAAACGCCTTTGGATATGCAGAAATGGAGCAAGGTTTGGGTCAACAAGTCAGGTAGGGCTATTTTTTCGGATAAAATAGAATACGATTCCCAAAACCAAATCAGGAAGTTTGAAATTGAGCAGAATGCAGAAGACAAATCAGGAAATATCTGGCCTCAGGCTTTTCAGTTTGGATTGGTTTATGCCGATACTGTGAAGATTTTAAATGTCAATATAAAAGATAAAAAGCTGCTTTTAAAAGAAGCTGTAGGACTTGAAAAGCCGAATACTATTATTTACAATTATAACGGTTTTGGATACGGTGTTTTTCCGCTTGACGGGAATAATTTAAATACTATTTCAAGTTTGAAAGATGAGGTGGCAAGGGCTTCTTCATACAGCAACCTTTATGAAAATATGTTAATTGGAAATATTTCTCCTGAGAATGCATTTGATTGTTTTTTGAAAGGAATTCAAACAGAAGAAAATGAATTGGTTTTAAGAATTGCTTCTAACAATCTGAATGTGATTTTCTGGAGATTTTTTACAGAAACACAACAAATTAAAGTTCAAAAACAACTCGAAGATATTTTATTTGAACGCTTAAAAACCAACTTATCTGCAAATATTAAAAAGACTTTATTCAATTTATTCAGTTCAATCGCCTATTCAGATTCGGCAAAAGCCAAATTATATCAAATCTGGAATAAAGAAGTCGTGATTCCGAATTTAAAATTAAACGAAGACGATTATACTAATATTGCAATGAATCTGGCAATCTTCAAACATGAAAAAGCAGATGAAATTTTACAAAAAGCCAAAACTGCCATTTCAAATCCGGACAAACAAAAGCGATTTGAGTTTCTGTTGCCGTCATTATCAAAAGACGAATCGGTTCGTTTTGCTTTTATGGAATCTTTGAAAGAAGATAAAAATCGCGAAAAAGAATCATGGGTTTCTGTTGGATTATCAAATATTCATCATCCGTTGCGTCAGGAAAGTGCTCAGCAATATATACGGTTTTCGTTAGATTTAACAGATGAAATCCAGCGAACCGGAGATATTTTCTTCCCGAAAGACTGGCTAAACAATACGATTGGAAGGTATTCGTCTAAATATGCTTATGATGAAGTACAGCGTTTCTTAAAAGAAAACCCTAATTTTAGTCCCATTCTGAAGAGAAAATTATTCCAGGCTACAGATTTGCTTTTTAAAGCACAAAATATAAAAAAAGAAACCGAATGAAAATCGAATCGGAAATAGAGAAAGTCTCCAGTTTTCAGCATCTTGAAATGCTGGCGAATCAAGTTGTGGAAGGTTTTATATCCGGAATGCACAAGAGTCCGTTTCATGGCTTTTCGGCTGAATTTGCCGAACATAAAGTCTACAATGCCGGAGAAAGCACCAAACATATCGACTGGAAATTATTCGCCAAAACGGATCGTTTGTACACGAAGCGTTTTGAGGAAGAAACCAATTTACGCTGCCATCTGATAGTTGATAATTCGTCTTCGATGCATTATCCGGAACTCAAACCGAATCAGCCTTTTTACGAAAAAAAGATTGGATTTGCGGTTTTGGCATCGGCAGTTTTAATGAATATCTTAAAGAAACAGCGGGATGCTGTTGGTTTAAGCGTTTTCTCGGACAGTTACGAATATTATGCTCCCGAAAAAGGAAGTGATCGCCATCACAGAATGCTGCTCAATAAATTAGAACAGCTTTTAGTGGAACCAAAAGTTAAAAAAACGACTGATACCATTACCTACCTGCATCAGATTGCGGAGAAAATGCACCGCCGTTCGATGATTATTTTGTTTACCGATATGTTTCAGTCGGAAGACGATGAAAAGCTGTTTAATGCACTACAGCATTTAAAACACAACAAACACAAAGTGGTTTTGTTTCATGTGGTCGATCATGAAACAGAGTTAAAATTTGACTTTGATAACACTCCAAGAAAATTTATCGACTTAGAATCGGGCGAAGAAGTTTCTGTTTTTGCCGGTAATGTAAAAGAAGAATATGAAAAAAGGGCAGGGGAATACTTTAAAAAACTGGCTTTAACCTGTGCCAAGAACCAAATTAAATACGTTCCGGTGAATGTTGGAGATAATTTCGAAAAAATATTGACGACATATTTAGTTGAGAAACAAAACTTTGGCTAGTATTTTTAAATTATATTCATTTTTTTTATTAAAACATTTGCAGAAACGAAAATCTGTACTATCTTTGCAACCGCAATAACGCAGAGGTTTGGTAGTTCAGTTGGTTAGAATACATGCCTGTCACGCATGGGGTCGCGGGTTCGAGTCCCGTCCAGACCGCAATATTGGGAGAAGCCTTTCTTAACAGAGAGGCTTTTTTGCCCAAATACGGTATCTAAAATTAGTTGTGTTGTTTGCTGCGACTTTGTAACTCGTAGCTCGGTTTAGTAGTTAGACCAATGAAAAGCTTTCCACTTTTGTGGATAGCTTTTTTGATTTAAATAGCTTTTGGTTTTCTACTTTGATAGAAATCAAGCCATTAAAAACATAATGATATTCTTTGTTTAAAAAGCACAAAAAACCTTGTAGAATCAAAGTTCTGTTGTATTTTTGCAGTCACAATAAGCAGTGGGTTTGGTAGTTCAGTTGGTTAGAATACATGCCTGTCACGCATGGGG
>NZ_JBDTTP010000076.1:0-19618 GCF_039930565.1 Flavobacterium sp. | reverse complement strand
TTACTGAAGCAGATCCATTCGATCCGCCATTACAAGACACATTGGTTTGAGAACCAGTTGCTGTACTTATTGCTGTCGGTTGAGTTACTGTAATTCCAGATACAGTTCCTGTGCATCCATTATTATCGGTAATTGTTACCGAGTAGGTTCCAGCTGCAAGTCCTGTTCTGTCTTCGGTAGTAATACCACCACCCCAGCTAAAGGTATAAGGCCCAGTTCCTCCTGTTGGAGTAAGGTTAATTGTTCCGTTAGTTCCACCATTACAAGAAACATTAGTTACAACGGTTGTTCCGCTTACTGCTGCAGCCGGTTGAGTAATTGTATAATTGCGAGTTGCAGTACAACCGTTAGCATCTGTTACTGTTACGGTATAACTTCCTGCAGCAAGTCCAGAAGCTGTCGCTGCTGTACCGCCTGAAGGAGACCAAGAATAAGTGTAGCCAGGAGTTCCGCCGGCAGGCGTTACCGAAGCTGTACCGTTAGAGCCACCATTACAGGATACATTAGTTTGAGAGCCAGTTGCAGTACTGATTGCAGTTGGTTGTGTAACTGTAAAGTTAACAAAAGCAGTACACGAGTTTGCATCAGTTACTGTACACGTCCATGAACCAGCCGTTAAGCCAGTGACAGAAGTTGTTCCGTCACCAGTAGGGTTTCCAGGAGTCCAGTTGTAAGTGTAAGGAGCAGTTCCACCAGTTGCAGCATTTACTGTTGCAGCTCCATTTGAACCACCATTACAAGCCACGTTAGTTTGTGAAGCAGCTGTTAATATTACATTACATGCCGGTGTCTCAAATAGACGAAAGTTATCAATTCCCCATTCTTCATTATTTCCTTCAGAAAAGACACGTATTCTTAGGTTCAAAACATTTCCTGTGCCGGCAAAAGTTTTACTAAATTCGCCAAAAGCGTTCGTTAATTGTGTACCATCACCACAACCATTGCCATCGGTATCTTCGAATAAATATTTGTCTACTCCATTTGTTGCACTACCTCTATTAAAAAAACGTATTAAACTGGTATAAGTTCCTCCATCAATACTGTATTCAACAATAATATAATCTGTATTGGTTGTTCCAACACCACTGCTACAGGCATTTGTATTATCCCAAGGTTCATTGGTACTTGCAGCAGCAATTAAACCTTTAAAACTTAATCCGGTTTTTCCAGTGATGGGAATTCCTGTCCATTCTATTTGGAGCTCATTTGTAGCAGCATTTGCAAGCTGATTGTTAACCGCTCCACTTGCTGTGAATCCTGTTCCTGTTGCATTATGATCTTCTCCAGCCCAAAAGGATGTTCCTTGTTTTCCTGTAAAAGGAACAATTTGTTGTATGGTCAAACCATCTGTCAATTTGAAATAGCTTGCACTAGGGGATGTTGTTCCTCCATTTTCTTCTGGAACTCTAAGTCCACTGGTAGGAGCACTTTCAAAATTGTCGCTCCAAAACTGTGTTTGTGCACTTCCCTTTATCCAAAGAAGGAAAAGTAACATTGCAAAAATAAAAGTAAAGTTTTTTTTCATGATTATATTATTTGATTTATTAATAATTGTTTAATGCCATGTTATGTGATGAAAATTGATTGGCTTTCATAATACCTTCATCAGTACTAAGTATTGCGATTGCGATTTGTTTGTCGTCTTCACAAGCTATATTAATGGTATCTGTTATTGATACTATTGTTCCGGGTTCATTGCTATGTGATTCATTCAGTATTTTAGCTGTAATTATTTTAATCTGCTCTCCTAATAATGTGGCATCTGCACCTGTGTTCCAAGGATTACATGCATTTATTAGTGCGATAATTTCGACTGCCGTCATTCGTTTCCAGTTAATATAAGTATCTGCTAATTCAGGTTTCTCATAATAATAAGCTAAATTTTCTTCTTGTTGCTGATTTGGAATGCTGCTGGCAAATTGTAACATGTTCGCCATGTTTAAGGCTACATAAGCCAAGCGCTCACTTAATCTCACAGTTAATTTTCCATATGTGTCTTCTTTCTGAATAGCCACAGGATCATTAAAAATTATATTTCCCTCATCAAATTTCGAGTTCATAAAATGAGCACAGATAGCAGTTTCTGTTTCTTGGTTTTTTAAAACTTCAAAAATGGGCATTACACCACGATATTGAGGTAAAGGCCCAGGATGAAAATTTATGAACTTGTCATTTCCGTAGGACAAAATGGTATCTGGAAGTAGAAATGGAAATGATATGCAGAAAACATAATCGGGTTGTAAAGTATCTATCCAAGGCCTCATTTCAGAAATGCTCTTTTTGTCAGTAAAAGATTTAAAACCTATATTGTTATCTTCTGATTCTCTTTCTAATGCATTAATGATTGTATTACCTCCCTTACCAATACCAATTCCACATATAAATTTTTCATATGTTAATAACTGTAGTGCAGGAAAAGCGAATTTTCCTCCACATAATACTATTATTTTTTTTTGAATTTCCATATTTAAATACACGTGTAACTGTTATGCCAGGCAGATGTTGAATTATTAAGTTCATGAGAAGTTAGCTTTTCAAAATGTTCAAATACATCATTAGTTAAGCCTTCTATCTCTACTTCACATTTACCTTTATTATTGGAGATTATTGTTGCATTATACAAGGGTGCAATTGAAGTATTTGTTTTAGAATCAAAGTAAACTCTGCCTCTAGGACTTTCAAACGCAAACAATTGCAAATCCAATGCTATTTTTTGAACACTATTTTTATGTTCATCAATTAATTCTATTACTTTTAATGCTATTGTTGCACTTTCCCAACTTAATAATGAAAACAGATTAGGTATTCTACCCGCTTTTATGATTGTTTCAATAAAGATTTTATTTTCTTTAGAGTCTATTTTTTTCGACCACGCTGCAATTCCTTTTATTTTATTACTTGGATATTCTGCATCAGCAAGCATCATTTCTTCAAAGCCAAAAGGAGGCAAATAAATAGGAAGATTTTGCTCTTCAAATGAATCTTTAATACCTTCAAAATACCATTGTACAAAATCACCGCTAAAAATGCTTAACAAAGCACTGTTTGGGAATTGATCTAAGTGTTTTTTTATTGGTGCTACAGTAAAATCTTTTGCTTCATACCCAGTAGCGTGATTAAAAGAAATAATTCCACCTGATTCTTCAAAACCTTTTGAAACACCATAAGTATGTAAGTAACCACCATCGTAATAACCAGTTACAATACCTGCTGATGAGTAACCATCACTTATAGCTTGTTTTGCAGAAAGTGAAGCACCTAAGGAATTATGAAGAGAATGATAGAAAATATTTGGACATGTAGGCCATTCGTGAGGCAAATTGGCTCCTGCATCTAAAACAATCAACATTTTATTAGCTGCAAGAAAAAGTGGTCGCAGTAATTGTGCCATCCGATGACCAATATAAGCAATAACCACAGAAACATTTTCTTCCAATAAAAGTTTTTCGGCACTTCGGTAACATTGTTGTTTGTCAGCTCCAAAACCAATATTTTCAGTAACTAATTTAACATCACTTTTTCCTAAATGTTTTAGCCCTGAGCAAAGTCCTTCATATAAATCAAAATTAATAGTTTGATAATATGTTGAGCGTGGTAGTAAAATCCCAATTGTTAACATATGTTTTAATATTAAAAAAAAGGAAATTTTCATATTGAAAATTTCCTTTAATATTTTTAATTAATTTCTACTTGGAAAAATTCCTTCAGTTGCAATTGAATAGTTTATAACTAAATAAGGATTCATAATTGAAATTGGTTGAGACCCTCCTGTAATTGCAGTGTTTCCTGAAACAGTAGAAGCACCGTAATTCTTACCGTCTGTAGATACACTTGAATATATTTCTACTCCGGTATTTGCAAGAAAAGCTCCTTCTGCAGATGCAATATCTGGTCCTCCAGTCGAAATAGGAATGTTTACAGCAAGTCCTGTTGCAGCGTGGATATGAGCAGGCATATTTGAGGTTAGTATTGTTACAGTTGGTGAACCACTAATTTCTCCCATATTGTGTGCTGGAAGTCCTGCTCCTTGTCCTTGTCCTATAGGCATACGCCCTTGTAAATTAGGTAGTCCAAATGTCTGAACTCCATTTCCGCCATAGGTAGTTCCTAATAATGCAAATAATGCATTGTTTTGGGCAATTGATAGAAGCTGACCTTGGCAGGTCATGTAGCCTCTAGGGGCAAAATTAAATCCTAAAATTTTAATTTCTCCAACGAATGGTTCTGTTGACATAGTTGTTTTGTTTTTATAGTTAATAAATTAAATGACTAAATACATATTATTATTTGTCTTTAATGCCTTTTTATACTTGTTATTAGTTTACTCATTAAAACTAATAAGCTTATTTTTTTTTTGATAATAAAATGACATGAATAAGCAATTTTATGTCATGAGTGGTTAATTTTTATGCTTTTAGTTTGTTTGTTATTATTATAAAAATTGTGTTTATATTATTGATTGTAATTTTTTTATAGTAAATCGAAAATGAAAAACTTAATTTTACTAATAAATATTTATGTGTATAAGTTTTTTTGTATTAAAATATGTAGTTCAAAATTACATTATAAAAAAATAATCAGTATAGGTATTTATACGTGTTTTTGTGTTAATATCTAGTAACTATCTGTTTGTTAGTAATTTTTTATAAGTTTTTTTTAATATTTTTTTATTCTTAATTGTTAATTTTTTTAATATAATTCATTAGTTTAGCTAAAGATTATTTTAAAATCACATACTAACTTTATACTAATAATTAAAATTATGGCAGAAGAAAAATTTCCCGGAAAAATTGAAATTGCATTATCAACGGGTATACAGTGGGCAGAAAAGTTTAGAAACCCCAAAACTGAAGAAACAAAGAAAATAGAAGCTTATCTTATCCCGTTGGAAAGTCTGGAAAAAGTTTTAAGGCTTAAGGAAAGTCGAAAAATTGATGCTGTTCGTGCTTATGTAGGCATAAATGAATTAGGAGAACAAAATCTGATGTTTGTAGGAGCAAAATTGGATGCAAGCACTGGTATTTACAAAGATGTGTTTGGTGAGGGAACTAATAACATTGAATCGGGAAGCTTTGTATACGATGGATCACGTCCATGTCCTCCATTTGGTGATCCTGATAGCCCATTAGGTTAAAAATGATTGATATATTAATATATGCAGGTTATTTTATTTTAATAATTAACCTAATTTTATATTCATTTAGCTTTTTTCGAAAGGAAAAAGCTAATGGTTTTTTTGTGGGTTATCTGACTTTTGCTTTTATAATGCAATTTATTATGGAAGTAATGTATTACTTGCATATGAATAATTTATATGCTGTTAATATATTTTTTGTTGGGCAAATGATTTTTTTAGGGTTATTCTATGAATCTGTCTTGAAAAATAAAAAACAGAAAAGGTTTGTTAAATATAGTATAATCGCTGTAATATTTATTTTGTTTTTTCAGTTTGTTATTGACTATAAGGAATTTTTGAAATTTAATTTATTAGGAATTACAATTACATCTTTAATAATAGTAGTTTTTGCTCTATTGCATTTTTATAATATGCTTACAGATGAAAAAGAATATTATTATTTGAATATTGGGGTTCTTTTTTATCTGTTTTCAAGTACTGTTTTGTATTTGGTAGGAAATCTAACTTCTGGCTTAAGTGATGATGTTAAATATCTAACCTGGACTTTAAATGCCTTACTAATAGTAGTTTATTATTTTTTTATTTTATTTGAATGGAAAATAAGGTATGATCAAAATAAGAAAATTAACAATTAACATGGGATCAAGCACAATTTACGAAAAAGAAATTGTCGCCATAATTTTATACACATCATGTTTCTTTATGATTATGGCTCTTTTTTTAATAGTGTTTTTTTATTTTTCTAGAAAAAAAATCATTCAAAAAGAAATTGAAAAAAGAGATTTAGAAATTTTTCACCAAAAAGAACAATTACATGCTGTAATTATTACACAGGAAGAAGAACGTAAAAGAATTGCTCAGGACTTACACGATGACATCAGTTCAAAATTAAATATTGTTTCCTTAAATAGTTATTTGCTTACTTCGCCAAATTTAAGTACTGCCGAAATAAAAGAAATTACAGATAACATTATCAATTTAACTGCAAAGGCATTAGATAATTCCAGAAAAATTGCTCATAATCTGTTACCTCCTGTTTTGGATAAATTTGGGCTTCATGCCGGTATCGAGGAATTATGTGATGAATTTGAAAGCAGTAAATCCGTGAAAGTTTTTTATCAAAATAAAATTGAATTTGATCAAAAGGATAGAGACAGGGATTTACATATTTTTAGAATATTGCAGGAATTGATGAATAATTCCCTGCGTCATGGAAAAGCTTCTGAAATAAATATTGTTTTTGATAATGATAATGGGATTAAAACCTGTTTTTATAAAGATAACGGAATTGGTTTTAATAGTAATGATGCTCAAAATCAAAAAGGACTTGGTATGAAAAATATAAACAGCAGAATCTCTTTTATTAATGGAACTATAAATTTGAGCTCAAAAATTAACAAAGGAATTGAAGTTTTTTTTACTTTTTAACGGTTTAGTTTGTTTTGTGTTAATATATTTAGAATTAATATTCCCTTTTTTTAATAATTTATAATATATTTTTGCAATACAATATTCTTACAGTATACAAAACCAAAAGGGAATGAATGATTCTATTAAAATAATTTTAGTTGATGACGAAATCTTATTTCGTAAAGGAATCTCATTTTTATTAGAAAGAGAAGAAAATATAGATGTCGTATTTGAAGCTTCTAATGGTGAAGAATTAATTGCTTATCTTAATCAGTCTGCAACCAAACCGGATATTATTATTATGGATTTGAAGATGCCAATTTTAAATGGAGTCGAAGCAACAAAAATTATCCGAAAAAACTTCCCCGAAATCAAAATTATTGCATTAACAAGCTATGACACAAAATCATTTGTAGCGAATATGATCCAGATTGGAGCAGTTGCATATTTAATAAAAAACAGCACTCCTAAAGATTTATTACATACAATTAATCAGGTTTTCTTAAAAGGGTTTTTCTATAATGAAAATGTATTACAAACTATTAAGGAAACAATTATTTCTTCAAAAAAATCAAAATCAAATTTAGAAGGTAGTTTTTTATCACCTCGCGAAATTGAAATTCTTCAGCTCATCTGCATGCAAAAAACAACAATTGAAATTGCAGAGGAACTTTTCCTAAGTCCAAGAACTGTTGAAGGTCATCGGAATAATTTATTACTTAAAACAGAATCAAGAAATATTGCCGGTTTGGTTGTATACGCTATTCAAAATGAAATAGCGGTTTTAACTATTTGATTTAGCTTGCTAAAAATTGAATAGACAATACATAATAGGAGATTATAGTAATTAACAATAAGCAAAGACCTATTTTTTTTAATATATTCAATCTTTTGAACTCATTGTCTGTTTGATTAATTTTCATAATTTTATTTTTAATAATTATTATTTGACAAAATTACCATTAAGAATTTTTGTTTATGTAAGTGTTTTTACCTGTTTTTGTACCAAAAAATACAGGAATAGAAATAAAAGTGGTCAATTCAAAATTGCAATGACATCATATATCTTTTCAATAGCTTTTTAATGCTTCCTTTTATATCTTTACTTTGAAATAGTTAATCAAATGAGGCAATATTTAATTTATATAATATTTTTTTTAATTTCATTATCATCAGCAAAAGCTTCTTTTATCCTTCTTCCAATGGATGAAACTACACAGCAAAATCACCTCAAAGCTTACGGCATTACCTATTGGTGCCTAAATAAGGACTATAAGGCAAGCTGGTTGTTGAATTATCGCGGAGGTTCATTTTTATTGCCTGATGCTGAAGAAATACGAAAGGAATGTAAAATCAGGGGTGTAAGTTTTGAAATAGTTTCAGATAGTGAAGTGAGTTCAATTTTAGATGAAATCTCCAGTCCTTCTCAAAATATGGAATCCGTTGTTTTAGAAAAAGCACCTAAAATAGCAGTATATACTCCAAAGGGCAAACAGCCTTGGGATGATGCAGTAACGTTGGTTTTAACCTATGCCGAAATACCGTTTACACCTATTTATGATGAAGAAGTTTTAAGTGATCAATTGTTGCTATATGACTGGCTGCATTTACATCATGAGGATTTTACGGGACAATATGGTAAATTTTATGCGGCTTATAAAAATACACCCTGGTATATTGATCAAAAAAAAGATGCTGAATCTCTGGCTGCAAAGTTAGGTTATTCTAAAGTCTCTCAGGAAAAAGGAGCTGTTGCAAAAAAAATCCGGGATTTTGTTGTTGGAGGCGGGTTTATGTTTGCAATGTGTTCAGCTACTGATAGTTTTGATATTGCCTTATCTGCTGACGGAGTAGATATTTGCGAAGCGATGTTTGACGGTGATCCAAGTGAGTCAAATTATCAATCAAAACTCAATTACGGAAGCTCATTTGCGTTTAAAGATTTTATACTCGAACGAAGACCGGAACAATACGAGTTTTCAGATATTGATATGACTATTAAACGAAGAATTTCTCCTGATAAGGATTATTTTTCCTTAATGGAATTTTCTGCCAAGTGGGATCCTATTCCGAGTATGTTATGTCAGAATCATACCCAATTGGTAAAGGGGTTTATGGGACAGACCACATCATTTGATCAGACTTTAATTAAATCTAATGTTTTAATTATGGGAACTTGCGAACTTAATGGTGAAGCACGCTATATTCATGGTGAGAAGGGAAAAGGGATGTTCACTTTTTTTGGAGGACATGATCCGGAGGATTTTCAGCATCAGGTAGGAGATCCACCGACTGTTTTGGATTTGCATCCTAATTCTCCAGGATATCGTTTGATTTTAAATAATGTTTTGTTTCCTGCGGCGAAAAAGAAAAAATTAAAGACATAAAACTATTTTATTGAAAATTCAAACCAAATCGGAATATGGTCAGATATTTTTCGGGCTTCCTTAAGAAAATTAAATTTTGTATAAAATGGAATTATTCCCGAATTGATGTAATTAATAGAACCTGTTTTGTAAAATATATTATCAAATTCAGATGCCAGACAATTATTAGTCTGGCATTTTTGTTTTAAAGTTGTTTTTTGATTTTGAAATACAGACGTGTATCCTAATTTTTTCAGCGGATTAAAAACCGTATGAGATTCAGGACAGTTGAAGTCGCCTATAAAAACCAGATTAAGTTTAGCATATTCGAGAGGTAAAAATTTAAAAAATTTAATCTCTGTTTCAGGTTGCTTATTTTGGGTAATGGCATGATAATTAACTAATGTGATGTTTTTTTTATTGATTTCGAAAGTAGCAAAATAAGGTTCACGATCAATTTCTAAATGGTATTTTTTCTCCAGCCATGCATTTCCTTTTAGTTTTGCCTTATTGGTTTTCCAGATAAAAGCATAGCGTTCGGTTTTATAAGCACTACTCGAAGTAGGGTTGCTGATTTTATAATCCCATTTAAAACCCTTTAGATTTAGTATTTCGACCAGTTTGGTAACCGATTGCGCTCCGCCATAACCTGCTACAACTTCCTGAATTGTAATGATATCATAATCCTTGATTGTATTGGCAATAAAATTTAATTGAATTTCAGATTTAGAGTTTCCAAAGTTTTCAATGTTCCAGGAAAGAACTTTGGTTTGGGAGTAGAAAAATGTTGTAAATAAGAATAAAAAGGAAATAAGAATGATTTTCATTTAAAAATGATTGAAGTTCAAATATAAAAAATATCCTCTAAAATTAATCTTCCCAACCACAAAGAGTCAGACCAAATCCTTTGGCTTCTTTCAAATTGACTTTTACTATTTCATGCTTACACGCTCCAAAACCGCGGCAGAATTCACTCAGATGGTATTTTTTAGCTCCTCTGATGCCGCAGATAAATACTTTTGTTTCGACTGTACTAAATGATAAAAGCGGAATTAATAAAATGGTTATAATAAACTTCATATTTCCTCTTATTATTAATTAACTATCAAATCGTATTGATTGCCATTCTTGTCTGTTGCTTTTAATTTACCATACGTAACCCATTCCGTATTAATATCAATATCCGGAAGATTTTCTACATTTAATATTCCGGCGCCGTATTTACCCTGTACATTAATATTGCCAAAAATAGAATCACCTTTGGTATCTACACCTTTTACGTCGTAATTATATTCATAATTTCCAGAGATTCCTGTTCTGTATTCATACTGAAAAGTTTTATCTACATGATACGTTTTGGCTTCCTGAGGGGTAATTGTTTCGCGGTCATCTGCTGTAATTGCCTCTTTGTAAAAATTATTTATTTGTGCAGGGGGAGGACTATCGGCTTTTTTGCACGAAAGTATTGCAAGAAATAAGAATAAGGTTAGGTAGTTTTTTAGCATAGGCTTTTGTTAAGGATATTAATATTAAATTTCATTGATATCTTTCTCAATTAGTTTGTACTTGTCTTTAATATCATCTCCCATATAAAAGTCTAATAAATCCTTTTTAGTTAATGTTCCGATATTTAAAAATCGTTTTAAATATTCCTGATTAAATTCCATTAATAATATTGATTTTTCAAGTTGTTTCAGAATAGCTTTATTGTTTTCAATATTATTGATTACCAATGATTTTATGGAAAGTATTTCATTAATATCTTTGATGATTCTATTTACAATCATTGCCAAAACATCTTTGTCAAGCTCAATTTCTTTTGAATTTAGTGCAATATCACGCGCAAGCATATAGGCGATAGCAAGATTGGAATAATCTCCTTTTTGTGAATTTACAATAGCAATAAAACCAACTCCTGGAATATAACCCACATTATCAAAATTCTTGAGAATTGAATTATCTATTAATGAAATATCAAAAACAATTAAACTTACTTTAGAATCTCGGTTCGCTTGCGTTTCAATTAATTGACTCCAAGCTGTATCACTTTTGCGAGTAAAAATTTCTTTATTCTCAATTTCACCAAAGCGAATACTTTTATCAAATTTACATTCAATAGCAATCTTTAAATCAGAACTTCCGTTGACTTCACAGATAATATCACCAGTCTTATTTCTAGGAATATTTCCTGCAGTATTTCCAGTTAAAAATGCTCGATCTTTTAATCGCTTTTCTGAAAAGTAATTGTTTAGAAATTCTGCGATGTCATCTTCTGCCAGAGATCCTTTAATTGTTGATTTATAGAAAAGTTCTTTTTTCATTTCGAAAATCATTTTAAGACTTTCCAGCTCTGTACCAAGTTCATTATTTGTTTTGGCTAAGAATGATGAAATTCGATCTTCCATTAATGCTAAAACACCAATGTAAATTGCACGTAAAAGTTTTTCGTCTCTTTCGTTTACAGAAAGATTATCGAAGTAATTAAAAACGATTTGGTTTTCTATTTCAAACTCTTGGATTTCTAAGCGTTTGAGTTGTTGGTTGAGTTTTATTGTTGACATGATTATTCACTATAAATTTCTATGATCTTTTGTTTAAACTGCTCTTTAATTATGAAGCTCTCACCAGCAACAAAACTAATAGCTTTATAAGCTTTACCACTTCCAACCTTTTCAGTCATACCTAGTTCTTCTTCTATATCATTTTCCAATATAAATGTTTTTCCAAGAGTGTGATCAATCATATCTTCGATACTTTTTGAATCTCGATCACCACTAGCAATTCCATTTCTATCTTTTCCAACTTGATGATCTTTATCGTAAACTGCACAATATTTAATTCTAAATTTATTCAATAAATTTACGTATAAGGGAATATTATTTTTACTTCCACAGTCAATTATTGTGAAATCATACCTAAATATATCCAATGATTGAGCTAGCATAGGAATTATTGTTCTGTCAGTCTGCCCTTCTACAAGAATAACTTTTTTAGCAAAAAATAATTCACTTCTCTCGGGGTTTATCCAATAACTTAAATTAAATTTTTTCTTTTCTTCTAAATCTTCAAATATATCATTTACATATTGCAATACTTTAGTACCAGTTTCTATGCTGTCTTTTTTTACAATACAAATAGATTTATGAAATCCTAAATCTATAAAAGAACTTGAATGTGTACATAGAATTACTTGACTTTCATCTTTTGATAAGTTAACTAAAGAAAAAAATAATTCTTTTTGTGCTTGAGGATGTAAGAATAACTCAGGTTCTTCAAAAATAAAATAAGTAGATTTTGATGATTTTCTTGAAGATGTCTCAGAATCTAAATCATCTTCCTCTCTTTCTTGCTTGAGAACTTTAGACCAAGCTTTTATCAATGCAAAAATTAATGCTCTTTGCAAGCCATGACCTTTTCTAGTTATATCAGTTTTTATACCATCATCGACAGAAACATTTGCACCAACTCTAAAAATGTCGTCAACATTTGGGGCAGTAATTTGAATGTCAATTTTTGTATTCCAACTTGTTAATTCGTTATCTAATAAATTCTCAAGAGAAGTTAAATCTTCTGGTCGATTTACATTAAGTTCTCCATCTAAATTGTTTTTATTAAGAATTTTGGTTAATTCAATTATTTTTTCTTTAGCCTCTTTAAATTGTGGATTATGTTCAGAAATTTTACTAATAACCCTAGAATAAAGTTGACCGAAAAGAGAACTACCTTTAGGATTTAATTCATCTGAAGCATTTTTTATTGAAGGAATAAAAAATAAATCTCCAAAACTACCTTTTGCGACATTTTTTAAACCCAGAAAATTATTTTCTTCTAGAATATAATTAAAATTTAGATTTTCTAAATTAGCTTTAATAAATTCACTTTGAGCAAATTTAAATTGATCAATAGTTATCGCTCCTTTATCTGGAAGAAAAGGTTCAAGTGGTAATGTTTCAGCTATTTCTCTTTTTTTGAAATCTGAAATTTTTGATTCCTTCAACCAATCTTCTTCTGCTTCTTCAATGTAACCATTATATATAAAAGATCCGTTTTTATAAGCTGTTTTTCTAACTTTAATTTTATTATCTGCCGAAACATATTTCTTGAAAGTTATACCTTCAGATTCTGAAAGATCAATAAATTCGACTTCAACCCAAAGCTCTTCAGCTTCTCCATTAAAATCAAGATTATGGTTAGTAATTTCACCAAAAAAAAATAAAATTGAGCTAAGAACATTTGATTTTCCATGATTATTTTGACCTATAAAAATCATTAAATCTTGGAAATAAATTTTTTCACTAATTATTGATCGCCAATTTGAAATTCTTATGTTATTAATTTTCATGTTTAATCATATTTAAATTTTACATAAGAATTAATGTAACTGTTCAATCCAGAACCTTCGTACGCTAATCTTTTCATGTTCTCAACATGTGATTGTCCAGCTTTTCTATAGCTATATTGATAGGTACTTCCTGAGGAAAATCTCACTCTAATATAATCAGATCCAATTTCATATCCTGAAACTCCGGATCCCCCCTTTCGATTTGCATATCGTTCCATAATTTTAAAGCTTTTGAGTTTTATAAACATTTTTAATATGAGATGAAAAATAAGATCCTTTTGAATTAGCAGACATTAATTCATCATAGACATGTTCAGAAACTCCAAAGTATTGATTTAATATTTGACGATCTTACATATTCTCTTTCCATAATTATAGTTTTTTTCTAAATCTAAGTAGAAAGTATTCTTCTAAAATGCGTACTTATACCTGATTTTATTTCAGTTAACTGATTAGTCTTTCCGCGATTTCTTCGCTCTCAATTATTATTTGAGTAGGAAGAATCATCTGTATTTTATTGTTAATAGGATTTTTAAAAATTTGAAAATTTCCATTACAATTTTCATATCGAAAAATAAAAGCTTTTAATCCTTTTATGAAACCTTCTTTTTGAGTTACTTCAAAAACATAATTAGAACACGATTTTTTAAAAATGCATTTTTTTCTTTTAAAAGCTGGAATGCATTTCCAATACATTTTAATTGCAAATAATATTAAATGCTTCATCTATTTTTGAAAGACAACTAAATGAGTGAAAAGTGTTTGAGCTGGTCTTGCTCCAAAGCCAAAACATCCTACTTCTGCATGAACAAAAGTTGTTATGTTTTCTACGCGGACATATTGCCAGTCTTTTGCAGTGTAATGCTTGATTGCACTTTCTAATTGTTCTGCAATTTGTGCTGATGAATTTTTCTTGAGATCGATTAAAGCTGCGAATGGTACTATTTTATACTCCATAATTTTTTGGTTTTAATTAATATTTAAATTGATTTGATAATTCAAACTTAAACCTATTTAAAATCAGTATTTTACGGAAAACCATAATGCGTAAAATTTTTACATTTCGCAATAAAAAAAGCCCCCGAAGGAGCTTGAAATTAATTTAAGTAAATAAATATTTAAATAATCCCCATGTCTTTTGTAATAGAAACCAAATGAACGGTATTATTAGCTTTAAAAAAGTCTTTAAGTTTGGATAGTCTTTTTTCTACAGCACTTTTACTATTGGGTTTAATATCGGAGTTTTTAAAAATATCTATAATTTCATCTTGTGAACTTCCGGCAGATAAGTATTTTAGAATTTGAATGTCAGTATCATCTATTTCGTAATTGCTTTTGTCCTGCAATGCCGAAGCAACTTCCGGAGAAATATATTTATTATCAGAGGTCGAAACTAAATTAATAGCTTTTTTTAGCTCTTCAATACTGTTCAGGCCTTTTAATACAAAAGCATCAACTCCTGCATTCTCAAAAAGTGATTTAATGCGATAACTTTTATCTTCTACAGAGTACGCTATGATTTTAATATCAGGCTGTAGGGCTCGAACTTTTTTAATCAGTTCATCTCCGTTTGCAATATCTGGTTTGCGATGATCTGATTTAAAAGAAAGATCACTAATTAATAAGTCGTAGGGTTGATTTTGACTAATGGAAGCACGTACCTTTAAAAATGCTTCATCACAAAATTTTGAATGTTGAAAGTCGAGAATATTTAAATCTTTTAAAACTTGTTGAATTCCTAGATTCATTGTATCAAGATCTTCGGCTATTATTACTTTTTTAAACATAGGCTTTTATTTGGGCATCGTTATTTTTACTTTAAAACCTTTATCAGGTTCAGTGTCAAAAGTAATAGTTCCTTTTGTAGACAGAATACGGTTTTCCATATTTTGTAAACCATTTTTTATAATTTTATTTTTTTCGCAACCTTTTCCGTTATCGGTATAGTCTATAAATATTTTTTTTGGACTGTTGTCAAATTTTACAACTATTACTGATGCTTCACTATGTTTTTTCATATTAACCATTAATTCCTGTAAAATACGGTAGATCGTAATCTTCTTTATCTGATCAATGTCATCCCAATTGATTTTTTCCATACCGTTAATGAGGATATTTCGGGTAGCAGTGTTGTAAGTAGAAAGCGTTTCTTTTAAGCTCTCCGAATAATTTGTTCCGGTATCAATATCATTATTATCTCTCGAAATTCTGCGTACGCGGTTATAAATGTGATTCAGTTTATGGATTAAGGTTTCTTTTTTATTTTCACTTTCTAAGGGCTGTGTTTGAGTAAAAGTGATAGCATTAAAAACATCATTAGCGAGTTCATCATGAATGTCTTTGGCAATTCTGGTTTCAGTATCATAAGCAATTTTTATATTTTCGATTCTGCCTTTATTTCTGTAATATCGTATCAGAATTACTATTACAATAATCAAAAATAGAATTCCGATTCCGGCGAATATCTTCTGATATTTTGCTTCCTGAAGTGATAATAAGTTCTCGGCTTTCTCTAAACGAAGTTTTTGGTTTTCATCTTTTTCTTTTTTAGAATCATATTTTATTCTGGCAAACTTGTTTTTGTAATTGTTCCGAATTTTAATAATACTATCATTCAAAACAATATATTTCTGAGCATATTTTATACTTTGTTTGTTGAAATCATTCGAAATTAAAAACTGTAGTGCTCTTAACCTTTCGTCAATGCTATTGAGTTTTGTTGCTGTTTTGTAAGCATCTAAAGCATGCTGATTTGATTTTTTAGAATCTGTTAAGGCGTAATATTCTGCCAGATGCAGATTACTTTCGATACTTCCATACAAATCATTATTTTGAATTCTGATCATAAGACTTTCATTAATTAATGAAAAACCTTTCTGAATAATTCCCTTTTTAAAATAGGCATAACCTAAATTGTCTTTAAATCGTGCCTTGTTTACTATTTCACCTGCTATTTTTTTATTTAAAATAGATTCTAAAATATTAATTGCTTTCTCATATTTTTTTTGTTGGATATAAATAACTGCAATGTTATTCAGTGGCGGTTGTATGGATATAGAATCTGTAGACTCTTTTATAGCTTCTTTGTAATAATAAATGGCATCGTCATAAATTGAAAGTTCCTTGTCTGCTATACCAAAAAGGTTATTGATGGCAACACTGTAAATATTTTTTTTTTTAATGTAGGGTAGTGCTTCAGTCAATGTTTCTTTACTTCCATAATAATCTCCATTTATTTGCTGAATAGAAGCCATTTTAATAAGTATGTAAACGATATTGGCTGTATCGTTCAAAGTTTCATATGCTATTTTTGATTTGTTAAAGTTGTAGAAAGCAATATTAAAATTTTTTCTTTCAAAATTTATTATTCCTTTTTTGCGAAAGTTTACAGCTTCTTTTTTTACAGGTTTTATATTAGGAGTAATTGTGTTTTTTTCTTTACAGGAAAGAAAAAGAAGAAAAAGAAGAAAATAAAAAAAAGGGGATCGCAGCATAGAACTTACTTTCCCCGAAATTAGTAATTAATTATAAATAAATAATTTATTAATCTGTTATTTTTGGTGGTGGTGGTGGCACAGTTACGGGTGCATCACCCGGACCATCAGCATAAGTTGGTGTTATTTCTTTTTTTGCCTGTGTTTCATATTCCTCAGCTGTGCAAGAAAACATAGTAGTAGTCAATAGCGCAAACGCTCCCAATAAAAATAATTTTTTCATGATGTTATGAATTAAAAATTGATATAAGTATTGCTGTCCGGATTCTGTCCAGATCTTGTTTGTCAATACCTATTGTGTTGGGAAGTGAAGTGCGTAGAACAGTAAGAAGTTATTTATACTTCCCGGATAAAACCCGACTTACGGTTTTCCGCACTTATAATTGAACTAGTTTTGTACATTTGTTTTAACCTGCAGATCAAAACATTAACTTGATTCTGAAGCAAAGTAACAACCATTGTAAACCTGAATTGATACGGAATTCCCGGACGTCCTGAAAATTTCATTTAAATCCGGTAATAGTTTGGGAAGTCTCGTAAAATCCAATGAAATCCTAAAAAAATAATATAAAAAGAATGCCTATGCATAACAATACTTTAAATGAAGAGGATTATAAGGAAGCAGTTAGGAGTAAATATGAAAAAGAAAAGAAGGGTATTTATTCTAATTATTTAGGTAATCCTTCACAAGCAAATTTGAGAGATTTGTGTTGGAAAATTTTTAAATCAAATCAAAATACAGATGATTTAAATGTATACGATGATTTTTTCAAATTTAAATTTGACTCAGAAAATGAGGATACATCTATTTCTTATACTGATAAATTTAAAAAAGTGGGAAGATTTTTTAAAGGAGAAACCAAACCAGCAAAAATTGAAACAGTTGATTTTGCTGCAATTTTGGTAGATTTTCAACCAAGACCATACGTTAAGTTTAGAAGGATTGGCGTGTCTGAAAAAGAGATAGAAATTCCCAAAGAATCTGATTCATTAATTTTAGAGGAAGTAAATGAGGATGAAAAAAAAGAGCAAAAAAACGAAGATGCGAGTATTGTTGAAGGTTTGCTAATAAATAAAAAAGAAACTATTAAGTTTTCTGAAAAATTTAAAAGAAAATTAAAAGAGACAATAATTACTATAACTATTATTTTTTGTCTAATAGCTATGGTAATCTATTTTGCATACTTTAAAAAGGACTGTATGCAATGGACAGGAGATTATTATGAAAAAGTAGATTGTATTCAGGAGATAAAAAGTTCAGATATAAAGCCTTATGATGAAATACAATTTGAACTAAAAAAGATTAATGTTTCTGATACGACAAGCTTTTTCAAATTAGGAAAACCTTGTATTTGGTATGGAAAATCTTTTGAAGGGAATTATGATTGTTTTACGGCTCCCGGTTTACATCCTGAAACGGGAAAAACATTAAAGCCAATTACGCAGTATATTGCAAATAAATATTTATTAAAAAGTAAAGACGAATAGCGAATGACTAAAAAAACTTCAGACATAAATTTAAAATATATCTGAAGTTTTCTATTTAATTAAGCAACTCTCAATCCAGTCGTAATAGCAAACCTGTTCCATGAATTGATAGTAATAATAGCAAGGATGATTTCTGCTAAATATTTTTCATCAAAAAGACGGGCGGCATTCTGATAAACTTCTTCAGAAACATGATTATTGATTAAAGTTACTTCTTCTGTCAAAGCGAAAATAGCTTTTTCTTCTTCCGTATAAATATCTGCTTCACGCCATGCGCTAATAAGATAAATACGCTGTTCCGTTTCTCCATATTTCCTCGCATCTGCTGTGTGTAAATTGATACAGAAAGCACACCCATTTATTTGAGAAGCTCGAATTTTGATAAGTTCTTTGTGCGTAGAAGTTAAAGAGGTAGTAGAAATATATTTTTCTAAATTCATTAAGGCTTGATAAGCTTCTGGAGCAACTGTTGGAATAACGACTCTTGTTTTCATTTTTATTTGTATTTAAAGTTCAAAACAAAGGTCAGTATATCCTATTGTGAAAAACTTGATCTACTTCAAGAAATACTATCTACACTTTTCCAGCTCTAATTTTACTCATAAACTCAGCCGAAAAATCAAGATAGGAGGCAAGCATATATTGAGGAACCCGCTGTACAAATTCCGGATTTTGATTTTTAAAATGATTATATCGTTCTTCTGCCGACATAGTAAATAAAAATTTGATTCGCATTTGAGCGGCACCAAATGTTTTTTGTGACACAATTCTAAAATAACGTTCTAGTTTTGGTATTTGAATTAATAATGATTCAAGAACAATTTTGTCAATCGCAATGATATCTGAATTCTCTACTGCCTGGATATAAAAATGTGATTGAGTAGTATTGTGAAAACTTAGATAATCAGTAATCCACCAACTCTCAATTCCAAATTGAAGTGTTTGTTCAGTTCCTTTATTATTAATGATATATTGCCTGAAACAGCCTTTGATTATAAAGTACATCGCATTGCAAACTTGACCTTCCTGTAAAACATGTTCTTTCTTTTTTATTTGCGACAGATTCAAAGATGATTCTAAAAGAGTAACTTCTGATGGTTCTAAGCTTACGAATTTCTGAATATGGTTAATAAGGACTGAATGCATACGTTATGAATTTTATGTAAATATAATTATAAATTCAATTTTGAAAGTTGTCTTCTATAAAAGCAAAAAGCCCGGTCTTTCGACTGGGCTTTTTATATAAGTAAGTAATCAAAATTGAGTTTATAAAACGTTTATTTTACTTTGTTAAGTATTGCTTTGAAAGCTTCAGGGTGATTCATTGCTAAATCTGCAAGAACTTTACGGTTCAATTCGATTCCGTTAGCTTTTACTTTAC
>NZ_JBDTTP010000075.1:0-20275 GCF_039930565.1 Flavobacterium sp. | reverse complement strand
TGGAGTTTTATAAAAAAACGGACAATAAAAAATACATTGCTTATAATGAAATGAATTTAAAGCTAAATAAAGATGAAGAACACAATCGTAAAATTATTGCAGATGATTTAATTAAAACACTTCGCAAAAAACAAATAGATAACCAATCTAATTATGAAAAGAGTAAAATTACGATTATTGGCATTTGTATTTTTATTGTTTTAATTACAATAGGAATCTACATATTCAGAAGAAAACAGGATTATAAAAAATTTAAAAATTTTATCAGCCAAAGTGCAATACTGCAAACTACTGATGATGAAGAAATAGAAGTAGAGGAGGAAATAACACCTAAGAAAGACACTGCCAAAGAATATATGTCTGAGGCAACGGAAATTAGTATTTTACGAGGTATAAAGGATCTTAATAAATCTCATTATTATCTCAATAAAGATATATCATTAAATTCTTTTGCCGCCGAACTCAATGTAAATCAGAGATATTTATCGTATGTCATTAACAAACATAAATCAAAAGATTTTGCAAGCTATATAAATGAATTACGAATAAATTACATAATCGATCGTTTGAAAAATGACGATAAATATTTAAAATATAAAATAAGTTATCTTGCAGATCAATGCGGTTTCTCCTCACATAGCAGGTTTACCATTACCTTTAAAAAAGTTACCGGGGTTTCTCCTTTGAATTTTATCACTTACCTTCAAAAAGAACGTGAAGAAAAAATAATAATTTAATACGGCGTATCAAAACCTTTACTGAAAGAAAAACAGAAATCTGGAATTAATTTCATTTAAAAGTTTCAAATCCTCTACTAAGTGGTTCGAATTCTGTACCGCCAAAGGTACATAAGGGATAATCAGTTTTTTGCTGATTTTGTCTTTTTTAGTGTTTAACTACTTGTGTAGACTTCATTCAGTTAATAAATAACAACTGAATCGGACTGGATACTAAATTATGATAGGTTAATCCTGAATTATGCTGTTTGTCCTTAGTACCAACTGACAAAACATTTTGCTTTCCAAATTTGGTCATTTTAGTTAAAAAAATTAAAGGGCTCACATTTTTAAACTCAATAAACGGTTTATTAATCAATTAATTTAAGATGTTTTGTCAACCGTTAAAAGACCTGTAAAACTAGTGGTTTACAGGTCTTTTGTTTTTTCTTATGAACATCTTGGTACAAAATTCGAACCTTTTGTTCGAAGATTTCCAGATTTTAAGTATGTTGACAGAGAAGTGTTTGATTTTAAAAGTTTGCCATAAGCGTTAAATAGACTTGAATCTCTTAATTATGTAATTGATTTTTGAGAGCATATAGCTTGCTTCTAAGATTTTTTAACATTAGAGGATCGGAAACTTTACCTCTAACTCTGGTTAAAATAACGGTTTCTCCGATAGTCATCTTCAGAGCATGCCCTTGTTTGTTAAAGAGTTCCGAAATCAGTTTTGAAGTTTGCAACATCGGGTGAATTGATTTTAACATACTGAAGAAAAAACCATTATTTCCATGAAAATATATAGGTAGAATAGGAACGTCTGCTTTACAGATAATTTTTCCTACCACAGGATGCCACTCCGGATCTGTGATTTCACTCGTCTTAAAATTATAAGATGAAACTTCTCCCGCAGGAAATATTGCAACAGGAATACCTTCTGATAAAGCTTTGAGTGTCATTTTTAATCCCGTAATACTCGCAGAATTTTGCACATTTTCAAAGGGATTTACTGCAATAATGCATTTTTCAAGATTTGGAATTTCCTTTAATAAAAAATTTCCCATATACATTGTATCAGGACGTATTTTCGCGATTGTACTTAATAAAGCTAATGATTCGATACCTCCATAGGGATGATTTGCAACAACTATAAAAGCTCCTTCACGAGGAATATTTAGTAATTCGGTAGCATCAAATTGGACTTTTACACCAATTTTCATTAATACATAATTAGCAAAATCTGCACCCTCAAGATTGCCTGCCTCTTTTACAATAGCATTTAAATTGTTAATTTTCATTACTTTCATCAAATAAGAGGATAATCCTGGGATAGGAATTTTAGTAAGGCCGGCAGCTTCAGAAAATTTTTCTTTGGATATCAATGTCATATTATAGCTTATTAAGGTTGAATGCGAAAACTAATAAAAAACCTAAAAGGAATGGAATTGGCAATAGGTTAATGTTTATTCGTGAAATTTTGTTATTGTAACTTTATGACTTGAAACAAGAATTTGGAGTTATGAAAAGGAGAGATGGTTAATCATCTGCATATTCTTTATCGCAATCACGGGTAAAGATACTCTCATTTTATATGTGAACATTGAATATGCAAATAAAACAACATTAAAGAGGAAGGATATTTGCCTGACATCCAACTTTTGTATTTCCCGTAACACTGACTTTGTAATTATAGAAATAAAAAAAGGTAAAACACATTATGTATTTTACCTTTTTTGTGACCTCCTTGGTACAAAATTCGAACCTTTTACTTGAAGATTTCCAAGTTTTAAGCGAGTTGACAGAGTTTTAATAATGAAGGCATTTGATTGACCGAGTTTATTAAAAAGTTGCAACTAGCCTAAATGGGGCTTCTACAAAGCACATCTAATTGTATGAAATACAAAGTCCCTTAAGTTTAAGGATATCTAGTAAATAAACAAAAAGTTTATCATTTGTTCCAGCAATATTGAAAGGTTAGACTTAATAACATTGTATTTATATATGTAATAACTCGAAAGGCTTATTGATAAAGTTTAAAATTAGTTTTCTATAACTCATCTTCCACAATTAGGTCAACATTTTTTAGAATAAGTTCTTCTAATTTCCGTTTGTGAATAACAATTTTCAACTTTTCTTGCAAAATATTTTTCAATGAAATTTTCTACATTACTAATTTCATCATTTAGTAAATGATAAAAATTTCATAGTCTCGAACGACTCGATTTTTAATAATTGTACCCTTAAAAAAGAAAGATTCAACAACTGTGAGAAAGGCGTTTGAAAAGGAGTTTAGAAAGCTTCCTGACAACTTAAAACTGTCTTTGACCTATGACAACGGAACAGAGATGGCGCAACACAAAACCTTTACTAAAAACTCCAAAGTAAAAGTCTATTTTGCCCATCCCTATAGTCCGTGGGAAAGACCAACAAATGAGAATACAAATGGATTAATTAGAGACTATTTCCTCAAAGGAACTGACTTTAATTTAATATCAAAAAAGCAACTCAAAGAAGTACAAAATCAGCTTAATGAAAGACCTGGAAAAACCCTAGGATATGAATCACCACTAAATACAATTAACCGATTATATATGAACCAAAATTTTATTTAATAATTAGCTAAATTCAAATCCCAAGTTATTGGAGTTATGCATTTTTCTAGAATTTATTTTACGATAACTTTTTTAGTAACACGTTTTGCATTCTCTTTTTCGATTACAATAAAATAGATCGCTGGAGAGAGATTACTACAATCCACTGCCAAAGTACAATTACCTATTGCAAATTTTTGAGAAGCTATGTCTTTAACCGCAGCCCCACTAGAATCAACTAATCGAACAGTTATATTTTGTTTTTTTTCATTATAAAACTCTAAATTCGTATTGCCATCAATAGTTGGGTTAGGAAATACGATTATTTCGGTTTCGTCCGATTCAATTTGCGTTACAAATTCTTTTGATGTTGCCATACGATTGGTAGCAGCTGCAAATGCAATATAACCATTACAATGCATCATCTGGCTGCTTCCGCCACCACCACAAGCGTTGTTTGAATAAAATGCTGTATTAACCGTTTGATTTTCGGCTTGTAAAACCGCACTATCCACTTGCAAATAATCTACTTCTACATCTCTATTTGCGACATCATTTACAACTTCTAGACGTACAGCACCTGTAGTTGTTGACGACGTGCTATAATTTGCAAAAGCCGTAGTGAGGTTGTATGTAGCAATTACATTTCCGTTGATTCGCAATTGTAATTGAGCACCAGTAGCAGTACCACGAGCTCTAGTTACAAAATTACGAGTTGCCACAGTAGTACCACAACCACCAAATGGAGCGGGTGCAGGACAACAAGAAAGCGATGGGCGGCCGCCTAAATAAGATTTTAACCATGTCATTGCTGGGCGATCTACAAAATTTCCATAAAGTAATCCAGAATCAGTTCCGCCAGCACCAGAGGCACCATTGCCATTGATCCATGTATTGCCTTGAATATAACCCCACAATGTAATACCGGCTACTCTTGGATGTTCCCATGCTACTGGAATTAGACTAGCGTAAACATCTCTTTGTTTGGTCTCGTTAGGATTAGCGGGTTGGTCAAACTCAGTAATATGAATTGGAACACCAGTTTTTGTCCAGATTTCATCGATACATGCTTTAAAATTTGCAGCAGTTAAATTTTCAATACCATGTGCCTGTAAACCTACACCATCAATCAGATTTTTTGTTCCATTTGTAAGGTTTGGAGCATTTTTTACAGCATTTACCATCGCAATATAAGGTGCACGACAGTTGTTCCAGTTCATTTCTACATTGTATTCATTAATCAATAACGCAGTATTTGGAAAATTTTTTCTAGCCAATTGAAAACACCAAATTACCCAACCATATTGATTATTGATATCACCTGCATTGGCTGGTTCTGCTCGATAACCTGCAGTAAGAGCAGCCTTATAATTAGCTGTCATTGGGGTATTTACTGGCTCATTTAATACATCAATCATTTTTAGACCGCCCAAAGGGTTGTAATGGTCAGCTGTGGCTTTTATGAAGGCTTGTACCGAAGCTTGTATCGTTGCTGTACTAGCACTTGCAACCCAACCTGGTGTTTGAGCACCCCAAACTAAAGTATGAAACTTGAATAGTCCGCCACTGTTTTTGGCTTGATTGTAAGACACATCCGAACCAGACCAATTGTAAACTCCTTTTGTACCTTCAATCGAGCCCCATTTTGAAGCATTTTCACTAGTAGTCTGATTCCAAAATATATTGTAATTACTTGGAACACTGTTTTGAATAATATTTCCAAAATATTTTCCTTTACATTTTCCCAATTGAGCTTGCGCATTATTGCCCAATACTATAGCTACTATTACTAACAATACCCACTGAATTCTAATTGAAATTCTATTATTTTTCATAATTATGTCTTTTTATGTTTTTTATTAATATTATGTGTAATCTTTATTTCTTAAAAGTTTTGCATTAATCCTAAATCGTAAGGAATTTTGATATAACTACCAAAATTTCCATTTACCACACCTTGTATAAGGACTTCACAACGATCAATATTATTTATTTCCATTAATTGATTGTTTCCTGAACGCAATATTTCACCATGTGAAATCTGATCTGTCCAATGCTCACTCCGTTCTGTTAAATTTGCTTTTGTAGCCCATGTTTCTGAAACTTTAGTCCATGTTCCGTTAAGCGTAGTAGCCGACCAAAGCTCGAAGTACCTTGCAGCATCTTCGACCATCATATAAAATTTACCATCTGCTTTGTTTTTATATACATGAGGGGCTTCAAAAGTATTTGTTGCAGCAATCGTTGGCGCTTCCCAACCATTTGGAAAATTAGCGATCGTAGTTCTACGTCTTTTAATAGTATTTGAACCATCTTGTGCAGAATAAAAACAATATACATGGCTATTATCAGCAATGCACCAAAAGTCGATACCATCATTAATCCCCATTGTTTTACCTGCCGCCCAACCTCCGTAATTGGATATACTCGTATTGGTAGAATATGTGGCACCTAAACCCGATTGATATATTAAATACCATTTTCCTTTTACAGGAAAGTTGAATACTTGCGGAGCACAAAAATATCCTCCACCATTTAACGAATTCATAAACCTACGAGGATCGGCTTTCATATTGAATAATGAGACTGTATTTACATAACCCATCTTCCAATTGTTTCCATCTGTACCGGTATAAAAAACATGCCATTTACCACCGTCGTAAACAAGTGTTGGATCTTTTACAGCAACAGATTCAAAAGAACCCGCTGCACCTTGTTCAAAAATTTTGCCAGTAACACTCCATTTTGGACTTAAAATTACACTGACTTTTGCGTTTTTTTCAGTTTTACCGATAACCTCTGTTGATGAAATGACTTCATCAGGTTTACTACAACTACATGCCATAATCACAAAGGAAGTTACAGCAAATTTTAATAAATTGTTTTTTTGATTTTTCATAATTATTTTTAGGAATTAACTTACCAAATATAATAAACAAAATAATTAAAATGAAAATAATTTTGATAAAAATTAAACTATTCTTTTTTTAAATAAGCTTTTTATGTAGTAATCATTAAAAAAATAATAAATTATTGAAATAAAAGTATTTGTAAATTTTAACAAAATCATCAAAAAAAACACCCAACTACTTACCCAATTATTCTTCAATTTAAAGGAACTCAAACGCTCTTAAAGCCAGATTTTACGAAAGTTTAAAATGTAAATTATCTCGAAGCTAAGAGACAAAAATGAGTTCAAAGACATCAATACGTTTTAAATTACCAAAGGAGAAACCGATGTTATTTATGTTTGGAATGGCAGTTGGCAAATTGCAACCTACAATGAGAACTAAAGTATTTTCATGATTTTAACATATAAGTTAAAAAACATTACAGGATTGGAAGCAGAAAACTCAACAAACATAAGGGTTTGTTAATCACTCTAAAATATCGAAGCTTTTGTCGAACCAGAAAAAAGCCTGTAAAATCAATGCTTTACAGGCTTTTTATTTTTTCTTGTGACCACGGCGGGATTTGAACCCGCACGCCCTTACGAGCACCAGCCCCTCAAGCTGGCAAGTCTACCGTTTCTCCACGTGGCCTAAATAAAAAAAGGTCAAGTAAATAATTACTCGACCTTTGTGACCCGACTGGGGCTCGAACCCAGGACCCCATCATTAAAAGTGATGTGCTCTACCAACTGAGCTATCGAGTCATTTCGTTTCCTGAACGCGGGTGCAAATATAAGGAGTTTATTTTATTATTTGCAAGCTATTTTATTATAAATTTGTCTTTTTTTAACCAAAGTTTACAACGCCTTAGTTTATAAGGTTTTATTGAAATGAAAAAAATTATATTATTAGGATATATGGGTTGTGGAAAGTCTACAATTGCCCAAAAATTATCAAAAGCCACTAATATTCCATATTTAGACCTGGATAAATGCATTGAAGAAAAAGCAAATTTGACCATTAATGAAATTTTTGAATTGCATGGTGAAATTTATTTCAGGAAACTGGAACATGAAATTTTTTTAGAATTGCTTCAGTCTTCTGATGACACTGTAATAGGTTTGGGCGGAGGAACTCCTTGTTACGCCAATAATCATGAATTTTTAAAAGGCGAGGGGGTTATTTCTGTTTATTTAAAAGCTTCCATTGATACTCTGTACAATAGATTAATTCATAATAAGAGCAAGCGTCCGTTAATTGCTAATATGGAAGAACAAGAAATGAGAGAGTTTATTGCCAAACATTTATTCGACAGAAGTTTCTATTACAATCATGCACTTCATAAAGTTGTAGTAGATAATAAAACAGTAGAAAAAACAGTTTCTGATATTTTAGAGATTCTAGCTTAAAAAGGCATAATTGTCACCATTTTCGTCAAAAACTACCTGAACATGTTCTAATAAGGATGTCGATAAGGAAATTCCTTTAAAATCGGCTTTAACTGGATACTTCTTGTGATTTCTGTCAACAAGTACAGCAGTTTTAAATTTCTTTAACGGGACGTCTAAAAAATGGCGTACAGCATAAATTAAAGTCGTTCCTGAGTTTAATACATCGTCAACCAATACTAATCCTTTATTGGAATATTCAGATGCAGTTAAGGAAGTAGTAATTGGAAGTTCAGGATTTTGTTTATTAACAGTAACCTCGCATAAAGATATTTTTAAAGTAGAAATTTCCCTTAATGCTGTGGCAATTTTTTGTGCAAATACATATCCGTTTGTAGCAATACCGGCAATTACAACTTCATCATCAACAAAAGTTTCGTAGATCTGATAGGCGATACGTTTTATTTTGTGTTCAATTTCCTGATTTGTTAAGATGATATTTTTGCTCATGATTTATTTTTTTGCTAAAGTACAAATTTTACTATTTAGACTTTTAGAATATTCGAATTTTAGAAATTAAACGTCTTCTTCCTCGTCAAAAATTTCATTGCCGTATTCGTCAATATCCCTTCTGTCTTTTTTTGTTGGTCTTCCTGTACCGCTCTTGCGATAATGTTCTTTGGATAATTTTAATAATTCTAAATGGGCATAAGCTTCGGCAGGAGTTTCGTTTTTTCTGTACATATCAACCAGTTTTGCTCCTACACGGCTTTCGGGAATATCGAGGACCGTGATAATTTGCGTAATCTGATCTTTTCTAAATGTGATTTTATCAGAAGGAAAAACCTCTTTTGATGGTTTGGCAACCTGACCATTTACGGTAACGTGGTTTTTTTTACAAGCTTCAGTAACCATGTTTCTGGTCTTATAATATCGTACACACCACAGGTATTTATCTATTCGCATAATTTTTCTAAAATCGGAGTTAAATTCTTTACAAAAATAAATCAATATTGTATCTTGCGCACCTAAAAAATTAACAATAATGAATAAATTTAAATATTTCTTTATTTTACTAATAGCCTTAACAGGTTTTGTTTCCTGTAATAAAGATGATGATAATGATGTAGTAGTAGAACCACTTAGAGATTTTGCTACACAATTTGCAGCAGATAAGGCCACTATAGAATCATATTTAAATACACATTATATTGTTGTTACTGAAAGCGAAGGGAATGTTGAAGATATGGATGTCGTTATAGATTCTATTGAAACTCCCGCTACACAAGTGCCTATCATGTCTTATAAAGCAAACGTAGGGACTGCTATTTTTCCTCAATTAAAATCTAAAACTGTTGATTTGCACGGAATAACGTATGAACTTTATTATTTGGTTTTAAGAGAAGGAACAGGTGAATCTCCAATGAATACAGATGGAGTTTTAACTTCTTATAGTGGTAGTTATTTATCTGATGTTGAAAAAAAGGATAAAAATCTTAAGTATGTTTCAACTACTTTTTTTGAACAAGTAAGATATCCGCAATCAGCAATGGATCTGGCTGGATTAATAAGTGGATGGAGTGAAATTTTTCCGGAATTTAAAGAAGGTAATGTTGAAGGAAAGAATGATGGAACAATAAGTTATACAAATTTTGGGGCTGGAGTAATGTTTCTTCCGTCTGGACTGGGATATTATACAGGCAGTGGTTCTATACCTTCATACAGACCTTTAGTATTTAGTTTTAAATTATATCAAATACAAAGATTAGATCATGATAGTGATGGTGTTTTAGATTTTAACGAAGATATAAATGGAGACGGTTATGTTCGTGATTTTCGTAATACAATATTATATCCTAATGCTCCTGTGAATCCGGACGATACAGATGTTGATGGAATTCCGGATTTTATTGATATTGATGATGATGGAGATGGTTATACTACAAAACTTGAAATTACGAAACCTACAGGTAAAGTTGGTGAAGTTTCTGAGGGAGGAGTTAAGTTCTATTATGGGCCTAGTAAATACTATCCATTTGAAAAATTTGATGTAGCAGATGATCCGGAAACATTATATGATGAGAAGAATTTAAACAGTGAGCCTAAAGGTATTCCTCGAAGACCGACAGGACCGCTTGCAGATCCTAATAAGCCAGAATCTTCGACTAATGTAAAAGCTTATTTGCCTGAAGATTATACTGATAATCCAAGATTAAGAATACATTTGGATAAAACATATCCCATAAAATAAATTAATTTACGTTGAAATAAAGAAACCCTCGGAATCACTTTCGAGGGTTTCTTTATGATTATAAAGGATAATAAACTCTGCTTTGAATTAATTGAAAGCAAAAAACCTCGAAATCACTTTCGAGGTTTTTTATAAGCAAGAAATCTGAAATTATTTCCTTTTAATAACTTTTTCTACAGCTTCAACAATTGCCTGATTGTTTAGTTTATATTTTTCCATTAATTGTTCCGGAGTTCCGGATTCACCAAAACTATCATTTACCGCTACAAATTCTTGTGGAGCAGGAGTATTTAAAGCTAATACTCTCGAAATGCTTTCTCCAAGACCTCCAAGAATGTTGTGCTCTTCTGCGGTTACTACACATTTTGTTTTAGCCAATGATTTTAGAATCGCTTCTTCATCAAGTGGTTTTATCGTGTGAATGTTGATTACTTCAGCAGAAATTCCTTTTGCTTCTAAAGCTTCAGCAGCAATAAGCGCTTCCCAGACTAAGTGTCCTGTTGCAACGATGGTTACATCAGTACCTTCGTTTAATAAAATTGCTTTTCCAATTACGAAAGGTTCGTCTGCTGGCATAAAATTAGGCACAACCGGACGTCCAAAACGCAAATAAGCAGGACCATGATGATCTGCCAATGCTAAAGTAGCTGCTTTTGTCTGGTTGTAATCGCAAGTATTGATTACAGTCATTCCAGGAAGCATTTTCATTAAACCAATATCTTCTAAAATTTGGTGTGTTGCTCCGTCTTCCCCAAGTGTTAAACCAGCGTGGGAAGCACAGATTTTTACATTTTTATCAGAATAAGCAACAGACTGACGAATTTGATCGTAAACTCTTCCTGTTGAGAAGTTAGCGAAAGTTCCTGTAAACGGAATTTTTCCTCCAATGGTTAAACCTGCAGCGATCCCAATCATATTAGCTTCTGCGATTCCAATCTGGAAAAAACGCTCCGGATGATTTTTCTTGAATTCATCAAATTTTAATGAACCAATTAAATCAGCACATAATGCTACAACATTTTCATTTTTCTGACCTAGTTCAGTCATTCCTACTCCAAAACCAGAGCGGGTATCTTTACTTCCTGTATTTGTATATTTTTTCATTGTTTTTTTGCTGTACGCAATAGGCTGGAGGCAATAGCATAAAGCTTACTGCTTAAGCCTTAAAGCTTGTTTTAATAATCGATTTGATCTGCAGAATAGTTTTGTTCTAAAGCACTTGCTAACTGGTCGTTGTTTGGTGCTTTACCATGCCATGCGTGTGTGTGCATCATGAAATCTACACCATTCCCCATTTCGGTATGCAATAAAATACAAACTGGTTTTCCTTTTCCGGTTCTTGATTTCGCATCAGTTAATCCTGCTAAAATGGCATCAATATTATTCCCTTCTGTAATGTCGATAACATCCCAGTCAAAAGCTTCAAATTTGGCACGAATGCTTCCCATTGGTAGAACTTCATCAGTAGTTCCGTCAATTTGTTTTCCGTTAAGGTCAATTGTTGCAATAAGATTGTCTACTTTTTTGGCAGAGGCATACATGATCGCTTCCCAGTTTTGTCCTTCCTGCAATTCTCCGTCACCGTGTAAAGTATAAACGATGTGGTTATCTCCATTTAGTTTTTTTGCCTGAGCAGCACCAAGAGCTACAGATAAACCCTGGCCTAATGAGCCGGAAGCTATACGTACTCCTGGTAATCCTTCGTGTGTTGTTGGATGTCCTTGCAAACGGGAATTTAATAATCTGAAAGTGGCTAATTCTGAAACAGGGAAATAACCGCTGCGTGCTAAAACACTATAAAATACAGGGGAAATATGACCGTTTGAAAGGAAGAATAAATCTTCTCCAATTCCGTCCATATCAAAACCTTCTTTACGGTCCATAATATTTTGGTATAGTGTTACCAAAAATTCAGTACAACCTAATGAGCCACCTGGGTGACCTGAGTTGACAGCATGTACCATTCGAAGAATATCTCTTCTTACTTGGATAGTTAAATCGCTTAATTGTTGTGTGTTAGGCTTCATTTTGTATGTAAAAGTTAAACTGTTGCAAAAGTAATTTTTATTTTGCGGTATGACAAATGATTTTTTGCTTTAGTTTGTTGTAATTGTTACATTTTAATTCTTTTTTTATGTATGTCAAAAATTGAAATACCGTTTTATAATTAAAATTTGAAATTAAGCGAACTGATTTTTATAAAGGGGTTAAAAACAAAAAGTCCCAAAATGGGACTTTTTAAAATATACTTAAAGAGCTTTGTTTATTCAGTATCGCCTTCGCTGTAAAAATTATTTTCTTCATCTTCTGAGCCAATATCTTCCTGTTCGTCATCAAGCTCTGAGCCCGGAATGTCTAAATCGTTTCCCAGTTTGTCGCTGTTTTGTTTCCATTCGTGATCGTCCTGACTGATGATGGTTCTTTCTCCTGAAATTCCCTCAGGATCAATATCTTCAAGTTTGTCTTCCTGATTGTAGATATCTTCAGTTGCGGGATATTCTAAATTTTCCAGATTTTTTTCAATTTGGGCATCCTTGATTTGATCAAGATCTGCAGGATTTCTTTCTTCGGAATTTATCATGATTTCTATTATTTAAATGGATATTAATTCTTTTCTATATATCATTAAAATTAAGAAATCAATACATTGTTATGTTACATTTTACCAATGTGATTGTTGCAGTTTTTACATTTGAATTAGCTGATGCAGTGAATTTCTTAAAAAAAAGTCTGGTGTTTGCGTTAGGGATAGCAGCGGCATCCTTTTTTTACAAATGTCTTGTCTTGGTTAAAACTGATTTTTCCGGAACAAAAAGATATAGCGGATGAGCCCGGCCCTTGGGAAACGCCCAAATTATTTTATTTTAATGTTTTCTTTGTTTCAGGTTTCAAGAGTGTAAAATCATTATCTGATTTTCTAATTGACAAATTATCTAATTAATTAAATTTTCCTCAAATTAGACTATCTTTGCCGACTGAAAAAAGAAACAGATGAAGTTTGATTTATTGAAAAAAGATCCGCAGTCGAAAGCAAGGGCGGGAAGTATTACTACTGATCACGGCGTAATTGAAACGCCAATTTTTATGCCTGTCGGAACTGTGGCTTCTGTAAAAGGAGTTCACCAGCGCGAACTTAAAGAAGATATTAATCCGGATATAATTCTTGGAAATACCTACCATTTATATTTACGTCCTCAAACAGAGATTTTGGAGAAAGCGGGCGGGTTACACAAATTTATGAACTGGGACCGTAATATTTTGACAGATTCCGGAGGGTATCAGGTATATTCCCTTTCTAATAATAGAAAAATCAAGGAAGAAGGAGTGAAGTTCAAGTCGCATATTGACGGTTCCTACCACTTTTTCACACCTGAAAATGTAATGGAAATTCAGCGGACTATTGGAGCTGATATTATCATGGCTTTTGATGAATGTACGCCTTATCCTTGTGATTACAGGTATGCGCAAAGGTCTATGCATATGACACACCGCTGGCTGGATCGTTGTATTAATCATTTGGATAAAGTGCCTTATAAATATGGGTATGAACAAACTTTTTTTCCGATTGTTCAGGGAAGTACTTATAAAGATTTACGTCAACAGTCGGCAGAATATATTGCTAATTCCGGACAACAGGGAAATGCAATTGGAGGATTGTCAGTAGGAGAGCCTGCTGAAGAAATGTATGCGATGACAGAAGTTGTTTGTGAAATCCTGCCGGAAGATAAACCCCGTTATTTGATGGGAGTGGGAACTCCAATTAATATTTTGGAAAATATTGCGTTAGGAATTGATATGTTCGATTGTGTAATGCCAACCCGAAATGCCAGAAATGGTATGTTGTTTACATCAAACGGAACCATTAACATCAAGAACAAAAAATGGGAAGCAGATTTCTCTCCAATTGATGAAATGGGACATACTTTTGTAGATACAGAATATACGAAAGCTTATCTGCGCCACTTGTTTGCTGCCAATGAATATTTAGGGAAACAAATTGCAACGATTCATAACTTAGGTTTTTATATGTGGTTGGTTCGTGAAGCCAGAAAACATATCTTAGCAGGAGATTTCAGGCCGTGGAAAGAAATGATGGTTAAGAATATGAGCCAAAGACTATAAAAAAGTTTCAAGTTTTTTAGTTTCAAGTTTCACGTTCTCTAACCACTTGAAACTTGAAACTTGAAACAAGAAAAACAAAAAGAAATCTATGTTAACGATAATAGATAAGTACATTTTAAGAAGATATCTGGTCACTTTCTCGGTGATGCTTTTATTATTTATTCCGATTGGAATTGTAATTGACGTATCTGAAAAAGTCAATAAGATGTTGGAAAATAATATTCCGTTTACACAAATTGCAATCTATTATTATAATTTTACGGTCTATTTTGCCAATTCTCTTTTTCCGATATTTTTGTTTTTGTCGGTAATCTGGTTTACATCAAAACTGGCAAATAATACAGAAATTATCGCTGTGCTGAGTTCTGGAATTTCCTATACCCGTTTTTTACGCCCTTATATCATGGGTGCCTCAATAGTCTCTGTTTTTGTACTATTAATGGGATTTTTTATTGTGCCCGCCGCAAGCGAAGGATTCAATAATTTTAGATACACTTATTTAAAAGGTAATGGAAAAGAGCTGATGCGTGGACAAAATACGAACGTATACAGACAGATAAATGATCACGATTTTATTTATGTAAACAGTTTTAATGAAGAAACCAAAACAGCTTTTAATTTTACATTGGAAAGGTTTAAAAATGATAAATTAGTATATAAAATTACTGCCAGCCGTATTAAATGGAATCCTAAAACTAAAAACTACACGCTTTATGATTATTCTAAAAGAACGGTTGGTGAACTTAATGATAAAATTGAGAAGTTTCCTGAGAAAAATGTAGCTTTTAAGTTTGAGCTGGAAGATTTAACTCCTGTAGTCTATATTGCAGAGACACTTCCGTTAGGAAAATTGATTGATTTTATTGAAAAGGAAAAAAAACGTGGTTCAGCAAACGTCAATACTTATTTAGTGGTTCTTTATAAAAAATTCAGTGTGCCTGTTTCGGCATTTATTTTAACCATTATTGCGGTCGCTGTTTCTTCAATGAAGCGTCGGGGTGGTATGGGAGTCAATTTGGCTATCGGAATTGCTATTGCCTTTTCATTCGTATTTTTTGATAAAATATTTGGCACTCTTGCCGAAAAATCTACTTTCTCACCTTTTTTGGCTGTTTGGTTTCCGAACATATTTTTCGGAATAATGGCAGTTTACTTATTACGCAATGCGAAACGATAATTTAAAAAGTTACTTAAATCTTCATTTAATTGTATTTATTTGGGGATTTACCGCCATTTTAGGGGCACTTATTACTATTGATGCAGAAAATCTGGTGTGGTTTAGAATGTTTTTTGCAGGCATTTTTCTGGCAGTATTTATAATTTATAAAAAAGAGTCTTTTATTATTTCTGCAAAATCACTTTCAAAATTAATTTTTGTCGGCTTATTGATAGCCCTGCATTGGATATTTTTTTTTAAAGCCATTCATGTTTCCAATGTTTCCATCACACTTTCTATATTTTCATTGGGTGCCTTTTTTGCTTCTTTGCTGGAACCTCTTTTTTATGGAAGAAAAATATTACGGTATGAGGTTTTTTTCGGATTGATCATTATCGCAGGACTTGCATTGATTATGCAGGTTGAGATTAAATATCTAGAAGGAATGTATTATGCATTAGCCTCTATTATTTTAGGCGTTTTGTTTACTTTGATGAACGGAAAATTAATTGCCAATCACGATTCGTCTGTCATTACTTTTTATGAATTTGGAGCCGGTGTTTTCTTTATTTCAATATATTTTTTAATTCAGGGAAAGTTTAATGCCGATTTTTTTGTTTTAACTGCCAATAACTGGATTTTACTTTTCATATTGGCTTCTGTTTGCACTGCTTATGCTTTTACGGCATCAGTAAAAGTCATGCAAAAACTTACCCCATATACTGTAATGTTAACAACTAATTTAGAACCCGTTTATGGAATAATCCTGGCTTATTTCATTTTAGGCGGAAAAGAAAAAATGAGCACGGAGTTTTATATTGGCGCTATTATTATAGTCATTACAGTAATTTTAAATGGTGTTTTTAAACATTATCAAAATAAGAAAGACTTACAATAATGCTTCTAAAATTTTATATCGCCTAATTAGTGTAAATAATATGCATTATTAGTGTATATTATTTACACGAATCACACATAATATTTTTATATTTGCGGTTCGAATAAAAACAAAAAATTCAAAAATCCATGGAATATTTAGATTTTGAGCTTCCAATCAAAGAACTTGAAGAGCAGTTGCAAAAATGTGTTGTTATTGGAAAAGAATCTGATGTTGATGTAACACCAACCTGCAAGGAAATCAACAAAAAATTAGAACAGACTAAAAGAGAAATATATAAAAATCTGACCGCCTGGCAACGCGTACAGTTGTCCAGGCATCCAAACAGACCTTACACCCTAGACTATATCAGGGCTATATGTGGCGAAACCTTTCTGGAACTTCATGGTGACAGAAACTTTAAGGATGACAAAGCGATGGTGGGTGGTTTAGGAAAAGTAAATGGACAATCTTTTATGATTGTGGGTCAGCAGAAAGGATATAATACCAAAACCCGTCAATATCGTAATTTCGGAATGGCAAATCCTGAAGGATATCGTAAAGCTTTGCGGTTAATGAAAATGGCAGAGAAATTTGGTATTCCTGTTTTAACTTTAATTGACACTCCGGGTGCTTACCCGGGTTTAGAAGCTGAAGAAAGAGGTCAGGGTGAAGCGATTGCCAGAAATATTTTTGAAATGGTCCGATTGAAAGTCCCAATTATTACCATAATTGTTGGTGAAGGTGCTTCAGGCGGTGCATTAGGAATAGGTGTAGGAGATAAGGTGTATATGCTGGAAAATACCTGGTATTCTGTTATTTCACCAGAATCCTGTTCCTCTATTTTATGGAAAAGCTGGGAATACAAAGAACGTGCAGCTGATGCCTTAAAATTGACATCATCGGATATGAAAAAGCAAAAATTAGTTGATGATGTTATTCCCGAACCATTAGGCGGAGCACACTACGATAGAGAAACTACTTTTAAAACAGTAATTGAATATATTACGAAAGGATATAACGAATTGAAAGACTTATCAACAGCCGACTTAATTGCCCAAAGAATGGATAAATACAGTAATATGGGAGAGTATAAAGAATAAATTCATATAAATGACTTGAAAATCCGAAGCCTCGCCGTTTCGGATTTTTTTTTGGTTATTAACAAAAAAGACATACTTATAAACAATTAATAATTATAACTCAATAGCAATGTTTTTTTAAATTTTGCTAATTTCGCTATATGGAAAATTTCAAAAATGTAAACCCAATAAAGGTAGATAAAACCACTATTATCAATTTAGAGAAAGGGAAATTACCGCCACAAGTACTTGATTTAGAAGAGGCTGTACTTGGTGCAATGATGATTGATAAAAAAGGGGTTGATGATGTAATTGATATTTTGCAGCCTGATGCTTTTTATAAAGATGCACACAAGTATATTTTTGAGGCTATAGTTCAGCTTTTTACAGAAACTCAGCCAATTGACTTATTGACTGTTTCATCGCAATTAAAAAAGAATGGGAAATTAGAGTTATCAGGTGGTGATTTTTACTTAATTCAGCTTACGCAAAAGATTGCCTCTTCGGCGCATATTGAGTTTCACTCCCGTATTATACTTCAAAAGTTTATTCAGCGTAGTTTGATTCGTATTTCGTCGGAAATAATTGAAGAATCGTACGATGAAACCACAGATGTTTTTGATTTGCTAGACAAAGCCGAATCAAAACTATATGAAGTGACACAAGGAAATATCAAACGAAGTTCAGAGACAGCCCAGAGTTTAGTACTTCAGGCTAAAAAACGTATTGAAGAAATTGCTGGTAAAGAAGGTCTGAGTGGAGTAGCAACAGGTTTTGAGAAATTAGATAAGGTAACTTCAGGCTGGCAGCCAAGTGATTTAATTATTATTGCTGCACGTCCGGGTATGGGTAAAACAGCGTTTGTACTTTCGATGGCAAGAAATATTGCTATTGATTTTGGACATCCGGTAGCAGTTTTCTCTCTGGAGATGGCATCGGTACAGTTGATTACCAGACTTATTTCATCTGAAACAGGACTGTCGTCAGAAAAATTAAGAACAGGAAAATTGGAGAAACACGAATGGGAACAATTAAGTACCAAGGTGAAAGATTTAGAAAAAGCGCCTTTATTTATTGATGATTCACCTTCACTATCCATTTTCGATTTACGAGCAAAATGTCGTCGTTTGGCCTCTCAGCACGGTATAAAACTAATTATTGTCGATTATCTTCAATTAATGACAGCCGGAGGAAGCGGAAAAGGAGGAGGAGGAAACCGTGAGCAGGAAATCTCTACAATTTCCCGAAACTTAAAAGCTTTGGCAAAAGAGTTAAATGTTCCTGTAATTGCACTTTCGCAGTTGTCCCGTGCAGTTGAAACACGTGGTTCAAGCAAACGTCCGTTGCTTTCGGATCTTCGTGAATCCGGTGCAATTGAGCAGGATGCTGATATTGTTTCATTTATCTATCGTCCGGAATATTATAAAATAGAAGAATGGGATGATGATGAACAGTCTCCAACCGCTGGACAGGCAGAATTTATTATAGCAAAACACCGTAATGGTAGTCTGGAGAATATCCGATTGAAATTTATTGGTAATTTAGGTAAGTTTGATAATTTGGAAGATTTTACTGGAGGTTATGACGATTTACCATCAAAAATGAATCATGATGAGAATCCTTTTATTACTAAGAACCTGCCGTCTCCAAATGAGGCATTTGGTAGTAATCTGAACGATGACGATGATGATAGTGATGTGCCTTTTTAAGATTTAGTAACGCGAAAAAAATAAAATACTTTAAATTAAAAAGGGGAAAACATTCAAGTTTTCCCCTTTTTAATTTAATAGATTGTCACTAAATATAAACTTAATTTTTTACTAAAAAAAAATTAAATTTTGATAGTATTGAATCATCTTCTTCTTGGTTTATTGGGCAATGTTCAATTTTAAAATCTGGATTGTATTGCCATTGATCACTATGGATATTACACCCTTTTTGTGTTAAGTAAAGATTCGATTCATATGGTTTATATCCATTTGCCTTAATCTTAACAAATAATTTTTCAGATATTTTTTCAGAATTTGAAAAACCTGAATAAATTGAATATGCTCCATTTAATGCAGTAATTAAATGATTATTTGAATAAAATTGATTCCTTTTTACTTTAATATTTATATCTGTCGTTATTGGCAGATGTGTTTTGGAATCTAAAATTAATCCTTTCACTATTATTTTTTTACTAGTAATAAATAAAGGAGTTAAATCAAGATTGCTGCTGTTTTGAGGTGGAGCAGATAATATAGTTCCGGTTGGGAAAATTAAAGCCCCAGAAGCCAAAATACTTGTCTTTTTTACAAATAATCTTCTTTCCATAAGTTTTAAATGTTAAAGAACGGTTTTATAGTGTAATTGTTTATCATAAATAGTTTGTTTTAAATTAAATATAGGGGATGTTAAACATCCCCTATATCAATTATTTTTTTAGAATCAATTTATGTGTAATTGTTTTGTTTCCTTTCTTTTCACTAACTAAATAAATTCCATCAGAAAGATGTTCAATATTAATAGTATTGATTCTGTCAGAAAAGACTTTTACAGTTTTAATAGTTTGTCCTAATTGATTTGTAATATTTAAATCACCATCATAATCACATTGTATATTTATTATTCCCTTGTTTGGATTTGGATACATGGTGAATTTAGATTTTTCTTCAAAATCAGGATTAGCCAAAGTGTTTACTAAAACGCATGATGATGTAACATCGCATCCACCCATAGTAATTGTTACACCATAAGAACCATTAACAGTTGGAGTGAAGGATTGTCCATTTTCACCGATTAATATAGTGCTTGGGCATTCAAACCATTGGTAAGTGGCACCAGCCTGATTAGCTGTTATAGTGGACCCAATTAGTGTAGTTGTTGCATCTATAGCAGCCGGTTCAGTAATTGTATAATTACGGGTAGCTGTACAACCATTAGCATCTGTTACTGTTACGGTATAGCTTCCTGCAGTAAGGCCAGTAGCTGTAGCAGCAGTTCCACCAGAAGGTGACCAGGAGTAAGTATAACCCGGAGTTCCACCGGAAGGTGTTACTGAAGCAGATCCATTCGATCCGCCATTACAAGACACATTGGTTTGAGAACCTGTTGCTGTATTGATTGCAGTTGGTTGAGTAATTGTATAATTACGTGTAGCCGTACAACCATTAGCATCTGTTACTGTTACGGTATAGCTTCCTGCAGTAAGGCCAG
>NZ_JBDTTP010000074.1:0-20465 GCF_039930565.1 Flavobacterium sp. | reverse complement strand
GCAATTGGTATTGGTATCGATATTATGCAGCCAAAAGGAAACATGATTGTTGATATTGGAGGTGGTACTACTGAAATTGCCGTTATCGCTTTAGGCGGAATTGTATGCGACAAGTCTGTTAAAATTGCGGGTGACGTTTTTACAAATGATATTGTTTATTACATGCGTACACAACACAATCTTTTTGTGGGAGAAAGTACTGCAGAGAAAATAAAAATTCAGATTGGGGCTGCTGTCGAAGATTTAGATAGTCCGCCGGAAGACATGTCTGTTCAGGGTAGAGATTTACTCACTGGTAAACCAAAACAGGTTGACGTCTCTTATCGGGAAATTGCTAAAGCATTAGATAAATCAATTCAGCGTATAGAAGATGCAGTAATGGAAACTTTATCACAGACTCCTCCTGAATTAGCCGCTGATATTTACAATACTGGTATTTATCTTGCCGGTGGAGGATCAATGCTAAGAGGCCTTGACAAACGTATTTCGCAAAAAACAGATTTACCGGTTTATATTGCTGAAGACCCATTACGAGCAGTAGTTCGTGGAACTGGAATGGCACTTAAAAATATTGCAAAATTTAAAAGTATCTTAATAAAATAAGATTCAAAATATAACAAATCAAAATATTTTTATAAGAGTTGAATTGAATCATTTGGCTCTTATAAAATTTGAAACCAAAAGCATATCCTGAAACAAAATAACCGAACAAGAAATGCAGCAAATTTTTAATTTCATAATAAGAAACAGCAATCGATTGCTGTTTTTGCTGCTTTTAGGTATTTCGTTGGCCCTCACAATCCAATCTCACTCTTTTCACAGAAGCAGAATGATAAGCTCTGCTAACTTTATTAGTGGCGGTGTTTATGAAAAAATAAGCAGTGTAAATGAGTATTTGAATTTGAGAACTGAAAATGATGAACTGATACTTGAAAATGCCCGATTAAAAAGTCTTTTATTTAATATTGAAGACACTACCAAAGCACTAATGATTGACAGCATCAAAGGTGTCAAACCAAGTGATATTATTGTTTCTAAAGTAATTCATAATTCATACAGCACACACGAAAACTATATCACTTTGAACTCCGGAACAAAAGAAGGTGTTAAACAAGATATGGGTGTAATAAATAGTTTAGGTATTATTGGTATCGTAGATAATACTTCCCCTAATTATTCTACCGTGATTAGTATTTTGAATATGAAATCTCAAATTAATGCCAAAATAAAAAAATCTAATCACTTTGGTTCACTTACGTGGGATGGGAAAAGTACAGGATTTGTACAGTTAACTGATGTTCCAAGACTGGCTTCGGTTAGAAAAGGAGACACTATTGTAACGGGAGGACAATCTGTAATTTTTCCAGAAGGAATTAATATCGGTACGATTCAAAATATATATACAGACAAAAAAACTACTTTCTATACCATTAATGTTAAGCTATTTAACGACATGACCAATTTAGGACATGTTTATATTATTAAAAGTAAGGACAGAGAAGAACTTATTAATTTAGAAAAAAAGGGAAAAGATGAATAGCGCATTGTTAGTCAATATTTTTCGATTTATTATGTTGCTGGCTATTCAGATTGTGATTTTCAACAATATGAATTTCCTGGGATACATAAGTCCTTTCCCGTATATTTTATATATTATTTTATATCCTGTTAACAGCAATCGATCCGGTTTAATAATTTCCAGTTTTTTACTAGGCCTTACAATGGATATGTTTTGTAATTCTGGAGGCATTCATGCAGCTGCCTGTGTGATTTTAGCCTATTACAGACCTTATATTTTTAAGTTTTCATTTGGATTAAGTTATGAATACCAAACTATAAAACTAAACGATTCGCTGACACCTGAACGTTTTTCATTTATTTTGGTATCAGTAGCATTGCATCATATTGTATTATTTATTCTGGAAGCATTTCAATTTAAATTCATTTGGGATATTTTACTTCGAACTCTTTTTAGTTCCCTATTTACCATAATTATTTCAATCATAATAATATATATTATTAAGCCCAATAAAAGATGAGAAAAGCACTGCTGCCCACTTTAATTATTATTGCAGCATCCTTATTAGTTATCAGGATATTTTATTTGCAGGTTATTGATGATTCTTTTAAATTAAAATCAGAGAATAATGCTATCAAAATAAAATATGATTATCCTGAACGCGGCTACATCTATGACCGCTATGGCAAATTGCTGGTAGCAAATCAGTCTTCCTATGACATCATGGTTATACCCAGAGAAATTAAAAAAGATCTGGATATTTTAGAATTTTGCCGATTATTAAATATTACGCCTCAAGACTACGAACATAGAATAGCTAAAGCAAAAATATATAGCCCAAGATTACCATCTGTATTTTTGCCACAATTAAATAAGACAGAATTTGCGGCTTTTCAGGAAAAAATACGAAAATATGATGGGTTTTATTTTCAAAAACGTTCACTTCGTGATTATGAAGTGAATTATGGGGCCAATGTATTTGGATTTATCACTCAGGTAAATGAAAAACTAATTGCAAAAAACCCTTACTACAATAGTGGCGATTTAATAGGAATGCAGGGAGTTGAGCAGAGCTATGAAGAGATTTTAAGAGGAATCAAGGGTGTAAAATACATTCAAAAAGATAAATACAATCGTGAAATTGGTTCCTATAAAAATGGAAAATACGATACTATTGCCGTTCAGGGGGAAGACATCAATTTAACAATTGCTGCTGAACTTCAAAAATATGGCGAGGAGCTAATGATCAATAAAAGAGGAGGAATTGTTGCCATCGAACCTAAAACTGGTGAAATTTTAGCACTTGTGACTGCTCCTTCATATGATCCTGCAATTTTGGTAGGAAGACAGCGATCTAAGAATTATACATTATTATATCACGATTCTATAGCTAAACCATTATATGACAGGGGACTATTAGCAGAATATCCGCCCGGCTCTCCATTTAAAATTCTGACAGGACTTGTTGGCCTTCAGGAACAGGTAATTGATTTAAATACTACTTTTATGTGTAATGGCGGTTTTGCCTATGCTCCTGGCCGATTTCAAAGATGCCATTGTGGTGGTGGCTCCAGAGACCTTCATGTGGGAATCTATAAGTCATGTAACGCTTATTTTTCAAATGTTTATTTAAGAACCATTGGCAAATATTCCAGCTCACCATTTGCGGTAGATGTATGGAGTAATCATGTGAAAAGTTTTGGATTGGGTCAATTTATGGGCTATGATTTACCAACTGGTAAAAAAGGAAAAGTACCTACTTCAAAAACCTATAAAAAAATGTATCCCGACTGGGGCTGGAGTGGTAAAACAATTATATCAAATGCAATTGGTCAGGGAGAAGTTTTAATGACGCCTATTCAACTGGCTAATATGATGGCAACCGTTGCTAATGAAGGATATTATTATACGCCTCATATTATCAAAAAGATTGAAGGTGAGAAAATTGATACCAGATTTACAACAAAACATGTTACTACCGTTGATAAAAAACACTTTAAACCGATGATAAGCGGTTTATTTGATGTTTATAACTTTGGAACAGCTGCTGGTTTAAAAGTACAAGGAATTGATATTTGTGGAAAAACAGGAACAGCTGAAAACTTTGCAAAAATTGATGGAAAACGCGTGAAGATGGAAGATCATTCCATTTTTGTAGCATTTGCACCCAAAGATAATCCAAAGATTGCAATAGCTGTTATGATTGAAAATGGTGGATTTGGTTCAACTATAGCCGGGCCAATTGCCAGTTTAATGATAGAAAAATACCTGAGACAAAAGATTACAAGAACCGATTTAGAAACAAGAATCTTAACCAGAAGCCTGCAAGACAGATATGCTAAATTAGGCGGACTTTCAGAAACTGTTAAGAAAGAGATCAGGAAAAAGGATTCTATTGCCAATGTTGTCAAATTAGAAATAAAAAGAAAAGATTCTATTGCAAAAAGCAAAAGAATAATTCCGAAAACTAAAGTAGATACTATCAAGAGAAACTAATAAGGGTTCATTTAAAATGAGAAATCAAAGTGTAAAAAAAAATATTGACTGGATAAGTGTAATTATCTACGCAATCTTAGTAATACTAGGATGGCTTAATATATATTCATCCTCATTATCCTCTACCGAAGGCACTTATGAAAAGCAATTAATATTTATTGCCTGCACTATTCCGTTAATTTTTATTGTCCTTTTTGTGGATGGGAAATTTTATGAAAAATATGCCAGTATTATTTTTGCGGTTTCGTTATTATCATTGGCTGGTTTGTTTTTATTTGGAAAAACAATAGCAGGTCAAAGATGCTGGTATGCTATAGGGAGTTTCACTTTACAGCCTTCTGAATTTGCAAAAGCAGCTACTTCATTAGCGTTAGCCAAATACTTAAGCGATACACAAATTAACTTAAAAGATATCAACCGTCAGGTTCAGGCTCTTGCGATTGTATTTTTACCCGTGCTTTTAATCTTACCTCAGCCAGATCCGGGAAGTGCTTTAATTTATAGTATTTTTATCATTGTTTTATATAGAGAAGGATTACCTGCATGGTATGTTTGGACTGGCTTTGTTGCCATGTTACTGTTTGTTCTCACATTGATTTTAGAGCCCTATGTGGTAATTCTGATAGCTTTTGTAGTTTTAGCAATAATATACTTTAAAGGAAGGGCGGTTGATCGTAATATAATTTTAAGCGGAATCATTTTGTCCGTAATTTCAATTTTTGTGTTATCTGTAAATTATGTATTTGAACATGTTTTTAAACAGCATCACAGGGATCGTTTTAATATTTTACTAGGTAAAAGTGTCGATTTAAAGGGAATTGGTTATAATACAAATCAATCCGAAATTGCAGTTGGGTCCGGAGGATGGCTGGGTAAAGGCTTTTTGGAAGGCACACAAACAAAAGGTGGTTTTGTTCCGGAACAACATACTGATTATATTTTTACGACTGTTGGTGAAGAATGGGGGTTTGCAGGCTCTTTAGTTGTTATTATTTTATTTGCTTGTTTACTTTTAAGGGTAATCTATTTAGCTGAAAGACAAAAAACAAAATTTAGCCGGGTTTATGGATATTGTGTAGCAGGAATCTTATTTATCCATTTCTTTGTAAATATAGCCATGGTGGTAGGTGTTTTTCCAACAATTGGGGTTCCTCTTCCATTCTTTTCTTATGGGGGTTCAGGGCTGTGGGGGTTCACAATACTGCTCTTTATATTCTTAAAAATGGACGCCAACAAGGTAAACGAATGGTAAAAAAAATCCGAAGTTGATGAACTTCGGATTTTTTTTAGTAACTACATATAGCTTAAAATTTCTTTTTTATATGTATCATATTCTCCTTGCAGAATCAAACCATTATCGAGTAGTTTTTTGTAATTCTGCAATTTATCAAAAAGTTCTTCTTTAGATAATTCGCTTAATTTACGCTCTCCTGAAGAAGGTTGTTGCTGTAATGGTTCAAATGTTTCAGTATAAGTTGTTGCTGGCATAATTTCAGCAAAACTGGTCACCTCTTCTGTTTCAATTTCTTCAATTTCATCTTCATCAAAATAACTTTCAGGTTCAACTGATTTTAAAGTTTCTGAAACAGGAGCTTCTATTGTTACAGGATTCTTAAGTAAATCCAATTGTTCCTTAGCGTAAGTATATATTTTTCTAGCCTGAATTTTTGGGATATAATCAATCGAAATAGCTAAATCAGTATTCGTATTAAATGAAAACTCTGAACCTAGGATGTTTTCCTTAACAAAAGTAGCCGCAATATTATCCCACGTATAATCTGTAAAATTCATCGATAAACCTAAATTTCTAGGCTCACAAATAATGATTCTCTTATTGGTTAAAACAATGCTGTCCGGAAAAACAGTAATTGCAGGCTTTTTTTGTACTGCAATATATCCAACTTCTTCGTTTTTCATCAATAAATCACTGAGTTTTGAAGTAATCTTTTCAATAGCTTTTGGATCTTGTTCTTCGTTAAGAAATTTTTTAAATTGTTCTTTCATATTTTATAAGTTGCTAAGTTACAAGGTAACTGAGTTGTTGATTTTTTCGTCTTATGATACAAATGTAATGCCTAATTTTCTAATTCAATAATTTCATTCTGAATTTTCTTTGTCAAACTTTTGAAAACCAATTCATACGAATGATCAATAAGCTCCTTTATTAAACTTGATGATATATTTCCATTTATAGAGATCGTATTCCAATGTACTTTACTCATATGGAACCCTGGTTTTATATCATCATATTCAGCTCTTAACTCTTGTGCACGTTCAGGATCGCACTTTAAATTTACCGATGGTTCGTTTTTCTCCCATTGTAATAAAGATGACAGAGCAAACATTTTTCCTCCTACTTTAAAAACTAAAGTATCTTCATCAAAAGGAAAGTGCTCACTGACACCTTTTTTAGAAAGACAATACTCATAAAATGTTTCTAAATTCATAATTGTATTATTTACCAATTTCACCTAAATGCGTGTATTTAAAGCCTTTTTCATATTTTAATCCGTAACCGAACATTCGATCCATAGCCGAATGTGAAAATAATACAATTCCGGCTAATTGAATAATTTCAACATTCAAATAACATCCTAAAGCATAGATTAAAAGTGCAATTCCTTTATGGTGAAAAACATTATAAAAAAATGCGCCGCTTTTATTTCCAAAAAAATATCCTAACATTGATAAATCAGGGGCTAAAATTAAAACAAAAAACCACCACCATTGAAAACTCAAAAGGCTAAATAAATAAATTCCCAGAATAAATAAGGCTATCTCTTCAAGTTTTATAATTGTTTTCATGATAGTATTTTTTCCATCATTTTTTCGGGATGGTTTAGTTTTGTGAATCCGAATTTTTCGTATAAAAAGTGCGCATCTGTTGTGGCTAATCTCCAAATCTTAATATCTTTAAGCAATGGTTCATTCATCACATTTTGAATTAAAATTGATGAATATCCTTTTCCACGATGCGCTTCAGTAATAAAAACATCCATCAGATAGCCAAAAACAACATAATCTGTTATTACTCTGGCAAAACCAATTTGTTGGTTATGTAAGTGAATCCCAAAACAAACCGAAGCATCAATGGTAGTCTGAACCTCTTCTATTGTTCTTCCGGCAGCCCAATAAATATCCTTCAGGAAATCCTGTATAAAGGGAACGTCAAGTTTGCTTTTATCAGTCGAAACAGTAATCATATCTTATATAAAATAGGTTTAGAGGGACTTGCATCATTTTCAAAAGAAGCTATTTGAAGATTAAGTATGTAATTTCCATCTGCAACTTCTTCGGGAACAAAAATCATTTCTGTAATGGTAGCATTTAAACAGGCATCCTTATTGAGGTGGATTGTATCTTTAACATTCCAAAACGCTTTATGAGCCAATAATTTTCCTTCATCATGTTCTCTGTCAACACTTGGCAGATCAATTAATAAATGTTGAATTTCGCTTTCGCGGATGAATATAGCAGCCTCTTCAGACAAATAAGGCGGATTCGTATTAGAATATTTTCTTGACTTTTTATCTTTTTGATTTGGAATTGTCCGGATAATTAGTGCTTTCTGTTTAAGCAAAGCTGTAATGCTGATCTCTTTTTGAATCTGATTTTTAGTGATAATAAAATCATCTCCAAATTTTTCAGGTTGAATCGTTATTAATTTCGCAAAAAAGAAAAACTCCTTCAAACATTGATTAATACTGTAAAAATCATTGGTAATATGCCCCAGGCATTCAGTATGTGTTCCATGTCCGTGTGGATTAAAAAAAATATTATTGAAATTGGTAGATGATTTCCCTTCGGAAACTTTCCCAACCCAATCACCAAAAATTACAGGCTCAATAACCGGTTTTTCGATGTACCAGGCAATTGGGTTTTCCTCTGTATTTGTTAACGGAATAGAAATATCAATGGGTCTTGATAAGTCGATCTCAAAATTGTTGATTTTTGCTATCATAGTTTAACCACAAAGTTTTATTCTTCCAAATTTAAGTAAAAGAGATCACTTGCAATTCCATCCGTTAAAAATTTTCCTTTTGCAGTGGGTTTTAAAATATTATTTTGAATTGAAAGCAGATCATCATTTACGAATTTCTGACTTTGCTTTTTCAGATAATTCAAATAATCTTCTCCAAATTCTTTTTCAATTCTTTCTAATGAAACGCCCCAAATAGTTCTTAATCCCGTCATAATATATTCGTTATAACGATCAGACTTTGATAGAATTTCGGTTTCTAATGGTAAAATGTTTTCCTGAATCGATTTCAAATAAAGTGAATTATTAGCTACATTCCATCCTCTTTTTTCTCCATCATAACTATGAGCTGAAGGACCGATGCCAATATATTTTTTACCTAGCCAGTAGGCTGAATTATTTTTAGAAAAGTAATTCTCTTTCCCAAAATTGGATAATTCGTAATGAATAAAATCATTTTTTTGAAGCATCTCAACCAAAATCATAAAATGATTCGAAGCCACTTCATCTTGTGGTGCAGCAATTTTTCCGGTATCAATCAGTTTTTTTAAAGCTGTTTTAGGTTCAACCGTCAAAGCATAACTTGAAATATGCGGAATACCAAAACTCAAAGCTGTTTCAATATTTTGTTTCCACATTTCATCGCTCATTCCCGGAATGCCATAAATTAAATCGAGTGAAATATTATCAAAATATTTAGTAGCGTATTCTAAGCATCTTTTGGCTTCCGCCGAATTATGAGCACGATTCATCATTTTCAGATCGTCTTCATAAAAAGACTGGATTCCAATGCTAAGACGATTTATTGGACTTTTGGATAATTCTAAAATTCGTTCTGAAGACAAATCATCAGGATTGGCTTCTAATGTAATTTCAGGAATGTCGGCAACTTTATAATTTTTATAAACAGTATCAATTAAAAACTGCAGTTCAGAATTTTCCAAAACCGATGGAGTTCCACCACCAAAATAAATAGTTTCTACAGTTTCGTTTTTGAATTCACTTTTTCGCATTTGGATTTCTTTGGCAATAGCCGAAACCATATCCTCTTTCTTTTTCATGGAAGTCGAAAAATGAAAGTCGCAATAATGGCAAGCCTGTTTGCAAAAAGGAATATGAATGTATATACCGGACATTAATTATAAAATTTGTCAATTAGATAATTAGATAATTTACTCATGGATAATATGTTAATTAGGTAAACATTGTACATAATTATTCACAGTACAAGAAATTATCTAATTGACACATTATCTCATTTTCTAATTTTATCTTCATTTTGTTTCACAAAAGCATCCCAACCCGAATAACTTTTTCCTGCAACTATTTTTCCTGAATTAAAAAAATGACAAACCGCAGCTGCCAAACCATCAGTAGAATCGAGGTTTTTAGGTAATTCTTTTAAGCCTAAAAGCTGTTGGAGCATTTTCGCGACCTGTTCTTTACTGGCATTTCCATTTCCGGTAATCGCCATTTTTATTTTTTTTGGCTCGTATTCAGTAATAGGAATGTCTCTTGAAAGTCCGGCTGCCATCGCCACACCCTGAGCTCTTCCTAATTTCAGCATTGATTGTACGTTTTTGCCAAAGAAAGGAGCTTCGATTGCAATTTCGTCAGGATTATGAGTATCAATTAATTCAATCGTTCTTTCAAAAATGATTTTTAATTTTTGGTAATGGTTGTCGTATTTAGATAATTGCAATTCGTTCAATTGCAAAAACTCCATTTTTTTATTGGTGACTTTAATCAATCCAAATCCCATGATTGTTGTTCCCGGGTCAATACCTAATATGATGCGTTCTTTTGTCAAGTGTTTTTTTGTTACAAGTTTCAGGTTTAGAAAACTGACTTATTCTCTAATTTTCAAATTGACACATTTTTATTGCCACATTTTCAAATTGATTACTTTTGCGCCATGATATCAATTCCTCACAAAGCTAAACAATTCCTTGTTCTTCTGATCAAACTTTTGATTGTAGGCGGTGCATTTTACTTTATTTATAATCAGTTGGCGAATAATGACAAACTGGACTGGCAGAAATTTATCACAGTATTTAGTAAAAATCAATCGGTTTTAGGAATTGGTTTTATATTACTTTTGAGTGTTCTGAATCGGTATTTTGAAATTTTGAAATGGCAGAATTTAGCCAAAGTAATTCATCCCATATCTTTAGGCGAAGCAACGAAACAGGTCTTGGCAGCTTTAACTGCAGGAATATTTACACCAAATGGCATTGGAGAATATGCCGGAAAAGCACTTTACTTTCAGAAATCCGAAGCTAAAAAAGTGGTTTTTCTGAATTTAATCTGCAACGGAATCCAGATGATTTTAACTGTGCTATTCGGGACAATTGGCCTTTTAATTATAGGATATTGGCAATGGGTTTTAGGAATAATCGGAATATCAATTTTCGTTTTTTTATTTTCTTTCTTCTTAAAAAAGATAAAAGTAAAAGGATACTCAATCGAAAAGTTATTTGAAAAGATCAATAAAATCCCGAAACCAATTCATCAAAAAAATATTGTTTTAGGAATGCTGCGTTATTTGGTTTTTTCCCATCAATATTACTTTTTGTTTTTGGCTTTTGGTGTTGATTTACCTTATATAACCTTGATTTCTACAATTGCAGTTGTTTACTTTCTAGCCTCTTCATTGCCCACTTTTCAGTTTTTGGATTTTGCTGTAAAAGGTAGTGTTGCCATTTATTTCTTTGGAATGTTAGGTGTAAACGAATGGATTGTTGTTTTTATCACTACGCTGATGTGGTTTTTAAATGTAGTTTTACCAGTAGTTTTAGGAAGCTATTATGTATTGAATTTTAAAACAAAAACAACAATAGGATGAGTTTTATTTTATACCTCATATTAATAATTTACGTAATAAATATTTGTTTGATTATTTACGGTTTTTTAAAAGTAAAAGAATACCAAAGAACGAATTTAGTACCACAAACAAATTTTACTATTATTGTTCCCTTTCGAAATGAAGCTAACAATTTACCACAGCTATTAGAAAGTTTCTCAAATCTGAATTATTCAAATGATTTATTTCAAGTCATTTTAGTCGATGATGATTCCAGTGATAAGTTTAAATTATCAATTGTTAATTATCAGTTATCAATTATAGATAACATTAGAGTTTCTAATTCACCTAAAAAAGACGCTATTTCCACTGCAATGCAGTACGTAAAAACCAATTGGGTCATTACTACTGATGCCGACTGTATTGTGCCCGCAAACTGGCTGCTGACATTCGATAATTTTATTCAGGAAAATCAGGTTTCTATGTTGGCTGGTGCTGTTTCTTATGAATGCGAAAATACATTGTTACATCATTTTCAACAAGTAGATTTAATTAGTTTACAAGGTGCGACGATTGGTAGTTTTGGTCTTAAAAAAGCTTTTATGTGTAACGGTGCTAACTTTGCTTACACAAAATCATTATTTGAAAGTTTAAACGGATTTGAAGGAAATGACAAAATTGCCAGCGGCGATGATGTTTTTTTGTTACAAAAAGCGGTTGCTCGGTTTCCTGATGAAGTTCAATACTTAAAAGCAGAGGAAGCTATTGTGATTACCAAACCAACAGAAAATTGGAAATCATTATTTTATCAGAGAGTGCGATGGGCAGCTAAAACAAGTTCGTATCAAAGTGGTTTTGGAAAACTTTTAGGATATATTGTTTTCTTTGAAAACCTGAGTTTTGTAATTGCTTTTGTGTTTTTTCTTTTTGGAATTTGGTCTTTACAGCTTTTGGCTTTATATACAATTTTTAAATTTGCTGTTGATTTTACCCTGCTTTATATCACTAATCAATTTTTGACAACAACCAGAATAAGACAATTGATTTTTAGCAGCTTATTTTATCCTTTTTTTAGTTCGGCTGTGGCTTTGTATAGTTTGTTTGGTTCTTATGAGTGGAAAGACCGTCGATTCAAAATATAATTCTTGCAGAATCTAACTGCCTAGCCCCGATAGAAACGAAAATCCTTTTGTGCCGGGTTTCGGCATAAAAGATTGTAGTGAATAGCGGGAAATAGCTCCTGATAATTTACAGATTTTCTTTTTCCTTAAGAATCACGGGTAAGATAAATTGCGTTTTAACAGGAATGCCACGTTTTATACCGGGATTTACTTTTGGAAAATCGATTAGTCGGGCATGCAATATACTGTCTATCTTAATGGTATCATATTCAACGGAATCTTTGGGAAATTGCGGTTCAAATTTCATAGTTGCATTTGGAAAAATGGTTACCCTAACCTCGATTGTATCCAATTCGGGATATAATATTGAGAGTGAATCAATATCTAATTTAGACTGAATCAGTTTCGACATAACCTCAAAAAAACATTGTTGACGAAGTTTTTTACCACCAATTTTTTCACATTCGGCAACCGATGGATATTCATCAACTTCTTTCCAATTGATTGATTTTAATTCCTTTTGAAGTAATTCTTTTTCAGAAGGAACCTGCTTGTCAAAATATTGACAAGAATTAAAAAGAAAAATAATTAAAAAAGTGAATAACTGCTTCAAGATTTTGATTTGGATTAAACTATGTGGTATAAAAATACGATTATTTTTTTAGCCAAAAAATGAATACTTTTAACTATTACATAATTATAAAGATAATGGCATGGATTCACTATTAATATTGCTCGGTTTTATATGTATGATCATAGGGATTTTAGGCAGTTTTCTACCTGTACTGCCAGGATTGGCAAGTTGTTGGGTTGGTCTTTTGCTTTTATATTTAACAAAAGCAGTAGAAAATAATTACTGGATATTAGGAATAACCCTTACACTTACTATTATTATCACTATTCTTGCTTATACCATTCCGTCTAAAGGAACTAAACGATATGGAGGAAGCTCATATGGGGTTTGGGGAACCAATATTGGATTAGTTGTTGGCATTTTAGCCCCAATACCATTAGGATTTATTATTGGTCCTTTTGTAGGTGCTTTTATAGGCGAATTAATTTTTGATTCAAAAAACCATCAACGTGCTTTGAAAGCTGCTACAGGCTCATTACTTGGTTTTTTAGCTTCAAGTTTTATCAATTTTATGTTTTGTATAATGTTTTTTGGACTTTTTCTAACAATTGTCTGGCGTCATAAATCTGTTTTGTTTTAAATAAATCACAAAATTGTTTGTTATAGCTAAAATCCTTAAAAATTTTAAACTACTAAATTTGAAAAAAAGTAGCATTTATTGATGATGCTACAATCCTCCTATATAATTTTTAAAATAAAAAACAAAATATTTAACTATTTTTTTGGATATGTTAATATATTTTATATTTTTATCATGATTAACGATAAAATATCACTATTTATCATTATTTTTTAACATTTATAAATATAATCTTACAGTAAAATTATGATCCCAAATCTACAAATTGAACTAAGACGCTTTATTTCATCTAATGTTATATCCAAATTAAACAAATTCTACTATGAAAATGATGCTTTACTAATAAAAGGCATTGACGTTTCAATAGGAACTGTTCTAATGGGATGCTACAGCTATACAGATGAAAAATCATTTAATAAAATGATTAAATCAGTAGAAAAAACTTTTTTTTACAAAGAAATTGATTTCGTTGCTGAAAGAATCCTGTCTGTTGATGACTGTTATAAAACAGAAGGCAACACATTTCTTGAGCTATTATTTGCTAACAAAAAGGCAAGAATTACTGAAATGATTTCGAACGAAGTAGGTATTAAAAGTGAAACTGCGCGTGAAATATTGAACTTCTCAGTGCTGCTGACACTTTCTTACTTTAGGAATAATTCAGAAATAACTGCTAGTTTAAAACTGCTATTAGAGGAGCAAAAGAGAGAAATCTTAAATAGTATTCCTCCCGGAATTAAAATAATTTTAGGTTTCTCCTGCTACGAATCATCATCAATAGAAGAGAAAACAAATCCTCGCTTAGGAAAGTCTATTTTTAATTTTTTTGGCAGACAGCTTTAAAAAATATTAACAATTATATTTTTTCGACTGGTCTTTTCTTTAAAAGCTTTACCATAACAGGAAACGTAGAAATTACAACAATGATTATAATAATATACTCGATGTGATGTTTGAGATCTATTCCTTGTTTTAAAAACACGCCGTACAAGTAATGTCCCGCAAAGATTAGAATAAATGACCATAGAAATGAACTTAGGATATTATAGAACATAAATTTCTTTTTATCCATAGAAACAATGCCGGCAATAATTGGAGCGAAAGTCCTGAAAATAGGCAAAAAACGAGCATATATAATGGCTTTCCCTCCATATTTTTCGAAAAAATCTTTGGATTGCAATAAATATTTTTTCTTAAACCAAAAAGAATCTTCTTTTTTAAAAAGATAATAGCCACTTTTAGAACCAAACCAATAGCCTGTCATATTACCCAAAACTCCCATAATGGCTACCAATAGTGATAATAAAAAAACATTTAAAAAATCATTAGGAATAATAACCATATTCTCTATCAGTTCCCTACTATAAATTCCGGCCAAAAACAATAAGCTGTCACCTGGTAAAAAGAAACCTGCAAAAAGTCCGGTTTCTGCAAAAACAATGAATAAAACAATAAATAAACCAATTTGAACTCCGCCAATGCTTAAGTTAATATAAAACTCAGGATTTATTAATTGGGTCCAGTCAAAATTATTCATACAGTATTGTTTATTATTGAAATTACAGGGTGTGAAAGTAATAATAATTTAGGTTAACCACAATTAAATACAGTATTTTAAAGATAAATTAACTATAAAAAAAGCCCAAGAAGACTTGGGCTTTTACATATTTATCTTTCATATTTGCAGCAGGAATGCAAATTATCATAATCAACTTTTGTTGCTTTTATTTCGTCTGTATCATGCCCTGCTTTAGCAATAGCTTTCTTCATATCCTGTGGCGAAGATTTTTCTTCATTCAGTATTACGGTAAGCTGGTGAGAGCTAATATCCCAATTGGCAGTTTTTACACCCGGAACACTAAATGCAGCTTTTTCAATACGCTTTTTACATTGCTCACAGTTTCCGTTTACTTCTGTACTATATTTTAAATTCTTATTTTTTTTAGTTTGAGCCTGAGCAGAAAATCCAAAAAAAGCAATCAATGCAATTAAAATTATATGTTTCATTTTTTTATAATTAAGTTGTTTTTATTTTATTTTAAATCGTAATCCTGCATAATACATTTGTCCAAAAATGGGAGCATAAGCTACAGATGCATCAAAATTTGGACCAAATGGGTTATCACTTCCTAAAATGGCTTTTTCCTGTTGATAATTGCCAATATTCTCACCACCAATATAAACTTCAAAAACTGGAGAAAAAACTCTCGTTACCTGAGTATTCATTATTAAATAAGAAGGGGAAAAATCAGGAAACTGATCTGCTTGCGGGTTAGAAGCCGTGTAGGGCAATTGTTGTTTTCCTGTCCAATTGAAAGTACAATCAAATTTCCAGTATTTTTCATCTTCTGTACGCGTTTCATATTCAAGATTAGCCAAAAAACGATGTTTAGCCTGCAAAGGACGCTGAAAAGTACCCGTTTGATAATCTGTTTGAATATCGTAATATTTATATGCGGTTCTCAGGTTCAGGTTATGGATGAATTCAAAATTAAACTCCAGCTGAACACTGTTTGCAAATGAATTTCCTCTTAAATTATAAAATGAAACTTCCTGAGGACTTTGCATTAAATCGACAACCACCTGATTTTGAAAATCAGTTCTGTATACGTCAAAACCTGCTTCAGCATTTTTATTAAAAATATGGAATTTTTGTGAGAAACTGAAACCGTAATTCCAGGCAATTTCAGCATTCATCCCATAAATTTTGCCTTCATTATCCAAAATAGAAAAAGTTCTGGAACTTGCAAAAAGCTGTTGATTTTCTGCAAAGATATTGGCCGAACGTTTTCCTCTTCCTGCTGATAAACGAAATACCCCAGATTCCCAAGGATTATATCTCAAGTGCAAACGGGGCGTTACAAAAAAGCCTAATCGATTATGATTATCAACTCTTCCGCCCAGAATCAGGCTAAAATTATCGGTGTTGTCATACGTATATTCAAAAAAAGCTCCAACCGAATTATCAATTCTGCTGTAATCAGTAACATTTACAAATTCCTGATATTGATCATACGAAAAATTCAATCCTGTTGTAAATTTATGCATTGTGTTACTAATAATCGAATTAAAAATTAAATTCGAATAATAACTATTCTGCCTGATATTATACTGATTTAAACCAAAGTAAGATTCTTGATTATGTGTATTAAAGGCATTTTGAAAACCAATACTCTGATAAGGCATATCCGGAAACACATAGCCAATTTTGGTTGAAACGTCAAAACGTTCCGTATTAATTTCCGAGCCCCAATAATTAGTAGTTCCTCTGTCTTTATCTTTATCAAAATCTACCTCTCCTGTTTGCTTTTTATCATTCATGTATCTGAAATTGATAAAACTTACCAAACCGCTGTCCGGATTATAGTACTGATAACGATTTAAAACATTGATTTGTTTTCCAAGCGGATTATCCAGAAATCCATCATCATTCATGTCGTTTTTAGCCACTCTGGTATTACCGTGAACAAACAGACTTGTCGCCCATTTATCAGATAGTTTTTTATTGAAATGCGTATTCAATTCAAAACGTGCATCAGTAGAACCGTATACATTTAAAAAAAACGGAATGTCAGACAAAGGTTTTAAAAGCTCTGTATTTATTTGTCCCGAGATACTTTCATAACCATTGACTACACTTCCTGCTCCTTTTGTAATCTGAACACTTTCAATCCATGTCCCGGGTGTAAATGACAATCCGTAGGCCTGAGAAGCGCCCCGAACCGACGGGATATTTTCTTCAGTAATCATTAAATACGGACTTGTAAGGCCCAGCATTTTGATTTGTTTAGTACCCGTCAGGGCATCCGAAAAATTGACATCTATTGACGGATTTGTTTCAAAACTTTCAGCAAGGTTACAACAAGCAGCTTTTAACAATTCCTTACTCGTTATAACAGTTGTATTGGCAGTTAATGTATAGGATTTTTTAATTCCTTTTTGCTTTTTTGTAATTTTCACTTCTTCCAGATCCTCTTGTGAAAAAGCTGTAACAGAAAATAAAAGTATACCAAAAAGCAGTATAGTTTTTTTCATAAAAAATGATTTTAATGTTATTAGAAAACTGTTTTAAATTTATAAAACAGTACAATGAAGCCTTATTATGGCTTGTTCGCAAACATTAAAATCAGGCGTAAAAAATATATTGCTGGTATAATTTGAATAAAGGAGGTGCATTTGCATCAGAATAATATGAAATTACCCGATTATTCTTAAAATTGTGAACTGACAAAAAAGAAACCGGATGCGTTTCCTGAATTATTGCAGGAATCGACAATTGAAAAAAGAAAATTTTAAAAGTAGCATTATCTGATTTTTTTTCAATCTTTACAACTTTGTCTTTACAACAAGATGATTTTTTTTCTGATTTTGCACAGCAGTTTTTTTCAGTAATTGCAGAAGTTGTATCTAAGGAAACAGAAGCAATTTTTCCACCACAATAATGTAAATTAAAAGCAAATCCAATGTTGGAAACCAACAATAGAAAAGCTAAAAACAAACAGGTGGACTTTTTAAAATTCATAGTGCAAAATTATTCAAAACGCTTTAGAAAAGAACTAATAAAATGTTATTTTTTAATATTCTGTTGCTGATAGTAGAAAGCCGGTATAAAAAGCAATACAAATATGGGCTGAATAATAAATCTTCTTACATAAAAAAGAATCCAGCTTCCATTTGAATAATAAATTAGAATCAGGAAAAACATTCCAAAAAGTGCTATCATAAAAAACAAATACAGAAATATACTAAATTTAAGTATTTCTCTATCCCTAAACAAAGTATAAATCAGCAATAGTGACAATATAGTATTTAATCCAAACCTAAATAGCAGTGAAAGAAAAAACTGGAAAGTATTTAGCTCAGGAAAGGATAAATTTTTAAAATCCGATTCAAAATATTCTAAAAAAGGGTCATAAAATAATTGTTTCTCAAAAGTTCTGATAAGGCCAAAACACAATACGATAAGAATCGCTATTGTGATTTTAAATTTATATCGAATTACTTTATCTGGCATATTTTGAAAATTTATTAACCCAGACAATCCATAAAATAAAAATGAATCCGTAAATAACCAACGGAAAAAAAACTCCATGTAAAAGATGTTCTTTTTCAGGGAAATGAAACATTAAAACAGTTAACAAAGCAATTCTACTGATATTTAAAATATGAATAAATAAAATCCCGAAGAGAATAAAAATTAATGTGGTTTTAAATTTTCCGGAAAAAGCGATAACAAATGAACCAAATAAAACAATTACACTTACTGCATTACAACCTTCTACAATCCTGATAACATATTTCTGATTGTACCAAACTTCTAAATATGGATTTGATTCGCTTTTTAAAATCCTGATATCACAATTAAAAAAATTCATTATTTTGAATACCTGATGCCCTACTATATTCGTTATTCCATCAATACTTTTTTCATCAAAACTATCCAAATACAGTTTATAGATAACCGCAGCCACTATATAAATGATAAAGAAAGTAGTTATAAAAAGCAAGAAGGGCCTATATTGTAACAGATATTTTTTCAAAGGAATTTTTTTTCAAATTTATGTATTTTTTGAGATTAGCTTTAAATACTTTTGTATAAAAATTTTATATCATGACATTTCAGGAATTACAACCCAAAATAAGCGCGATTGTAGCTGATACAAATACAGTTAGAGACGAAAAATTATTAGCAATTTGCCAATTATTAAACGAAAACGTTGAATATTATAACTGGGTTGGATTTTATTTTGCCAATCACGAAAACAAAACACTTCATTTAGGCCCGTATGCAGGTGCCGAAACTGATCATACCGTAATTCCGTTTGGAAAAGGAATTTGTGGTCAGGTTGCAGAAAGTAATGCTAATTTTGTAGTTCCCGATGTTGCCGCACAGGATAATTATATTGCCTGCAGTTTTACTGTAAAATCAGAAATTGTGGTTCCTTTATTTGTTGATGGAGTGAATATTGGCCAGATTGACATTGACAGTCACGTAATTGATCCATTTACAGAAGCAGACGAAAGATTTTTAGAATTTGTAAATCAGGAGGTTGCTAAATTATTCTAAAAAAAATTAATCCTTTTAAAGAATTGCATGAGGAAGGCTTAACTTAAATTAGTTAATCTGTAAATTTTTCAAACTTTAATTTTATTTTTTCAGAAAAAAAGATGTATTTTTGCACCCGTCTTACAAAAGATGTATGACATACATAAAAATCATTAAATAATATTGGAATGTATTTAACTAAAGAAAAGAAGGAAGAGATTTTTGCACAACACGGTGAAGCAACAAACACTGGAAAAGCAGAAGGTCAGATTGCATTGTTCACTTACAGAATTTCACACTTAACTGAGCACTTGAAAAAAAATCGTCACGATTACAACACTGAGCGTTCACTTGTACTACTAGTAGGTAAAAGAAGATCGTTGTTAGATTACTTGAAAAAGAAAGAGATCAACAGATATCGTGAGATTATCAAAGTATTGAATATCAGAAAATAATCAATATAGTAAAGAGGTGCGAAAGTGCCTCTTTTTTTTATTTAAATTTTAGAAATCAAATTTTAGATTTTTAAACTTACAAACGCATTAATATTGATTTTTGAAATTTATATTAACATTAAAAAAAGTTTGGTTTTTCATTGGGTTTTAGAATAAACAACAACTACACACAACAACTACAACACAACTAAAACCCATGTATAACCAATAAGGAAAAAATTTATGATTCCACAATTATTTGTAGAAAGTATCGATTTAGGTGATGGCAGAAACATCACAATCGAGACAGGACGTTTAGCGAAACAAGCTGATGGCTCTGTAGTAGTAAGAATTGGTAAAACTGTTATTTTAGGAACAGTTGTATCATCAAGAAAAGCAAGTCCGGGTATCGACTTTTTACCGTTAACGGTAGACTATCGTGAAAAATTCGCAGCAGCAGGCCGTTTCCCTGGTGGTTTCTTCAAAAGAGAAGCTCGTCCTAGTGACAGCGAAGTATTAACAATGAGATTAGTTGACCGTGTATTGCGTCCTCTTTTCCCAAGTGATTATCACGCAGAAGTTCAGGTTATGATTCAGCTAATGTCTCATGATGATGAAGTGATGCCGGATGCATTAGCAGGATTAGCAGCTTCGGCCGCACTTGCTTTGTCTGACATACCTTTTGAAACTTTAATTTCAGAAGCCAGAGTAGGAAGAGTTGACGGTAAATTTATCATCAATCCATCTCGCGCACAATTAGAATTATCTGATATTGATATGATGATTGGAGCTTCAACTGATTCTATCGCAATGGTAGAAGGAGAAATGAAAGAAATTTCAGAAGCAGAAATGT
>NZ_JBDTTP010000073.1:0-21055 GCF_039930565.1 Flavobacterium sp. | reverse complement strand
AGTACTATGGTTATGAACTTATAGAACAAATAAGGAAACATACCGAAATAGAAATTGCCGAGGGAACACTTTATCCATTAATGAATCGGTTAAAAACAGAACAACTGGTCGAATCAAAATGGGTAGAACAGGAAACAGGGATCCCAAGAAAATACTACTCCCTGACTGAAGCTGGCCTTGAAACTCTTTACGAGATGAATATATATTGGACAAATCTGGAAAAATCAATCAAAAAAATCATTCAATGAGAATAGAAGACATTAAATTCAAACAAAAAGCTTCGCAAAGAATATACAATGATTATATGAAGCGAATTAAAAGGACAACAGCTTCATTATCTAAAAGCAATCAGGATGATGTTTATATGGAATTTAACAGCCACATTTTTGAAGCAATTCAGCATAAAAATGAAGCCAATGAATTAGATTCACTTTTAGATATTATCGAAAAACTGGGTTCGCCGGAAGAAGTTTTAAAACCACTTGTAGCTGATAAAAAACTGGAACAGGCAACACAGACATTTAATCCTGTCCATGTTTTTAAAGCTTTGGTTCTAAACTTTACCAATGGAATTTCGTACATCTTTTTCTCTATTTTGTATCTGTTCTTATTTGGTTTTGTTTTCCTGATTTTTGCGAAGATTACAAACCCGTCACTTGTTGGATTATTTATGAAAAAAGATTCACTTTCCTTTTTTGTTTTGGGAATTTTTAATCCGGAAGACCGTATAAAAAACCAGGTTACAGAAATACTGGAAAATTGGTTTATTCCTGCAATGCTACTCTCAATTATCGTATTTTATTTTCTTATCACACTTTTATTAAAATTCAAAAAATCAATCAATCAAAAAACACTATTATGAAAAAAATTATTATTACCGGTTTATTTGCTCTTATTATTACGAGCGGTTTTTCTCAAAATTTTAATGCAAAAAGACTGGACAGTTTATTTCAGATTCTGGAAAAAAACAACAAATTTATGGGAAGTATTGCTATTTCTGAAAACGGAAAAACAATCTACACCAAGTCAATAGGTTTTGATGACATCACAAGTTCAAAAAAATCAACCAGCACTACAAAATACAGAATTGGTTCTATTTCAAAAATGTTTACGGCATCTATGATTTTTAAAGCTGTTGAAGAGAAAAAAATAAACCTGAACCAAACTATCGGTAACTATTTTCCAACAGTTAAAAATGCCGGCAAAATAACCATTAGTAATTTGTTAAATCACAGAAGCGGAATTCATGATTTTACCAATGATGCAGAATATTTAACATGGTACAATGAGAAACAGTCAAGAGCTAAAATGACAGAGAGAATAGCTAGCGGAAATATTGTATTTGAACCGGATACAAAAGGACAATACAGCAATTCAAATTATATTTTACTATCATTTATTCTGGAAGATGTTTATAAAAAATCGTATGGAGAAATCCTGAATCAAAAAATAATCAAGCCTTTAAAATTGAAAAACACTTATTTGGGAGCGAAAATTAGTTTAGAAAACAACGAGTCTAATTCTTATACTTTGTCCGGAAAATGGGAGAAGGAAAAAGATACAGACATGTCCATTCCACTTGGAGCCGGAGCAATCGTTTCTAATCCAACCGATTTAAATATTTTTATTGAAAGTCTTTTTGCAGGTAAAATTGTTTCAATAGAAAACCTGAATCTGATGAAAACAATAAAAGATAAATTTGGAATGGGTATTCTTGAATTTCCTTATTTTGAAAGAAAAAGTTACGGACACACAGGAGGAATTGATGGGTTCAGATCTATTGTAAGTTACTTTCCTGATGAAAAATTAGCTTTGGCTATAACATCAAATGGTGCAATGGGCTATGATAATAACAATATTCTTTTGTGCGCATTAAGTTCTTATTTTCAAAAACCTTTTCAAATGCCTTCTTTTAATAATGCAGAAATAACAACTGCTACATTAGATTCCTATTTAGGAATATATGGAAGTATTCAAATTCCTATAAAAATAAGTATTACAAAAAAAGAGAGTACATTAATTGCACAAGCTACAGGACAACCTTCTTTTCCCTTAGAAGCAACTTCTTCAAATATATTTAAATTTGAACCCGCCGGAGTTGTAATGGAATTCAATGTGGAGAAAAAAGAAATGGTTTTAAAACAGGGCGGAAAAGATTATTTATTTATGAAAGAATAACAAAAACGTTTATTACATAAAAAAGCTGGTTTCTAATTAAGAAAACCAGCTTTTTATTTCTATTTAAAATGTGATTTTATATTTCAAATTATCCAATACCATTTGTTATTTAATAAAAACGCTTAACACAAAATATACGATACCTGCTAATATAGCCGAAATAGGAATTGTTAGAATCCAGGCCCAAATTAAACTTACAGTAACACCCCAACGAACAGCAGATACACGTTTTGTTAACCCTACCCCAATGATAGATCCTGTAATTGTATGTGTTGTACTTACCGGAATTTTTAAATGTTCTGTAAAATAAAGCGTTAAAGCTCCCGCAGTTTCTGCAGCAACACCTTCAAATGAAGTTACTTTTGTGATTTTAGAACCCATTGTTTTGACAATTTTCCATCCTCCACTCAAAGTTCCTGCAGCAATTGCAGAATAACAAGCTAATGGAATCCAGCCCGGCATTACTCCTTTTACTCCTAAATCATCATTTGGCAAAACAACATCCAACCATGAATCCATGAGAACTCCAGGGTTTGTATGAATATAAACCGCTACGGCTGCAGCAATAATACCCATTACTTTTTGTGAATCATTTCCTCCATGTCCTAAACTAAAAGCTGCAGAAGAAAGTAATTGCATTTTTTTCAGAGCCGCGTCAGCCTGATGAAGATTTAAACTGCTGAATATTAAACAGAATAAACTAACTGTTAAGATGATAAAAGCAACCAAAAACCATTTAATATTATGCGGATCGAAAGCTACACTCCAAAAATGAGAATCGAATCTTGGTTTTTCAATTTCTGCATAAGGAACCATTAAATTGCTCACAAGCCAAATAGTAGCAATCATTAAAGCAACGGTAAATATTTTTGGACCAACATTTTTACGGGATGCATTTAATAACCAGATCGAAATTAAATAAGAAACCAATGCTCCCAACAATGGTGCTAAAACAATAAAAGCAATAATAATAATAACTCCCGAAGGCATACCTCCATCTTTTCCTGCTTTATACCAGCTTACAATTTCGTACCAATGTCTTGTAATGGTTACATCATTTTCAATTACTGTATAATCAGAAAAACCATGCATATATATTGCATGAGCAACAGCTGCCCCAGCAAATCCTCCAATTAAAGTATGCGAAGAACTCGAAGGAATCCCTAACCACCAGGTCAATAAATTCCAACAAATTGCTGCAATTACTCCAGCTAGAATAACAACAAGATTAATGTCCATTGTGTGTGCTGTTTTTGCAACAGTATCCGCAACACCAAATCCAAAAACCCAGTAAGCCAAAAAGTTAAAAAATGCTGCCCAAAGTACGGCCTGAAAAGGCGTTAGAACCTTTGTAGCAACAACAGTCGCTATAGCATTTGCTGCATCATGAAAACCATTGATGTAATCAAAAATTAAAGCTAATACTATAATAATTATAAGTAGCGTCATAAATTATAACTTCAGATTGAAATAAATTGAACTTAAGAATGTTTTACGGAAATAGATTCCAGTATGTTGGCAACACTTTTACATTTGTCTGTTGCTGATTCTAAAACAGATAAAACTTCTTTATATTTAATAATATTTTTAGCATCTGTTTCGTTCTCAAAAATTTCAAAAACTGCTTTGTTATATACGTTATCTGATTTGTTTTCCAGTTTATTGATTCTGGCACAAGCATCTTTAATAACTTTGAAATTATTTAAATTTCTCAACTCTTTTACTGCACTGTCAATATTCTGACAAGCTTCAAGGTTGATTTCTGTCATCTTTCTGATTGATTTTGTAATCTTATCAACCTGATACAATCTCATTCTGCTTGCTGCGCCGTGAAGATAATCAGCAACGTTATCAATAGAAGTAATTAAGGTATGAATATCCTCTCTGTCAAATGGAGTGATGAAGTTTCTGCTCAATTCAAGATTGGTCTGACGTGTAATATCTTCTCCTTTTTGCTCTAATTCGTCAATCTTTTGAAAAAGAACCTCTCTTTCTTTCAATGGAAGGTTTACAGCTTCGTGTAAGTTAGAAGCCAATTCAATTAAATTGCTTGAAGCTTCTTCAAAAAGTGGAAAGAATTTTTTGTCTTTCGGCACTAAAAATTGGAAAATACTGTTTATTGACATTTTTATCTTTTTAATAGTGCAAAATTACTTCATTAATCGTTTGATATGTTAAGCCATTGTTAATAAATCGTTTTCTATTTGGAAACTATTCAGGAATGAAATCGTTTTTTCAATATCGTAATGCAAAATCCTGTCTTCCTTAACCAAAGGCACAATTTCTCTGTAACTGCTTATGAACATTTCAATGAAATCACTTGATTTTAAAGGTTCTCTGTAGAATAAGGCTTGTGAGGCATTCAACAATTCAATAGCTAAAATTCGCTCCAGATTATCCATTATACGTAATGCTTTTGTAGCTCCGTTGGCCCCCATGCTCACATGATCTTCCTGTCCGTTGCTGGAAACAATACTATCAATACTCGACGGAGTAGCTAATTGTTTATTCTGGCTCACAATACTCGCAGCAGTATATTGTGGAATCATTAATCCGGAATTCAATCCTGGATTGTCAACTAAAAATGCCGGCAGATTGCGTAATCCCGAAATTAACTGATACGTTCTTCTTTCAGAAATACTTCCTAATTCGGCCAACGCAATTGCCATAAAATCCAACGCCAATGCCAACGGCTGTCCGTGAAAATTTCCCCCTGAAATAATCTGGTCGCTTTCTGCAAATATATTTGGATTATCAGTAACGGAATTAATTTCAGTTTTGAATACTTTTCGAACATAGTCAATTGCATCTTTTGATGCACCATGAACCTGCGGCATACAACGGAAAGAATACGGATCCTGAACGTGTTTTTTCTCCTGGGCAATAATCTCGCTTCCTTCTAAAAATTCAATAATGCGTTGTGCAGTTATAATCTGACCTTTGTGAGGACGTATAAAATGGATCAATTCGTTGAAAGGTTCAATTCTCCCATCAAAAGCTTCTAAAGAGATGGTTCCGATCAGATCGGCCAAATAGGAATATTTATAGGCTTTCATCAAAATATGAATTCCATAAGCCCCCATAAATTGTGTTCCGTTCAATAATGCCAAACCTTCTTTTGACTGTAAAATAATCGGTTGCCAGTTAAAATGCTTTAAAACTTCGGCGGAAGCCTTTCTTTTTCCTTCAAAATATACTTCGCCTTCTCCTAACAAAGGCAAAGATAAATGTGCCAACGGTGCTAAATCCCCTGAAGCGCCAAGGGAACCTTGTGTATAAATAATAGGCAGAATATCATTATTGTAAAAATCAACCAAACGATTTACAGTCTGAAGCTGAATTCCTGAATGTCCATAACTTAAAGATTGGATTTTAAGAAAAAGCATCAGTTTTACTATTTCAGCAGGAACTTCCTCCCCTGTTCCGCAGGCATGTGATTTTACTAAGTTTTCCTGAAGTTTTGATAAATTTTCATTTGAAATCTTCACATTACAAAGCGAACCAAATCCTGTATTGATACCATAAATAGGTTCCGAATGTGAAGTCATTTTTTTATCCAGATAATCACGGCATTTCTGCACATTAACTTTAGCTTCCTCTGAGAGTTCCAACTTCTTTTGATTGACTATTATTTCCTGTAAAGATTCTAAATTTAAGGTTTCAGTACTTATATAATGGATATCGCTCATCTGACTTTTTCTTTAAGATGCCAAAATTCAACAAATCAATATTAAAAAGCAACATTTTATAACAATAATAAAATATTTAATCTTCCGGGTCTCTGCAAGTTATTCATTTGATAAAATATCCGGCTGAATCTATTGCTTTTTGGTTACTATTTTACCTGCAATTTATCTTAAGATGTATTTTTGAATGATGCAAATCAGATTAAATATACGAATAAGACATATTTAGATATGTAATTTTAACAATTAGTCAATATTAAAATTCTTTCATTTGAAATATTGAAATATTCGCAAAAAGAAAAATAAGGTTTTTAACTTTTATAAAAAACTGTACTTTTGAAAAATCAAAAATGAAATGTAACAGCAACAAATATCAATCTTCAATGACAACTCAAACAAGAGTTGCAACTGTTGCTACAACAATTTCTACTACTACTACTACTACTACTACTACTACTACTACTACTACCCCTTAGGGGTATACATTTTACATATAATCCTGGTTACCTATACTTTTTTTCCTGAAAGAAGAAAGGCTTTGGATACATAAAAATATTTGCATAAAAGAAAAAAACATCAAAATGAAAGTATTAAAATTTGGCGGAACTTCGGTTGCCAATGCACAAAATATAAAACTCGTTCTCGAAATTATAAACCAGAATTCTAAAGAAACTAAATTGGTTGTTGTTGTTTCTGCCTTAAGCAAAGTAACAGATATGCTGCAATTAGCAGCAGCAAAAGCGGCTGAAAACGACGAAAGCTTCAGAGACATTGTTGCCGAAATCGAGAAAAAACATCTTGATACCTTAAAAGAACTTATTCCGGTTAGCGAACAAAGCAGTTTGTTAAGCCACATAAAAAGAATCATCAACCATTTGGAAACATTATTGGATGGCTGTTTTTTATTAGGTGAACTATCCCCAAGAACTGCTGATACTATTTTGAGTTTCGGTGAATTGCTTTCTTCTTATATTATTGCACAGGCGTATCAGCAAATTGATAAAAGTGCTGCTTACAAAGACAGCCGTGAATTAATTAAAACAAATGCCGATTTCGGAAAAGCAACTGTTAATTTTGAAATTTCAAACAATCTGATTCAGGAATATTTTGCCGGGAATCAATCACAAATCAATATTTTACCAGGATTTATAGCCTTGACACTTGACGGGATCACTACAACTTTAGGTCGTGGCGGTTCTGATTATACAGCTGCTATTATTGCCGGAGCACTTGATGCCGAACAGCTTGAAATCTGGACTGATGTAAACGGAATGTTTACTGCCAATCCGAAAATCGTAAAACAGGCACAGCCAATTGCAACTATATCCTATCAGGAAGCGATGGAATTATCGCATTTTGGAGCAAAAGTGTTGTATCCGCCAACTATCCAGCCTGTTTTAAGAAAAAATATTCCAATCTTAATCAAAAATACTTTTGATACGGAATCGGAAGGAACTTTGATTTCGAATAAAATTTCAGCTCAGACTACTCCTGTCAAAGGAATCAGCCATATCGAACATATTTCGTTGTTGACTCTTGAAGGTCCCGGAATGATTGGGGTTTCAGGTTCATCAAAACGTTTGTTTGAAGTGTTGTCACACGAAAAAATCAATGTTATCTTTATTACTCAGGCCTCTTCTGAGCATTCTATTTGTATCGGAATCTTAAATTCGGATGCTGATAATGCCGAAGAAGCAATTAATAAAGCTTTTGAAGTTGAGATTTTACAAAACAAAATTGATCCTTGTATTGTAGAAAAAGACCTTTGTATTATTGCTTTGGTTGGGGAAAACATGAAAAACCATCAGGGTCTGAGCGGAAGAATGTTCAGTACTTTAGGAAAAAATAACGTGAACATCCGTGCGATTGCACAAGGTGCTTCAGAAAGAAATATCTCGGCAGTAATCAATGAAAGAGACGTTAAAAAAGCATTGAATACGCTACATGAAAATTTCTTCGAAGAAAATACCAAACAATTGAATTTATTTGTAATGGGTGTTGGAAATGTGGGTGAGAAATTCATCGAGCAAATCCACAATCAAAAGAAATTCTTAAAAGAAAACCTGAAGATCAATGTTCGTGTAATCGCTTTGTCCAACTCCAGAAAAATGCTTTTTGATGAAGACGGAATTTCTTTAAAAGAATGGCAAGCTAGTTTGGATAAAGGAGAACCTGCCAACGCACCAGCTTTTATTGAGCGTGCCAAAGAAATGAATTTACGGAACAGTATTTTTGTTGATATTACAGCCAATGCAAGTGTTTCTGAAACTTACGAACAATTTTTAAAACAAAGTATTGCTGTTGTGACTTGTAACAAAATTGCGTGTTCATCTGCTTACGATAATTATAAAAAATTAAAAAGCTTATCACGCCAATACAACGCTCCGTTTTTGTTTGAAACGAATGTGGGTGCGGGATTACCAATTATTGATACCGTAAAAAACTTAATCGCTTCTGGTGATAAAGTGCATAAAATACAAGCGGTTTTATCGGGAAGCCTGAACTTTATTTTTAATAATTTCGACAAGAATAATTCTTTTCATGATGTTGTGAAAGAAGCCGGAGTTCAGGGATTCACAGAACCGGATCCTAAAATTGACTTAAGCGGAATTGACGTTGCCCGTAAAATCTTAATCCTAATTCGCGAAAGCGGTTACGAAATGGATATTGACGCTATCGAAAACGAAGCTTTTTTACCTGCTGAATGTTTAGCAACAACTAATAACGATAACTTTTTTGCTTCGTTAACTAAACATGCTGAACATTTTAACGGAATTTACGAAGAAGCTTTAGCCAAATATTCCCGTTTGAAATACGTAGCGCAATTCGAAAACGGAAAAGCAAGCGTTGGCCTGCAATTCATTCCAAAAGAACATCCTTTTTACAATCTGGAAGGAAAAGACAATATCGTATTGTTCTACACAGATCGTTACGTAGATCAGCCTTTATTGATCAAAGGAGCCGGAGCTGGTGCTGCCGTTACCGCTTCAGGGATTTTTGCAGATGTAATTCGAATTGGAAACATATAATTTAGTCTGAAAGTCGAATGTCATAAAGTCGGAAAGAAAAAGATTTTTATGGCATTCAACAAGACTTTCGACTTTAAGACTTTAAAACTTTATGACTCAGATTAAACTATTTTGCCCGGCTACTATTGCGAATCTTTCGTGCGGATTTGACGTACTTGGACTTTGCTTAGATACTGCGGGCGATGAAATGATTATTCGAAAATCAGACCGGAAAGGAGTTCGTATTACTAAAATTGTGGGTGCCGATTTGCCTTTAGAAACAGAGAAAAATGTTTCCGGAGTTGCAGCTTTAGCGATGTTGGAAACTTTGGACGAGCTGGATTTTGGTTTTGAAATTGAAATTTACAAAAATATCAAAGCCGGAAGCGGAATCGGAAGCAGTGCTGCAAGTTCTGCGGGAGCCGTTTTTGGAATTAATGAATTATTAGGAAGACCTTATTCTCGTAAAGATTTGGTGCAGTTTGCGATGCAGGGAGAAAAATTAGCCAGCGGAAACGCACACGCTGACAACGTTGCCCCTGCCCTTTTGGGTGGTTTTACGTTAGTAAGAAGTTATGCTCCGCTTGATATTATCCGAATTGACAGTCCTGAGGAATTATTCGCAACAGTAGTTCATCCTCAGATTGAATTGAAAACATCGGATGCACGTTCGGTATTGAAACAAACGGTTTCCCTAAAAAGCGCGATTATGCAATGGGGAAATGTGGGTGGATTAATCGCCGGATTATACACCAAAGATTACGATTTGATTGGGAGATCGCTTCATGACGAAATCGTGGAGCCATTAAGAAGCGTTTTGATTCCGGGTTTTGATCTGATCAAACAAACAGCTTTAGAAAACGGTGCGTTAGGTTCCGGAATTTCAGGCTCAGGCCCTTCGATTTTTGCTTTAAGCAGAGGAAAAGAAACAGCAGATAAAATTGCCAAAGCCATGAGCGAGGTTTACGAAAAAATGAATTTACCTTATGAAATTCACGTTTCGAAAATTAACCCTGATGGAGTTAGGATCTTGTAAAGAATTAAGTCGTAAGAATTAAGACAAAGTTGTCATTTCGACGTAAGGAGAAATCACACTAGAAACTCGACAACAGCGCGTTGCTCTCCCTCAGTGATTTCTCCTTACGTCGAAATGACAAAAAAACTTAAAATATATAAATACAAATTATTGGAATTTGGAATTTAAAAATTGGAATTTGATTTTAAGAAAAGTCTATATTCTATTTTCTATTCTCTTTTTTCTAAAATCTAAAATAAAATGAAATACTATAGTTTAAACCATAATGCCCCGAAAGTTTCGTTTCAGGAAGCGGTAATACAAGGATTAGCAAGCGATAAAGGATTATATTTCCCTGAGAATATCACGGCTTTAGATTCGTCTTTTTTTGATAAAATTGAAAGTTTGAGCCACGAAGAAATTGCTTTTGAAGCGATTCAGCAATTTGTGGGTAATGAAATTCCGGCAGATACATTAAAAGAAATTATTGCCGAGACTTTGTGTTTCGATTTTCCGGTGGTGAAAGTAGAAGAAGGAATTTATTCTTTGGAGTTATTCCACGGACCTACAATGGCTTTTAAAGATGTTGGAGCGCGTTTTATGTCACGTTGTCTTGCTTATTTTAACAAGGATAAAAAAGACGCTAAAAATACCGTTTTAGTAGCAACTTCCGGAGATACCGGTGGCGCTGTCGCAAGTGGATTTTTGGGTGTTGAAGGCGTTGATGTCGTGATTTTATATCCAACAGGAAAAGTGAGCGATATTCAGGAAAAACAATTGACGACTTTAGGTCAGAATATTAAAGCTTTGGAAGTTGACGGTGTTTTTGATGATTGCCAGGATATGGTGAAAAAAGCATTTTTAGACGAAACTTTAGCGCATAAAAACCTGACTTCGGCAAATTCTATTAATATTGCGCGCTGGTTACCTCAGATGTTTTATTTTTTCTTTGCTTACAAAGCTTTGAAAAGCCAAAAAAAACCCTTGATTTTCTCTTGTCCAAGCGGAAATTTCGGAAATATCTGCGCCGGAATTATGGCTAAGAAATTAGGTTTGCCAATTGAACATTTTGTAGCGTCTACCAACGTAAACGATACCGTACCAAGATTTTTAACCAACGGAAAATACGACCCGAAACCTTCTAAAGCGACCATCTCAAACGCCATGGATGTTGGAAACCCAAGCAACTTTATCAGGATTCAGGAATTGTACAATAATGATATGAGTGCTTTCCAAAAAGACTTCTCATCTTATAGCTATACCGATGAGCAAACCCTTGAAGCTATGAAAAATATTTATAACACGAATGGTTATATCGCAGAACCGCACGGTGCTGTTGGGTATTTAGGTTTGAAAAAAGAATTGGAGAAATATCCTAACGCCATTGGTATTTTCTTAGAAACAGCTCACCCAATTAAATTTCTGGATGTGGTTGAACCTGCTTTAGGCATTACGCTTCCGATTCCTACGCAGATTGAAAGTGTTATGGATAAGGAGAAAGTTAGTGTGAATATTAAGAGTTATGAGGAATTGAAGGCGTTTTTGGGTTGATAGTTTTGCTTTTATAAAATTTTAAGCCACAGATTATACTAATCTATTTTAGTGTTATTTGTGGCTTTCTTTTTTATACCCTAACTAGCTTTTTGTAAGGCAAATTACTATGTTTGATAAATAAATCTAATTATTTAAAATATTTTTGATGAAGAAAATTAATATCAAGTTAAATGAAAAATATAAGTCTTTTGGTACAAATTTTGAAACTGAATTAGAAGGAGATTTAATAATACTATCTGGCATTAATGGTTCTGGAAAATCACAATTTATGAGTATTATCAATGGAAAGGGAGATATTAATCCCTCTACTGGTAGAAAGAGAGAAATTTCTAATGCAGTTAATATTGATGACATTCCTATAACTTATAAAAACATAGAATTTAAATCTTTTAAAGATAATATTAATATTCCCGAAATAGTTAAATCATCATCGACAGTAATTAATACTTCAATTGAGCAAGCTTTTCAATATTATAAAAACTACGGTTTATCTGCCTCACAAAATCCTCAATATAAAGATATTTCTGAACAACTTATAAATTTACTTGGAGGTTTATATGATCCAGTGAAAAGAGACATTCCTGAAGATATTTTTAAAACTATAATTAGAAATAATAAATTAATATGGAAATCAGATGATCAATTTACTGATGTTATCGGTGATCTATTTTATATTCACGCAATTGAAATAGCAAATGGTCAACAGAACGCTGGTAAAATAGAGGGACCTGCATTTGACCCATTACAATTAGGTTTAGCACCATGGACAGAGTTAAATCACTTGTTTAAGATTTTAAAAATTGATTATAGGTTCAAAGATAATTATGAAGTTAAATTTGCTGAACTTATTGAAACACCATTACTATTTCAAATAGATTCTGAAGGCAAAATTATGGAAGAAGAAAGTCGACAATTAATGGATTTATCTGACGGTGAAAAAACTATAATTTCTCTATGTTTTACTTCTTTACAAAAGATAGAAAAAGTTGAAAAAAAATTACTATTACTAGATGAATTTGATGCAGTATTAAATCCTTCTTTAATCGAAAGTTTTTTTATTGTAATTGAAAAATATTTTATTTCCAAAGGGATTCCCGTGATTTTAACGACACATTCACCCGCTACGATATCTTTAGCTCCAGAATACGCATCTTATTATGAAGTTTTCAAAAAACAAGATTCACCTTCAAGAATTTTAAAAATAAATAAGGATGATTATTTTGAATTGCAAAAAGTTAATAAACAATTTTATGATAAGATTAAAAACCAATCTGATCGTATTCAAGAACTAGAATCAACAATAGAATCAGATGAAAACGTATTAATAATTACTGAAGGAAAAACGGATTGGAAATATATTCTAAAAGCTTTACATCATTTTCACAGTAAAGAAGAATTTTTAGAAATTGACGAAAACTTTTTTTATCGATTTGGAACAAAAGAAGATGTAGAAAATCAAATTTGCGGAACTAATGTAATTGCGGATTTAGGCGAATCGCCATTAAATAGTTATTTATCAAACGAAATAAATAGTCGAATAGGAAATAAAAATAAAAGAAAGAAAATTTTAATTGGAATTTTTGATTCAGATACTGATATAAAAATTAAAGAAAAAAGTGAATATGGTATTTATTCATTTAAAATTAAACCAAGTGGAATTTCTACCGAGTTCCTATTTGAAGAAGAAAAAATTAAATTCGAAATTAATGGAGAAAGATTATTTATCGGGAATGAATTTGATCTAAAAACAAACAGACATTTAATTCAAAAATTAAATCTTGGTTCAGGTTCAAATAAAAGGGCTGGCAAATTCGAAATAATTGATACTGATGTTTATGATGAAACAAATGTAAATAAAGCTCTGTCGAAAGAAAAGTTTGCTCAAGCCATCTTTAATGGAGATATTGAAATAACTGATGAAAATTGGGAAAAGTTTAGACATATTTTTGAAACCATATTAAAATTTATACCTAAAGAAGTTTTAGATAAATAAAAAAAAAATCCGAGGCTAGCTCAAAGGTCCCGCTCGTAAACACAAAGAAATTCAAATCCAATTGAAAAGTTTACGAGCGGGACGTTAGCGTTAGCAACTAAATTAAAATCACTCTTCGTACCCAACAAAACAAAATCCTCCCAAGTCCTGATTTTACTTTTTCCAACTTCACAGTTAAAGTCTTCTTTACTGTTTAAACCGGCTATAAGTGCATTCATTTACTCAACCAAATACGTTTTGAGGGAAGATACAATTCCGTCCCATAAAACCAAAAGCGGCACAATTGGAATAAGATAATGGTGAAAAAATCATTGCTACAATACTTGGGACAATTCTTTCCTATACTTCAAAAATAGCAATGGCATTATTGGTATCAACAGCATTAATTGCTATTTTCGTGTAATCTAAATAATATCCGAAATAAAGCGCATGAACATCCTTATCATCTACAGTCATCCCAGCAAACAATCCAACACTTTTCAGGTTTTGGAACAATTAAAATCCTTAATCAGTATTGAAAATTGGAATCTTGAAATTTCCGATCTTTATGAAATGGGTTTTCAAAGTGATATGACAGAGGCGGAATATGAAAGAGAAGGATTTGCTAACCTAACTTTACCCATTCCTGCAGATGTTTTGCAGGAGCATCAAAAAATAGAGAAAGCAGATTGTATTCTTTTTTTATATCCGGTTTGGTGGAGCGACTGTCCGGCAAAAATGAAAGGGTGGTTTGACAGAGTTTATTCTGTGGGCTATGCCTATGGAAACGACAAGTCCAGTTATAAAATGAAAACCTTAAAATTAGGCCTCGCGATTTGTACTGCCGGACATCCTAACGATTTTCTTGAGGAAACAGGAATTGCCAAAAGCATGAAATCTATTTTTCTTGATGACAGATTGGGCAAACGCTTTGAAGATAAAGAAATGTTTATTCTGGGAGGAACTTTAGATATTGAAAAGGTTCGTTCGCAACATCAACAACAAATTGAATCTGTGATTGAAAAGATAAAAAAACATTGTAATTTTGGTTTTTAAAGCTACCTAAAAAAATAATTCACGTTATAATTCATGATCACAAAAGCAACATTACAAGACATTCCAGTATTAACAATCTTAATAAATTCAGCTTACAGAGGAGAATCGTCTAAAAAAGGCTGGACTACCGAAGCTAACATTTTAGAAGGAAAAAGAACTACGGAAGAAGAATTGACCCAAACTATCCAGGATCCTAAAAATACGATTCTGAAATTTACTGATAATGAAAGAATTACTGGCTCGGTTTTACTGGTAGAGAAAGAACAGCAATTGTATTTGGGAATGTTAACGGTTTCACCAGAACTGCAAAACAGCGGCATTGGCAAAAAGATGCTGGCTGAGGCCGAAAATCAGGCGAAAGCTTTGGGATTGTCAGGTATTATTATGACGGTAATTTCGGTTCGTGAAGAGCTTATTGCGTGGTACAAACGCCACGGTTATGTGGATACTGGTGAAAGAGAAGCTTTTCCTGAAAGCGAAATTCATGTTTCGATTTCTGATGCACCTTTGGAATTTATTTTTTTGGAGAAAATGATATGATTTTGTTTATCTCCATATAAATGATATAAGTTCATTTAAAAGTTTGTATAAATAGGTTTGAAGTTGCAAAGCTCATATCATAAATATAGCGTAATGAAAAAAAATACAATTTTAATAATTTTATTATCACTTCTCTTTTCTTGCGCTAATCTGGAAAAAAAAGTTAAGAATGATGTTTCAATTAAAATCACAGAATCTCAACAGCAAAGTGATATTGGACCACAGGAAAAATTAAAATCAGTTAAATCAGAAATAGAACCATACGATTTTGATACTATTCTAAAAAATGGATATCATCTTTCTTATCGTGTTTATAAAGACAGCATTGAAAATGAATCTTTACAAAGCTTAACTTTAGTAAAAGGAAATCGTGATATTAAAATACTTAACGAAACCAGTTATCCAATGTTGCATAAAAACCTTGGATATATTGGAGCTGATTTTGGAGATACCTTTCTCTTTGTTCAATCTTATGGCTCAGGAAATCCTCACGAGATGCAGTTAATAAAAAAGAAAAACGGTGAAGAATTAAAAAAAGGCATTTTAGTCGATTTAAAAGAAGAACAGAAAGTGCTGCTTTATATTGAAAACCTATATCAGGAAAACGAAAAACTCAAACTCGTAGACTTAAAAAACCATACTGAAAAAATCATTACAGATTTCAATAACTTATCCTGCACACATGTGGGAGGTTTACGGAACTGTGTGAAAATTGACACTGTAACACAAAAAGAAATAGTTTTAAAAACCGATTCTGAACAAGATCACATTTTAAAAAGTTACAAACGCTGAAAACTCAAATAAAATCCTATGGAATTTAGATTTACAAAATATGCTTTTACAAATGCATTATTGACATTGATTCCTATATTTCCAGTTTTTAGTATTTTTCCATGTGTCTTTTTAGCTATGGGAATTGAAAAACTTATTCATAATTGCTAAATGAGTTATATAATAGTATTATAGCTTTCGATTATTCTAATTATATTAATTGCTATTTTATTCATTAGAAAATTAGATTCGCTTTTACTGAATGACCCAAAAACAGTTCGGGAAAAATTTATGCTATCAAATTTCTTGTTATACACTTTATTAAACAATGCTATATCATAATGATCGTTGTAGATATCGCTTGTACCGGAGATGGCAAACTGTTTTAGCGTGTATTATGTCAGGGCCAGTTGCAAGCTTTTCGTTGATTATATTTGGTTTTCTGATTGATTTGAAATAAGTTCAACTTCATAATATCATTAAATTTTCATAAAAACGTCTTTTAAAAACTCCTTTCCTAGCCCTGATGGTCGAATTGCTCTCGCAATTACCTTTTGTGGCGGGGTTCGCCACAAAAAATATAGCGGACAGCAGGAAACAGCTTCTAGAAAAACTACATCCGACCTGCCCTAAAATTTAGATTCTTTTCTTGATTTTGGATAAAAACTCATGCGAAACCCCAAGATAAGAAGATAGATTCTTGTTGTTGATGGTTTGGGTTTTATGAGGATATCTTTGTATAAAATCCAGATATCTTTGCTTGGACGTTTTATTTAAAACATCTAAAAGTCTTTCCTGTATGGCAATATTAGCCCTTTCGACCATCATGATGTGAAATTGTATCAACTTGGGTACTTCCTTAAACAGCAACGTTTTGTTTGACTTGGTTATCACCAGAATCTCGCTGTCTTCAATTGCCTTAATGTTGTATTTGGTTGGTTTTTGATGATAAAAACTTTCCAGATCACACATCCATTCATTTTCGAAGGAAAAGAAAATTACGCTTTCGGTTCCGTTTTCGTTCAGAATATAGGTTTTGAAAGCCCCTTTTAAAATAAAACCTTCGTAAGAATTATTCGAGTCCTGAATCTGCATGAATTCATTCTTTTTTAGTTTAATGAATTCTGCTTTGCCGGCTATAATTTTCCATTCCTCGTCTGTGAGGGGAATCTTGCGTTCTATGCTTTTTCTGAGGGCTTCGTACATATGCTTAATTTTATTTTTCTAAATTTTTATTGAATATTTACCGTAATAAAATAAAATGTAATCGATTACCACAAAAATACAGAAATTATATTATATGTAAAAAAATAAATGATAAATAATTAAAAAAACATTTTTTTAATACAAAAATTGAACTTGTTCAACTTTTAATGACTTTTTTATTAATTATTTTACATCATAAGTAAATAACCACTAAAACTTAATTATGAAAATTAAATTAAAATTATCGGTGTTGATTGCAACATTTATTTTCGGCTTTACGAGTTGCAATACCGAAGAAATCGCAAGTGTTCAAAATGATGAAACAACTGCAGCAGCAACCGCTCAAAACCTGACCGGAAAAGTAGGAAACTGTTCTCAGGTTCCGGGTTGGGCATCACAAAACGGAGGGACTACAGGAGGCGGAACTTCAGCAGAAACTACGGTAACGACTTATGCCCAATTAAAGTCGGCTATTGAAAACAGTGCTGTTAAAGTAATCAAGGTAACCGGTACTATTACCGTTACAACAAGGTTATCCTTTCAGGACCAGACTGGTAAAACCATTTATGGTACGAGCGGTGCTAAATTAGTTTCTACGAACCAAACCAAAGATGCATCAGGAATTATCAACATTAAAAGATGTAAAAATATAATCATCAGAAATCTTATTTTTGAAGGTCCTGGTGCTTATGATACAGATGGATGGGACAATGCTATTTTGGATGACTGCCAAAATTTATGGGTGGACCACTGCGAATTCAGGGATGGTGTTGATGGCAATTTTGACATCAAAAACAAATCGGATTATATTTCGGTTACGTATTGCAAATTTGGCTATTTAAAACCTCCAAAAGCAGGTGGATCAGGCGGATCTGACGATCACAGGTATTCTAACTTAATCGGTTCAAGCGATGGTGCCACTGCAGATCGTGGAAAATTGAGAATTACTTTTGCTCGTTGCTGGTGGGCTCCGGGCTGTAAAGAAAGAATGCCAAGAGTTCGTTTTGGAAAAGTACATTTAATCAACAATTACTTTAATAGTTCTGTTAGTAATAAATGTGTTGCAGCCGGTTTTGAAGCTAATATTCGTGTAGAAAACAATGTTTTTGAAAACGTAAAAACACCAATCGACCTGATGACTGGTTATACGGCAGTTACCGCTGTTGGAAATATTTTTACCAATACTACAGGAAATCAAGCAGGAAGCAATACTGCTTTTACACCTCCTTATTCTATTGTAACGTTGGCAGCTTCTGCTGTTAAAGCAGATATTTCTGCCGGAGCCGGAGCTACTTTTTCAGGAAATACGTGCGGATCTTTCTAATTAGAAATTATTATCAGTTTATTAACCCCGAATACAATCGTATTTAGGGGTTTTTATTTTTACAAAACTAAATCTTCATATAACCTTTGCATGGTTTCCTCTAAGTTTTGGCAAAGTCCTGGATGTGGTCGTGAAGTTTGAATGGCTGAACTTCTAATCGCGGTTAACCAACGAAAACGTGACGGAATATCCATTTCTGCAATTGGCCCTCCGTCTTTGGCACCATCAGCAATTTTTTTAAGTGCCGTAACATTGCAATATAATTGTTCAATATCAAAATCATTGGACAATGCTTCAATTTTTGCATCATCTATGTGCGCTAAAAGCTTTATAAATTTAGCTCTTTTGCAAAATAAAATGATTCCGATATTCAGGAATTCTTCGCGCTCGACTCTTGGTACTACACGAATTACTGCGTACTCATATAAGTGATTATCTTGCATTTTTGGCCTGATTTACAAAGATTTCTGAATTGTTTAATCGGGTCTTTAAAAACTGCAGGTATACATTTCTTAAACTTTCCGGCTTTTCATCGGTATCTTCCCATTGCAGCCATTCTTCCGGAATCGTATTGACAATTTCTTCCAGAATTTCGTTTGTTAAGAGCGCTTTAAACTCAGCATCAACTTCCTGTAAAATTGAAGCCTGAGGCAATAAAACGTGATCTTTGATTAATGCAAAGGGACTTTTGGCATGCTGTTCCCAATTGTTCCAGGAATGGTGAAAATATAAACACGCGCCATGATCTATGAGCCATAATTCTTTATGCCAGATCAGCATATTGGTATTTTTGAATGTTCGGTCAACATTGGTAATATAAGCGTCCAGCCACACAATTTGTGAAGCAGATTTAGCATCAACAGTTGTAACAACAGGATCAAAAGTTATAGCTCCTGATAAAAAATGAAGAGCAAGATTCAATCCCTGACTTCCCTGAAGTAAATCCTGAATTTCTTCGTCGGCTTCTGTTCGTCCAAAAGCTTCGTCCAGATTGGCAAAAACCAATTCGGGAAGCTGAAGTTTTAAGGCTTTAGCAATTTGACCGCCAACCAATTCTGCAATCAACGCTTTTACACCATGTCCGGCTCCTTTAAATTTCAGCACATATTTAAAATCATCATCGGCTTCTGCCAAAGCAGGTAAAGAACCTCCTTCACGCAAAGGGGTGATATAACGGGTAACATTTACCGTTCTGAGATTGAAATTGTTTATCATAAGTACAAACTTAAGAATTTTAGGTTTTAGAATATTTCTTCCAGTAAAAAGTTACAATAATTTTTCTAATTCAAATTGACTGATTTTCTAATTTCAAAAATGCTTTTCCTAAATATTGAATGATGTCTGAAGCCGTAAATGATTGATAACCCGTTTCCGGCAATGCAATATCAGCAGTCAATCCGTGAAGATACACGCTTAACTTTGCTGCTTGTTCCGGTTCATAACCCTGAGCGAGTAAACCGGTAATTATTCCGGTAAGTACATCTCCGCTTCCGGCAGTTGCCAGAGCAGCATTTCCGGTGGTGTTTTGAAAGATTTTATTTTGATTGATAATGAAAGTTGGTGCCCCTTTCATGACAATAATGACTTTGTTTTTTTTGGAAAAATCAATTGTTTTTTGAAATTTTTCAGCATCCGAATTCCAATTGCCTATTAATCGTTCCAATTCTTTAAGGTGTGGTGTCAGGATTGTTTTTTCTGGAAAGAACTCCATCCAGGATTGATTTTGAGAAAGAATATTGAGTCCGTCTGCATCTATTACCAAAGGTGCTTTATTGTTTTTTAAAAATTGCAGCATTGCTTTTTGAGTAGCAGGCTCCTGCCCGATTCCCGGACCTATTCCGATAGCCTGCGGTACTATTGGCAAATTTATATTCGTGATTGAATTGGAATATTCATCAGTAACCACCATGACTTCCGGAATGGCAACCTGCATAATCTGATAACCGCATTTTGGGATAAAAGCAGTAACTAGTCCGCAACCTGATTTCAACGCCGCTTTTGAGGATAAAACGGCTGCTCCTATTTTGCCATAACTACCTGCAATAGTTACGGCATGTCCCTGAATTCCCTTATGGGTTTCGGGAGTTGGAGGTTTATAAAATTTCAGGATATAATGCTTTGTAATTAAAACGGGTGCTTTCATTTGATGGCTTTGTTACTTAAAAGTACATAAAAATATTGGATAACGTTTCGCACTACAGTTTCGAAAAGCCCTAGCCCGGATGGAAATGGAAATCCTTTTGCTTTTTCCTTTAAAAAGTAAAAGATTGGAATGTACAGCCGGAAATAGCTCCTAAAAATTATTGATTTAATAATGAGAATGTATAAAATATGATAATTTTTGAATAAATTTGCGACACAATTTTATAAAACATCACATGAAAAATACTGCGCTTACGCACATACACGAAGGTTTGGGAGCAAAAATGCTTCCTTTTGCCGGTTATAATATGCCGATTACTTATGAAGGTATTAATGCTGAACACGAAACGGTTCGTAACAGTGTGGGCGTTTTTGACGTTTCACATATGGGAGAATTTTTGCTGACGGGTCCCAATGCTTTGGCTTTGATTCAGAAAGTGACTTCGAATGATGCTTCGACTTTGACAATTGGAAGAGCGCAATATTCCTGTCTGCCTAACAATGATGGCGGAATTGTTGATGATTTGATTGTGTATAAAATGAAAGAAGAGCAGTATTTACTGGTTGTAAATGCTTCGAATATTGAAAAAGACTGGAACTGGA
>NZ_JBDTTP010000072.1:0-21759 GCF_039930565.1 Flavobacterium sp. | reverse complement strand
TAATGTACTTCTTCCGGGTCAAACCAAAAAAGTATCGGGCGAATTATCAATTTATACATGCGTAGCTTATTTTTTTGGTTGCAAATTTAATTATTATACTTGAAAATTCCTCCCTTTTTATACAAACATATAAATTCAATTTTGTGCCATTTTAAGCTCTTTAAAACACCTATTTTTGATTACCATTGTATTTTTTATATTGTAAAAAGATCTAAAAGCGAACAGAAAATAGTAATTAAATAAAATGTTTAGTAACCCTATAGAATAAATAGAATAATTTATTTAATTTTGACATTATTTAAAAATTACTTCCAGTTAACACCCATTATAATGAGAAATAAAGCCCGTTGGATTTTTGCCTTACTTACTATTTCAATATTTTCTATTGCCAATGGTTGCACTAAACTTAACATTCCGAAAGAAAGTCATGACACAATAGACTGTAATGAAACCCAAAATACAGCTGAAGAGTCATCGTTTGAACCAACATTAGAAAATAAGAACAAACCAGCAACTGATAAAACTCCAAAAGAAATGGTATGGATTCCAGGAGGGGAATTCTCTATGGGAAGCAATGTTAAAGACGAAAGTTTGTGCAGTATAAAAGGTGTTACAAAAGATGCTGCTCCTATACACAGAGTATATGTTGACGGATTTTATATGGATAAAACCGAAGTGACCAACGAACAATTTGAAGCTTTTGTAAAATCAACAGGTTACGTTACACTGGTCGAAAATAAACCAACTCCAGAGCAATATCCTGATGTTCCTTTAGAAAATTTAATTGCAGGTTCGGCAGTGTTTACACCTACTCCCGCAAAAGTAGATTTGAATAACTACCTGCAATGGTGGACGTATGTTGGAGGTGCTGACTGGAGACATCCCGAAGGACCTTTGAGTTCAATAAAAGGAAAAGAAAAATACCCTGTAGTTCAGGTTTCTTACGAAGATGCTGTCGCTTACGCTGAATGGGCAGGAAAGAGATTACCAACTGAAGCAGAATGGGAATTTGCTGCACGTGGAGGCAAAACCGGTCAGTTGTATGCCTGGGGAAACATCTTAAAACCTGAAGGGAAATTTCAGGGGAATATCTATCAGGGAAATTTCCCTGTTGAAAATGGCGATACTGGTGCAGACGGTTATATTGGGATTGCCCCGACAGCACAATTCAGTCCTAATTCTTATGGAATTTATGACATTGGAGGCAATGTCTGGGAATGGACAAATGATTGGTATACTGCGGATTATTATTCTATTTTAAAAGACTACGGCAAGGTTACACGTAACCCGCAAGGTCCTGAAAAATCACACGATCCCTCAGAACCCGGATTACCAAAAAAAGTACAGCGTGGCGGATCCTTTTTATGTACGGATCAATATTGCACGCGTTATATGGTGGGAACAAGGGGAAAAGGAGATTACCAGTCGCCGGCAAATCACATTGGTTTCAGATGCGTTAAGAGCATTTAATTATATAATTAAGATATAAAAAGGATTCTATTTAATTGAATAGAATCCTTTTTATATTACAGATTTTTAAACTAATTAATACACCTTGAAAAATGTCTATCTTTGCTAAAAATTAAAAAAATGCAACATATAATAGATCGATTTATCAGTTATGTAACTATTGATACCGAATCAGACCCAAATTCGCAAACAACACCTAGTACCGAAAAACAATGGAATCTGGCCAATAAATTAGTTGAAGAACTAAAAAGCATTGGTTTGGAAGATGTTACTATAGATGATAAAGCCTACATTATGGCAACTTTACCAGGCAATGTTGACCATGAAGTACCAACAATTGGTTTTGTTTCACATTTTGATACTTCTCCGGATTTTTCAGGAGCGAATGTAAAACCTCAGATTGTTCCGAATTATGATGGAAAAGATATTGTTTTGAATGCTGAAAAAAATATAGTTTTATCTCCAAATTACTTCAAGGATTTATTACAATATAAAGGCCAGACATTAATTACTACTGACGGAACTACGTTATTAGGAGCCGATGATAAAGCGGGAATCACTGAAATTGTTTCTGCTATGGAATATCTTATTCAGCATCCGGAAATCAAACATGGGAAAATCAGAATTGGTTTCACTCCTGACGAAGAAATTGGCCGTGGCGCTCATCATTTTGATGTTGAAAAATTCGGCGCTCAATGGGCTTATACCATGGACGGAAGTCAGATTGGTGAATTGGAATATGAAAATTTTAATGCTGCCGGAGCAAAAATCACCTTTAAAGGAAAAAGCGTTCATCCGGGTTATGCCAAAGGAAAAATGATCAATTCGATGTTGATCGCTAATGATTTCATCAACGAGCTTCCAAAAGGAGAAACTCCACAGGAAACTAAGGGTTACGAGGGATTTTTTCATGTACATCATTTAACCGGAAGCATTGAAGAAACTGTTTTAGAATTGATTATCAGAGATCATAACAAGAATAAATTTGAAAAAAGAAAAGAACTGATTGGGAAAATTACCAAAAAAATCAACAAAAAATTCGCTAAACAATTTGGTGAAGATATCGTTACAGCAAAAGTGAAAGATCAGTATTACAATATGAAGGAAAAAGTTCTTCCTGTAAAACATATTGTTGATATTGCCGAAAAAGCGATGAGAGAATTAAAAATAAAACCCATCATAAAACCGATTCGTGGCGGTACTGACGGATCGCAACTATCCTATATGGGATTGCCTTGTCCTAATATTTTTGCCGGTGGACATAATTTCCACGGAAAGTATGAATATATCCCAGCGGAAAGTATGCAGAAAGCAACTGATGTAATTGTAAAAATTGCAGAATTGACTGCTATTCCCGGAACTTTTGATGTCGTTGAAAAGCCTAAAAAGAAATGATAACTAGCAAACGTTAATTTTATCTGGCATTTTAATTGAACAAAAAAATCCCAAATTCTAGTTTAGAATTTGGGATTTATATTTTTAATAGAATTTCTAAAAAATTTATGCTTTTTTCAAAGCAGCACTCATTTCCATAGAAATAGCTGAGCGCTCTAATTTTAATTTTCCAGACATTGTTTCGATTACAACTGTAGTTTCAGCAAGTTCAACCACTTTACCATGTAAGCCGCTTTTAGTAATTATCTTATCACCTACTTTTAGGCTGCTTTCAAATTCTTTTTCGTTTTTTGCTCTTTTTTGTTGTGGTCTGATCATAAAGAAATAGATTACCACAAACATTAAAATGAAAGGTGCAAACTGAGTAAATTGTCCCATAATTTAAATTATTTTTTTTTTGATTTATTATTATTATTTTTTAATCTACATTAACCCTCTTCCTACTTTAACCATCTTTTTATTGGCTGTAAGTTCTTTTACAAGGTTATCTAAAATTCCGTTTATAAAAATACTGCTTTTTGGTGTAGAATACTCTTTTGCGATTTCTAAATATTCGTTAAGAGTTACCTTTACAGGAATAGAAGGGAATTTTAAAAATTCGCAAATAGCCATTTTCAAAATAATAGTATCAATTTCTGCAATACGATCGCTGTCCCAGTTTGGTGTCTTGTCATCATATTCTTTTGCTAAAATCGATTCGTTTAAAACTGTTCTTCTAAACAAATCTTTGGCAAAATCTTTATCTTCAACATCCTTGTACAATTTAGGTACTCTGAAATCATCTGATTCTTCAGATTTAATTGCTTTTAACTGTTTAATAATTAAAGTGTTAACAACCGGAATATCATCAACCCAGGTTAATTTATCATCTTCTAAATACTCATACAATTTTTCATTGGGTACAATAACGTCAGAAAACAAATCAATTATAAATTGTCTGTCTTCTTCAAAAGTATTGGTAGAATTATTCATGTATTTAGCATACAAATCGCTTGCTTTAATATCATTCAAAAGCAATAAGATATAATCGTCATTCAACGTCCAGTTGTTGATTTTTCGATTTTCTAAAGCGATACTAAGGGAATTGCTTTCTGTAAGAAGCTGAAAAATTTTGTTTTTGATAAACTTTTCATTCGGATTACGTTCTGCAGCAGTTGCAAGATGTTTTTTACTTGACAGATGTAAAAAAACAGATTCTTTTTTACAAATTTCAATTAGTGAAGAAAGCATTATGAGGTATAAATCCTGAATATTATCAATACTGTAAAAAAGAAATTTTTCTTCTTTTTCCAGATTGTCAGAACCGCTTTGATGCATTGCATAAATGGATTGCATGACTTTAACGCGTAAGTGTCTTCTATTTACCACCTTGTAAGAACATTTAAAAATTAGTCTGCAAAAATAAGAATTTCAAAGGGGATATTAAAATTTATACCAATAAAAAACGTTTGCAAAAGCTAATTAATAATTGATATAAAAAAGTCTCAGTATTCAGTCGAAATTTTGAAATTGGACTGAATACTGAGACTAATATTGCGATTGAAACTTAGAATAAAAAAAATTACTTCTTACTATTCTCTATTTTTCTTAAATCGATACGATTCTGAGCAATTGTAAGTGCCGCTTTGTGCGTCGTCATTCCATTTTTTACAGCATAATCGATAATCTCTAAAGTAGTATTATAGATATTTTCGGTTTTGCTCATGATCTCCGCTTTACCATAATGCTCTAATTCGGCATATACATTGATAATTCCACCAGCGTTGATCAGGAAATCCGGAGCATATAAAATACCTCTTTCCTGCAATCTTTGTCCGTGAATATTTTCATCCGCTAACTGATTGTTGGCAGCACCGGCAATTACTTTAGCTTTAATTTTATTTACAGTGTCATTATTAATTGTTGCTCCCATTGCACATGGCGCATAAATATCAACATCTGCAGCGTATAAATCTTCTCCTGCAAATATTGTTGCGTTATATTTTTGAGCTACTTCGTATAATTTTTCTTCATTAATATCCGCAATAGTTACGATTGCTCCTTCTTTAGTCAAATATTCTACTAAAGCTTCACCTACGTGACCAATTCCCTGTACTAAAACTTTCTTACCATCCAAAACATCAGAACCAAACTGACTTTTAGCAGCCGCTTTCATTCCTAAATAAACACCGTAAGCAGTAATAGGAGAAGGATTTCCAGACCCCCCTCTTTCTTCAGAAATTCCGGTAACATAAGGCGTAACATCTCTCACCGTGTCCATGTCTTTAGTTTCCATTCCAACATCTTCAGCCGTGATATATCTTCCGCTTAAAGAATGTACAAATTCACCAAACTTACGCATCAGTTCAGGTGTTTTCTGAGTTTTGGCATCCCCAATAATGACTGCTTTACCACCACCAATATTCAATCCGGTAATGGCAGATTTATAAGTCATACCTCTTGAAAGACGCAAAACATCGTTTAAAGCTTCCCATTCGGTATTATAATTCCACATTCTCGTTCCACCCAATGCTGGCCCCATAACCGAATTATGAATACCAATAATTGCTTTTAAACCTGTATCTTTGTCATTGCAAAATACAATTTGTTCGTGATTGTCAAAAGATAACTGACCAAAAACAGGATCCATTTTTTGAAGTTCCTTTCCAGTTGCAAAAGTTGCATCCATAGCGTTATTGTTTATTTTTTTAAATTATGAATTCGTCAAAAAGACAACTCAAATTTAAACAAAAAATGCATATGTGCTAATTTTTTGTCTTTAAAACAACTATTTTTCAATATAATTGTTTTTATTAAATTCATTTTATTATCTTTTTTATTAAGAATAATGAATAAAATCATTTCGTTTCAACATTGAATCCATTAAAAAAATGAAAGAATTAAGTTATTTAAATAAATATTTTATTAAATATAAATACAGTTTTTCCTTTGGAATTTTAATCACTATAATCGCACAAATATTTTTCTTGTTTACTCCAAAGCTTGTTAGTAAGGTATTTGACATTATTGAACAATTCCTCAAATTATCAAAAGTTGATAGAAAATCAACAATTATTATAAATTTTTACGAACGCGATTTAGTCCATAATGTATTATTGATTATAGGAAGTGCACTTATAGCAGGATTTTTAACTTTTTTAATGCGCCAGACTTTAATTGTGATGTCACGTCATATCGAATTTGATTTAAAAAACGAAGTATTCAGGCAATACGAAAACCTTTCGCAGAACTTTTACAAGCAAAACCGAACCGGGGATTTAATGAACCGCATCAGTGAAGATGTTTCCAAAGTTCGCATGTATGTTGGTCCTGCAGTTATGTACACCATAAACACTGTCATTCGTTTTGCAATTGTTATCCTATATATGTATAATGTTTCGCCTTTGTTAACATTGTACACGATTCTTCCACTGCCCATTTTATCTTATTGTATTTTTAAATTAAGTTCAGAAATCAATAAACGAAGCACGACCTTTCAGCAATACCTTTCAAAAGTATCCAGTTTTACACAGGAAATATTTTCAGGAATCCGTGTCATTAAAGCGTATTCATTAGAAAATCAACACCAGAATAATATGATTGCTTTATCTGAAGAAAGCAAAAGCAAAAGTTTGGATTTAGCCAAAGTGCAATCACTATTTGGCCCTCTTATGATTGCCCTGATCGGGATTAGTAATTTGGTTGTCATTTATTTTGGAGGTTTGATGTATATTAATGGTACGATTCCGAATATCGGAACTATTGCCGAATTTATTTTGTACGTTAACATGCTGACCTGGCCGGTAGCTTCTTTAGGTTGGGTATCCTCAATGGTTCAGGAAGCTGAAGCTTCTCAAAAACGTCTGAATGAATTTTTAAAAATTGAACCTGAAATCAAAAACAACAATCACAGTCCGTCTGATATTCAGGGTTCAATTGCTTTTGAAAATGTGAGTTATACCTATGAAGATACTAATATTGAAGCTTTAAAGGATGTCACTTTTACCGTAAAAAAAGGAGAAACACTGGCTATTTTAGGAAAAACAGGCTCCGGAAAATCGACTATTCTGTCTTTGATTTCGAGATTATATGATGTTACCGAGGGACAAATTACAATTGACGAAAATGAAATCAGTAAATTGAATCTAAATGATCTGAGAAGCAGTATAGGTATTGTTCCTCAGGATGCTTTCCTGTTTTCAGATACCATTAAAAACAACATCAAATTTGGAAATCAGGATGCTACACATGAAGAAGTCATTGAAGCTGCCAAAAATGCTGTTGTTCATGATAATATCATCACTTTTAACAAACAATACGACACAATTCTAGGAGAAAGAGGCATCACACTTTCGGGTGGACAGAAACAGCGTGTTTCAATTGCCAGGGCTATTATCAAAAATCCTGAAATTTTACTTTTTGACGATTGCCTGTCTGCGGTAGATACAGAAACGGAAGAAACGATACTTAATAACTTATTTAAAATTTGCAAGGATAAAACTACAATAATTGTAAGCCATCGCATTTCATCGGCAAAAAATGCAGATAAAATAATTATTTTAGAAAATGGCCAAATTATTCAACAAGGTTCTCATAATCAATTAATAAATCAGGATGGCTATTATTCTACGTTATATTTTAAACAACTTTCAGAAAAAGAATCACTTTAATTGTTGCGTAATAGATAAATTTTTATGATTTTTGAGTACTAATAATTCCAAAAATGATAGAACGTATTATGAGAGAAAATGACATGTTAGAAAAAGAAGAGATTTTTTCTAAAGTATTACGAGCAGGAAGAAGAACTTATTTCTTTGACGTAAGAGCAACCAAAGCTGACGATTACTATATTACCATTACTGAAAGCAAGAAATTCACTGAAGAGGATGGTTCTTTTCATTTTAAAAAACACAAAATTTATTTATACAAGGAAGATTTTAGTGCTTTTGCTGAAATTCTTGAAGAAATGACATCATATGTCCTGAACCATAAAGGGGAAGAAGTAATTTCTGAAAGACACCAAAAAGATTTTAAGAAAGAATATGGTTCTGATAAACCAGAAGACCAGGTTTCAAGTTTTACCAATATTGATTTCGACGATATCTAATCCGAAATAACTTTTTATAAAGTACAAGTCCATTATGTTTTTCATTTTGGACTTTTTTTATATATTTAAATCAAAATTACTAACCTTGAAAACATTAACCACAAAATCACTTTATTGTTTATTATCTTTTTTTTGGATAATTTCAATATCATACAGTCAAAAAAAGAGCTCAGATATAGAAAAAAAGATTGACAAAGTCATAAAAAGTATGACTATAGAACAAAAAATTGGTCAGGCATGCCTCAAAGGAACTTCCAGTCGCAGTAAAGGATTATCTGAAGAACTTAAAAATGAAGTCAGACTTGGTTTGGTTGGAGCGATTTTAAACCTTACTGAGCCTAATCTTGTTTTGGAAATACAAAAAATTGCTGTAGAAGAAAGTCCTAATCATATTCCCTTGTTATTTGGAAGAGATGTTATTCACGGATACAAAACTATTTTCCCAATTCCGTTAGGCCTAGCCGCATCCTGGGATATGGAATTGGTTGAAAAAACATCTAAAATTGCCGCTAATGAATCGTACTCCAGATGCATTAACTGGACTTATGCTCCAATGGTGGATATTGCCAGGGATGCCCGTTGGGGAAGAATTGCAGAATCGCCGGGTGAAGATCCGTTATTGGCATCACGATTAGGAGTTGCTTATATTAAGGGATTTCAGGGAAATGACCCATCTGTTCCCGGGCAAATTTTAGCCTGTGCGAAACATTTTGCGGCTTATGGAGCAGCAGAAGGGGGAAGAGATTACAATACTGTGAGTATGTCAGAATCTTTGCTTCGAAATATCTATTTAAAACCTTTTGAGGCAGCAGCAAAATCAGGAGCTGCAACTTTCATGAGTTCTTTTAATGACCTTAACGGGATTCCCGCTTCAGGAAGCAGCTTTTTGCTTAAAAAAATTCTGAGGAAAGAATGGAAATATGATGGCTTTGTTGTGAGTGACTGGAATTCAGTTACCGAAATGATTCCGCATGGTTATGCTGCCGATGAAAAAGATGCAGCACTCAAATCTGCAGCAGCAGGACTTGATATGGAAATGACGAGTTTATCTTATTCCCATCATTTAAAAACCCTGATTACCGAAAAAAGAGTTTCAGAAAAGCAATTGGATGAAATGGTCCGTAATATCCTTCGAATAAAATTCAGAGCCGGAATTTTTGAAAATCCATACTTTAAAGACCGTGAAAAATTTTCATTATTAAGTGCCGATGCTTTGCTAACTGCAAAAACAGCAGCGGGTAAAAGCTGCGTTTTACTGAAAAATGAAAATCAGATTTTACCTTTAAAATCCAATCAAAAAATAGCAGTAATTGGTCCGTTGGCAGATGCCTCAAGAGAACAATTAGGAACCTGGGTTTTTGATGGAAATAAGGAAGATTCTCAAACGCCGCTTAAAGCTTTACAAAATAGTTTCGGAATCAATAATGTATTTTATTCTGCCGGACTTTCGCATAGCCGGTCTTTATCTGAAGAAGGTTTTGCAGCCGCAATTGAACAAGCTAAAAAATCAGATGTTATTCTGTTTTTTGCCGGTGAAGAAGCTATTCTTTCCGGTGAAGCACATTCCAGAGCTAACATAAATTTACCTGGATTACAGGAAAAATTAATTGCCGAATTACAAAAAACAGGAAAACCAATTGTATTAGTGATAATGGCAGGAAGACCTATCACTTTACTAGCTGTTTTACCAAAAGTGAATGCATTAGTTATGGCTTGGCATCCTGGAACAATGGCGGGTCCGGCCATTTCAGACGTTCTTTTGGGAGTAGTAACTCCGTCAGGAAAATTACCTGTGACATGGCCAAAAGAAGTGGGTCAGATTCCTATTTATTACAATCATCCCAACACAGGAAGACCTGCAGATCCTAAAACTTTTGTAGCTATTCAGGATATTCCGGTGGAAGCCTGGCAAAGCTCGTTAGGCAATAATTCCCACTACCTTGATGCAGGGTACGAACCACAATTCCCTTTTGGTTTTGGATTGAGTTACACGACATTTTCATACGATAATTTAAAAATCGAAAAAACTAATCTTAAAGGCAATGATAAATTGACTGTCTCGGCAAGTATTACCAATACTGGAAACGCAACAGGAATTGAAACAGTACAACTCTATATACGTGACATTACAGGAAGCATTGTCAGACCTGTCAGGGAGCTTAAAGATTTTTTACAAATCGAATTAAAACCAAAAGAATTGAAAACTGTGCAATTCTCAATTCCTGTTTCAGATCTTGCTTTTTATAATGACAAAATGGAACTGAAAACAGAACCCGGTGATTTTAAAGTCTGGATTGCTTCACATGCTGAAAATGGTCTGGAAGGCGATTTTAAAGTCGAATAACAATTTATATTATGAAAAAAATAATCTTATTTATTTATTTAATCATTGGCGTTTCGTGCATTGCCCAAAAAACAGAATATGAAACCAAAACCAACATACCATATTACAGTACAGCTACAAATAAAGCAGACTCGTATATTAATGAAAGATGTGTTTTAGATATTTACTACCCTAAAAACATGAAGGGATTTGCCACAATAGTGTGGTTTCACGGTGGAGGACTAACCGGAGGAAACAAAGAAATCCCGGAAGCCTTAAAAAACAAAGGTTTTGCAATCATTGGGGTTAATTACAGATTATCTCCAAAAGTAAAAGCAGAAAAATGTATTGAAGATGCCGCTGCAGCAGTTGCTTGGGCTTTTAATACTATTGCCAATTATGATGGTGATAAGTCTTCTATTTTTATTTCCGGCCATTCTGCAGGAGGATATTTAGCCTCGATGATTGGCTTAAATAAAAAATATCTTCAAAAGGAAGGAATTGATGCCAATAAAATTGCCGGGATTATTCCGTTTAGCGGGCAATGTATTACGCATTTTGAGATTAGACGAGAAAACGGAATTCCGGAAAAACAACCCACAATTGACGAGTTTGCCCCTCTTTTTCATGTTCGTGCCGATGCTCCTCCGCTTTTATTAATTACCGGAGATCGTGAACTGGAAATGTTAGGCAGATATGAAGAAAACGCATATATGGAACGTATGATGAAATTAGTTGGACACAAGCAAACCCAGCTTTTTGAATTAGAAGGATATGGTCATGGAATGACTGAACCTGCATTTCCGTTACTTATAAACGAAGTAAACCGAATCCTAAAAGAGAAACAAACCATAAAATAAAATGATTCAAATAATCCACGGCAATGGAAACAAATTTATTAATATTACCCGGACTTGGTAATTCAGGAGACAAACACTGGCAAACTTTTTGGCATAAAAAATTCGAAAACTCAACACGAATTGTTCAGGACAATTGGGACGAACCTAATCGCGAAGAATGGCTTGAAAGATTAAATGAAGAAATCGCTAAACTGAATCAACCCACTATTCTCGTAGCGCATAGTTTAGCAGTTTCTTTAGTTTTACATTGGGCAGAAGTAAATACAAACAAAAATATCGTTGGCGCTTTGTTAGTAGCCCCTGCTGATGTAGATTCACCCCAGCATACACCTGAATGCACACGTAATTTCTCCCCAATTCCAACTTCAAAACTACCTTTCCCATCAATAGTTGTGGCAAGCGAAAATGATCCTTACGCCACTTTTGAAAGAAAGGAATATTTCGCCAAAATGTGGGGAAGCGATTTTGTAAATGTAGGGAAACAAGGGCACATCAACTCTGATTCCGATTTAAAATATTGGGAAGAAGGACAACAGATATTAGAACAATTAATTGAGAAAATTAAATATAAAAATGATTAATAATAATTTCCCAGTAGATGAAATCATAACTCCTGAAAACATTCTAACTAAAATATGGTTTTCCCCAAAAGAGGTTTTCAAATTTATTGCTAATTATAAATACGATAAACATGTCACTTTAATTTTAATTTTATCAGGAATTGTAAAAGCTTTCGATAAAGCCATATCTAAAAATATGGGAGATCATTTACCTCTTTGGGGAGTTATTTGCTGCAGTCTGCTAATTGGTATTACTTTCGGATGGTTTTTTAATATTCTATACGCAGCTGCAATAAGCCGGACAGGGAAATGGTTTGGCGGAAAAAGTAATACTAAATCTATTTTAAATGTATTAGCTTATGCAATTTTACCCTCCATACTTTCTCTGTTTATAACTATTCTACAAATTTCAATTTACGGTAATGCCGTTTTTCAATCCAATCAGTTTGATCTTTATTCAAATGTATCAGATAACGTAATCTACTGGACTTTTTATTCTATTGACCTAATTCTATTAATTTGGTCTGTCATACTTTTAGTCATTGGAATTTCGGTAATTCAAAGAATTTCAATTGGCAAAGCTATTTTAAATATAATACTGCCTGGATTTTTATTAGTGCTAATTTTATTAACTATTTTCATAATCAGCGATTTATTCTTTAATTAAAATCACCCAATTCTCAAGCCATTTTCTATTTCAAAATCAGGAGCTAACAAAATCACGTCTCCCTCATCGCCAACTGCTCCTAGAACCAGGCATTCACTCATAAATTTTCCTATTTGTTTTTTGGAAAAATTTACAACAGCCACAATTTGACGATTTAATACTTCCTCTTTTGTATAACGTTTGGTAATTTGTGCCGATGATTTCCTGATTCCTATTTCAGGACCAAAGTCAATCGCAATCTGATAGGCTGGTTTTTTAGCTTCCGGAAAATCATTTACTTCAATTATAGTCCCAACACGCATATCGATTCTTTCAAATTCATTCCAGGTTAAGTCCATTCTTTAATAATTTTAATCTATTAATGTTGTAAGCATGACTATTAATTCTATAACTGTTTTTGATGGCAAAGCTTCTAATTTTACAAATGTACAGCAAGAAACTAATATATAAAAAAAATATAAAATGGAAAACATTTCATCTCATAACAGTCAGTCACTAAGAGATTTTGATTTTAATGTAACACAGGATTCTACTGATAAATTTATACAAACAGCAGAAAATGTAAAACTATATGTTAAGGATTACGGAAAAGGAAGACCTGTAATTTTAATTCATGGATGGCCACTTTCTAACGAAATGTGGGAATACCAAATTGATTTTCTAGTTCAGAATAATTATAGGGTTATTGCCTATGACAGACGTGGATTTGGAAAATCTTCACAACCTTGGGATGGTTATGATTATGATACTCTAACGGATGATTTAAAAGAAATTATCGATCAGCTGCAACTGGAAAATGCAGCCCTCGTAGGTTTTTCAATGGGAGGTGGCGAAGTAGTTCGCTATTTTAGCCGTCATGGTGGAAAAGGAGTCACAAAAGCAGCCCTGATTTCTTCGGTTATTCCTTTTTTACTTAAAACAGATGATAATCCTGATGGCCATCCAAAAGAGAAAAGTGAAACTACCGCTGCAGCAATTAAAGAGGATCGTATAGGTTTTGTAGATAATTTCGGAAAGACTTTTTTTGGTGTCAACATCATCAACAAACCCTTAAGCAATCCATTATTAGAATATTACAGAATGTTATGTTCTTTTGCGTCGCCACGTGCCACTTTAAAATGTGCTGAATCATTTTCATTCACAGATTTCAGGGACGAATTAAGTACGATAAATGTACCAACCCTGATTATTCATGGAGATGATGACAAAATCGTACCTATTGAGCTTACGTCAAAAAAGGCTTCAGAATCCATAGCGAACAATACTTACATCGTTTATGAAGGTGCGCCACACGGACTTTTCTATACTGATAAAGACAAATTAAATACCGATTTACTGAATTTTCTGAATTCTTAAATCTACTTTATATATCCAAAAAGACTATTTCATAGATTAGCCTTTTTGGATATTTTTTATTGTTGTGTCTTTCTTATTCAGAATTTAAATCTATTTTTGAACAAAGACTCTCAAAATGGCACAAACTCCTTCAAATATGATTCCGATTGGAACTCTTGCTCCAAACTTCAAATTAAAAGATACCAATTCTAATTACAATTATTCGTTTGAAGATTTGAAAGGATCAAAAGGAACGCTTGTTATTTTCATGTGTAATCATTGTCCGTTTGTACTTCATGTTGTTAGCGAAGTAATTATGATTGCTAATGATTATCGCGTACAAGGGCTTGGAGTGATTGCTATTTCAAGTAATGATGTTAAAAAATCCCCTCAGGATTCACCTGAAATGATGACAGAATTTGCTTTTCAAAACAAAATAGATTTTCCTTATTTATATGATGAAAGCCAGGAAGTTGCCAAAGCTTTTGATGCTGCCTGTACACCGGATTTTTATTTGTTTGACAATCAAAACCGATTATTTTATCACGGACAGTTGGACGATTCGAGACCTAACAACGGAATCCCTTTAAGCGGCAGCGATTTAAGAAATGCTATCGATGCCCTGATTTACAACCGAAGCTTAAACGAAATCCAGAAACCAAGTATTGGTTGTGGCATAAAATGGAAATAATCAATCCGTCTATTTAAAAAGTTTAGCTATCTTAGCCAATCAAATAAATTATACTCATTTTGAGCACACTATTATTTACAGTTTTTATATTGTTGTTTTCTTTAAACAGAAAACCGCTTCCTGCTGTATTTATTTTACATAGTAAGGCCTTTATTAATTAGGCCTCCGTCTATTTCATTTCTTCTTTCAGGCGGAGGATTTTTTACCCGCATTAAATTGTTTACTTATTTGAAAGAGCATTGTCTGTCAAATAAAATTTCCGTTTACACCTATTTCAAAATTCTCTAACAATAAAAATATTTTCCTTTCAATATGCTAATCATACCTATTGGATATATAAATAACAATCTAAATAATAATAAATATGAAACCAACTCCTGTTTTCTGCAAAAAAGATTATCATTTCTTAAGGGAATTGATATTAAAAAGTAAAAATGCTACAAATGCCAAGGAAATTGGACAGCTGTCGCATGAACTGGATCGCGCCATTATTAGTAAGGAAGATGTTTTGGATAGTTCGATTATCCGGATTAATTCGCACGTTACCATTGAAGATGTAAAAGCACAAAAGCAAATGAAAATTCAGATTGTACTACCTTCCGCATCAAATGTTAAAGAAGGTAAAATATCAATTTTGGCTCCGTTAAGTGTTGCCATAATTGGTTTTAAAGAGAATGATCAAGTCGATTGGGAACTGCCTGCCGGAATAAAAACCTTAAAAATAATTGCTGTCAGTAATTTGTGATTTTTTGAACACCTCATTTCTGAAGGTGTTTTTTTTATGTTTCTTTCAAACAAAAAAGCATCCCGATTAAAGAATGCTTTTTGAATATTTTATAATTGTGAATTAATATAATTCGAAACAGAGGCTATCTGTGTATCATCCAGATGCGCTTTTTTCTGCATCCTTACTAAGATTGGTGCCCATTCTTCCTGACTAAATTTCTTTGGTTCATACAACTTGTGGCATTTTGCACAATTATTTGAATATAAAATCTGACCTTCCATTAATTCCGATGTTAATACAACGTCTTTTTTAGGTTCAGCACTCTGGGTAGTTGAAGCAACTGGAGAAGTCTTTTGCGTACCACAGGAAACCAATATTAAAGTTAGTACAACAAGAGTTAAAAATTTTGATTTCATCAGCGTAGATTTTTGAGTAAATATAAAAAAAATCCCATTCGACGGATCAAATGGGATTCATTATTAAGACTATTTAAAATCAGTCTAAGTTTTATTTTACGTCCATTAATTCAACGTCAAAAATCAAAGTTGCATTTGGTGGAATGACTCCTCCTGCTCCCGCAGCTCCATAAGCTAAATCGGATGGAATTACAAAACGAGCTTTGTCACCTACCTGCAATAAAGCAATACCTTCATCCCAGCCTTCGATAACCTGACCCTGACCTAATCTGAATTCGATTGGTTTTTTGCGTGGATAAGAAGAATCAAAAACTTTTCCGGTCTCTAAAGAACCTTCATAATGTACAGCAACTGTTTTACCGGATTCGGCTTTTTTACCATCTCCTTTTTGAATCATTTTATAACGCAATCCACTTTCTGTTCTGTCAAAACCAGCAGCCAATTCTTCCATTTTTGCTTCAGATTCTGCTTTTAAAGCAGCATCACGTTTTAGACGCGCACCTTTTAAACCAACGAAAGCTTCAATTGCATTGAATTTTTCAGCTTCTTCACCAACTCTAAGAATCTCTACAGTTTCGAGAGCATCTCCCTGAGCAACAGAATCAACCACGTCCTGACCTTCGATAACATGACCAAAAACAGTATGTTTCCCGTCTAACCATGAAGTTGGGACATGTGTAATATAAAATTGAGAACCGTTACTTGCCGGTCCTGAATTTGCCATTGCTAAAACTCCCGGACGATCATGTTTTAAACTTGGATGAAATTCATCATCAAATTTATAACCCGGATCTCCTGTTCCGGTTCCTTTAGGACAACCTCCCTGAATCATAAAATCAGGAATTACTCTGTGAAATGATAATCCATCATAGAATTTTTGACCCTGAGGTTTTACCTTATTTTCCATATTTCCTTCTGCAAGAGCTACAAAATTCCCTACGGTTCCTGGTGCTAAATCGTGTGCTAATTTTACTAAAATCGAACCTTTAGCAGTATTGAATTTAGCGTATATTCCGTTTTCCATTGTTGTTATTTTTAATTTTGAATGCAAATTTACGAATTAATTTTGTATCAATTTTTATGTACTCTGTTTTTTAAGATTTGATTTAGATTTAAATGTAAGTCCATAAACCAGCAAAGATGATAGTGCCAAAATTGCACAACCAATAGCAACTGCATGCCATCCGCCAATTTTCCATAAAAATAATCCGTAGGCTGAACCTGCTGCAGTTCCTAAAAAACTAAAAGACATAAATACTGTATTCAATCTGTTTCTGGCTTCGGGCAATAAAGAATAAACACGGGTTTGGTTAGAAATATGAACGCCCTGGATTCCAATGTCGATAAAAATAATTCCGATGACAATTCCGATGACACTTTCAATAGAGAAATAAAAAGTAATAAAACTAATTAACATTAATAAGCATCCGTAACCTACAGCTATTCTTGGATTTTTTTTATCTCCCATTTTGCCGACCAAAGGTGCTGCTAAAGCTCCTGAAGCCCCTACAATTCCAAAAAGTCCAATTGTTGCACTATTAAAATTGAATGGTGTACCTGAAAGAAGCAAAACCATTGTTGTCCAGAAAGCACCAAACTGGGCAAAGCAAAATACATTAATTAAAGTCGCTTCACGTAAAACCGGCTGTGTTTTTATTAATGTAAAAAGAGACTGAATTAATTGACCATAATTACCACTAAATTGTGGCTTATTTATAGGGAAATTCTTTTGAATGGCAAAAAATATTGAAAGACATATTCCGGCGGCAATCCAAAACATGGATCTCCATCCTAAAACCTGACCTATAAATCCGCTTAAAGTCCTGGACAATAAAATCCCAACAAGCAATCCGCTCATTATAGTTCCGATAACTTTTCCGCGTTGCTCGGGATTAGTCAATGACGCTGCCAAAGGCAAAATAAGCTGTGGTACAATAGACGTGATTCCGATAAGCAAAGAAGCAATTTGCAAAATCAGGAAATTTTTTGCTGTAGCTGCAATAATCAATGCAATTACTGATGCAAAAGTGGTTGCTAAAATTTGTTTTTTACGTTCGATTTTATCCCCGAGCGGAACCATAAAAAATAGTCCAATGGCATAACCTGCCTGAGTAAGATAGGCTATTGTTCCGGCATTTGCTTCAGGAATTTTAAACTCATTAGCAATTAAAACAATCAGAGGCTGGCAATAATAAAGATTTGCAACAATTAGTCCTGTGCAAACTGCCATAAACAAGACATTGGTTTTGGATAAATTCATATTGCAAAAATACCAATCTAATTTGCAACAGAAAAAAAATTATTTCATAAAATCTTCCCGCATTGGACTAAAAACATCCGTCAGCATTCCTTCTTCCAAACACAAAACACCGTGAATGGCGTGAGGCGGAATATAAAAACTATCCCCTTCTTTTAATGTTTTTGTAGCTCCATTTATTGTTACCTCAAATTTACCTTTTGCTATATAGGTAACCTGAGTATGGTAATGTTCGTGCAGAGCACCAATAGCTCCGGTTTCAAAATATACATTAACCAGCATAACGCGATTGTCAAAAGCTAAGATTTTACGTTTTATACCTTCTCCAACGACTTCCCACTCAATTTCATCGCCAAAAAGAAACTCATTACTTGCAACAGGATTTTCCATATTATTAGTCATTTATTAGTTATTTATTAGTCAAAAATAAGGCTTTGGAGATTCTATTCCAAAGTAATTCGCTTATTCATTTGAAAATAAATCATGATAATTATAATGAGATAATTTTAAAATCTACAGAAAATAAATAATGATGAAAACCATATTTTTAGATTATAATACTATTGGGCCAATTTTATGATTTAAATATTAGCAGGAGCTGAAAATTGATTTTCAAAACTGCTTATAAAAAATTGAAGTTCATGTAGGGTTTCTTCATTGATAATATTTCCTTCCTCATCAATTTTCCCGCGTATACCTTGTATGAGAATCTGTGTATTATTTTCAAATCTGGCTTCAATCGTTTTCATAATTAATAAAAGCTGCTCATGACCCATTTTACCTGAAGCCGAAGCTGTTATCAATCCAACTTTTTTATTAGAGAAAATAGTAGTCGAAACACACCACTCTAATGCATTTTTTAAACTTCCGGGTAGACTGAAAACATATTCGGGTGTACAGATTATAATTCCATCAGCAGATTCAATTTTATTTCTGAATGATACAACGTTTTCATGTGGATTGTCATTATCCAAATCCGGATTAAAATGAGGGATTTCAGATAAACCTTCGAATATCTCAACCTCAAAATCAACTTTAATGTGTTCAGCAATAAATTTTAAAAGTTTAAAATTGCTTGAATTATTTCTCGTACTTCCTGTGATTGCCAGTATTTTTATTTTTTGAATCTGCATTGTAATCTTTAAAAAATTTACAGAATTTTATTCAATAGCATCAAGATCTTTTTTTATCAATTGAAATTCCTGTAATAAATTATTGTTTTTAAAATATTTTTCTAAATCTTTTAGTCTCTTATTATTGTTATATTTTATACATGAATTTAATTTTCTTTGGCAATCAGAGCATAAACGAATCGAATTTTTATCTGTTTCGGATAAGCTATTGGTGCCATTCATAACACAATTGGCATTAATGCAATGATGCAAACCAAACATATGCCCAATTTCGTGAGAACTTATTTTAAGGAGTCGTGATAAGCAGACATTAAAATTTTTAGAAGTTAATTTTCCATCCTGGAGTCTGTAAATTGAGCTTACCCCAACTTTATCGCGATAAGAAGCTAACCCGAACACGTAATTCCAATCCGGTTTAGGAAACAAATCAACTTCCGTCAGTCCCATTAATGCAATTCTATTCAAAGGATTCTCTTTTTTCAAAACACTGTCCAAAACATATCCTGCCAAAAACTGTTCGTTATTTTCATTACCAATTCTTCTTGCCGAATAAGGAATGATAGTATTAGAAACTGTTTTCAAGTTTTGTGTTCTAAGTTGAAAGTAAATTTCCAAATATTCCCTGAGGAGTTCAATTTGTTTCTTTTGTAGAAAAGTAAAATTTCCAATTGGTCTTATATAAATGATATTGGATTTTTTTGTGGGAACAATATGTCTGGATTTTTTATATTGTTCAAAAGTCTGTCCTTTTTCTTTGCGGGAAAATAACCACTCTACCTCAACAGGTTGAGACAATTTTACATCATTATATTCGATACTCTCGAAATATTGATTTTTATTATTTTTTTCACAGGAACAAAACAATATAAAAATAAGGATCGCTATTTTTCTTATATACATTTACTAAATATATCCAAAAAACAACTATTATACAATTAAATAAAAAATATTTCATCAAGTTATTGATCCGTTAAAAACATTTTAAACCAAATAAATATTACCTTCCAGTTAATAAATTCATTCCCATTATTTTCTCAGAATCAATAGCCTGGGGAGGAAAATTTTGTTTTTCTTGTCTTGTAGCCGTAACTTTTCCATCCTTGCTTACATATATATAATTGTAAATCCAATAGTTTTGACCTGCCATTTTGATGCCATCCGAATTATGGGAATCCAAAAAAATCTGATCAGCATATACAAGAATTTCTCCTTCTTGATTATTAGATAAAGTTCGGACAGGAGTTCCCCAGGTATTAATTAATTTGGATTTTGATTCTCCCACAGTTCCAGCCATAGAATTTTTGGTAGTTGCACAAGAAGCGTGCAAAATTACTATCGCAATAATTAGCATTATTTTTTTCATAATATCATTTTTAGAATTTTGACTATTTACTATTTAGCAGGTGTGCAATAATAAGCAAAAACCAGGGGATAATTTTTACATAATTCCAATTAAATATTACATAATTATTTTATAACCTATTGATTTTCAGAGAAAAAAGTATAAAAAATAATTCATAAGACATTAAATCTCCATTAGTAACTTTTAAGTTTCATTTTTAAAATAGTACCAAATATTACTTTGTATCTTTGCACATAAAATTATTGAGAGATATGAGAATTGATATTATTACGATTTTACCTGAATTATTAAGAAGTCCGTTTGAAGCTTCGATTATGAAACGTGCCATTGATAAAGGTTTGGTCGAAGTTCATCTTCATAATTTACGTGATTACACAACCAACAAACAAAAAAGTGTTGATGATTATCCGTTTGGGGGCGGTGCCGGAATGGTGATGACGGTTCAGCCAATTGATGCCTGCATTACACATTTGAAAAGTGAACGCGAATACGACGAAATCATATATATGTCGCCTGACGGTGAAACGCTGAACCAAAAAATGGCCAATACCATGTCGATGTATGAAAATATTATCATTTTATGCGGGCATTATAAAGGTGTAGACCAACGTGTACGGGATCATTTTATTACCAAAGAAATTTCGATTGGCGACTATGTATTATCTGGTGGAGAATTAGGAGCTTTGGTTTTATCGGATGCTTTAATACGATTGATTCCGGGTGTTTTAAGCGATGAGACTTCGGCTTTGACGGATAGTTTTCAGGATAATCTGCTTTCAGGACCTATATATACGAGACCTGCTGACTACAAAGGTTGGAAAGTCCCTGAAGTTTTAACCAGCGGACATTTTGCTAAAATTGACAAATGGCGAGAGGATATGGCCTACGAGCACACAAAAAACAGACGCCCGGACTTGCTAAATGAGTCATAAAGTTCAAATTCTTAAAGACATAACTCAAAAACATTCGTAATCTTTCGACTTTCGACTTGCAACTTTCGACTTTTTTTGTATTTTTGCACCCGACTTAGACTAACCTCTGGCGAGATCCGTGAATGTTGCTCTATATAAAAAACCATAATTAAAATTATCATGGCAGATTTAATGAAATTCGTTCAAACCGAATTAGTTGAGAAAAAAGATTTCCCTGTTTTTGGAGCTGGAGATACTATCACAGTTTTCTACGAAATTAAAGAGGGTGAAAAAACAAGAACTCAGTTTTTTAAAGGAGTTGTTATTCAAAGAAGAGGTTCTGGTAACACAGAAACTTTTACTATTCGTAAAATGTCTGGAGCTGTTGGTGTAGAGCGTATCTTCCCGGTAAACTTGCCAGCTTTGCAAAAAATTGAAATCAACAAGAAAGGTGCTGTACGAAGAGCGAGAATCTTCTACTTCAGAGAACTTACTGGTAAAAAAGCTAAGATTAAAGATAAAAGAAGATAGTCATTTATCTCTTTGTTATAAAAAACTCGTTTCA
>NZ_JBDTTP010000071.1:0-21781 GCF_039930565.1 Flavobacterium sp. | reverse complement strand
TGCTGCACTTTTGGTCCTTTTACAAAAGCAACATTGTCTTTGTAAGCAGATACGATATCGTTAGGATTTTCCTGTGATGTTTTCTTGATTAATTTAAAAAGAGAAGTTTCTTTTTCTTCACCATCAATTACAAAAGTTCCGTTGAAGATTTTGTGGCGGCAGTGTTCTGAATTCGCCTGAGAGAAAGCAAAAATCTCAGAATCAGTTAGTTTTCTTCCTAGTTTTACAGCAAGATTGTCTAAATAATCTACTTCTTCCTGGCTTAAAGCCAAACCTTCTACTTTATTATAAGTGGCAATATCATCGATTTCCAGAATAGGTTCCGGCTGAACATTGATAGTAAAAATCTCCTGATCTAATTGATTGAATTTTTGTGAAAGCATCGGATCAAAATCAGTAAAATCTTCCGTTGCCGGATGAAATTCTTCAATTCTGATAATACCCGGAATACCCATATTTTGAGTAATTTCTACAGCATTTGTACTCCAGGGTGTGATCATAGTGGCGCGCGGACCAACAAAAAAATCCGACAGTGCGGATTTTTCGATCTTATTGGAGTTGGCAAAAAGCCAGTTTAGTTTTGAAATGTCTTGAGCCGAAATTTCGTTTTCCGTTTGTACCGCGAAAACAGTTTTGCTTTGGTTTTCAAAGAAATGGATCATTTTGATGTGTAGTTTGTTGTATTGAGGTGCAAATTTAGTCAATTCAAATCAAAAAAAAAAGCGACAATTTTGTCGCTTTTTATATTTCCTGCCGGATTTTTTATTAATTGATTAATAATTTTCTGGTCAGTGTTTTTGAATCTTTTGTTATTGTAACAACATAGGTGCCTTTTGATAAATTTTGAATGCCAACTGTCTTATTAGTAATGTTTTGTTTTTCGAAAACTTTCTGTCCTAATATAGAATGAATAGCAATTGAAAAAGATTCATCTCCTCTATCTTTAAAATTTATAGTGAACTGATTGGTAGCAGGATTTGGAAAAATAGAAAAATCAGCTGAATTAAATTCTTTATTAGATAGTGTTGTTACTGTATGACTTCCAAGTCCGCTACAAGTATCTTTTGGATAAACATCCCACTCACCACTTTTATTAAAAGTAGTATTGGGGCCAGCTATACTTGGCTTTCTTCTTAATGTTTCATCAATTGCAAAATTGGGAGTTCCTCCGTCAAAAGTTCCGATAATATCAATTAAAACATTATTTTTAAACAAACCTATCGGGTCGTTTCCATTGTATTGTATATCAACAGCACCAGTGGATAAATTTGCACTTGCAGGATTATAACAAGTTGTTAATGCAAGATTGTAGGCTACGACATAAGATGCTCCGGTATTAATACTTCCTGTTAATGATAAACCCGCACTCCAGGTTCCGCTTCCATTGGTTTGTTTTTTTATAGAGTATTCAGATAAAATTATGGTTGAACCAGTAAAATTTGATATTTCTAATATTTTATTGTTTCCACTACCTTCAATATATTCCGAAAAGAAAATTTCTGAACCTGTATTTCCGCCTCCTGCTGAAGCAGTTGTTGTACCACTTACTGTTGTACTTGGAATTGATATATTGTTTGAAGCATCTTTGGCAATTACATAAAAACTATATGTTGTAGAAGGTGTTAATCCTGTTACTGTTGCAGTAAGTCCAGTTTCATTTTGTTTGAAAGTATTGTTTACATAAACAGCATAACTCGTAACTGCAACATTATCGGTGGCAGCAGACCATGTTAATGTAGAAGTATTGGATGTAGTTGAGGATATGGCCAAATCCAAAGGAGCTGTTGGTGCAGTTGTATCATCTGCATCAGTTGTCCAAACTGATGCTACATATTCTGGATGATCGATGTAAGGATTGCGATTATTTTGTCGTGCATATATAGCATTATTTCGGGCTATTTCTCTTGGACTTACCGGATCCTGATTGTGCCACGCAATAAGCTGGCTTAAAAATGCAGGTGTAAAAACTTTGTTTGAAGTTCCATTAAACATTTCATAAGAATAACCAGCAACTGTATTTTCGTATCGGGTTGCAAAGTAAAAATACATTCGGGCAATATCTCCTTTAAATTCATCAATTGGTTCAAAAACTGGCCCATTATAACCTGCTGTTGTACTTTGACCGAGTTTGCTGCCATTCTGGCTTGTTGAAGTAGGTGTAACAACTACTGAGTGTGGGTAATTTGATCGAATTCCGTTTACTTTTCCATCTGTTGGCGTTATAAAATGTGCATCAGAAACCATTGGCGCTTTTTCGTCAAATACAGATTGTGGAATAATGTGTTCTCTGTTATAGCAGTCTCCTTCATTGGTATAATTACCACACCTTTGCGTAGTTGCTATACTATAATTGTAAGGATCTGTTGCTGTAGGATTTTCAGAATACATGTCTAATACTGAACCATCATTTTCGTAAAAGTTGTCAATATCAGAAGTTGCATACGTCACATATAACCCGGCGTATCCGTTATCAGTATGGCCTTTAATGATATTGTATAATTGTGTTTTTAGGGTATAACCTGTCGCTGTCGCTGTTGAGTAGTAATTGGCAGGTGCCTGCGCAGAGCAGAATGCGGCGTAAATCGTAAATAAGAGAATGTAAATTTTTTTCATAAACATAAATAGTTTTTTTGATATAATTAAATCGGCATTAATAAATGGATCCAAAATTAGTTCATCAAATCTACGAATATGTTATGAAATATTTAATAAAAGTGTTTTTTGTTATATTTTTTAAAATCCTTATTCTGTTTTAAAAGCTTACTTAGGAAAATCTTTACTCTGATAAGCCCCTAAATCCGGCGGTGAAGTTCTCGTATTTCCAATAATGTCCAATGGAAGTATAAAAATCTGATTCCCTTTCGCGAATGCGGCAGAAGTATTATCGATATTGAATTTATTTTGAGATATATTGTAAAATTTTGGATTTTCATTTAAAATAATCTGACTGTAATGTTCTGTATCAGTTTTGAACTGGTATAAAGGATTAGTTGTAGAACTGCTAAATTTCAGTAAACAATTATTCATTTGATAAACAAAAGCAGCATTTGTATTTTTATCTAAATTGAATTCATTAGTATTTGAGCCATAAATAATACAGTTGTTAAAGGTAGCCTGAATCAGCGGATTGCTTTCAGGAGTTGCTCCGGCTAAACTATTACTTAGACTAACAGCAAATTGTGGGCCTTGCCAGTTATTATTAAAAGTACAATGGGTAAATTTATAATTTCCTCCATAAACACAGGATAAACTCACTAAACCAGCATAATTGATCACAATATTTTCTCCATTGATATTAGCATTTTTTGCCAGAATACCATATTCTACACAATCGTAAATCTGTGTATTTTTAATCTCAAAAGCGGTAACATCCTTATTTCTTATATCCAAGCCAATGGTTGCATTCTTTAGGGTAAGGTGATTTATGGAGTGGTTTGTGCTTCCTTCAGATAATATAACCGAGTTCCATTGTCCGGGAACATCAGAAAAATCAGGTTCTAAACGATCACCTTCAAAAATAACTTCATTTTCTGATTTTTCAGTTGCAGAACTATTTCCATTAATTTGAAGGGAAGCATTTTTATCTACAAAAAGACCTGAATTGGTATGAAAATGGACTCTTGCACCAGCTTCAAAACTAACGGTTTTATTTTCGGCAACAGCTGCGTATCCATAAATAACATACGGTTTTTGATTGTTAAAAATCAATTCATTTCCGTTTGCAGGATCATTCTCATCCAGATAAAAACCGTCAACAGCTTTGCCGTCAATTTGTATTTTTTCTTTTGTCCCGTCGGGATTTTGTTTTGGATATAAAAAAACCGCATCCTGAATCAGCGTAACCAATGCCACTTTCTGAAGATTTTCTCCGCTATCAAACTGAATTTCATCTATATATAAAAAATCGGCTGGATCGGCATCAACAATATCAGCGGTGGTTTCGATGAAAATATACAGACTGTCCCTAGCTAAAAGTGTTACATTGTCAAAGATTTTTCCATTATTTCCACTCATACCATCAATTGTCATTCTGTATTTTGAATTTAATCCATTTTTAAGCTGAATTGCCGGGATTGAAATATCATTTTTACTTTTGTTATAAACCTTTAACTGATAGGTGCTTGAGCCGATATTTTTAAAAACAGTATCCAAATAAATCGTATCTTTTGAAAACTTTAAATCTCCGGAACTTGCAACGGTATCAAAATCAGTTCGACAAGAACTAACAACTATAATTAAACCGAAGATGAATAGTGTAAAATAATGACGCATTGAATTGTTTTTTTGTAAAAATAGCAAAAAACTAATTTGATATAATATGATTTTTAAATATTAGAATTGTATTTTCGAATTTCTATCTTATCTTTTCTTTAATTTTACGATCTAAAATTCCATTTTCAATGAGTTATAACAAAGAACAAATTATAGATTATTGCAATGAGTTTTCAAAAAACACTTTGATGGAAACTTTAAAAATAGAATATATTGATGCAGGAGAAGATTTTTTAGTTGCCAAAATGCCTGTAAACCCTAGTGTTCACCAGCCAATGGGTTTGCTGCATGGAGGAGCATCAGTCGCTTTAGCAGAAAGTGTTGGCAGTGCTGCATCACATTTCTTTATTAATCCAAAAGAACAAGAAGTCAGGGGAATAGAAATTTCAGCAAATCATTTAAAAAGTATTCGCGAAGGAGTAGTTTTTGGTACGGCAAGAATTATTCATAAAGGAAGGAGCGTTCATCTCTGGGAAATTAAAATTACCGATGAAGCCGGAAACCTGATTTCGCTCTGCAAACTCACTAATATGGTTTTAGACAAAAAGAAACCCCAATAAGATATGAACGATTTTTTTTCAACAATAAGAAAACACCAAGAGCAAAATTTACCTTTTGTAATTTATTCTAAACCTAATTCATCGAGTATTTTTGCATTTTTACAGCAAAATGAAACGTTGTATAAAGTTTCAGATTACAGCGAAAAAGGATTTGTTTTTGCTTCCTTTGATGAAACACAATTAATTTTAATTCCGGAAAAGCAATCCAAAATTATTAGTGCAGAACAAACTAATGTTGATTTTAACCCAATTGAAATTGATGAGCTCCCTTTTGATACAGAAGCTAAAGTTCAATATGAAGATTTGGTTTCTAAAGGTATTGAAGCTATTAAAAATGATGAATTCAAAAAAGTAGTTCTGTCCAGAGCAGAAAAAGTAGATTTAAACGGCTTCGATTATGTCACGACTTTTCAACGCTTGATTCATTTATATCCCACCACTTTTTCTTACTGTTTTTTTCATCCTGAAATTGGCCTTTGGATGGGAGCATCGCCTGAACAATTGCTAAAATCGAAAAAAAATGGTTTTGAGACAGCTGCATTGGCCGGAACACAAAAAGCCAATTTAGAAGCTGAGATTTCCTGGCAGCCAAAAGAAAAAGAGGAACAGCAGTATGTAACTGATTTTATTGTAAAAAGACTCAAGGAAGTAGCAACGTCAGTTGTAGTTTCTGAACCGTATAGTATCAAAGCCGGATCTATCTGGCATATTAAAACGGACATATCAGGAGTTTTAAATGAAGATTCAAATTTAGAAGAAGTTATTGATACCCTGCACCCAACACCGGCAGTGTGCGGTCTGCCAAAGAAGAAAGCAAAAGCATTTATCATTGAAAACGAAAATTACGAACGAACTTTTTACACTGGTTTTTTAGGAGAACTGAACAGCAGTTTTGCCTACAATGCCGTTAGCTCTGATTTATATGTAAATTTGCGCAGTATGCGAATTCAGGACAACATTGCCAGTTTATATGTAGGTTGTGGAATCACAAAAGAAAGTATCCCGGAAAAAGAATGGGAAGAAAGCGTGAATAAATCGATGACAATGAAAAGGGTTTTGAATAAATAGAGTAAAGAGTAAAGAGTAAAGATTAAAGAGTAAAGAGTAAAGAGTAATTGAATTTAATTTTTGACATTGAATTTTTAAATTATGAAATTAGATATATTAGCTTTTGGTGCACACCCGGACGATGTAGAATTAGGCTGCGCAGGAACTATTTTGAAGGAAGTTTCTCTTGGTAAAAAAGTTGGGATTGTTGATTTAACACGAGGTGAATTAGGCACACGCGGTACTGCTGAAACAAGGGACGAAGAAGCAAAAACTGCTGCAAAAATTTTAGGGGTTTCTGTTCGTGAAAATCTGGCAATGCGTGACGGTTTTTTTGTAAATGATGAAAAGCATCAGCTTGAGGTTATTAAAATGATCCGCAAATACAAACCTGAAATTGTTTTATGCAATGCAATTGATGATCGTCATATAGATCACGGAAAAGGGAGCAAACTGGTTTCTGATTCCTCCTTTTTATCCGGGTTAGTAAAAATGGAAACATTAATTGACGGTCTCAAACAAGAAGCCTGGAGGCCTAAGGTGGTCTATCATTATATTCAGTGGAAAAATCTGAACCCTGATTTTGTAGTTGATATTACAGGTTTTGAAGAGCAAAAAATTGCAGCAATTTTGGCCTATAAAACACAGTTTTATGATCCGGATTCAAATGAGCCTGTAACACCAATTACAAGTAAAAATTTCCTGGAAAGTTTAAACTATCGTGCACAGGACTTAGGAAGATTGGTTGGCGTAGATTTTGCTGAAGGTTTTACCGTAGAAAGATGTTTGGCAGTCAATAGCTTAGAAAATTTGATGTAATTTTTTTAAATTTTTGTTTGCAGAAGTAAACATTAGTTGTATATTTGCCACCGCTAAGCAAATGGTGGTTGTAGCTCAGCTGGTTAGAGCATCGGTTTGTGGTACCGAGGGTCGCCGGTTCGAACCCGGTCATCCACCCAGAAATTTAAAGCCTTGAAGAAATTCAAGGCTTTTTTTGTTTATGTTTTTTTGATTCTATAAAACTACTCTGAATCGTTAATTTGTTCTCTTTTTATCCTATATTTACTTTGATAGTTTCATTAAACCAATTCATTTTATGTTGACAATTTGTAAATATGTTTTTTTAATGCTTGCCTTTTTTAATGTCATTGTTCTAACTGCCCAAAATAAAGCCGAACCAATGATAGCTGATACTACTTTCGTGAATTTAAAAGAATACAGTCAGGACTTCATATATGATATGAAATATGCTACAGAAGATAATTTTTTGAAAGCAAAAGTTTACGATTGTCCCGAATGCCTATTACGTTTAAAAACAGTACAGGCGTTAGTAAGGGCTAATAATGATTTTATAAAAGAGGGGTACAAAATAAAGCTTTTTGATTGTTACAGACCACTGTCTATTCAAAATAAAATGTGGGAAATTGTTTCGAATCCAAAATATGTTGCTGATCCTAAAAAAGGCTCCATCCACAATAGGGGAGGAGCCGTTGATATTTCTCTGGTGGATGCTAATGGTAAAGAATTGGACATGGGAACACCTTTTGATTTTTTTGGAATTCAGGCCAGCCATGATTACAGCATACTTTCAAAAAAAATAAAGTCGAATCGTAAATTGTTAAAAAAAATAATGATTAAAAACGGTTTCAATTCATTTGATTCTGAATGGTGGCATTATAACTTAAAAAAAGGTTTGAAAGATAAAGTTTCTAATCAAAAATGGGATTGCAACTAATTTTCTACACATCTTATGTTTTCCATAAAGTAGGTATCTGGATGATATACTTTGCCATCCATTTCTGATGTAAGTTCTCTTTTTACAATATAGTCTTCAGTATCTGTAAGGTATTTGATTCGCATAATGGTTACAGGAGATTTTTTTAGTTCTTCATAATTATCTTTCATAAACATAAAAATTCCTGAATTTACCCGATTATCAAAACCTTTGTCATCGCGAATAAGCGTTCCGCAATTTTCCTGATTGATTTGTAGCAATGTAACAATCTTCCCGTTTTGTAATTGTAAAAAGATTTTTGAGTTTTTATCAAAACAGTTCGCTTTTATAAAGCCCTTGCTTTTTTGTATCAATTGAACATTCAACGAAGGCTGACCATCAGTTTGTGCTAGTGAAAAGAAAACATAATTCGAGGTTCCGCCAAAGTTTTTTTCGCTTACTAAATATTCATTGGTCACTTTATAGGAACCAATAGAATCATTTATATTTGTACTGTATTCACAAGGTTTTTGTGCAAATGCACTAAATGTTAACAGAAAAATTGTCAGAGTAATTACTTGTTTCATCTTAAATTATTTTTCTGCAAATTAAAACTATTTTATTGTCATTTTTATCAGTAGTAAAAAAACAATATGTATTTCCACCATTTTTTATTTTCCATTTCTTTCGAATGTTTTCTACAGTATCAGGAAAGTTTCTTGTTGTTATATTTGCCTGCTTATTTTCGAGATCATTTTTCATGTCAGTTTTGCTGTATGAAATGGTTTTTTCGATTTCAAAAATCCTTCCTGGGAAAGTTATTAAGTTTTCAGAAGTATATAAATGGGAATGTTTATGTAATTTGTTTATTTTGAAATAGATGCTTACTTTATCAAATCCTCCTGATTTCATGATAGCCGCATTAGGCTCATAAAGATATTTTTGGGGTAAATGATAACTTGGAAATTCAATTTCTTCACTCCGTATAAATTCAAAATTTTCAATTTTTTCTTTTAAAATATTAGCTGTTTTAATTGTTATGAAACCTGAAAAATTCTTCTCTATTTCAAAAAGTAATTCCTTTACTTCACCTTCCAATGCAATAATATGGATGTTTTTGACAAATTTCAATTCAGATAAACCGGCAGAGATATCCAGTAATGGCGCTGTTTTGATTAAAATTGAATTGGCTTTTTCAAAATAAAAATCTAAAGATTCCGGAACATTCGGTAAACAATCTTTTAGCATAAAGACTTTACCTTTTGCATCATTTCTGCGGGAAGGATCAACATAAATCCAATCCCACTTTTTATTTGAAGATTGTAAAACATTTCTAGAATCATCTGTGTGAAAATTGCAATTTTCAACGTGTAATTGTTCAAAATTATGTTGTACTATGTTGGACAATTCGGAATTTATCTCACAATGTGTAATTGATTTAAATTTCTTTGAAAAGTAATAATCGTCAACACCAAAGCCTCCGGTTAAATCTATTATACTTTCGCCGAATATTAAATTCGATTTGTAGTTTGCAGTAACCTCTGATGAAGTCTGTTCTATTGATATTTTTGATGGAAAAATTATATTTTCTGTAGAGAACCAGGTTGGCAGTTTTTCTTTTGCTTTTGTTTTTGCTTCAATTTGATTTAAAATTGTAATCCATTCTAAATCCGGAAAAGGATTTTTTTGAAGAGCCAGTTTAGCAATAGATACTCCAATATTTTTAATTATAAATTCCTGAATTTTTTTGTTTAATATCGAATTTTTCAAAGTTAAATCCTTTCTGTTAATACCGAAACTATTCTATTGTTTGGAAAAAATTCTTTTAAAATAACTTTTATCATGGTATAAAACGGAATCGCTATTATCATTCCGCCAATTCCAAAAGTTATTCCGCTTATTATAGTTACTAAAAATATTTCCAATGGATGCGAATTTACACTTTTTGATGAAATAATAGGCTGGCTGATATTGTTGTCTATAGCCTGAACTATCAAAAATCCAATAATTACATAAATAGTTTTGGGTAATATTTCTGTTTGAAAATTACTTCCAATCATACTAATCATGGTAAGAATTCCCGCTAATACGGTTCCGATGATTGGGCCTATATAAGGTATAATGTTTAAGATTGCACATAAGAAAGCAATAACAAAAGCATTTTTATTTCCAAAAATAATCAGAACTATGAAATAAAGTATAAAAACGACTGTAAGTTGTAGCATTAAACCAATAAAATAACGGGTTAAAAAGTGATTTATTTTTGTTATAGAGTTGATTATCTTATCTTCATTTGAATCCGGGAGAATCTGTTTTGCTTTTTCTTTAAAAGTATCCTGGTCTTTAATGAAAAAAAAAGTAATAAAAAATACAGAAACCAATCCCATTCCAAACCCCGCAAGCACACCTAAAATAGAGTTTATGAAACCCGTAAAATAACTAAAATCAATTTTTGATGTAAAATCAGACTTCTTTAATAATGCTCCAAAGTCTAAATGCTGCAGGTTAAAATAATTTTCGAAATCTCGTTCAAGATAAGCAAACTGTTGTTGCAGATTATTAGTATCCAACAATGATAAATTGTTTGCCTGGGATATTATCAAAGGAACAAATAAAAATATAAAACCAACTAATAACATTATGAAAACTAATAATGCGGTAGTAGCTGCTAGTGAATTACTAAATTTTAATTTGTTTTTTAAAAACTGAATAAGGGGGTTTGCAATCAGACACAACATTAGCGATATACATAAATAAATGATAACAGTTTGTATTTCGTATAAAAAGTACAAGACAGAGCAAACAATTAAAACTGTTGTTAATGCTCTTAAAATTCCGTTTGAAATAATTTTAGATGTTATCATGAATAAATTTTAGACCATAAATATAGAAAAAATGTAAACACCTGCTTAGTGTATGAGCAATAAAAAAAGCGAGATATAAGGACATCTCGCTTTTGATAATTATTAACAGTAAAAGTTTTTTGTTTTTTTAAATTCCAAAAGCTGCTCTTGGTCCGCCAGAAGTAAATATGGCAGCCATTCTGCTTTTTTGGCCTAATGTAAACATATACATTGCATTATCATCCGTATAATCCATATAATTCATTGTCATTTCTACTGGTTTACCTGAACATGTACTGTAATGAGGATAAGCAGGTACTCCGTAATTTTCTTCATTATGTGTTGGTGTATCTGCAACTGAATCACTTCCACAATTTGCATCTCCCCAAATATGGCGTAAATTCATCCAGTGACCCACTTCATGAGTTCCTGTTCTTCCCAGATTAAAAGGAGCATTTGCTGATCCGGATAATCCAAAATATTGAGAATCGATTACAACTCCATCAGTTGAGGATGGTCCGCCAGGGAACTGGGCATAGCCTAATATTCCACCACCAATTTTACAAGACCATAAATTAAGTTTTGTTGTTGGCGATGTAGGTGCTAAGCCACCTGTGCTAGTTTTTTTCATGGCATCTTGCGTTCCCCATGACGTTTTTGTTGTAGATTTTCTATTGATTTTTTCTAAAACAAAGCTTATTTCAACATTTGCTTTGACACCTGAAAATAATGCCGGGACTTTATTAAAATCAGAGTTTGCAGCATTAAAATCTTTATTAAGCACATCTATTTGAGATTGTATCTGAGCATCTGAAATATTTTGTGCAGCGGTTTTGTATAAAACATTTACAATAACCGGAATCTGTACTTTACCATTGACCAATTTGCCTGTAAGCATTCGGTTTTTTGTAAAATTTTCGATTTCATTCATTCTGATAGCCAGTGTAGGATCGGCTTTCATATTAGCCTCTAAAACTTCTTGTGATGCACAACCACGTCGGGTGATTGCACTCGTTTCTAAATCTGCAGATTCATTCTGATCATTCTGACAAGAAAAAAGCAGTGTTGATGCTACTAAGCATAGGATAATCTTTTTCATAATAATTCGGGGTTTTGTTATAAAATCTTGGTTTTGTTAATAATTAACACAATTTTATAACATAATTATTGATTTACCAAATATTTATAAAAAATTGTTTAACAGATCGTTACCAAGCCTTATATAGCTTAGTTCTTACAAAATGTTAAATATTTTTTTTTGAAGTAAATTCGTATAAACAAATGGCTGTTGCCTGAGAAACATTCATACTGCTATTTTTTCCGAACATGTTGATATGGATTATTTGATTTGAAATCTTTAAAAGAGGTTCAGAAACACCATTAATTTCATTGCCAACTATTAATGCTATTTTTTTATTCTCCGGGAGTGTTACTTCTTTTAGAGGTCTGCTTGCATTTGTGATTTCTAAGGAAATAATTTCGAAGTTGTTTTTTATTAGAAAATCAATCAAATCAGCAGTTTCTTCAATAATACTATAACCAACATGAAGATGTGTACTTCGGGAAGTTTTATTTATTTTTCGAGGACTTAGCGGAATGTCTTTTCCTAAAAAAATAATGTTTTCAATACCAAATGCTTCAGAAATTCTAAAAAGGGATCCTATATTTTGCTGAAAATAAATACGATCACAAACAAGTGTTATGGAAAATGTTTTTCTCTCAAACCGGTTTTCTTCGTGAGTAAGCTGCACCTTATAAAAATTAATAGGTAAAAATATAATTAATGATGTTTGCGCCCATTTTCAGCGCTTTTTCCCTTACCGAAAGAGGATCATTATTAACTTCCGCATCTTCCCAGCCATCGCCTAAATCACATTCAAAAGTATAAAGTAATACTAATTTGTTTTCTATGAAAATTCCAAACGCCTGAGGTCTTTTTCCATCATGTTCATGGATTTTGGGCAAACCGTCAGGAAAAGGATATGGTTTTTGAAAAATAGTATGACTCGCAGGAATTTCAACTAAATTATTATCGGGAAAAATCTTTTTTATTTCTTTTCGAATATATTGATCCATCCCGTAGTTATCATCGATATGAAGAAAACCTCCTGCAGTTAAATAATTTCGAAGATTGCTTACATCTGCATCACTAAAAACTACGTTTCCATGTCCTGTCATATGCACGAATGGATAAGAAAGCAAATCTGGGTTTCCAGGCTCTACTGTTGATGGTTTTGCTTTTATTCTTGTGTTGATACTGGTATTGCAGAACTTAATTAAATTGGGTAATGATGTTGGATTAGCATACCAATCGCCACCTCCGCTATATTTTAGTAAGGCAATTTCCTGTGAGAAAGAAGAAATAGAAATCAAGAACAATAAAAAAAATAGTTTTTTCATAGTCATTTAAGCATGAATTAATTTAGGTTTCATTAAAAAACACAACACTATGACAAGCTACAATTGCAGCAGTTTCAGTTCTTAAACGGGTATTTCCTAAAGTTACAGGCTGATAATCATTTTCTAATGCTAATGCAATTTCCTTTTCAGAAAAATCTCCTTCAGGACCAATCAGCATGGTAACGTTTTCGTTTGGTTTTAGAATATCTTTCAATGATTTTTTATCAGTTTCTTCACAATGTGCAATCAATTGCTGTCCTTCATTTTTTTGTTTGATGAATTCCTTAAACGAAACAGCTTCATTTAGTTTTGGCAGGTATGTTTCGTTTGATTGTTTCATGGCTGATAAAATAATTTTTTCAAATCGTTCTGAATTAACCACTTTTCGTTCTGAACGATCACAAAAAATGGGTGTGATTTCCTGAATACCAATTTCGGTGGCTTTTTCCAGAAACCATTCAAAACGATCATTCATCTTAGTTGGCGCAACTGCAAGATGCAAATGAAATTTAGGTTCAGGAGTTTTTTTTATCGAAAGCACCTGAACTATGCATTTGTTGTCTGAAGCCAAAGTTATTTCTGTTTCAAATAAAAACCCTAAACCATTTGTTACATGTAAGATATCCGAATCTTTCCTGCGTAACACTTTTATGATATGTCGGCTTTCTTCTTTGTCAAAAGAAAAGCTTTTGGTTGTTTCATTAATATCCGGATTGTAAAATAATTGCATAATTAAAATTGAATTCGCGCTTTCGAAACTACGGCTGAGGTTTCAAAACGACTTGATAAATATTTCTGATATCCTACAATTCCTATCATAGCAGCGTTGTCTGTAGTATATTCAAATTTTGGAATAAAAGTTTTCCACCCATATTTGTTTTCTGTTTCTTTCAATCTTGTTCTGATCCCTGAATTGGCAGAAACGCCTCCGCCAATGGCTATTTGTTTAATTCCGGTTTCTTTTACCGCTAATTTTAGTTTGTCCATCAAAATTTCGATAATGGTGTATTGAATAGAAGCACAAATATCATTCAGGTTTTCTACGATAAAATTTGGGTTTTCTAATTTTTTCTTCTGAATAAAATATAAAATCGCTGTTTTTAACCCGGAGAAACTAAAATTTAATCCCGGAACTTTTGGTTTAGTAAATAGAAAAGCCTTAGGGTTTCCTAACTGTGCATATTTATCGATCAAAGGTCCTCCAGGATAAGGAAGTCCTAATATTTTTGCACTTTTATCAAAAGCTTCCCCAACAGCATCATCAGTAGTTTCACCAATAATTTCCATGTCAAAAAAGCCGTTTACTTTTACTATTTGAGTATGGCCTCCGCTAATTGTTAAAGCTAAAAAGGGAAATCCAGGTTTATCATAACCTTCTTCCTCTATAAAATGGGCTAAGATGTGTGCATGCATATGGTTTACAGCAATCAACGGAATATTTAAAGCTAGTGATAATGACTTGCTAAAGGAACTTCCAACCAATAAAGAGCCCATTAATCCAGGACCTTGTGTAAATGCAATAGCGGTTAATTGTTCTTTTTGTACATTTGCCTTGCGTAAAGCGGCATCAATTACAGGAACTATATTTTGCTGGTGTGCTCGTGAAGCCAATTCAGGAACCACACCTCCGTATTGGTTGTGAATTAACTGATTGGCTACAACATTTGAGAGTACTTTATCGTTATGTAGAACCGCTGCAGCTGTATCATCACAGGAACTTTCGATAGCAAGAATAAAAACCTCTGAATTTTGCATATAAAGGCACGAATTTTGAATTATATTTGGCAAATCAAAATTATTTAAATTTATTTGATTGTGCCAAGCGTCAAAATTAAAGAATTTTTATCAAAACTGTTGTTCTTTGCCTGTGCAAAATAAATTTAATAAAAAATACTAAATAGAATAAGTTATCAAAAGAGTAAAAAAAATAGTATCTCGTACCCTTATTGGGCTAATTTTACTTTTGTTAGCGCTTGCTATCATTTTGTCCTTACCTATAGTTCAGACTAAAATTGCAAAATATATTACGGAAACATTAAATACTGATTTTAAAACAGATATTAGTGTTGATCGTGTTGCTATAAATATTTTTGGAGGTGTAAAGCTTAAGAAAGTTTTGATTTTAGATCATCATAAAAAAACCTTAGTTTATTCTGATATTATTACAACTGATATCTTGAGTGTAACGAGATTGCTGGACGGGGATTTAATTTTTGGAGATATTCGTCTTACGGGATTGGTATTTAATTTGAAAACATATAAAAATGAAAACGAAAACAATATCAATAAGTTTATTCGTTTATTTGAAACAGGTAAGCCATCCAAACCTAAAAGGCAATTTTTACTAACTGCCAAAAACGCCTATATTTCCAAAGGAACTTTTTCTGTTATTGAAGAAAATAAAACAAATCCAATTCTTTTGGATTTAAAAAACTTTAATGCTTACATCAGTGATTTTAAAATTCACGGTTCCAATATAAATACTAATATCCACAGGTTTTCATTTTTAGACCACAGAGGTTTGTATGTGTCTAATCTGTCATCTAAATTCACTTACACTAAAAAGCAAATCAAATTGGAAGATTTGGCAATTAAAACCAAAAGATCCAATCTTTATGGAAAAGCAATCTTAAATTATAAGGTTAATGATTTTTTGGGTTTTACAGATAAAGTAAAATTTGACGTAGCATTAGATTCTGCTTCATTGGCTTCCAATGATATCAGATACTTTTATTCAGGATTGGGAAAGAACCTGCATTTTAAAGTGAAAACTAAAATCGATGGTACACTGAATAATCTTTATTTAAGAAAACTTAGGCTTAGTGATACTAATGGAACCAGAATAATAGGGACTATAAATTTCAGAAATCTTTTAGGAAAAAAAGATCAAAAATTTTCTATGGATGGAAAATTTGACCGATTAACTTCGAGTTATGATAATCTGGTGGCGTTATTGCCAGAAGTTTTTGGAAAAAAACTGCCTAAAGAATTAAAAAGAGTTGGGAGATTTACTATAGTCGGTAAAACAAAAGTTTCAACAACAGCTTTAGAAGCAGATTTTAAAATGACGACTGATTTAGGTAATGGAGAAGTCAATTTAAATATGAATAATATTGATTTTATTGATAAAGCATCCTATACCGGTAAAGTTGTTTTAGAAGATTTTAATGTTGGAGCTTTATTAGACAGAAAGGATATAGGACGAACGACCTTAAATTTAGATGTTGATGGTGTTGGTTTTTCAAAGAAATATCTAAATACTGTAATAAAGGGAGATATTGCTAAATTTGATTATAACAAATACACGTATAATAATATTGTAGTAAACGGTAATTTTAAACTTCCCTATTATAAAGGGCAACTTTCTGTAAATGATCCTAATTTAAGCCTGACTTTTGACGGACTGGTTGATTTGAGTAACAGAGAAAACAAATATGATTTTCATTTAAATGTTGAAAATGCAGATTTAACAAAGCTTAAAATTATAAATGATTCAATTTCATATTTCAGAGGTGATGCGATTGTATCTGTTACTGGAAATTCTATAGAAAACCTGCAGGGAAATGTATTCATAAAAGATGCAGTATATCAAAATAAAAAAGATACCTATGTATTCGATGAGCTAAATGTAAATTCAAGTTTTGGCGAAGGCAGACTGCGAACTATAACGGTCAATTCTACCGATATTATAAATGGTAAAATAGTGGGCAAATTCCAGTTTAATCAATTAGATAAACTGGTGATGAATTCAGTTGGAAGCCTTTATACCAATTACAAGCCGCATAAAGTTAAAAAAGGACAGTTTTTAAGATTCAATTTTCATGTTTACGATAAAGTTGTAGAAATGTTATATCCGGATATAAAAATCGACTCAAGCACTGTTATCAGAGGTAAAATTGACTCGGATCAAAATGAATTTAAATTCCGATTCAATTCTCAGAAGATAACGGCTTCAAAAAACACTTTTGATAATGTCAGAATTAATATTGATAATAAAAACCCATTGTATAATGCATTTATAGAATTAGACAGCATTAAAACTCCTTACTATAAAGTGCGTGATTTTAGCTTGATAAATGTAACTTCAAAAGATACCTTGTTTGTCAGATCTGAGTTCAAAGGAGGGAATCAGGGAGAGGATTATTTTAATTTGAATTTATACCACACAATAGATAAGAAGAAAAATAACATTGTGGGTATCCATAAATCTGAAATGAAATTTAAAGACTATTTGTGGTTTTTAAATGAAGATGAAGAGAAAGATAATCAGGTTGTTTTTGATAAAGATTTCAAAAACTTTACAATAGATAACATTATATTGTCTCATGAAAATCAGAAAATTGATTTAAACGGCGTAATAAGAGGATCAGACTATAAAGATATTGTATTGAATTTTGAAGATGTAGATATTAATAAAATTACGCCTTTCAATAAAAAATTTGTAGTTAATGGTAATTTAAACGGTACTATAAATTATAAACAAAATAAAGATATTTTTCAACCCACAGCATCTATTGAAATTGATCATCTTAACCTAAATAAAACAGAATTAGGAACATTAAAATTTGATATTTCCGGAGATGAAAGTTTTAAAAAGTTCACAATAAATTCTTCTATTGAAAACGGATTCAGTGAATCTTTTAATGCCGAAGGTAGTTTTGCAATTCAAAATAAAGAAACGTTTTTAGATCTGAAATTAAAACTGGATGGTTTTAATTTAGCTACTTTAGGAACTATTGGAGGTACGGTTTTATCTAATGTAAGAGGAAGCGTTTCTGGCAATGCCGCTGTTGTTGGTAATCTTAAAAAGCCAGAAATCAATGGTAGGCTCTATGTTGAAAAAGCAGGAATGACAGTCACCTATCTCAATACAGATTACGAATTAAGTGATCGTACCGTTATAGATTTAACAGATGAAAAGTTTTTATTTAGAAACAACCAGTTAACGGATACGAAATTTAATACCAAAGGATTATTAAATGGCAGCATCCAACATAAAAACTTTGGGGATTGGAAACTGGATTTAAATATCACCTCAAAACGCTTATTAGCACTTGATACCAAAGACAGCGATGATGCCGCTTATTATGGAACAGCTTTTATAAACGGAACAGCTAGCATCACAGGTCCTACTGAAGGTTTGTTTATAAAAGTGGAGGCAAAATCAGAAAAAGGCACTGAAATTAAAATACCTATAAATAATGTGCAAAGTGTAGGTGAAAAAAGTTTTATACATTTTGTAACTCCAAAAGAGAAATACAATTTAGCAAATGGTATTGTTGAAAAAACAAGAAACTATAATGGTCTTGAACTGGAATTTGATTTTGATATTACGCCTGATGCTGAGGTTGAGGTAATTTTAGACAGAAACTCAGGCCATGGCATGAAAGGTAAAGGATATGGATCTCTATTGTTTAAGATTAATACATTAGGTAAATTTAATATGTGGGGAGATTTCCAGGCTTATGAAGGAACATACAATTTTAAATACGGAGGATTGATTGATAAAAAATTCGCAGTTAAAAAAGGGGGTTCTATTATTTGGGAAGGTAACCCAATGAAAGCACAGCTGAACTTGGAAGCTGTTTATAGAACCTCTGCAAATCCTGCAGTCCTATTAGAGAATTCTTCTTTTAATAAAAAAGTCCCTGTTGAAGTTGTTATTGGATTGAGAGGTGATTTAACAAGCCCGGAACCTAATTTTGATATTCAATTTCCATCAGTTAGTAATGTTTTAAAATCAGAGATACAATATAAGCTTGATGATAAAGATGTTCGTCAGACTCAGGCTTTGTATTTATTGTCAACAGGATCATTTATGAGTCCGGATGGTTTTAATCAAAGTGATTTGTCCGGTACATTTGCTGAGACAGCAGCAAGTTTACTGGGAGGTATTATTAAGTCTGATAGTGATAAATTCAATATTGATTTAAATTTCATCTCAGCAGATAAACGAATTGGTCAGGAAGCCGATGGTCAGTTTGTAGCTAATATTACATCTCAGGTAAATGAAAGAATATCTATCAATGGAAAAGTTGGAGTTCCCGTAGGAGGAATCAATGAATCTGCAATTGTTGGTGATATTGAAGTACAATATAGAATAAATGAAGATGGAAGTGCTAATCTGCGCTTATTCAATAAGGAAAATGATATTAGTTATGTAGGACAGGGAATCGGTTATACCCAAGGTGTTGGTATTTCTTACGAAGTCGATTTTGATACTTTTACTGAATTAGTCAACAAAATATTTAAAAATAATAAATTAGAACGCACCATTGAAAATTCTGACGATTATCAGGATTCTAATTTAAACCCTGATTATATTAATTTTTCAAATAATAAAAAAGAATCTGAAAAGAATAAAAAGAAATCAGAGGATAAAAAAGAAGTAGAACCACAAACTACTAATCAGGGTTTAATACCTGACGATGACTATTAAGTTAAGAATATTGTAGCTATTATTTATGCTTAACTAATATTTATTGGTTTATTGACTTTTTTTAACACTTCATTTGTGTATTGTTAATTTTATGGATTTAATTAAAAAAAGTCTGTTTTATTATTTTTAATGAAATTTTTATATACAAAAAACTTATTAACGAAAACGTTTGCATTTAACATATTTAATTAATTTATTATAATCATCACCTAAAAAGTGGTGAATGTTTGCTAATTTTACACTTTAATACTTAAATAATGTCAAAAACAATAAAAAAAGTAGGTGTTCTAACCTCAGGCGGAGATTCGCCGGGAATGAATGCCGCAATACGTTCGGTTGTCAGGACATGTGCTTATCATAATATAGAATGTATAGGGATCTATAGAGGCTATCAGGGAATGATAGAAGGTGATTTCAAAGAAATGGGACCTAGGAGTGTCAATAATATTGTAAATAAAGGCGGTACAATTTTAAAGTCAGCCCGTTCAACTGAATTTAGAACTCCTGAAGGCAGAAAAAGAGCACACGACAATCTTGTTAAACATGGAGTTGATGCTCTTGTAGTCATTGGTGGCGATGGAAGCTTTACCGGAGGCTTGATTTTTAATTCGGAATATGATTTTCCCGTAATGGGGATTCCGGGAACAATTGATAATGATATTTTCGGAACGAGCCATACCTTGGGATATGATACTGCCTTAAATACTGTTGTAGATTGTATTGACAAAATTAGGGATACTGCAAGTTCACATAATCGATTGTTTTTTGTTGAGGTAATGGGAAGGGATGCTGGTCATATTGCGCTGAATGCAGGTATTGGTGCAGGTGCAGAAGAAATTCTTATTCCTGAAGAAGATTTAGGTTTGGAAAGACTTTTAGATTCACTTCAAAAAAGTAAAGCTTCAGGGAAATCTTCGAGTATAGTAGTTATTGCTGAAGGGGATAGAATTGGTAAAAACGTTTTCGAATTAAAAGATTATGTTGAAGCTAATTTACCTGAATATGATGTAAGGGTTTCTGTTTTGGGACATATGCAGAGAGGAGGTTCGCCTTCCTGTTTTGATCGTGTCCTTGCCAGCCGTTTAGGTGTAAAAGCAGTAGAATCTTTAATTGAGGGCAAGTCAAATTATATGGTGGGCTTACAGCAGGACAAAGTAACTTTGACTCCGCTAGAGCAGGCAATTAAAGGGAAGTCTGAGATTGACAGGGAGTTATTAAGAGTGTCTGATATCATGTCAACATAAAAAGAAACGAAGTTTATAGTGAGAAAATTAAACTTTTAATAGTTAAATAAAACAAAAACAAAATCGAGTAAAATGTCAAAAGTAAAATTAGGAATAAACGGATTTGGAAGAATTGGAAGAATCGTTTTTAGAGAATCATTCAACAGAGATAATGTAGAAGTAGTTGCTATCAATGATTTATTAGATGTAGATCATTTAGCTTATTTATTGAAATATGATTCAGTTCACGGTCGTTTCAATGGAACTGTTGAAGTAAAAGAAGGAAAATTGTATGTAAATGGAAGAAATATCCGTATCACTGCAGAAAGAAATCCAGCTGACTTAAAATGGAATGAAGTTGATGTTGATGTAGTTGCTGAATGTACAGGTATCTTCACAACTATCGAAACTGCAAATGAGCACATTAAAGGTGGTGCTAAAAAAGTAATTATTTCTGCTCCTTCTGCAGATGCTCCAATGTTTGTAATGGGTGTGAACCACGAAACGGCAAAAGCTTCAGATTTAGTTGTTTCTAACGCATCTTGTACCACAAACTGTTTAGCTCCTTTAGCTAAAGTTATTCATGATAACTTTGGAATTGTTGAAGCTTTAATGACAACAGTTCACGCAACAACTTCAACACAAATGACAGCTGATGGGCCTTCTAGAAAAGACTGGAGAGGTGGACGTGCTGCAAGCGTGAACATTATTCCTTCGTCTACTGGTGCTGCAAAAGCAGTTGGGAAAGTTATTCCTGAATTGAATGGAAAATTGACAGGAATGTCTTTCCGTGTTCCTACTGTTGACGTTTCTGTAGTTGATTTAACTGTAAAAGTAGCTAAAGAAACTTCATACGAAGAAATCATGGCTGCTTTAAAATTAGCTTCTGAAACTACAATGAAAGGAATTATGGGATTCACTGAAGATGCTGTTGTTTCTCAGGATTTTATTTCTGATAAAAGAACTTCAATCATTGATGCTACTGCTGGAATTGGTTTAAATTCTACTTTTTTCAAACTAGTATCCTGGTATGATAATGAGTATGGATACTCTAGCAAATTAATTGATTTATCTGTACATATTGCAGGTTTAAAATAATATTTTATAATTTTAGAAAATCCCGTTATTTTAAAATAACGGGATTTTCTTATTTTGTTTCGTCTTTAATTAATGTAAAAACCACACTTTTAAATTAATTATTGAAGAAACGAATCCAAAAAACTAAAAGAAAATGAAATTAATAGTTGATAGTGGATCTACAAAAGCCGATTGGATTGCAATTG
>NZ_JBDTTP010000070.1:0-21926 GCF_039930565.1 Flavobacterium sp. | reverse complement strand
ATTTTCTTACTGTGTTTGATATTCATCTATTTCTTACTTGCTGCACAGTATGAAAGTTACATCTTGCCCTTAGCAGTAATCTTTTCGATACCTGCAGGTATATTTGGAGTTTTCGTTGCTATTGGTTTAACCGGAATCGAAAACAACATTTATGTACAAGTGGCACTAGTAATGCTTATTGGACTGCTCGCCAAAAATGCCATTCTGATTGTGGAGTTTGCCGTTCAAAAACGAAAATCCGGTCAGGCATTAGTAAAAGCTTCTATAGATGCTGCAAAACTGCGTTTACGACCAATTATCATGACATCTCTTGCTTTTGTTGTAGGGTTAATCCCGATGATGAGCGCCACAGGACCATCAGCTCAGGGTAACCACTCCATTAGTATTGGTGCTGCCGGAGGTATGATTTCAGGAGTAATCCTTGGGTTGCTGATCATCCCGGTTTTATTCATCGTATTCCAGCATTTACAGGAAAAGGTTTCTGGAAAACCAGTCACCGTAATTCATAAAGAAGAAAAATAAATGGAAAATTATATAACGACAATTTTGGTGACCATTATAATTGGCATCGCCTACATATCCTATAAAATTTCAAGAGATCTTGAGGCAAAAAAAGATACTTGTACAGAAATTTAATGACAACATATAAAATGAAAAAGTATATAACCAAAATCGTGATGGTCGCTATTTTGATCACCACATTGATATCCTGTAAAGTTTCGAAGGATATTGAAACTCCAAAAGATGCATTTCCTCAGAATTTCAGGAATGCATCGGTTTCAACTGATACAACAAGTATTGCTGATTTGGAGTGGAAAAATTTTTTTACAGAAAAAGATATTATTCAATTAATCGATAGTGCCATTGTCAGAAATAACGATTTACAAATCGCTGTTAAAAACATCGAAATTGCACAATACAGATTTACGCAATCTAAATGGGGAAATGTTCCTCAGGTTAATCTATTTGTGAATGCGAGTACAAGCAATCCGTCTGACAATAGTTTTACAGGAATGAATTTAAATCAGGCTTTGGGCCAGAAACATATTGATGATTATTCAGCAGGAGCTTCACTTTCGTGGGAAGCTGATATTTGGGGTAAAATCCGTAATCAGAAAAAAGTCGCTTTTGCTGGCTATCTTCAGTCTGAAGAGGTTCGAAAAGCATTGCAGACTAATATTGTAGCCAATGTTTCAAAAGGTTATTACAATCTTTTGATGCTGGACGCACAATTGGATATTGCAAAGAAAAACGTTCAGTTAAATGACAGTACAACCAACATCATCAAACTAAAATTTGATGCGGGACAAATTACTTCATTAGGAATTCAACAATCTGAAGCACAAAGATTAATCGCAGCACAATTGATTCCATTATTGGAACAAAATATAGCAATGCAGGAAAATGCTTTGAGTGTTTTGACAGGATCTTTTCCAAATTCAAAACAAAGAACGATTCAATTAAGTTCAATTGAAGTAAAAAACAATTCAGCAATAGGGATTCCGTCTTCACTAGTAAGCAGAAGACCGGATGTAAAGAGTGCCGAATTGGCTTTGAAAGCAGCAAACGCTAATGTTGGAATCACAAAAGCAGATTTATATCCAGCCTTAAGAATTACAGCTCAGGGCGGATTAAATTCGTTCGAAACCAGTAATTGGTTCAACATTCCGGCTTCTTTATTTGGTACTGTTGCGGGAGGTTTAACACAACCTTTATTGAACAATAAAAGAGTTAGAACACAGTATAATATTGCCATTGTTGAAAGAGAAAAAGCAGTTTTAAATTTCAGACAATCGGTTTTAGTAGCCGTTAGTGAAGTTTCTGACGCTTTAGTAAAAGTAGAGAAATTACAATTGCAGGAAGGTTTTCTTAAAGAAAGAGTAAAAACCCTGCAACAAGCCATTAAAAATTCGAATTTGCTATTCAAAAACGGAATGGCAGAATACCTTGAAGTTCTATCTGCGCAATCAAATTTATTGCAAAGCGAGCTCGAACTGGCCAACATAAAAAGAGAACAGCTTTCTGCTCGTACCGATTTATATCGTGCATTGGGCGGAGGCTGGAGATAATACCCGTTTTAATTATTATTTATTTTTTTGAGAAGCGCTGTGAGATTTAGGTTTTGCAGCGTTTTTTTTTATGTTTACTGATATTTAGATATTTACAACACAAACTAAATCATTGTTAAATTTGTAAGATTATTATATGCGTTTTATTAAAAACCTTATATTTGTAAAAAATTAATTACAAATAAAATGAAACATTTATTAAGTCTCCTTATTATCCTAACATTCTCATTTCAGGCTTTTTCACAAAAGAAAACGGTTAAAAAAAAGAAATCAAAACCAAAAACTACTGTAGTAAAACAAGAAACAATTGCTGAAGAAATGTATGTTCAGGCAGAGAAAATACTACCGGATACCTTACATATACAAAAAGGAAAAAAATATGTTTTCATAGTTGATGCAAACCAATATGCTACAGAAGTGTTTTATACGGCTATTGGCGAAATCAATCCGGAAGAAGCAGAACTGAAACGCAATTTTCCAAAAGAAAATCTGGAAATCATAAATATTCACAAATACACCTACGTTATTTTCGAAAACCAACAAACATTAGATATTACCGGGGATGGAGAATCTTTTCAGGCTTTTGCTTATTGGAGCGGAAAAATGGATGATAAAATTCAGGTAAAAGAAGGGACAAAAATGGCTACCGAATTTGTAGCGCAACAGCTAAAATCGAAAAAAGAATCCTCATACGTTGCTAATACCCGAAAGTATAAAAAAGAAGTGGTTTCATTACAAAGCAAAAACAAAATCACGTCAAAATCTAAGGAAGTAATGAAAGCACTTTTAAGCGGTTATTCCTTGCCTTTTCCTGATATTGAAGGAGATAACATACCTGTATTTCAACAGGGAAATGCCAAATTAAAAACGCTGGATTCCTATTTTCTTAAAAAGAAAGGAGTCAGAATCCCGCTGAAAAGTATTTCTTTTAATAATGACGGACTTCCAGCAGCCATAACCTATTATGATGATGAAGGAAAAAGCAAGATTAAAAAAGACTTCATCTACAAAGATGGCGTACTTACTAAAATCACCAAAGAGGATCAAATAACTTCCTCAATCAATTATGATGATAACAAAATGATATTTACTGAAAATGTTGGTGATGCCAATGAAACAACTGTTTTTTGGATTGAAAATGGCAAATTACTCCAAAAATCATATACACTTATGATTGATGATCAATTTTCATACATGAATACTTTTGTAGAAGAAAAATTTGAAAATAATTGCATTTTGTATTACATCAACAATGATGTCTGGTCTCATAATTGTAGCGGCCCGGATAAAATTTTCCCTTTTGTTCATACATATACATCATTTCAAAATAAGGAAGTTCTTCAGTTCAGAAAATCCAAAATAGAGAAAAAGAATGACAGGACATTTGAAAAATATTACTCTGAAGCTGAACGTGCAGATCAAAATGATACTTATAAACTTTGGGGAACATTTAATTTAGATGAATATAATTTAGTTGACACTTTCAATTTTAAAAAAGATGATATTGAAAAAACAATCAAAATAGATTATACCTGTTATGAATAATCATTAAACTTGTTTTTGGAACGCTGAGGGACTTAGGTTTTGCAGCGTTTTTTTTTGAAGCTGTTTCCTGCTATCCGTTACAATATTTTGCGCCGAACCCCGGCACAAAATGATTTTCACTTGTATCAGGGCTAGACAATTAGTTTTCAAGAAGTTCGTTGTTTTTATAATTTTATATATTTACTGGTGGAAATTCTTTTATAAAAAATGATGATACCAAAAAAGATACTTAAAATCACCGCCACAATCTTTCTTTCATTATTTCTGATTTACAAATTTCTTCTAAGTGATTTTAATCCAATTTTCAAAAGTGAAGAATTCGTTTATCTCAACAATGCACTGAAAGCTAGTCAGAAAGAAAACTTAAAATCGATTACAGATATTTATAAAAAAATTCATGAAAAAGCTGGAGACAAAAGATGTTCTTGTGAAGTTTCAACAAGATATATAGGACCTTACAGACATGGATATTCTTTAACTAAAAAACTATATTTATTAAAAATAGATAAAGAATTCACTGAAGAACAATGTTTAAAATTTGAATTACTAAACACTGATTTTAAATATGGTAATATAGGAATCAAAAGTGCTTCTAAATTTTATTTTAATAAAACTGTTGATCAATTAAATGAAGTAGAAAAAATTACTTTTGTTGCAATGCTCAATAATGCAACATTATATAATCCTATTCGAAACAAGGAAGGTCTTTCTAATAGAGTCCGACTTTATCAACTAATATTACATAAAAAAAAATTATAATCTATGTCGGGTTATTAGTGTGATTTCTCCAAAAAGGTTGAAAAGACAATATTGTCATTGCTTTTTTTTTAAAATTTCTCGCTAATTCTGCAGATCTTGCAGATTTCTTCTATTCACTATTTCTATTTTCTTTCTTCTTTCTTCTATCTCCTTTCTTCTTCTTCTTAACTCTTTTCTTTATTCTTTACTCTTCTTTCTTTATTCATTTACCCAGTAAACTTGTCTTAAATGACCCTAAAATAGTCATAAATGCGTATTCAATAATCAAATAACAAATGATAAATTTGTAATACATTAACTAATAACTACTTAAAAATAAACTAATGAAAAAAGCAAAAATCATTTTCTGGACTACAACCATTCTTATTTTTCTATTTGAAGGCGTAATGCCGGCACTAACTTCTCAATCTGAAATGGCAAAAGAAGGCCTTAGACATTTGGGATATCCGGAATATTTTGGGATTGCCTTAGTTGTTTTTAAAGTTTTGGGTGTATTGGCATTAGTGATTCCGCAAGTTCCGAATCGTGTTAAAGAATGGGCTTATGCAGGTTTTGCTTTCGATTTTATCTTTGCTTCCATAAGTCATTTTGCAGTTGACGGATTAGATTTTCAGGGCTTTTTCCCATTGATTGTTCTGGCGGTTTTAATGATTTCTTATATCTATTATCACAGAATACAGCAATATAAAAACAATCCCGTTTAAAAAATTAAATCGATGATCGAGGTTTTTAAAACAAATGTTCAGGAAGCAGAGCAATCAAATATGATTGTTGGGAAACTTCTTGAACATTTCCCCGATAGTATCATCAACTTTGATTTGGAAGATTGTGATAAAATTCTTCGAATTCATGCTGCTGCAATTTCAAATAACAAAATTATAGATCTCATGAATTCATTTGGATATCAATGTGAAGAACTTCCTTAGCCAAACATAAATTACTGGCTTTTAAAACAGAATGCAGTATTTTCCGGATTCTTATACGGAATTCTTGTCTGGATTATAATGAATCTAATTGTTCTGCCAATCGTATTTCCGCTTTTACATGAGAAAAATTTAGACTTTCCCTTAATTTTATCAATTGTGATCTTGATGTTCTGCATTGGACTTCCTATTGCATTTATGGCACGAAAATATTATTCTTTAAATAAACAATCCAGGCTGATAATTTTGAATAAGCTCTAAAAACACCGTTTCTGTACGGGAAAAATATTGTCTGTTACTTCGGCTTTTTTTTATCTTATCAAAATATTCTTTTATAGATCCGTCTTCGTAAGTGGAAACTAATAAAGGATGTACATAATAATTTCGGCAGACTGTTCTCGTATTTCCTAATGCTTCTGCAGTGACATCATAAGCTGTAAGGATATTTTTTTTGATTTCCTTATCATCTTCGGCTGTGCCTAACTCCATTAATGTTTCAAAGAAAATAACGGATGCTGACCAAGTCCTGAAATCCTTTGCACTGAAATACTCTCCTGAAATTTCATGAAGATAGACATTGACCATATGGCTGTCCAGAATTTTTCTTTCTCCATTTTCATCATAATATTTAAAAACTTCCCAACCCGGAATTTCTTCACATTTACTAACTAACTTAATCAGCTTTTTATTTCGGATCGTAATAGAATGGTGCTTTCCTTTTTTACCAATGAATTCAAATCTTATGGCATCCTTATTAATATTAATATGTCTCTTCCGCAAAGTCGAAAGTCCATATGATTTATTGTCTTTGGCATACTTTTCATTTCCTATTCTGATATGTGTTTCTTCCATTAAACGAATTACCAGTGCGACTACTTTGTTTTTTGACCATTCTTTCTTTTCCAAATCGGCATCAACTTGTTTTCTTATTAAAGGTAATTTTCTCCCAAAGTCGGCTATTTTATAAAATTTTGTCTGGTTCCTAATTAAATTCCATTTAGGATGATATCGATATTGTTTCCTGTTTTTATCATCAATACCCACAGCCTGAAGATGTCCGTTAGGCAATTCTGAAATTCTTACATTTTGCCATGCAGGCGGCAATACTAAACTATTAATACGTTGTAATTCACTTTTTTGTTTAATTGATCTTCCATTTTTCTTATAGATAAAAGTATCATCTTCTTTATATCTTTCTATAGGCATGGATTTATCACTTACATAAACCAAATCTAATTTCTCTATAGCTTGTTTAGGTTCAGTAATGAGAAGGTTCATTAATTTTTGCTGGGATTTTGTATTTGATTTCATCAGAATGTTATATTTAATTGAGCCCTTAAATTTATCTTATTAGCTTTTTAATTCTGTAACATCAATGTTTTAGATAGCTTAATGGATCATCACAAATATTATTCATTAAAATAAATCACTTTAATCCTATTGATTTTTTTATTAACTATAAAAATTGTTATAAACTTTTAAAAGTTCTTATAAGCTGTTGATTTCCTTATATAATTCCCACCTGAAATCATTTGAGTTAATTTTTTAAGCGATTGGATTAAAGATAGGCTTGTTTCTGAAATAATTTTATCCTAAATAAATTTTATAGATGAAATTAGCTACAAAAATGTAGTTTTTTAATTTTTTAAATCTTTATTATGGAGATCACATATTATCAAAAATGTAAGATTTAAATTTTATACACCCAAATGACTTTTTAAACCAACTAAAATTAATTCCTATGAAAACGATACCAACAAAATCAAAAATTATTTTTATGTCTACTTTTCCACCAACTCAATGTGGAATAGCAACTTATACGCAGGATACTATAAAAGGGATTAATGATGTCTTTGGCAATTCAATAACATGTGAAATTTGCGATTTGGTAAAGACCCCGGTTAAAAATACAACTCATGCCTTTAGTTTGAATACAACAGACAGAAATGATTACACACGGGTTGCAAACGAAATTAACAATGATGCTGCTGTAAAGCTTGTTCACATACAACATGAGTTTGGCTTATTCGGAGGTAATTATGGTGATTTTTTATTGGATTTTTTAAATGCGGTAAAAAAACCGGTAACTTTTACATTTCACAGTGTTATTCAAAATCCAAATAACGAATTAAAAACATTCGTTAAATTATTACTTTCTTACAGTAATTCTGTTTTTGTAATGACTAACCAATCCGAAGAAATTTTAATTCGTGATTACGGGATCCAAAAAGAAATTATTACCTGTGTATCACACGGGACACATATCGTAATTTACGAAAAACCGGAACAATCAAAAGAAAAATTTGATTTTCAGGACAGAATGGTACTATCAACATTTGGACTTTTAGGTGAAGGAAAAAGTATTGAAACAGGTTTACAGGCCTTGCCAAAAATTATCGAGAAACATCCAAATGTCTTGTATCTTGTAATAGGAAGAACGCATCCAAATTTAATAAAAAATGGTGTAGATACTTATCGTGATAAACTGGAAGGAATTGTTAAAGATTTAAATCTTGAAAATAACGTACGTTTTATAAACCAATATTTAGAAACCAACGAGCTTTTGAATTATTTAAAAGCTACTGATGTCTATATGTTTACTTCAAAAGATCCTAATCAGGCTGTAAGTGGTACTTTTGCCTATGCAATGAGTTGTGCATGTCCGCTTGTCGCATCAAAAATTCCGCATACACTTGAAGTTTTAAGTTCAGATTCAGGTATTTTAGTTGATATTGGAGAACCGGAACAATTTGCAGATGCAGCCATAAAATTACTATCTGATGATAATCTAAGAGAAGAAATGGGAATGAATGCTTTTAGAAAAATGAGAGCTACATCTTGGGAAAATGTTGCCATTAAACACATGGAAACTTATAAAACCTTAATGGTAAACACCTCAGAAATTGAATTCAACTATCCCTCAATCCAATTGGGACACGTTAAAAAAATGACTACCGATTTAGGTATTATTCAATTTAGTAAAATTTCAATTCCTGACATTTCATCCGGATACACTCTAGATGATAATGCCCGTGCCTTGGTTGCTTTTTGTTTACATTATAAACAAACGAAAGACAAGGAAGACTTATCATATATCCTAATTTATTTAGATTTTATTATTCGTTGTCAGCAGCCTGGCGGTGATTTCATAAATTATGTTGATGAACATAACAGGGAACATATTGAACAAAATGCAGAAGTAAACTTAGAAGACTCAAACGCAAGGGGTATTTGGGCATTGGGGACTTTGTTGTCAATATCTGATATTTTACCCGATGCTATTGTACAAAAAGCATCAACCTGTTTGTTAAACAGTTTACAATGGGCAGAAACTATTCAATCTCCTCGTTCTATAGGTTTTGCCACAAAGGGTTTGTATTTGTATAATAATATATTTCCAAATCTGTATGTTTCTGCAATTATCAACAAACTCAATGCAAAATTGGTTTCTAATTATGAAATATGCGCTACTAGTGACTGGAAATGGTTTGAAAACTATTTAACTTATGGAAACGGTGTATTACCTGAATCTATGTTATATGCTTACTTGGCAACAAACAAACCTATCTATAAAAAAATTGCTTTGGAATCGCTTGATTTCCTGCTTTCAAAAATGTTTACACCACAAGGATTCAAGGTTGTTTCAAATAATGGATGGCATCATAAAGGAACTGAACCACAGCTATTTGGAGAACAGCCAATAGATGTTTCCTATATTATTCAAACCTTAAATGCATTTTACAAAGCATTTAAAAATCCGGTACATAAACAATACATGAAGACAGCTTTTGATTGGTTTTTAGGAAAAAATCATTTAGCACAAATTATGTATAATCCGGTTAGTGGAGGCGGATATGACGGCCTTGAAAAAGAAAATGTAAATCTTAATCAGGGATCAGAATCTACAGTTTGTTTTTTAACAGCCCGACTATTGATGGAAGAATGTAAGGCATCTGAGGGGAAAGTAATTGACCTGATCAAAACAAAAGCAGATATGATAATTAATTCCTAAAAATAAAATACCATAGTACTATGAAAATCCCTTATTTAAAGGGATTTTCTATTTTAAAAATCCAGATAACGCAACATTATATTTTTTATTGTTATAGCTGTGAAAATTATATAAACTTACTTTAAAGTTATGTAATGGTTAATTTCTTCAACGATATTATATTTAATTATCTGATATAAACATTATTACAAACTATAAGTAACTAAAAACCAGCTATTTTGATTTTAAAAAATACATTTACTGATATAGGAACAGCAACACAATTTGCTGTAAAATTTTTTAAGGAGGTTTTTATTCCGCCTTATGAAACTAAAGAATTCCTAAAACAATGTTACATTATTGGCTATAAGTCATTGCCTCTGGTCGCTATTACCGGCTTTATTATGGGTTTGGTTTTAACACTACAATCAAGACCGACCTTAGTAAAATTTGGTGCTGAATCATGGTTACCCAGTATGGTTGCACTTTCGTTAATTCGTGAAATTGCGCCGGTAATTACAGCTTTAATCTGTGCCGGAAAAGTATCATCCGGTATTGGAGCCGAGTTAGGTTCTATGAAAGTAACTGAGCAAATAGATGCGATGGAGGTTTCTGCAATTAATCCTTATAATTATCTGGTTGTTACCCGAATTTTAGCCACTACTTTAATGATACCTATTTTGGTCATTTTTGCAGATGCAATTGGAATATTTGGAGGTTATGTAGGTATAAACATTCATGGAGATGTAAGTTTTTACAGGTATATCGCTAAAATATTTCAAAAAGTAGAATTTCTGGATGTTATTCCGGCCACGATAAAAACCTTTTTCTTTGGGTTCTTCATTGGAATGATTGGATGCTATAAAGGATTCACTGCGGAAAATGGAACAGAAAGCGTTGGAAAAGCAGCTAATTCTGCTGTTGTAACGGCTTCGTTAACAATTTTTATTATTGATATGTTAGCTGTTCAGGTAACCGATTTATTTTTTTAAGATGATAAAGGAAACAGAAAATATAGAACAAAATAAGTCGGCTGACAAACAGTCTTCCATTATCGAAATAAAAGATTTACACAAAACTTTTGGCAGTGATAATCATGTATTGAAAGGAGTAAATTTTAATGTTAATCAGGGGGAAAATGTAGTAGTATTGGGTCGTTCGGGCTCAGGAAAATCTGTAACAATAAAATGCATTGTAGGTTTGATTACGCCTGATAAAGGGGAAATTAATGTATTGGGCAAAAATATTTTAGAACTTCAAAAAGAAGAACTTAATATCATGAGACTCAAAATTGGTTTTTTGTTTCAGAGTGGTGCTTTGTACGATTCTATGTCGGTTCGGGAAAATTTAGCTTTTACACTAAGAAAACATCAACGTGACCTTACTGCAGATGAAATTGAAAGTCAGGTTGTTGAAGCACTGGACAATGTTGGCCTGAGTGATGCAATTGAGAAGATGCCTTCTGAATTATCAGGCGGTATGCGAAAAAGAATTGGTCTGGCAAGAACTTTAATCCTAAAACCTGAAATCATTTTGTATGATGAGCCAACAACAGGATTAGATACAATAACATCAAGAGAAATCAGCGAATTGATTTTGGATATCAGGGACAAACATAAAACAACTTCTATAATAATTACACACGATATGGCCTGTGCTAAATTAACTGCAGATCGTGTAATTGTATTAAAAGAAGGTAAGATACAAGCAGAAGGAACATACGAAGAATTAGAAAAAAGTGAAGATGAATGGGTACGCTCATTCTTTGAATAAATTAAAATTAAAATCAAAAAATCATGGATAAGCAATCTGGATCTACCTGGAAATTAGGAATGTTTGTAACAATAGGATTGTTGCTGTTTATAATGGCAATTTATTTTATTGGAAAACAAAAAAATCTTTTTGGATCTACCTTCCGAATTACATCAAGTTTTAAAACCGTAAGTGGTTTGGAGATTGGCAATAATGTTCGATTTTCCGGAATCAATATTGGTACTATCGATGAAATTCAGTTAGTTAATGATTCTACTGTTGTAGTTGGAATGGTCATCAAAGATGATGTTAAAGAATTTATTAAAACAGATGCAAAAGCAAGTATTGGTTCAGATGGATTAATGGGTGATAAAGTACTTACTATTTCTCCAGGTGTGAAATCGCAGACAGTAGTTGAAAATAATGGCAGAATTGCTTCCTTAAGCGGAATTGAAATGGCCGACATTATGAAAACGGTCAAGAAAAGTATGGATAACGTAGGGGTCATTTCTGAAGAGTTAGCCATATTTAGTCACAGCATGAACAATGGTAACGGAGCTTTGTCCAAATTAATCAGTGATCCTGGTATGGCGAACGCTATGGATAAAACTATTAATAATCTTGAAAAAGGAACAGAAGGTTTTAGTCAAAATATGGAAGCTGCTAAAAGTAATTTTCTATTAAAAGGCTATTTTAAAAAGAAAGAAAAAGAGAAAGAAGAGAAAATAGAAGAAGCTAAAGAAAAAAAAGAAGAACAGCAGGAAAAGCTTGAAAAAGAAAAAGAACAAAAATTAAAAGAAGAAAAGAAAAAAGCTGAAGAAGAGGCAAAGAAAAAAGAAGAGGAAGCTAAAAAAGCTAAATAATAACGAACAACAACAGGTATGAATTCAAAGTTCAAACATATTGCGTTAAGAACGGCTAAAATTTCAGGAATAGTGATAGCAAGTATTTTGCTGTTATTATTCCTGATTCCGCTTTTATTCCCTGGATCAGTTGCGACTGAAGTAAAAAAAATTGCCAATCAAAGTTTAAATTCCAAGATTGACTTTTCAAAATCCAGATTTTCATTTTTCACTCATTTTCCATCGCTTACAGTTTCTCTGGATGATTTGACACTCACCGGTTCTGCACCTTTTACAAATGATACTTTATTGAAGGCGGAACAGGTTGCTTTTGGTATCAACATTAAAAGATTGCTTTTTGACAACGAAGTGAAAATAAATAAACTATACGTATCGAAAGCGTTGGTAAATATAAAGGTCAATCAAAAAGGGGAAGCCAATTATAACATTTATATCGCTCCGGAAGACGAAAAAAAGAATAAAAATGCTCCGGAAGAAGGAACAGCAATTCGTTTGGAACGCATTGATTTTGAAGACTGCCATATTAAATATAATGATCGTTCAGCCAAAATTCTTGTTGACGCAAAAGGCTTTAATTATGTTGGAAAAGGTAATTTAAGCGAAGATATCTTTGATTTGAATACCGATGCAAAAATTGATACTGTCGATTTTTATTATGACCGTACTGCCTATCTTAGAAAAAAAGAATTACGTGCAAATCTGATTACCAGAATTAATACAAATGCCTTAAGTTTCATTCTTCAGAAAAATGAACTTAAAATTAATAAACTGCCTTTAACCTTTACCGGATTATTTACCATTTTAAGCGATGGCTATAAAATAAACATACAGGCTGCATCAAAAAATGCCGCTCTAAAAGATTTATTATCAGTTATGCCCCCTGAGTACATGACCTGGATGGACAATACTGAAATGTCAGGAAGAAGTAATTTGTTGTTCACCTTTAAAGGAAATTACAATGTAGCCAAAAAACAAAAACCGAATTTGGCTTTTAATCTAAAAATTGATAACGGAGCTGTAAATTATAAAAATGCACCGGTTCCATTAACCGATTTTCAAATGGATTTGAATGCTATTATGCCTTCACTTGACATAGAAAAATTATTAGTTAATCTTAGAACTCTTCGGTTTAAAGTAGGAGAAAAAGATTATTTTAACGCTTATTTTAAAAGCAAAGGACTAAGTGAAATGAATGTAGATGCCAGCATAAAAGGCGCCTTGGATCTCGCTACTGTTGATGCTGCTTTAGGTTTAAATACAATCGATATTAAAGGAATTTTAAGAACGAATATTCAGGCAAAGGGATTGTTCAGTACTTCAAAAAAATTATTTCCCAAAACAAGAGGTGGGATCTCGTTGCGAAATGGCTGGCTAAAAACCAACTCCTACCCTAACCCAATTACGGATGTTACTTTTGTAGCAAATGCACTTAACAAAAAAGGAACTTTTGAGGATTTAATTGTTGCTGTAACGCCAGCATCTTTTGTATTTGAAGGAAATCCGGTATATGTAAATGCTTCTTTTTCCGATTTTAATGATTTAGCCTACAAAGCTAAAGTTAAAGGAGAACTGAATGTCGGCAATATTTATAAGGTGTTTTCGCAAAAGGGAATAAATATCACAGGTTATGCCAAAGCAGATCTATCACTACAGGGCCAACAAAGTTATGCAACTACAGGACAATATGACAAATTAAACAACAGGGGAACCATTGTTTTAAAAAACATTAAGGCAACTTCTGAGCTTTTCCCTAAAGCCTTTTATATTAAACAGGGAAATTTTCGTTTTCAGAATGAGAAAATGTGGTTTGAAAAATTCTATGCCTCCTACGGAAAATCTGATTTCAATATTCACGGTTATCTTTTAAATACCATCAATTACTTTTTAGAATCGAAAGGATCGCTGAGTGGTAATTTTAATATGAGGTCAAAACTGATTAATGTTGATGAATTCATGGCGCTTAAAAAAGGGGAAAACAAAGACCGAAATGTTGAAGTTGAGTACGCCAAAGAAGATCATCCAAAAATGAGTGGTGTCGTTATTGTTCCTAAAAACTTAAATATTGCATTAACAACTAATGCTGATAAAGTAGAATATAACGGACTTATACTAAACAAAGTTACTGGCAAGGCGGGGTTATCAAACGGAAACTTTTATCTGGAAAATGGGACTTTTAATATCATTGACTGCCTTGTGGGAATTGATGCTACATATAAAGATGAATCCCCAACATCAGCACATTTTGATGCTCACTTTACAGCTAAAGATTTCAGCGTTCAAAGAGCTTATAAGGAAATTCCAATGTTTAATAAAATGGTTACAGCAGCTGAAAATGCAGAAGGTATAATTTCTGTGGATTACAAAATAAAAGGTGACCTAAACGGAAATATGGGACCAATTTATGAATCCCTGGAAGGAGAAGGAATATTGAATTTGCGTGATGTAAAAGTTAAGGGACTTAAATTATTAGACGGAATTAGTTCTAAAACAGGTCAGAATGGTTTAAACAATCCTGATATGAAAGGAATACAAATTAAATCGTCAATTGATAATAACCTTATACATATTGAAGACTTTACTTTTAGTGTGGCTAGTTTCAGGCCAACTATAAAAGGAACAACCAGTTTTGATGGATTGTTAGATTTAAGAATGCGATTAGGACTTCCGCCATTTGGTATCGTTGGATTTCCAATCGTAATAACAGGAACTCATGAAGAACCTAAAATAAAAATCTTTAGTAAGACAGGCAAAGAAATACTAGACGCTGTTTATGACGAAAAAAACAATAAAGTTATCCGTAAGGAAAGAGTCAAAAAACAATAATAATAATAATATTAAATACTTTTTACTTAAAAGATTGATATAAAAAATGAAATTAAAATCTGCAGAAACTTATTGGCCATTAAAAAACGCCATGGAAACAAGTTATCCATCATTACAATCAAATCGTAAAACTCCCATTTTAATTATTGGAGGAGGAATAACAGGAGCATTAACAGCTTATAAACTAATAACCGAGGGCAATAAGGTACTATTGGCAGACAGAAGGGATATTTGCAATGGAAGCACTGCAGCCAGTACTGCCCTGCTTCAGTATGAAATTGATATCTCCTTGCAGGAACTTATTAAACTAAGAGGAGTTAAATGTGCCGTAGATAGTTATCAAAATGGTGTAAAAGCTATTTTAGAATTAAAAAAAATAGTCGATCATATAAAAAGCGACTGTGACTTTGAATTTAAAAAGAGCATTTATTTTTGTTCCCTAAAAAAAGACATATCGTTTTTAGAAGAAGAATTCAATATCAGGAAAGAACATGGTATTGAAGTAAAATGGCTGGGAAAAGAGGATTTAAAAAAAATGGGACTCAATGCTTTAGCAGCTATACAATCAGAAACCGCAGCAGTAATGGATCCTTACAAGTTTGCTCAGGATTTACTTTTGTATTGTACTAAAAAAGGACTCGAAATTTATGATCGTACCAACATAAAAAAAATCATTGATAAAAATAATGGGTTTAGGGTTACAACCGATAATAATTTTGAGATCATTGCCGATCATATTATTCATTGTAGTGGATATGAAAGCACAGAAACATTACAAGAAAATATAGTTAACTTAAAAAGCACTTTTGTAATTGCCTCTGAAATTGTTCCTGATCTTCCCGATTCTTTCAAAAATTATATCTTTTGGGACACTTCCAAACCATATTTATATTTTAGAACAACTGCTGATAATCGCATCATAATGGGAGGTGGTGATGAAGATTTTAAAAATGCTGAAAAGAGAGATAGTATGCTTCCTAAAAAAGAAATATACCTTTTAAAACAATTTCAGAAAAAATTCCCGGAAATTAATTTCATCACAGATTATTCCTGGGCTGGAACTTTTGGAGAAACAAAAGACGGACTTCCGTATTTTGGTAAACCCAATCCAAAAAAAAATGAACATTATATGTTAGGATTTGGAGGCAACGGAATCACCTTTAGTGTAATAGGTCTTAACTCTATCTTATATTCTCTTAAAGATAAACACCATATCGATTTAGAATACTATAAATTCGGCAGATAGATAATATAAGTAATCTTAGTAAGAAATCAGGAAGCCTTTAAATCCAAAAAGGTTCTGAAATAAGAGATTTTGATCTAACTTATTTCACAACACTTTTATAGTTAAATAAATAGTTAATAGTTAATGATTTTGTATATATTAAGCTGTAATAGCTAACGGGCTTTGATTGAATTTATATTCCTTTGGACTACAGTTGAATTTTTGCTTGAATATTTTAGAAAAATAACTTCTGCTTGTAAATCCAATACAATAAACAATCTCAGAAATATTTAAATCTGAATTTCTTATCAAAATTTCAGCTTTTAGAATCCTCATGTGTGTAATGAAATCATTTACTGTCCTATCATGAATCATCTTAAATCCTTCCTGCAATTTATTTGGGGATAAACCTGATTTTTTACTTAATGATTTTATTGTAAACGGTTCTTCAGGATTATTTTTTATATAATCAGAAAGCTGTTTTATCTCTTCCATTTCTCTTAGCGTAAGGCAGTTTGTTTCTTTTAAATAGTTTTTCATATCATCAGAATGCTGCTGGATTTCCAACGCCAATATAATTTTCAAAATACCTTCTTTCAAAAGATTACGAACAATTCCGGTTTGGGTCACTGCATTTAACTGTTCTATGTTTTCAGCAATTTTTAAATTGTAAGAACCAACATAAAAGAAATTTTCACCATCCGTTTTTTCAAAAAATGTCTCCTTAACTTTAAGGTTCAAAGAATTTTGCTGATTATTCACAGAAACGTGAGTTCCAATCACGATTAGAGTAAGCTTTGTACTGACATTTTTTTCAAAAAATAAAATATTATTCTCATTTTGCTTAGAAGAAACTATAGCCGTCTGAAATTTTTTAAGTTTTCTTTCAATACCTGACAAGCCAAAGCTGTGAGATAAATTTCCTTTCGAACAATACGCAAAATAAACCGGAGAAATATGAGGATTAGCAATATTCACACTCGTATCTTCAGAAAAAACCATATCAAATTGCAGACAGAAAATGTTGTCATTAAAAGCTGATCCGACAATAGAACCTTTGGCAAAATTATTGTTAATTTCTAATGTATATTCATCAGAATCAAAAGATATTTTTCCTGAAAAACTACTAGTGAGTTCTTCAAAAATATTTTTAATTTTATTTGTATTTATAGTAATTATCTTCATTTTGCTGGATTTAAGGTTTATATTTTTAAATTGCATAATTCAAAATCTATTTGTCAAAATTCGTGTAAAGTGGCATAAATACTGTTATATAATTTTTGACAATTGTTTTATAATTACTTCTATATAAATGTTATATGAAAAGTTTCTCATTTCCTCCTATAAGTACAGCTCATGCAACTATCCTGATTTTAGGAACAATGCCCGGCACCAAATCACTTGAAATACAACAATATTATGGGCATCCCAGAAATAATTTCTGGCCTTTCATGTTTGAAATCCTAAACGAAAATTTTTCAGAAAGTTATGAAGCAAGAAAATCGGTTCTGCTGAAACATAATATTGCTTTATGGGATGTTTTGCAGTTCTGTGACAGAATTGGAAGTCTGGACAGCGCCATTAAAAATGAAATTTCGAATGATTTCAATGTGTTTTTAAAAAATCATCCTCATATTAAAACCATTGTTTTCAATGGTCAAAAAGCAGGCGCTTTGTTTAAAAAATATGTCAGAGTAAATGAATCTTATACTTTTATTACGTTACCATCTACAAGTCCTGCAAATGCCGGAAAAAACTATGAAGCAAAATTGAATGAATGGAAAGTTATCAGGGATTTAAAATAATTATGAATATTTGAATGATATAACTTTTTTAAAGTTATATGTAAAAACTCACAATTGTATTTATTTACTTTTACAATATAAATTTAAAATCAAACAATCATGAAAAAAGTATTTTTATTAAGTAAGGCAATTTTAGCTGCCGGAGTTGTTGTAATGAGCTTAGGTTCTTGCAAAAATGAAGCAAAACAAGAAGATCCTAAAGAAGTAGCAGAAGATCAAAATGAAGTTAAATTTGAAGATCGTGAAACTAAAGAAGACGATTCTGAATTTTTAGTAGATGCTGCAGAAATTGATCTGGCAGAAATAGAAATAGGTAAATTAGCCCAACAAAAAAGTACAAATGCTGGTGTAAAAAGTTTAGGAAAAATGCTTATTGATGCACATGAAAAATCAGCAGCAGATGTAAAAGCCCTTGCAGCAACCAGAAACTTTTCATTACCAACTTCAGTAACTGAAGATGGAAAAGAAGAATATGATAAACTAAATAAAGAAACGGGAGCAGATTTTGACAAAAAATTTGTTGAAACTGCAATTGATGCACATGAAAAAGCAATTGATAAATTTAAAATAGCAGCAGAAAATGCAAATGATGCAGAAATTAAAGCTTGGGCATCTAAAAATGTAAACTCTTTAAGAGAACATTTGCAACATGCCAAAATGGTTAAAGAAGAAATGAATAAAAAATAGTCATTAATTGATTTTGAGTAATCAATTAATACTAAAAAAGTCCAAACAAATTGTTTGGACTTTTTTATGCTTGATCACCAAAGAAATTATTCTAATTCAGTAAGTTTATTAATAAATTCTTGTTCAGATAGAATTTTAATATTCAGTTTTATCGCCTTTTCTAATTTTGCAGGTCCCATATTTTCTCCTGCCACTACAAAATCTGTCTTTGCAGAAATCGAACTTCCTACTTTTCCTCCATTATCTTCAATCGTCTTCTTTAACTCATCTCTGGAAAACTGACTAAAAACACCCGAAACGACAAATGTTTTTCCAAGAAATTTATCTGTTGCATCTGGATTTATATTTTCAACAATTTCAAACTGCACGCCATAGCTTTTTAAACGTTCAATTATTATTTTGTTTTCCTCATTTTCAAAAAACTCGATTACGCTTCTGGCAATTCGTTCCCCGATTTCATCGACTAAAATCAATTCCATCAATGAAGCTTTGCTCAAAGCATCAATATTTTTATAATGTTTTGCCAGTTTTTTAGCAACAGTTTCTCCAACAAAACGAATTCCCAGAGCAAACAAAACACTTTCAAAAGGAATATTTTTTGACTGTTCAACGCCTTTTACTAAATTTTCTGCCGATTTTTTTGCCATTCTCTCCAAAGGCAAAATATCTTCGACTTTTAATTCATATAAATCCGCATAGTTATGAACCAGTTGATTCTTAAAAAGTAACGCTACTGTTTCTCCTCCCAATCCTTCAATATCCATTGCTTTTCTTGAAATGTAATGTTGGATCCTCCCTATAATCTGTGGAGGACAGCCGTAAAAGTTAGGGCAGTAATGGTTGGCTTCACCTGTGTTTCGAACTAATTCGGTATGACATTCCGGACAATATGAGATGTAAGTAGTTTTTTCTGAATTTCCAGGACGTTTTTCCAAATCAACAGCTATAATTTTCGGAATAATTTCACCTCCTTTTTCTACAAAAACAGTATCATTTAAACGAATATCTAATTTTTCAATCTGATCAGCATTATGCAACGAAGCTCTCTTTACAATAGTTCCTGCTAATTGCACAGGCACTAAATTTGCCACTGGCGTAATAGCTCCGGTTCTTCCAACTTGATAAGAAATTGATTTTAACTGAGTAGATACCTGCTCTGATTTAAATTTATAAGCCATTGCCCAGCGTGGAGATTTTGCTGTATATCCTAATTCCTGCTGCTGCTGAATGCTATTTACTTTTACAACAACGCCATCTGTTTCATAAGGTAATTTATGGCGATGTACATCCCAATAATCAATAAAGTCGAAAACTTCATTCATATTGTTAACTAATTTAGCTTCACCTGGCACTTTAAATCCCCAATCTTTTGCCGCCTGCAGTCCTTCAATTTGTGAAGAAAAAGGCATATTGCTACTGGTTACAGAATATAATAAACATTCTAAAGGACGTTTGGCAACCTCAGCGCTATCCTGTAATTTCAAACTTCCTGAAGCTGTATTTCTGGGATTCGAATAAGGTGTTTCCCCTATTTCAATTAATTCCTGATTCATTTTTTCGAAACCTTTCAAAGGAAGGATAATCTCCCCTCTAATATCAAACCTATCAGGGTATTTACCTTTTAGTTGTAACGGAATTGATTTTATAGTCTTGATATTATTTGTTACGTCATCTCCCTGAAAACCATCGCCGCGTGTTAAAGCCTGAAATAATTTACCGTACTCGTAGGTAATACTTATTGAGGCTCCATCATACTTTAGTTCACAGGTATATTGCAAATCAACATTTCCTAATACTCTCTGAATTCGGTTTTCCCAATCTAATAAATCATCTTTTGAATAAGAATTATCCAAAGAATACATACGGTACTGATGCGCTATGGTTTTAAAATTTTTAGTGATGGCTCCTCCTACTCTCTGGCTTGGGGAATTTTCATCAAAAAACTCCGGATATTGATTTTCTAAATCCTGTAACTGCTTTAATTTACTATCAAAATCATAATCGGAAATAGTGGCATTATCAAGAACGTAATAATTATAATTATGCTGATTAAGCTCGTCCCGTAATGTATTTATAGTTTCTTGAATGGTCATAAAATAATAAAGCGTAATAAAGTGATATTCAAAATTAGAATTATTTTTAAAGATTATAAAGAAATAACAAAAGTTTAAAATATCAAAGAACTATAATTTTTTTTATGATAGTAAAATTATATCTGAAATCTATCTATGAAAAAAACAGACTATCCTTCAATAATGGTAATAATTTGTTTGAATAACTGCCCGTCACTTAAAAAAGAACCCTGTTGTATCAATTCAAATATGGAAGAATTTCGATCTTCAGTAAAAACTTTTTTGCCTGTTTTCATTTCAATTGTCTCTGTAAACATATTGTCACTCAGCCATTGCAAACCTTCATTTGTTAAAAAATCGGTATCAGCAACTAAGGATTTCAATACTATGGATTGTACATGAGTTTCAAAACATTGAAATAAAAAAATATGGTTTTTAGAAAAATGTTCCAGATATTCTGCCCTTGACAAAACACCTTCCCATATTAAATCTGAAAAGACATCCAATTCCTGTTCAGCAACTTCAGGTTTGTTTATTTTAAGAGAATCCCATTCTCCTTTATCTATAGCCTGAGTAGCTAAAAAACTGGCAAACTCAGCATGCAATTCTTCAAATTGCTCTTTTGTTAATCGTGCGTATTTCATTTTTATAGCTTTGTGAAGCAATATTATGGCAAAAAAAAATTTGAACTATTATTTATTTATTTCATTAACCAAAAAAATCCCGATTCTCATCGGGATTCTTTTATAACATTTTAAAATATTACTTTTCAGCAACAATTTCGTATGGTAAATCAACAATAACATCTCTGTGTAAACGGATGCTTGCAGAATATTTTCCAGTACGTTTAACGATTCCGCTAGTGATGAATTTTCTATCAATACCGTTACCTGATTTTTCTAAAGCTTCAGCAATGTCGATGTTTGTGATCGAACCAAAAAGTTTCTCTCCACCAGCCTTTGCAGTAAGTTTAATTTCAAGAGCTTTTAACGTTTCAGCCAATGCTTTAGCATCCGCTACAACTTTAGCTTCTTTATGTGCTCTTTGTTTTAGGTTTTCAGCCAATACTTTCTTTGCAGAAGGTGTAGCTAATTGTGCAAATCCCTGAGGAATTAAAAAGTTACGACCGTAACCAGCTTTCACTGACACAACGTCATCTTTAAACCCTAGGTTTTGTACGTCTTGTTTTAAAATAAGTTCCATGTTGTTGTCCTTTATTTGAGAAGTTAGGTTTCATTTGACGGAAAACCAACAACTATTAATTTTATATTATTTTAATAAATCGGCCACGTATGGCATTAAAGCTAAATGACGAGCTCTTTTTACAGCTACAGACACTTTTCTTTGGTATTTTAAAGAAGTTCCTGTTAAACGACGAGGAAGAATTTTTCCTTGCTCATTAACGAATTTCA
>NZ_JBDTTP010000069.1:0-22251 GCF_039930565.1 Flavobacterium sp. | reverse complement strand
ATTAAAGATAAAAGAAGATAGTCATTTATCTCTTTGTTATAAAAAACTCGTTTCAGATAATTTGAAACGAGTTTTTTTTTAAGACAAATTTTTAAAATACCAAAACCATAATTTTTAACTATTAAAATCATTGATTTAACAATTTAAAGTCTTTGAAATAGTAATTTGTTAATTTGAGGATTTCTCTTGAAAACTACACCGTTTTCGGAGTGGTTTTATTATATTTGCTCCGCTCATTTTGAGCCAACTATACCTTTCACATCGCCATTCTTTGGCGATACGATTATAAAAAAAAAAGAAAATGACACAGAATTCAAAAATTTTTTACACCTTAACTGATGAGGCGCCTTTATTAGCGACTTATTCTTTTTTACCAATTGTTCAGGCATTTACAGCTACGGCTGGTATCGCAATTGAAACCAGAGATATTTCGTTGGCAGGCAGAATTTTATCTAATTTTCCTGAGACTTTAACAGCTGATCAAAAAACCGGTGATGCATTGGCTGAATTGGGCCAATTGGCTACACAGCCTGAAGCAAACATTATCAAATTACCAAACGTTTCAGCATCAGTACCGCAATTAAAAGAAGCTATTGCTGAATTACAGTCGCACGGTTACAAAATTCCTGATTTCCCTGAAGATCCTCAAAACGATGGTGAAAAGGAAATCAAAGCAAAATATGCAAAAGTTTTAGGTTCTGCTGTCAACCCGGTTTTACGTGAAGGAAACTCTGACCGTAGAGCACCAAGAGCGGTAAAAAACTTTGCAAAAGCAAATCCACACTCAATGGGTGCATGGAATTCCGATTCAAAAACAAAAGTGGCTTCAATGCCAAATGGTGATTTCTACGGAAGTGAAAAATCACTTACAGTTACTGAAGCTAATGATGTTAAAATAGAATTTATAGCTAAAGACGGTACAACTACTGTTTTAAAAGAGAGTACCCCATTAAAAGCAGGTGAAATAATTGACAGTGCTGTTTTAAGTGTAAAAACCTTAAAATCTTTTGCTGCTGAAGCAATTGCTGAAGCCAAAAAAGAAGGTATTTTACTTTCCGTACATTTAAAAGCGACTATGATGAAAGTTTCAGATCCAATTATCTTTGGCGCTATCGTCGAAGTTTATTTTGCTGATCTTTTCAAAAAATATGAGACTTTATTTAATGAAATAAATATTGATACAAGAAATGGTTTAGGTGATATCTATGCAAAAATTGCAGGAAGACCTGAGCAGGCTGAAGTTGAAGCCGACATTACTAAAGCTATCGAAAACGGACCGGCTTTGGCAATGGTAAATTCTGATAAAGGAATTACAAACTTGCACGTTCCTTCTGATGTTATTGTTGATGCTTCTATGCCGGCTATGATTCGTACTTCAGGACAGATGTATAATAAAGAAGGAAAACAACAAGATACCCTTGCTGTTATTCCGGATCGTGCTTACGCCGGGCTTTACACGGCTACTATTGATTTCTGTAAAAAACACGGTGCTTTTGATCCTAAAACAATGGGAAGTGTTCCAAACGTAGGCTTGATGGCTCAAAAAGCAGAAGAATACGGATCTCATGATAAAACTTTCCAAATTCAAGGTGACGGAGTTGTTCGCGTTGTAGATAACAAAGGAACAGTTTTAATGGAACAAACAGTTGAAACAAATGACATTTTCAGAATGTGCCAGGCGAAAGATGCTCCTATTCAGGACTGGGTTAAACTGGCTGTAAACAGAGCTCGTTTATCTAGTACTCCAGCTGTTTTCTGGTTAGATGAAAACAGGGCACATGACAGGGAATTAATCGTTAAAGTTGAAAAATATTTAAAAGATTACGATACATCAGGTTTAGACATTAGAATTTTAAATCCAATTGCTGCTACTGAATTTACTTTAGACAGAATCATTAAAGGTTTAGATACGATTTCTGTAACAGGAAACGTTTTACGTGATTATTTAACAGATCTATTCCCTATTTTGGAATTAGGAACTTCTGCTAAAATGTTATCTATTGTTCCGTTAATGAATGGTGGTGGTTTATTCGAAACTGGTGCCGGAGGTTCTGCTCCTAAACACGTTGAGCAATTTACAGAAGAAGGATACTTACGTTGGGATTCATTAGGAGAATTTTTAGCGCTTGGTGCTTCATTAGAGCATCTAGGACAATCTTTACATAATTCTAAAGCAATTGTTTTATCTGAAACTTTAGATGAAGCTAACGATAAATTTCTTGCTAACGATAAATCTCCGGCTCGTAAAATTGGTCAGATTGACAATCGTGGATCTCATTTTTATCTCGCATTTTATTGGGCTCAGGCTTTGGCTGCTCAAAATAAAGATGCAGAATTGAAAGCGATCTTCACTCCAATTGCTGCTGAATTTGAAGCTAATGAGGCTAAAATAGATGCAGAATTAATTGGTGCTCAGGGAAAACCTCAAAATCTTGGCGGATACTATCAGCCAACACCTGAATTAGTGAGCAAAGCAATGCGTCCAAGCGCAACATTCAATTCTATTCTTGCTAAAATAGCATAATTAAAACATAGTAAAATCTATATATTTTAAAAGACAATCAGAAATGGTTGTCTTTTTTTTATCAATTTCATTCCGTTTTCTATTTTACGAAAGAAGTAACTTTTAAATTTAGGCTACAACAACAGTAGATTTGGCTACATTAATTGTCTGTTTGTTACTGAACTTTGCAACAACAAATAAACAGAAAACATGAAAATTACAATTACAGGTTCATTAGGAAACATCAGCAAACCTCTTACTATTGATTTATTACAAAAAGGACATACCGTTACCGTTATTAGCAGTAATCCTGAAAAACAAAAAGTCATTGAAGATTTAGGCGCAATTGCAGCAATTGGCTCACTTGAAGATGTTACATTTCTTACGCATACATTTACCGGTTCAGATGCGGTCTATATTATGGTACCTCCAAATAATTATTTTGATCAAAATCTTGATTTATTTGAATACTATCTGCGATTAGGAAACAAGTATGCAAAAGCTATTGAGCAATCCGGCGTAAAACGTGTAGTAAATTTAAGTACTATTGGCGCTCATTTAGCAGGAGGATCAGGTATCCTCACAGGAGCTCATCATCTGGCTAAAATCCTAGATAAACTTCCGGAAGAAATAGCCATTACACATATGCGGCCTACTTCTTTTTATTATAATCTGTTGGGATATGTCGAGATGATAAAAGCACAGGGATTTATTGCCGCTAATTATGGTGCAGATCATACTGTCCCATGGGTTTCGCCTATTGATATTGCTGATGCTGTTGCCAATGAAATTACCACCCCATTTGCAGGAAGAAAAATACGTTATGTAGTAAGCGAAGAACTTACAGGAGACGAAACTGCCCGTATTCTGGGAGAAGCTATCGGAATGCCAGAATTAAAATGGAAACTTAGCAGTAATGAAGATACCTTGGCCGGATTGACAGCTATTGGTATGAATCCAAAAATTGCTGCAGGTTTGGTCGAAATGTATGCTGCTCTCTATAGCGGATTATTAGGAGAAGATTTTCAAAACAATAAACCATCCGTTATGGGTAAGGTAAAACTAAAAGATTATGCTAAAGAATTTGCAGCGATTTTTAATCAAAAATAAGTACCTTGTAATATGGCAGTCAACCAACCACTTCGAATAAAAAGCATCAGCGAATTTCATCATTTTAGAAATTTGCCCAAACCAAAGCACCCTTTAATCAGCGTGTATAGTTTCGAAGATATGAAAAAACTTCACGAGGAGGAGCCAAAAAGTATTATGCTTGATTTTTATTCGATTGCACTCAAAAGATGTGTGAATACTAAGATGCGTTATGGACAACAGGAATATGACTTTGATGAAGGCATCTTGTTTTTTATTTCGCCCGGACAGGTTTTTTCGATCATATCCAATGCAGAGATGCAACATGAGGGTTGTTCGTTACTTATTCATCCCGATTTTTTATGGAATAACCCACTGGCACAAAAGATAAAGCAATATGAATATTTTAGTTATGCAGTACATGAAGCGTTACACCTTTCGAACAAAGAAGAAGCAATAATTATTGGCATTATAAAAAATATTGAAGAGGAATATCATTCTAATATCGATAAATTTAGTCAGGACGTAATTATCGCTCAAATAGAATTGCTGCTTACCTATGCTGAACGATTTTACCAACGTCAATTTATTACGCGAAAAATCAGCAATCATAAAATTTTGGCTCTTCTGGAGACCATGCTTGAAGAGTATTTTAACAGTGGTTCAATAAATAGAAAAGGATTGCCAACTGTACAATATATTGCAGAAAACTTACATATATCACCCAATTATTTAAGCAGTATCCTAAAAACAATAACTGGAAAAAGCACCCAGCAGCATATCCATGACAAACTTATCGAAAAGGCAAAACAAAAACTCTCTACAACAAATTTGTCCATAAGTGAAATTGCATTCGAATTAGGTTTTGAACATTCTCAGTCTTTTAGCAAATTATTCAAAACAAAGACTTTAGTTTCGCCTTTAAAGTTTAGGGAATCATTCAACTAGCAATCAAATAATTTTACCCATTAATTTGATATTTTTTGATTTTAATTATCAAAAAATATCAAATTAATTTTTATAAATAAGCGAACATTCATTTATATTTAATACTTTCGCATTATAAAAAACAAATATAATGCGAACAAGAGATCCAAACAAAGAAGATGCTGTAAAACAAAAGGCTATTGAAATGCTTGTAAAATATGGCATTGAAGGATTTGGAATGAATCGACTGGCAAAAGAAAGCGGTGTTTCTGTAGCGACACTTTATATTTATTATTCTGATAAAGAAGATTTGATAAAGAAAATAGGAACAGAAATCGGACAGACTTTTTTTAGTGAAATGGTAAAAGATTTTTCACCAACCATGCCTTTTAAGGAAGGATTGCGAAAACAGTGGGAAAACAGAGCACGCTTTGCTCTAAAAAATCCTTTAAAAGTAGCTTGTTGGGAAGCTTTGAGCCATTCCAGTTACCGGGATAATATTTTAGAAGAAAGCCTTGCTGATTTTAAAAAAACAATGTGGAGTTTTATCGAAAATGCTTTAGAAAAAAAAGAACTGCTGCCAATTTCTATTGAGGTATTCTGGAGCGTGGCTTATGGTCCTTTATATTCCTTACTTCGTTTTGAAAATGAAGGAAAAAGCTTTGGCGATACGCCCTTTAAACTCACAAAAGAAAAAATGGATGAGGCATTTGAATTAGTAATAAAAGCACTGACACCTTAATAATAATATCAAGATATGGAAAACACACAAAACATATTGGTATTTGCAACCAACATTCGAACCCATAACGACAAACAATTAATAGGCCGGACACTTAATGAAATTTTAGAAATCCATCAGTGGAATATTGATCAGGAAGATATTGATTGTGTTTTACGAGTTGTAAGCACAACATTGTCAGAAGAACAAATAATCCATATTGTTAATAAACATAATTTCAATTGCAAACCATTAGACTAGACTACAATGAAAGAACAAAAACAAACTATCCCGTTTACAGGCTACCAAAAATTTGCTGTTTTTATACTTGCCATTACTCAGTTTACCGTAATTCTGGATTTTATGGTAATGTCGCCCTTAGGCGATATTTTAATGAAAGATCTGGATTTAAAGCCAACACGATTTGGTTTAGTGGTTTCTGCCTATGCTTTCAGCGCTGGAATTTCTGGACTTCTTACAGCTGGTTTTGCGGATAAATTCGATCGAAAAAAATTATTATTATTCTTTTATATTGGTTTTATTGGAGGAACAATTTTGTGCGGAATTGTGACTTCATATCCTTTACTTGTAGCAGCCAGGATAGTTACAGGTTTATTTGGTGGTGTTATTGGTTCCATCTCTATGGCAATTGTGGCCGATTTGTTTACTCTTGAGCAACGCGGCCGGGTTATGGGGTTTATACAAATGGGGTTTGGAGCAAGTCAAATTTTAGGAATCCCAATTGGGCTTTATCTTGCTAATGCCTGGGGATGGCATGCGCCATTTTTATGGGTTGCTGCAATGGCCGGAGTTGTAGCTATTTCAATTGCTTTTAAGTTACAGCCGATAAACAAACATCTTTTGATTCAAAAAGATAAATCAGCTTTTAATCATTTAATTCATACACTCGCCAAAAAGGATTACAGAATCGGATTTACTGCTACTGCCCTACTGTCAGTTGGTGGTTTTATGCTAATGCCTTTTGGTAGTGCTTTTGCCATCAATAATCTGCATATTACGCAACATGAATTGCCCATTTTATTCATGATTGCCGGATTATCTACCTTGGTAATTATGCCAATTATTGGAAAATTAAGCGATACCATAGACAAATTCAAAATATTTGCAATCGCCTCTATTTGGACAATCGTTACAGTTGCTATTTATACTAATTTAAGCGTTACCCCGTTTTGGCTAGTCTCTATTTTTAACGTATTGATGATGGCAGGAGTGATGAGTCGTATGATACCTTCTACAGCATTGGTCACTGCGATACCTGTAGCAGAAGACAGAGGCGCTTTTATGAGCATCAATTCTTCTTTACAGCAGATAGCAGGAGGAATTGCAGCTGCCTTTGCAGGAATGATAGTTGTTCAAAATGATAAATTCAGCCCACTGGAACATTATAGCACATTAGGTTATATAATTATTGGTATTTCGATTTTAACCATAGTGCTTATGTATCGTGTGAGTAAGCTGGTGAAAAAAAACACATCAGGAAATACACTAAACATTCCTGTGATTAATGAAATTTAAGTTCTAAGAAAAACGAATAGTTTAAATCTAAAAGACAGCTTTAAAAAAGTTGTCTTTTTATCCCAACCATCCATCCCTATCCAGACTACGATATTGAATAGCCTCAGCAATATGTGATGAAATTATTTGAGTAGCACCATCAAGGTCCGCAATTGTTCTGGCAACCTTCAAAATCCGGTCATAGGCTCTTGCTGAAAGATTCAAACGTTCCATTGCTGTTTTCAGTAAGTCTTTAGATTGTTGGTCAAGAACACAATACTCCCGAATCAATTTACTGCTCATTTGTGCATTGTAATGAACATTGGCCAATTCTTCAAACCTAATGGATTGCAATTCACGTGCTGCCGTAACCCTTTCCCGGATCGAAACACTGCTTTCTGCTTTATTGTCATCCGATAATTTTTCGAAAGGAACCGGTGTAACTTCAATGTGAATATCAATTCGGTCCAATAAAGGTCCGGAAATTTTACTCATATAGCGCTGCATTTCATGCGGAGAAGAAGTATTAGGCATCGAAGGATCGTTAAAAAAACCACTCGGACTTGGATTCATGCTTGCTACTAACATGAAAGAAGAAGGATAAGTAACGGTAAACTTGGCTCTCGATATGGTAACTTCCCTGTCTTCCAGAGGCTGACGCATCACTTCTAAAACATCTCTTTTAAATTCTGGTAATTCGTCGAGAAACAAAACACCGTTGTGTGCCATGGAAATCTCGCCAGGCTGAGGATAACTTCCTCCCCCAACTAAGGCCACATTCGAAATAGTATGATGCGGACTTCGAAATGGCCTCTGATTCATTAATCCTACTTCTTTTAATTTACCTGCTACACTATGAATTTTTGTTGTTTCTAATGCTTCCCTCAAAGTCATTGGAGGCAGAATACTGGGCAAGCGTTTGGCTAACATGGTTTTTCCTGCTCCGGGCGGACCAATCAAAATAATATTATGACCTCCGGCTGCTGCAATTTCCATACAGCGTTTAATGCTTTCCTGACCACGTACATCTGAAAAGTCAAATTCAGGAAAATCAAGGGTTTTATAAAATTCTGCACGTGTATCGATTGTGGTAGGTTCTATAGTTCCTTTTCCTTCAAAGAAATCAATGACTTCCTGAACATTTTCAACTCCGTAAACATCTAACCCTGTAACTATGGCAGCTTCTTTTGCATTTTGCTTTGGAAGAAAAAAGCCCTTATAACCTTCTTCTTTCGCCTTGATCGCAATTGGCAAAGCGCCTCGTATGGGCTGTAAACCTCCATCAAGAGAAAGTTCACCCATGATAATATAGCGGTCAATTTCATTATTTTTGATCTGATCAGAGGCTACTAATATTCCTATCGCAAGTGTTAAATCATATGCAGAACCCTCTTTTCTCAAGTCTGCAGGCGCCATATTAATAGTTATTTTTTTTCCGGGTAACGAATATCCGTTATTTTTAAGAGCTGCCGCTATCCGATAACTGCTTTCTTTTATCGCATTATCCGGTAATCCAACTAAATGATAACCAATTCCTTTGTCTATATTTACTTCCACTGTAATAGTAGTAGCTTCCACTCCAAAAACAGCACTTCCAAAAACTTTAACTAGCATAATTTTTAATCATTAAATATTTTTTAAATCTAATGAAAAATAATAACCTGTAGCCTTTTTAATACAAAAATATAATACAAAAATTAATAAAAGATAAAGCAGCAAAATTGTAAAAAAATAAAAAGTCAGGTTTTGATTGGAATTAAACCATCATTTTTGCGTATCTTGCAAAAAAAATATTCAATTTCTATCGAATATTCGATTTCTAATTCTTGAAATCGTACTGCAATTATTTTTTTTGCATCTATACAATCTGCTGAAAATATACTATCAGCATAATTCTAAAATTTTAAAAATGGAATTTAAATTAATTAATCCAGACTCTGGATACGATGAAACATGTACACCAACAATCGTTGCCGCTTTTTTACATACTCATTTGGAACAATATGGCGACAAAACAGAAGATATTCTTAAAGCTATAGATTATGCAATAAATCCTGAAAAAGGAGGGAATATTGTCGTTGGTTTAGAGAACCAAAAAATTGTTGGAGCAGTAGTTTTAAATAATACGGGAATGAAAGATTATATTCCGGAGAACATTCTGGTTTATATTGCTGTTGATAATTCGGAACGAGGAAAAGGCTATGGAAAAAAACTAATGGAAAAAGCTATTTCTATTACTGAGGGAAATATTGCACTGCATGTAGAACCTGATAATCCTGCCAAAATACTTTACGAGAAACTTGGATTTACAAATAAGTATCTGGAAATGCGCTTAATTAAATAAACCGTATTAATTAATTCAAAAATAATTAAAGCCCAATGGCATTCATAAAATTATATCGAAAGAAACTAAAAGAAAACTACAATTTCCTGAATTCACTTTTTGAATCAAAAAATATTGAATGGGGAGTTGTCTCAAAGCTTTTATGTGGAAACAAGCTATATTTAAAAGAAATTATTTCATTAGGAGTCAAAGAAATACATGATTCGAGAATAAGTAACCTAAAAAAAATAAAACACCTAGATTCTACCATTCAAACTGTTTATATAAAACCTCCCGCTAAGCGAAGTATTTCGAACGTAGTAAAATATGCCGATGTAAGCTTTAATACTGAAATTTATACGATTCAAATGCTTTCAGACGAAGCAAAAAAGCAGGATAAAACCCATAAAGTCATCATTATGATTGAAATGGGAGATTTGCGAGAAGGTGTCATGGGCGAAGATCTAATCGAATTTTACGGAAGAATCATTAGCATGCCCAACATATCAATTTCAGGAATTGGAACCAACTTAAATTGTCTTAGCGGAGTAATGCCTACTCAGGATAAGCTTATACAATTAAGTTTATACAAGCAGCTTATCGAAGCTAAATTTAATATTACAATTCCGTGGGTTTCAGGCGGAACATCTGTTGCTGTTCCTTTATTGCTTAAGAATGCAAGACCAATGGCTGTAAATCATTTTAGAATTGGAGAAGCCTTGTTTTTTGGTAAAGATTTATTTACCGGAGAAACGATGAAAGGAATGCATAATGATGTTTTTAAACTTTTTGCAGAAATCATTGAAATAACCGAAAAACCGGATACTCCAACTGGAGAACTGGGCGAAAATGTGGCTGGAAATACTTTTTCAATGCAAGATACAAAAGACTTTAGTAGAACTTCTTTGAGAGCAATTCTGGATATTGGATTATTAGATATGCAGCCCCAATATTTAGAACCTGTCGATAAGGAAATTACAATTGTTGATGCCAGCTCTGATATGTTGGTCTTGGATATTTCTAATTCATCTCAAAAATATAAAATAGGTGATTTAATTTCCTTTAATATTAAATATATGGGTGCACTGTATTTATTAAGTTCTAATTATATTGAAAAAAACATTGAATAAGCCAATCCTTTTTTAGAATTCCAATCCTATCTGATTTTTTACTTCTTCAACTATTTTACTGAGCTCTAAACTATTTTGATGTGACCAAAGTTTACTTTCAATTTGGTTATCTTTAATACAATCATGACATTCAATGGCTTCATGTGCATAACCTTTTCCAATATTAGGAATGTTGAATTTTTCTTCCTGCTCATTTTCAATAATAGAATATCCTTCAGTCATAAACCATGGAGAATTAACATCAATTCTTCCTTTGGTGCCACTAACGGTAGCTTTCATATCAGAAGCTGACACTAAACCTGCATGTAAAACGGCCTGAGCCGACTCGTATTGTAAAATCATAGTAGTCTGTAAATCGACACCAGTGGTGTGATAAATTGATTTTGCAATGATTTCTTTTGGAATTCCGAGTGTAACATATGATAAAAATAGAGGATAAACCCCAATGTCATAGAGAGCACCGCCTCCTAATTTTTTATCTGTTAATCGCGTTCCTAACTCCCTGTTAATAAAAGCAAAATCAGCATTAACATATTTTACTTCTCCAATGTCACCATTTTTAACTTTGGACAAAAGCTCTCGGATAGATGGAATGAATCGGGTCCAAAAAGCTTCCATAAAAAATTTATTGTGTCTTTTTGAAGTCTCAATCATTTTCAAAGCATCATCATATGATAATGATAAAGGTTTTTCACATAATACATGTTTGCCATTTTCCATCGCTTTTATTGATAATTCAGCGTGTGAATCGTGTGGGGTTGCTATATAGATAATATCAACCTGATCATCTTTAAAAATTTCATCATATGATCCATAAAATTTATTGCAATCGTGCTCTTTTGCAAATTGTTTAGCTTTATGTACATCTCTGGAAGCTACTGAAGTTAATTTGGCTTCGTCAATCAATTTTAAATCTTTAGCAAATTGATTAGCAATGTTTCCCAAACCAATAATTCCCCATCTTATTTTGTTTATTTTTTCCATACATCTATTTTTCAAACAGGCTATTTTAAAGGACTTATAAAACTTTATTTAAAATAAAGATAAGATTCTAAATAATTGAAAAAAATTAAACTTGTGGAATTGCATATATTTTATATTTTTATAACAAAATCACACACTTACATGACAAAATACATTTTACTTCTCTTTTTGAGCGTTTTTTTAACAAAAACACATGCTCAGGATTATTTTCCAGTTAACGAAAGCGTACATAATAAAAACAATAATTTTACTGTTTTTACGAACGCTATTATTTACATTACACCAACCCAGAAAATAGAAAAAGGAACTCTATTGGTTCAGGATGGTAAGGTAGTTGGCGTTGGCACGAATGTTACAATTCCAAAAAATGCAATTACAATTAATCTGGAAGGCAAGTCAATATACCCTTCCTTTATTGATGTTTTTACTAGTTTTGGTATTGAAAAACCAAGACGCAACTTAGCTTTTAATAGGGAAGATAATGTTTACGACACAAAAAAAACAGGCCATTATTGGAACGAAAGTATATTATCTGAATTGAACGGATATGAAACATTCAAATATGATCAGCCAAAAGCCGAGGAATTATTAAAAGCTGGTTTTGGAATTGTGGGAACACATATACATGACGGAGTAGCACAAGGAACCGGAGTTTTGGTTGCTTTGAATAATACAGAAAGTAAAAATCAAATTATCTCCAATAAAATATCCAATCACTTTTCTTTCAACAGAAGCGCATTAACGAATCAGGCTTATCCAAGTTCATTAATGGGATCAATGGCATTGCTTCGCCAAATGTATCTGGATCTGGATTGGTACAAAAAAGGAAATTCAACTACGAAGGATTTGTCATTAGAAGCTTTGTCCGAAAATGAAAAACTAATACAAATATTTGCATCAGAAGATAAACTAAATAGTTTAAGAGCCGCAAAAATTGCAAAAGAATTTGGCTTAAATTACATTTTAAAAGGAAGCGGAAATGAATTCGAGAGAATAGACGAAATCAAAAATACCAATTCAAAATTTATTATTCCTATCAACTTTCCTGAAGCTTATGATGTTTCCAACTCTTATTTGTCTAATCAGATAGAATTAGCAGATATGCGTTTTTGGAATCAGGCTCCAACCAATCTAAAAGTCCTTTCGGATAATGGAATCGTATTTGCTTTAACAACTGACAAATTAAAAAAGACAGAGGATTTTAGAACTAATCTTTTAAAATCTATTAAATATGGTTTTGATAAAACAAAAGCTTTAGAAGCATTAACTACTGTTCCGGCAGCAATTTTAGGCAAAAGTAACGAGATTGGAAGTTTAAAACCTGGAAGTTATGCCAACTTTGTAATTACTTCCGGAGAAATCTTTGATGAAAAGACAGTGCTCTACGAAAACTGGGTTCAGGGAACTAAATATGTTGTAAACGACATAAATGCAAAAGATATTCGTGGCAATTACAACCTGACTATTGGAAATGAAACTTTAAAGTGGAAAATAGAAGGAACAGCTGAAGCGCCAAAATCAGAAATAACGACTACTGATGATAAAAAGATAAAAAGTACGTTCTCTATTTCAAAAAACTGGGTTTCATTACTGATAAAAACAAACGATACCATAAAATCCAATTTTACCCGTTTGACAGGATTGGTTGAAAATACAGATGCCATATCAGGAAAAGCAGAATTATATAATGGAAATCAGGTCAATTGGACAGCGGTTAAAACTTCTCCTTTTATTATTGTAAAAGATACTATAAAACCTGAAAAACCTAATCCTGTTATGCCAACCACTTTTCCTAATATTGCTTTTGGAAATTCAAAGAAATTAAGCGCACAAACTTTATTGTTTAAGAATGCCACGGTTTGGACAAATGAGAAAGACGGAATTCTAACGGAAACTGATGTATTAGTTAAAAATGGAAAAATTGTATCGGTTGGTAAAAACCTTTCAGATACAGCTGCCACAATTATTGATGCAAAAGGAAAACATCTTACCAGCGGTATTATCGATGAACATTCACATATCGCCATTTCAAAAGGCGTCAATGAAAGTGGTCATAATTCGACTGCCGAAGTTACAATTGAAGATGTAGTCAACTCTGAAGATATCAATATTTACAGGGATTTAGCCGGAGGTGTAACCATATCGCAATTATTACACGGTTCTGCCAACCCAATTGGTGGCCGCTCTGCTATTGTAAAATGGAAATGGGGATTATCTCCGGATGAAATGCTGTACAAAGACCAGCCAAAGTTCATCAAATTTGCTCTGGGCGAAAATGTGAAACAGTCTAATTGGGGAAATATTAATCCTTCACGATATCCTCAAACCAGAATGGGAGTTGAACAGGTTTTTACAGATTATTTTCAACGTGCCAAAGAATATGATGAAAGCTGGAAAAAATTCAATGCTAATCCTAAAAAAGAAAAAGCACCAAGAATTGACCTGGAATTGCAGACACTTGCCGAAATTTTAAATAAAAAACGTTTTATTACCTGTCATTCCTATGTGGAATCAGAAATATTAATGTTAATGAATGTTGCTGATAAATTCAATTTCAAAGTCAATACCTTCACCCATATTCTCGAAGGATACAAGGTTGCCGATAAAATGAAAGAACATGGTGTTGGAGCTTCTACATTTGCTGATTGGTGGGCTTATAAATTTGAGGTAAATGATGCCATTCCGTTCAACGGACCTATTATGCATAATCAGGGATTAGTAGTTGCATATAATTCTGATGATGCAGAAATGTCCAGAAGACTGAATCAGGAAGCAGCAAAAGCCGTAAAATATGGTAACATTCCTGAAGAAGAAGCCTGGAAATTTGTCACTCTTAATCCAGCCAAATTATTACACATTGATGATAAGGTTGGAAGTATTAAAACAGGAAAAGATGCCGATTTAGTTCTTTGGAGCGACAATCCTTTATCTATTTATGCCAAAGCAGAAAAAACTATCATTGAAGGTGTCGTTTATTATGATATTGAAAAAGACCTTGAAAAACAAGATGCGATCACAAAAGAAAGAAATCTTTTGATTGGACAAATGCTGCAGGAAAAAAACAAAGGAATGAGTACACAGGAACCAACAAAAAAAGAGAAAAAAGAATATCACTGTGATACTTTGGAACAATATTAAAGAGACAATTTCAAATAAAAACACTACTATGACATTTAAAAACATATATATTTTGCTATTGCCTTTTTGTATGACAATACAAACCAAAGCACAGCAAATTCCAGCGGCAAAACAAATAAAATCGGTTTTGATACTAAATGCTACAGCACATTTAGGAAATGGGAAAATAATAGAAAACAGTGCCATCGGTTTTAAAGATGGCAAACTAACTTTAGTAACCGATGCCTCAACAATCAGACTTGCAGATAATGCGTATGACAGTACAATTGACGCCACAGGAAAACATGTTTATCCTGGGTTTATTGCCCCTAATTCTACTTTAGGATTAGTAGAAATTGATGCTGTAAAATCATCTGATGATCAGGAAGAGATTGGGAGTATCAATCCAAATGTGAGAAGTATCATCGCTTATAATTCAACTTCAAAGGTTACGGAGACTGTTCGTCCAAACGGAATTCTAATGGCTCAGATTGTACCTCGCGGCGGACGAATTTCAGGAACCTCCTCTATCGTACAGCTGGATGCCTGGACTTGGGAAGATGCAATAATAAAAGAAAATGACGGAATGCATATGAATTTCCCATCAGGATTCAGAAGAACAGGAAGCTGGTTTGAACCCGGGATTATTGCGCCTAATAAAGAGTACGAAAAACAGGTAAATGAAATCAACAGTTTTTTTATCAACTCCAAAGCTTATTTAGGAGATACCTCAAAAGAAAGAAATTTAATCTTTGAATCGACAAAAGGTCTTTTTGATGGTACGCAAACTTTATTCATTCATGCAGATGAGGAAAAACAAATCATTGATGCTATTCAGTCTGCTAAAAGTAATGGAATAAAAAAAATAGTCATTGTTGGAGGTTTCGAAGCCTACAAAGCAGCCGATTTATTGCTGAAAAATAATATTGGTGTACTTTTAAGACGTGTACATGATATGCCAACAAGTGATGATCAGGATATAAGAACACCTTTTAAAATGGCCAAGATACTTACAGATAAGGGTATTCTAGTAGGTCTTGAAAACAGTGGCGATAATGAACGTATGAATACCCGCAATTTGCCATTTTTAGCTGGAACATGTGTTGCCTATGGATTGGATAAGGAGAAAGCCTTACAATTAATAACTCTTAACACAGCTCAATTATTAGGCATTGATACACTCTGCGGCTCTTTGGAAATAGGAAAAGATGCTACTTTGTTTATTTCCGAAGGTGATGCCCTTGATATGCGAACAAACCAATTGTCAAGTGCATTTATTCAGGGAAGAGCCATTAGTCTGGAAACGCACCAGACTAAATTAAACAAGAAGTATAAAGAAAAATACAATCAGAAATAATTTTATAAAGCATCATTTGAAACAATCATTTGATGCTTTTTTTTTAATGTATTTCTAATCTTTTTATAAAACAACCTTAATTATGTTATAAATTCTTTTAAAATTGAGTTTATAATTATTTTTTATAACAGTATTTAGTATTAAGTAACCTTGGCTTTGAAGAGCACATTAATAAATCATCAATTTTAAGTATGTTTTAACAAATAGGCGCAAAATCAAGGGGGTTAAATTGAAAAATTAACAAAAATTAAACATTCAACACTATTTTTAATGGGGGTGTCAAATGATTTTATATTTTTATCAAAATTTTTAAAACTAAATAACTATGCGAAAAATTATTTTAAGTGTGATACTAATCACAATTCTGTTACTATCTATTTTTTCTATTTCATTTTTCACTGAATCAAAAACATTAGGCGCACATGTTGTCGAATTAAAAATGGATACCGGTGATACGGCATGGATGATTGTTGCAACTGCTCTTGTATTGTTAATGACTCCAGGATTAGGTTTTTTCTACGGAGGTATGGTAGGAAAGAAAAATGTAATAAGTACTATGTTGCAAAGTTTCATGGCAATGGTAATTGTTACAGTTCTATGGGTAGTTGTTGCTTTCGGATTATGTTTTGGTCCATCAATAGGCGGATTCATTGGAAATCCAACTTCCAATCTTTTCTTTCAGGGAGTAAGTGCCAACACAGCATGGGAATTAGCACCAACAATTCCTTTTATTCTTTTCGCTTTATTTCAGGCAAAATTTGCAATTATCACACCTGCTTTAATAACTGGAGCTTTTGCTGAACGTGTACGTTTCTGGGCTTATTTATTATTCATGGTTTTATTTATATTATTAATCTATGCTCCATTATGTCACATGACCTGGCATCCTGATGGATTATTCTTTGGATGGGGAGTTTTAGATTTCGCCGGAGGGACAGTAGTACACATGAGTGCTGGTTGGGCTGCATTGGCTGGAGCTATGTTCTTGGGAAAAAGAAAAGTACAAAAAGTTAACCCTGCCAGAATTACTTATGTATTATTAGGTACAGGTTTATTATGGTTCGGATGGTTTGGTTTCAATGCCGGTTCTGCCGTTGGAGCAGGAAGTCTCGCTGCCCAGGCTTTAGGTACTACAACTATTGCAGCTGCTTCTGCGGCAATGGCATGGGTTTTCCTTGATAAGATTTTAGGACATAAATTATCTGCAATGGGAGCCTGTATTGGTGCAGTTGTAGGACTGGTTGCTATTACACCTGCTGCTGGTTTTGTTTCTATTCCTCACGCTTTAGCAATTGGTATTATTGCTTCCGTAATTAGTAATCTTGTTGTTAGTAAATTTCCTAAAGGAAAAATTGATGATGCTCTTGATGTTTTTGCGTGTCACGGTGTTGGAGGAATGGTAGGAATGCTATTAACTGGTGTTTTTGCTTCTAACGCTGTAAATTCAGTTGTGGGTGATAACCAGGGGTTAATTTTTGGAGATGCTACTTTATTTCTAATCCAATTAAAAGCTTTAGTATTGGTTTCAATATTTGCTTTTTGTGGATCTTATGCACTGTTCTTTATTGTAAATAAAATTACACCTCTACGCGTAAGTGAAGAAAAAGAAGAATTAGGATTAGATATTTCTCAACACGGAGAATACCTATAAAAATAATAAATACTAGCCAAGCTAAATAAAAAAGCACTCTGGAACAAGATTTCAGAGTGCTTTTTGTTTGAATTAATATAATCTGCTTGTAATATATTTAGAAGCAATACGTTTCTTTTCTTTCAAACCTGTATTCCCGCTTTCGGCTTTATCTTGTTCCGTAAACTTCACAAGGATGCCGCTTCATCGGGGCTAGATTACAAAACATGTTTTTTTCAAGATCCTAATCAAAATAAAATTATTTGAAATTTGAAATCCCGGTTTTCAACCAACTTAAATATTCCTCTACTCCTACATAACTTATCGTAGGTTTTGAATCATTTAAATTATTACCATTCAAATCTGTCAAAACATATAAAGGCTGTGTATTCGTTTTATATTTTGAAATCATAAATTCTGTCCATTTATCACCAATAGTTTCAATTTTATCTCCAGAAGCTGTTACAAATTGTTTATCCTCCGGCAACTCACGCTTGTCATCAACATACAAGGAAATCAAAACAACATCATTATTCAAAATTGATAAAACGTTTGGATCAGACCACACATTGTTTTCCATTTTTCTGCAATTCACACAGGCATGTCCGGTAAAATCAAGCATAATAGGTTTATTAACTGACTTTGCATACGCTAGCCCATTTTCATAATCATCAAAAATAACAATACCATGAACCCCTATTTTAGCTCCTTTTGGTAAATTTTTTGAAGGTACAGCATTTGAACTTCCAATACCATACGGACTCTCACTGTATTGCTGAGGCGGAGGAAAAGCACTGATCAATTTCAAAGGTGCACCCCAAAGTCCAGGAATCAGATAAACCGTAAAAGCTAAAGTTATTAATCCTAAATATAATCTTCCTACAGAAATATGCTGCAAAGGACTATCATGAGGTAAGGTTAATTTTCCAAATAAATACAAAGCCAACGCTCCAAAAATTGCTATCCAGATTACAAGAAAAACTTCTCTTTCCAATAAATGCAGTTGTAAAACCAGGTCTGCATTTGATAAAAATTTAAAAGCGAAAGCCAATTCCAAAAATCCTAAAACCACTTTTACCGTATTCAGCCATCCACCTGACTTAGGCAATGAATTCAACCAGCCCGGAAACATGGCAAACAGCATAAATGGTAAAGACAATGCCAATGAAAAACCAAACATTCCAACAATAGGACCAACAACTCCATTGGTTGCTGCTTCAACTAAAAGTGACCCTACAATAGGTCCTGTACAGGAAAAAGATACAATTGCCAAAGCTAAAGCCATAAACAATATTCCAATTATCCCGCCTCTGTCAGCCTGCTGATCTACTTTATTTGCCCAAGAATTAGGAAGCATAATTTCAAATCCTCCTAAAAACGAGGTAGCAAAAATAACTAACAAAATGAAAAAACCAACGTTAAACCAAACATTGGTCGCTAAAGAATTCAAAGCATCAGCACCAAAAATCCAGGACACCAAAAACCCCAGCAAAACATAAATTACAATAATTGAAATTCCGTAAATAATTGCATTTCTAATTCCGGCAGCTCTCGTTTTGCTTTGTTTTGTAAAAAAACTTACCGTCATCGGAATCATCGGAAAAACACAAGGCGTTAACAATGCAGTAAATCCAAATAAGAAAGCAACAAAAAAGATAGACCATAAACTTCTTGCGGAAGCTGGCATTTCAGCTTTCACAGATTTTCCAGCTGGTTCATTTTTAACATTTTCTGTAGTTTTTACAGACTCACTTAAAGTATCGACAGCAATCCCAGTAACTTTCGTTTCGTCTAATTTTGACTCTGTTATGGTTGGAATCGTAGCACTTACTTTTAGTAAGGATGGAACTATAATAGAGAATTTTTTATTAAGATTAATGCAAACGTCTTTACATATCTGAAAATCAAATTCAACATCCACTGTTTTTAAAATGGGATTTAGGATCTTAATCTCTTGTTCAATATGGGCTTTCCCTTCAAAAAAAGTTTCATTCACTCCAAAAATATCATTGAATGCTGTTCTTGTTTTTCCTTCTTTGGCTTTTCCAACCAGATTATAATTCCCTTTTTGGTTTTTAAAAGCTATTTCCAAAGGTAGAGGCCCGCCGTCAGGAGTAAACTGCGAATAAATGTGCCATTCTTTTTCAATAACCCCATCAAAAATCAAAACAAAATTAGTATCTGATTTCTTTTCAATTTTAGCGTTCCATTTTACAGGTTCCAAAATCTGGGCATTCACTTTTACAAAAGCAAAGCTTAAAAGCAATAAAAAAACAATAGCCGTATTCGAAAAAATTTTAAATGTTACGGTTTGATGACAGGAGTTTGAATTCATCTTGTATTTCAATTTTAAGTATTTTGTTTGAGGTATTTTCAATTTTAAACCGCTCGTCCTGCCTGATTCCCAACACCCAGATAATTTGGTCTTCAGAACATAAAATCCACGTATTCTCTTTTTCAATCAATGATAACTTTTCATCTTTAAAAAGCTTGCTTACTTTTTTCGATTTACCTTGCATTCCGAAAGGATAAAAAGAATCACCGTTCTTCCATTTACGTAAAATCATTGGAAACCGGATTTTTTCTGCGTCAACAAAGATAGTTGTATTTGAATTTATTGTGATGTTATCCACAATAGAAAGTATCAATCTTAAGGGAAAATTAACTTCTGTGTCATTTTCTTCAATTTTATATTCTTCCTTAGGATCAATTTCAGGAATCGGACTTAATATCAAAGTTGTTCTGTTTTTCAATAGCCTGAATTCAGGTGCTACTACTTGCTTTCCTGATTGCGAATCAACCAAATCATAAATATCATTCCATGCTGAAAATCCAAATTCGTTCAGCCATTGGTATAAATAGGATTTATAATTGGGAAGTTTTTTAAGCTGATGCAGGTCAAAATGTATTTCATCTCCAGCTTCTTTTGCTACTTGCTGGTAAATCATGATCGAAGCATCTTCGACCATTTCATTGGATTCCTGTAAATAGGATTGCGTTTTTTGAAAAGCCTTTAAAAAATCGGGATTAATTTCTTTTAGAACCGGAATCAAATCATGACGAATTTTATTCCGTAAATATTTATTTGAAGCATTACTGCTGTCTTCCCTCCATTCAATCATATTCTCTTTTGCATATTTCAGGATTTCCTCTCTGGAAAAAGGCAAAAGCGGACGAATAATTTTATCATTTTGTTCCGGGATACCAATAAGTCCTTCTAATCCTGTTCCGCGGCTTAAATTGATAATAAAAGTTTCTAAATTGTCATCTGCATGATGTGCTGTTAAGATGTAATCAAATTTATGGGTTTCTAAAAGTTCATAAAACCAACTATATCTCAATTCGCGAGCGGCTACCTGAGTCGAAAGCTTATAATCTTCTGCAAAAGCCTCTGTATCAAATTGCGTTACAAAAAAGGTAATATTATTTGTCTTGCAATAGGATTTAATAAAATCCTGATCACCAAAGCTTTCTAATCCGCGCAACTGAAAATTGCAATGCAAAACAGCTATTTCATAAGGTAATTGCTGAAATAAATGCAATAAAACCATACTATCCAAACCACCACTAACAGCGAGAAAGAGTTTTTTATTTTCCAGAAACGGAAACCTTAAAGCAATATGATTTTTAAAGATGGAGAGCATTTATAAAATTAAAAAATGAATATATTTTGAACTTCAAAATTAGGCTTTTAATATGAATGCAATGAAGCATCAAATAATCTAATTTGAAAATTTAAGGAAGCTGATCCTGTAATTTTTTAATATCATCCCGCAATTTGGCAGCCTGCAAAAAGTCTAATTCTTTTGCCGCTTTTTCCATAGATTTACGCTTCTCACGAATCATTTTTTCTAATTCGGGTTTTGATAAGTATTTGGTTTCAGGCTCCGCTGCAGCTGATAAGCTATGTCCCAGTTCATATTCTACCAAGGGATTTTTAGTAAAAGCACTTTCAATTTTTTTGTTTAGCGCCTGCGGTGTTATTCCGTTTTCAACATTAAAATTTATTTGTTTGGTTCTGCGATATTCCGTTTCATCCATTGTTTTCTGCATACTTGACGTAATTTTATCGGCATACAAAATAGCCTTTCCGTTTAAATTTCTGGCTGCACGTCCAATAGTCTGTGTCAACGATCTGTGATTACGTAGAAAACCTTCTTTATCGGCATCTAAAATAGCAACTAGCGAAACCTCTGGTAAATCCAGACCTTCACGAAGCAGATTGACTCCAATTAACACATCAAAAATTCCTTTTCTCAAGTCCTGCATGATTTCTATACGCTCCAAAGTATCTACTTCTGAGTGTATGTAACGACAACGAACGCCTACTTTTGTTAAATATTTGGCTAATTCCTCAGCCATTCTTTTGGTTAGGGTTGTTACCAAAACCCTTTCATCCAATTCACAACGCACCTGAATTTCTTCAATCAAATCATCAATCTGATTCAGGCTTGGTCTTACTTCAATAGTTGGATCCAACAAACCCGTGGGGCGTATCACCTGTTCAACTACTACTCCATCCGTTTTTTGCAATTCATAATCAGCCGGGGTTGCAGAAACATAAATCACCTGATTTTGCATGGCTTCGAACTCTTCAAATTTCAAAGGACGATTATCCATTGCAGCTGGTAAACGGAAACCATATTCCACTAAATTCTCTTTTCGGCTTCTGTCTCCGCCAAACATGGCATGCACCTGCGAAACGGTTACATGGCTTTCATCCACTACCATTAAATAATCTTTTGGAAAATAATCCAGCAAGCAGAACGGTCTTGTCCCTGGCAATCTTCCGTCCAAATAGCGGGAATAATTTTCGATTCCTGAGCAGTAGCCTAATTCCCTGATCATTTCCAAATCGAAATTGGTACGTTCTTCCAGACGTTTTGCTTCAAGATGTTTCCCTATTTCTTTAAAATAATCGACTTGTTTAACCAAATCCTGCTGAATTTCCCAAA
>NZ_JBDTTP010000068.1:0-22352 GCF_039930565.1 Flavobacterium sp. | reverse complement strand
TTGCTGTCAAAACCAGTCGACCCCAAAAATGAGTTTGCAAATTTATACTATTTGAGGCAAGATTAATAATAAATTTTACTTAAAATTTAATTATTCGTCATCTTTAAATTTAAAAGGATAATCTCCGAAAATTGGTGCCAGTTTTCGAACCGCATAGGTTTTTCTGGTCATCTTATTTGATAGTGCTATAATCGTTACCTCTTCTTTTTGAAGCGTTATGTAGGAGGAAGTATTTCCATGCCACCAGCCATTGTGAAAATAGAAATTTTGCCCAGTTTCCCAATTAATCATTCGAATGCCTAGACCATAATTTTTACTGCCTTTTCGTTCATTGCTCTGTCCGGTATAAACTTCTTTTAATAAAGCCGGTTTTAAAAAGCCAGGAGCATTTCTTGCTCTGTCAAATTTTAAAAGATCACGAACTGTTGAAAAGATATTTTTATCGCCATAAACATTATCCAAATAATCGAAACCAATTTCTGCACCATTCCCTTTGTAAGAAGGAACAATGCTTTTTCTGTCCTTATCATCATCAAAAACATAAGTATGCATCATTCCAAGAGGTTTGAAAATCATTTGAGACATTGCTTCTTTATACGTCAGGCCTGTTATTTTTTCAATAATAAGTGCCAGCATCGCATAATTGGTATTGCAATAACCAAAACGTGTACCAACCCTAGATTCCAAACCTACATCTTTTGTTGCCAGAATATCCAAAATATCCTTGTTTGTAAGCTGGTTATGCCTGTCCCAAACCGATTTGTCATGATCTGTAAAATAAGCATAACTTCGCATTCCGCTTCTATGGCTTAATAACATACGAACAGTACACTCTTCATATGGAAATGTTTTTAAAATGGTATTTACTTTTTGATCCAGTTCAATCTTGCCTAAATCAATCAATTTTAAAACAGCAGTTGCAGTCAGTACTTTACTTACAGAAGCAATTTGTACAGGAGTGTCCGCAGTAATTTTGGTGTTTTTATTTTTATTTGCATAACCGTTATATCTTTCGAAAATAATCTGACCATTTTTTGCTACCAAAAAACTTCCGTTCATGCTGTTATTCGGCCAGTTTTTATTATAGAAGTGATTTATTCTGCCATTTACAGAATTGATATACGGCTGGGTTATTTTTTTTTCAGGTCCCATTGGGGTCATTTTACCCAATGTGTCTTTTACTTCCGGAGTTCTATCTGAACTTGATGTTTTATCTTTTCCACATGAACTTAAAACTAATATTAGAAAAAGTATTTGTGGTATATTTGCTTTTTTTACGAATCTCATTTGCCATTATTCTTGAAAAACAAATATATAGAATTCAATACTTTTGATTTGCCATTTTATCAACATTAATTTAGCTTTTAACATATCATTAGTATATTTCATTTTTAGTCAATTGTCCATCAGCTACTAATGATTTTTCGTAAAATCACGTATAAAAAAAACAACATAAATTTAACTTAATTTGTTATATTTAAAACAAATTAAAGCGAAAAAGTTACATATTAAACTCAAAATTCAATACATGAAATTCGGAATTATAAAAGAAAGAAAAAATCCACCAGACAGACGCGTAGTTTTTTCTCCAAATGAATTAACAAAACTCAAACAACTCTATAATGAAGCAACAATAACAGTAGAAAGTTCAGATATTCGAATTTTTTCTGATGTCCAATATCAAAGTATGGGCATTACAGTTTCTGACGATCTTTCTGATTGCGATGTTTTATTTGGAGTAAAAGAAGTACCTGTTGAAAATTTAATTCCAAACAAAGCCTATTTCTTTTTTTCACATACTATAAAAAAACAGCCTTATAACAGAAAATTGCTTCAGGCCATATTAGAAAAAAATATAGATTTATACGATCATGAAACTATTGTTGACGAAGATAACCGCAGATTAATTGGTTTTGGAAGATATGCCGGAATGGTTGGGGTTTACAATGGGATTCGTGCTTTTGGAATAAAATTCGAATTATTTAAGCTGCCAAAAGCAGAAACTTTAGAAGGTAAAGAAGCACTGATAATGCATTTAAAGCGTATCACTTTACCTGCCATAAAATTTGTGGTTACCGGAACAGGAAAAGTAGGAAGCGGTGCGATAGAAATTTTAAAAGCAATTAAAGTAAAAGAAATTACTGTTGAGAATTATTTAACCAAAACCTATGCTCAGGCTGTTTATGTACAGTTAGATGTTTTAGAATACAATAAAAGAATTGATGGTCAAATTCTTGACTTCAAAGATTTCACTGACCATCCTGAAGCTTATGTTTCTGATTTTGAAAAATTCACGAAAGTAAGTGATGTTTATTTTGCAGGCCATTTTTATGCAAATGGGGCACCGATAATTTTGAGCAGAGAAATGCTCAATGCAAGCGATTGTAAATTAAAAGTAGTAGCGGATATTTCATGTGATGTGAATGGACCTATTGCCTGTACTTTACGAGCTTCAACAATTGCTGAACCTATTTATGGTTATTTTCCTTTAGAAGACAGGGAAGTAGATGTTTTTCATCCTGCAGCAGTTGCAGTCATGGCGGTTGACAATTTGCCTTGCGAAATTCCGAAAGATGCGAGCGAGGGTTTTGGAGAATTATTTATGGAACATGTTATTCCTGCCTTCTTTAATGGAGATAAAGATGGGATTTTGCAACGTGCCAAAGTAACTGAAAACGGAAAGTTGACAGAAAGATTTAGCTATCTGCAGAATTATGTTGATGAAAAATAGTTATGAGTTATAAATTATGAATTCATAATTTACTATAATTTAAGAAATAATAAAAACGGTAGAAAACTTAAAAAGTCTTCTACCGTTTTTCGTTACTTATAACTCATAATTCATAACTCCTTTAAACCATTTCTTCAGGTTTTACCCAATCATCAAAATCGTCCGAAGTCACATAACCTAAGCGAACGGCTTCGTCTTTTAGAGTTGTTCCGTTTTTATGGGCTGTTTGGGCAATTTCAGCTGCTTTATAATATCCGATTTTTGTGTTTAAAGCCGTTACCAGCATTAATGAATTGTCTACCAATTCTTTGATACGTTTATAATTTGGCTCGATTCCCTGAGCGCAATGCTCATCGAAGGAAACACAGGCATCTCCTAATAATCTTGCCGATTGAAGGAAATTAGCAGCCATAACAGGTTTGAAAACATTCAGTTCATAATGTCCCTGCATCCCTCCTATTGAAATTGCTACATCATTCCCAATAACCTGAGCACAGACCATAGTTAAAGCTTCGCATTGTGTTGGATTTACTTTTCCGGGCATGATAGAAGAACCAGGCTCATTTTCCGGAATGTGAATTTCACCAATTCCCGATCGTGGTCCAGAAGCCAGCATTCTAACATCATTAGCAATTTTGTTTAAAGAAACAGCCAATTGTTTCAGAGCGCCGTGTGTTTCAACTATGGCATCATGAGCAGCAAGAGCTTCAAACTTATTTTCGGCAGTGACAAAAGGATGATTGGTGAATTGTGCAATATATTCGGCGACTTTTACGTCATATCCTTTTGGAGTATTCAGACCTGTGCCAACAGCAGTTCCGCCTAAAGCGATTTCAGATAAATGCGGCAACGTATTTTTAATAGCTTTTAAACCGTAAGCTAATTGAGCGGCATATCCTGAAATTTCCTGACCTAACGTAAGAGGCGTGGCATCCATAAGATGTGTACGTCCAATTTTTACAACATCTTTGAATTCTTTCGCTTTTGCGTCTAATGTTGCGTGTAATTTTTCGACTCCCAGAATTGTGGTTTCTACAATCATTTTATAAGCTGCAATATGCATTCCGGTTGGAAAAGTGTCGTTGGATGACTGCGATTTATTGACATCATCATTTGCTTTTATAAATTGTTCGCCTTCGCCAATTTCAAAACCTTTAAGTACCTGAGCGCGGTTTGCAATTACTTCATTGACGTTCATGTTACTTTGCGTACCTGAACCGGTCTGCCAGATTACAAGTGGAAACTGATCGTCTAACTTTCCCTCTAAAATTTCGTCACAGACTGCTGCAATAGCATCACGTTTTTCGATAGGCAAAACGCCAAGATCGCAATTGGCATAGGCTGCGGCTTTTTTCAGATAGGCAAATCCTTCGATGATTTCCTGTGGCATTGAGGCTGAAGGCCCTATTTTGAAATTATTTCTGGAGCGTTCCGTTTGCGCTCCCCAATATTTATCGGCTGGGACTTGTACTTCGCCCATCGTGTCTTTTTCTATTCTGTATTTCATTGTCTGGATATATAATTGTTTTAATGTATTCTTAGAATTTCAAAATTTAATTTTAATCATTATTTTCAACAAATACCGAATTCCTAGCCCCGATAGAAGTGAAAATCCTTTTTTTTTTTCTTTAAAAACAAAAAGATTGTAACGGATAGCGGGAAACAGCTCCAGAAAAATATACATATTCCTCTACTTTAACACTTTAGAAATAACGGTAAAAGCTCTTATTTAAAATCAGTTTAAATATACGCATAATTGTGATTTTATAAAAATTGATTTGGATTTTATTGCTAACGAAAAATATAAAACTTACATTTGTCCTTACATTCAAAAATTCCGGAAAACATGTTTGAATTTTCACAGTACTTAGGTTTTTTACTTTTCTTGACCATACTAACTATAGGGTTTTGGTTGATGTTTTTCTTAGTAGGTTTCGTATCTTATTGGGTTACGGGTGCCAGCTGGGAAATGATCAAAGAGAAAAGAGCAAAGAAAAAACAAGAACAACAATCGATTTAATTTTAAATTGATTTCATAAAAAAAGGACCGTTTACGAGTCCTTTTTTTTATGCTTATTATAATTATTATCCTGGGAATTCTCCACCTTCTTCTCCACCACCATTTTTTGGTGCATTTTTATCCCTGTCTGTTTTCTTCATGTTTAATCTGTAAGTGAAGGACAGATTGATTTGTCTTCTTCTCCATTGCGATTCACCATATGAATTTACACTTGCAAGATTAGTTTCATTTTTCATTTTTCTGGAATTGAAAATATCACTAACATTCAATGCAAGCGTTCCTTTCTCTTTTAAAATATCCTTGCTGAAAGCTGTATTGACTACGTAATTTCCTAAACTTTTACCCTGGGCCGTATTTCTTGGTCCGAAATACATTCCGGATAATTGCCATTCAATTTTATAAGGAAGTGTCACACGAGAGTTTACCCTTGAGAACCAAGAGAAAGTTTCATTGTCTAAATTGGTTGTAATCTCATCTCCCTGTGTGTTCGTATAGGTATAATTTCCTGTTGTTTTGGTATCTGACAGATTAAAACTACTGTTGATTTTCCATATTTTAAAAGGAGTATAATTTAAAGTAAATTCGAAACCAAATTGTTGCTCTTTGGCTAAATTTATTGGGCTGCTTAAGATTATAGGGTTCTGTGTTTCAATAAATTCATTTGAATTATCCGGATCATTTGGATCATAATCTGGATTAGGAATTTTTGTTATTACATATTCTCCCGTTTCGGTACGAACAAATGAAAATACATCTTTGGTATTTTCAAAATACATCGAAGTACTAAAAGTTACTTTATCCCAACGTTTCAAATACCCTAAATCAAATTTATCAGTAAATGAAGGATCTAAGTCCGGATTACCTCTGAATAAGTTAATGTTACTAGAAAAGTTCGTTGCCGGATTCAGGAAACGTCCTCTTGGTCTGGATAAGCGTTTGCTATAACTTAAAGAAATACTGCTCTCGTCTGTAATTTCGTAATTTAAAAATGCACTAGGAAAAAAGTTGTTGTATTTTTTAGTATTATAATTTTGTGTATCTAAAAGATTGACATCAATTACAGTATCTTCCCAACGTAAACCAAATAGGTACGAAAACTTATTTACTTTAAAACCATATTGTGTATAAAAGGCATTGATACGCTCATTATATTCTAATGTATTAGAAAGATAACCACTAATAGCATTTCCATCATCATCTGTTCTAACACTATATTCATTATCCATATTGTTAAAGTTACCTTTGTAACCGGCTTCAAACTGGCTGCCATTTTTTAATGGAAGTACGTAATCTGCCTGCAATTGTACCTGATTTTGCTTTTGGTTATTAAAAGTGGTATCAAACCTGGCTGGAATACCGCTTCCTATTGTTTCGTCGGTAATAAGAGAATTATCTGAATCTTTATCATTAGAATAAGAAAAATCCAAAGTTAATTTATGTCCTTTGTCGTCGAAATTTTTTAGAAAATTAGACGAATACTCAAAATCTTTTCCATTATCATTTCCATTACTTAATCGATAGCGGGTAGAACTAAAATTACGATTAGCATCAAACGAATCATAATTTACAAAATCATTACTTGAACCGCTGTTATCTCTGTAGCTGATAGCATTTGTCCAGTAAGCATTCTCACCCACTGTCCATTCAAAACCTGTTTTGGTAGATATCCCTTTTCTCAGACGATCAGTATCTCTGGTTTCATCTGTGTAACTTGTTATATCCCTTGCGCTGTTAAAGTTAGTTGAATTGGTAAAACCTCTTCCCTCACTAGTTCTGTAATCATATCCTGTTGTAGTGAAAAAATTTATTTTTTCGGTTTTAAAATTTAAATTGGCACTTGCACCATACGTCTCCGGAATTCCTGTTGATACAATAAAACTTCCGTTAAAACCTAAGTTTCTTCCTTTTTTTAAGACAATATTCAGGATTCCTGCTCCACCTTCAGCATCATAACGAGCTGATGGATTTGTGATGACTTCTACCTTGTCAATCGCATCTGCAGGGATTTGACGTAAAGCTTCTGCCATGTTCAGCGCATTTGAAGGGCGCCCGTCAATAAAAATACGTACGTTTTCATTTCCGCGTAAGCTTACATTTCCTTCAACATCTACAGAAACTGAAGGAACGTTTTCTAAAACATCACTAACAGTTCCTCCTTTTACAATCATATCCTGACCTACATTGTAGACTTTTTTATCTAATTTAATCTCTACTGTTGACTTTTCTGCACGCACCACAACTTCGTTCAGCTGAGCTGCATCTTCTGATAAGTTTACAACTCCTAAATTGGTGTCGGCTGAAATATTTTTTTGTTTGATTTCAGTGGACTTAAAAGAGATAAACTCAATCTTAATATCATAAATTCCCGGAGGAACAGCTACTTCAAATTCTCCTTTCGGGTTGGTAATCCCTCCAGTGATAACTTTTGTTTCATTAGGATTCATAATAGAAATAGTAGCATACTCCAATGGCTGCTTTGTGATTTTTTCTAAAACTTTTCCTGTAATTTTTACTTTGTTTTGGTTTGGTGGCTGTTGTGCATACATAGCTGAAAAAAGCAATATAAGCATAACCGTAAATTTAATTTTTTTCATTGTTTAGGTTTTGTTTTTCTTTTAGACCGCAAATTTAGTTGTTGGTTTAAAATGAAAAATCATAAATAAATGTTAATTACACACTTTTAATTATTTTAAGAAGACAGTTACCTTTTCTAAATCTCGCCCAATAATCGCTTTCCTATTTTTTATCACAATGGGTCTTTCAATTAAAATTGGATTATCTATCATTGACTGGATCACTTCAGAATCGGTCAGGGTTTTATTTTTATAGTTTTTAATCCAAATTTCTTCCTTAACTCTTACCAATTCAATTGGTTTTATGTCTAGTTTTTCAATCAATTCTTTTAGCTCATCAAAATTAGGTGTATTAGTGAGATAATGAATAATTTTGTAATCCTGATTAGACTCCTTTAAAAGAATCAGGCAATTTCTTGATTTTCCACATCGTGGATTGTGATAAATTTGAATCATATTATGTAAAAGATATTTAAACTAAAAAAAGTAATTTAGCTTTCCCAAAAATAAGATTTCAATCTTACATTAGACTTCAATTTTAAATTTAAATAATATGTTTTTAGAACAAGGAATCAAGCCGGAAAATCAATTTTGGAAATATCTCTTAGGCTCTGTTTTTATTATCACGGCTTCATTCGTTGGTCAAATTCCATTTACATTAGCAGTACTTTACAAAAGCTTGCAGGGAAAACAGGCTTTTCCAACAAATAACACAGCTTTAATGAAAATGTATGAGCCCAATATAACTTTGCTTTTGGTAATGATTTCATTTATTTTTGCTTTTGCAGGTATTTATTTTGTTATAAAATACATACACAAACAAACCCTTTTGTCCATTACTACTTCCAGAAGAAAAGTAGACTGGAATCGAATTCTATTTTCTTTTGTTCTATGGTCTTTGTTTTCAATTATAAGTGTTCTGGTTATTTATTTTCAGTCTCCAGATACCTTTTTGTATAATTTTAAACCTATTCCTTTTTTACTACTATTTCTAATTGGAACCGTTTTGATTCCAATTCAAACCAGCACCGAAGAGTATGTTTTTAGAGGCTATCTGATGCAGGGGTTTGCTAATCTGGCTCGAAATAAATGGTTTCCACTAATTATGACTTCTATGATATTCGGATTAATGCACATTTTAAATCCTGAAGTGGAGAAAATGGGTTATATCATCATGGTATATTATATTGGAACTGGCTTGTTTTTGGGAATTATTACCCTAATGGACGATGGAATGGAATTAGCATTGGGGTTTCATGCCGCAAATAACCTTATTGGAGCTTTATTGATAACATCAGATTGGTCAGCATTTCAAACACATTCTGTTTTTAAGGATTTATCGGAACCATCTGCAAGTTTTGATATTATTTTGCCGGTAGTCATTATTTATCCCGTCTTGCTTTTTATTTTTAGCAAAAAGTATAACTGGAAAAATTGGAAAGAAAAACTGACAGGTGACATAACAGTTACAGAAAAAATAAACTAATTGCATTATGATTCAATTAACTCATGAAAAGGTACATAATTATTTTAAAGTAAATGGTCATCATCTAAATGGAGATGAACTCACTGTGATAGCCTGCAGCCTTATCAAGGAAGGTAATCCTAACGAGCAGGCAATTGGAGATTTTTTATTAGACTGGTTCGATGAAAAAGAATACATCGAGATGAAAACATCCGGAACTACAGGCCTTCCTAAATTAATTAGATTGCAGAAACTGGCCATGATTCAATCTGCATTAGCTACCGGGAAATTCTTCGATTTAAAATCAGGAGACAAAGCGTTACTTTGCTTACCTGTTAAGTTTATTGCCGGGAAAATGATGCTGGTAAGAAGTTTAATTTTAGGTCTGGACTTAGATATTGTAGAACCATGTACAATGCCTTTAGCCTCAAATAAGATTGTGTATGATTTTGCAGCGATGGTACCTTTGCAAGTTCAAAATTCGATTAAAACTTTAGAAAAAGTTAAAAAACTTATTGTTGGGGGAGCTAAAATGGATGCTGAATTAGAAAAAAAACTTTTGCCTTTAAAAACAGATGTTTATGAAACTTACGGCATGACCGAAACGATTACTCATATTGCAGCCAGAAAAGTCGGTGAAAAATTTTTTACTGTGCTTCCTAATGTAAAAATAATTAAGGATAATCGAGGATGTTTAGTAATTGACATTCCCGTAATCTCTGAAGAGCCCATTATTACCAATGATTTGATTGAATTAATAACAGAAAATCAATTTACTTTTTTAGGAAGAATTGATAATGTGATTAATAGTGGCGGTGTAAAATTAATTCCAGAACAAATTGAAGCAAAATTGATTGGAAAAATCAACTCCAGATTTTTTGTAACCGGGATTCCCGATTCTCTTTTAGGGGAAAAATTAATTTTGGTTATTGAAGGTGAAAAACAACATTTTTCAGCTGATTTTTTTGATGTTTTGGATAAGTATGAAAAACCAAAAGAAATAGTTTTTGTTCCAAAATTTAAGGAAAATGAAAATGGAAAACTATTACGTAAACTAAGCTTGGGATAAATTATCCATATTTTGGAAAAGCATAGTTAAAAATATACCCTTTAGAAATAAATTGCAAAGGGTATGTTTTTTTTATGAAATTGAATTTATTCAACTATTACGGCATTCTTGCGTTCCAGTAATGCCATATAAAATCCGTCAAAACCAGATTCCGAAGCCAAAATTTTACGATCTTTTATAAATGTAAATTGTTTTCCGATTTCAGTTTTTAGGAATTTCTCTACCTGCTCCTGATTCTCTGATGGTAAAACGGAACAAGTAGCATAGACTAATTTACCTCCCGGTTTTACAATTTTAGAATAGCTTTCTAATACTTCTGCCTGTACTTTTTTAATGTTATCAATAAATTCAGGTTGTAATTTCCACTTCGCATCAGGATTTCTTTTTAAAACTCCTAAACCACTACATGGAGCATCAATTAAAACTCTGTCTGCTTTTTCATGTAATTTTTTGATCACTTTTGTAGTGTCAATTATGCGATATTCAATATTAAAAGCACCATTTCTTTTAGCTCTTAATTTTAACTGTTTCAATTTGCTTTCGTACAAATCCATTGCAATCAATTGTCCTTTGTTTTCCATTAAGGAAGCAATATGTAATGTTTTCCCACCAGCACCTGCACAAGTATCAACGACACGCATTCCTGGTTTTACATCAAGAAAACCTGCCACTAATTGTGAATTAGCATCCTGAACCTCAAAAAGTCCTTGTTTAAAAGCATCTGTTAAAAACACATTGGCTCTTTCTTTCAAAACTAAAGCTTCAGGCTGATCTTTTAAATATTCTGTTTCGATATTTAAATCCATCAACGTGTTTCTCAGACTTTCTTTAGTTCCTTTAAGCGTATTGGTTCTTAAAATCACTTTAGCAGGCTGGTTTTGAGCGGCAATTTCTGTAGCCCAGACTTTTTCTCCCAATTCTTTCACTCCTAATTCGTCCATCCAGTCCGGAATAGATTCTTTTAATGCCCTAATTTTTGAAAGTTCATCAAAACGACCTTTTATTTTTCTTTCGGGCGTTCCTTCCAATTGTTTCCAATCGGGAATTGGATATCCTCTCAATACTGCCCAAACAGCGAACATTCTCCATAAATTCTCTCTGTCAAAAGGTTCTTTTACTTCCGCAATTTCTGAATATAATCTTTTCCAACGAACAATTTCGTATATGGTTTCAGCAACAAACTTCCTGTCAGAGCTCCCCCAACGTTTGTCTTTTTTTAATGCTCTTGCTACCACTTTATCGGCATATTCCCCTTCATTGAAAATTGCGTTCAAAGAATCAATGGTAGTATAAACTAAATTTCTGTGTAATCTCATTTTAAATATTTGAATTGCAAAGGTAGTATTTATTGATTGAAAGTTAAATTTTTAATTTTGACTTTCAATCAATAAGAAAAAAACACTCTAATAAGAATAAAAGAGTGTTTTTTAAAAGTGTTTTGAAGTACGTTTATTTTATAATTCGGGTCAATCCAATGTTTTCAGGAGCATGAAGCACCATTGGAAATTTCTCTATTTTTACAGAACTGCTGTCTAAACCAAACGCTCTTTCTTCCGATAAACTTAATTTTTTAATGAAAAAATAAGAGTTCATAATAATGTTTTCATGCCATTTTAAATCACTGTCATTTGAAAGGAATTTTTCAGATAAAACAAACTTAAAATCACCAATAATATTGTTTTTATTTAATGATTCATAACGGCTTGTAATATCAACTTCTCCTCTTTTTACCATGTCGCGGATAACTTCCCTGAACATCAAATTGATTTTAGTAGGTTCTCTGAATCCTAAGTTAAAATCAATTCTGTAAATATCATCTTTTGCAATCTCAGTTACCTTATATTGTGTTTTATATGGCTCAGTTAAAATATTTACATGAACAAACCAATAAATATCAGCTCTTTTTGGACGTTTTTGCAAAATAGAATACATAACTTTTTGTTCCAATTCATCAACACGATTTGCGTTAGTCATATAAACTAAATGAGTTGCATATTTTGGAATAGATAAATCCTCACTCAATTCCATTAATACTTTCTTATAATCATCAATTTTGATAATTTTAGTATAGCTTTTATTAATCTTCTTAGCCAGATACCATATCGTCATTACTGAAATTAATAGGGCCGCAATAATTAAGGTTACATATCCGCCATCTGCAAATTTGGTAACATTAGCAATTAGGAAACTAAATTCTATCAATAAATAAATCGTAATAAGAGGAACCATAAAATATAATTTTACCCTCTTCATAATTAAATAATAATTAAGTAAAATAGTGGTCATGATCATGCATAATACAATAGCCAGACCATAAGCGTGCTCCATATTACTTGATTCTTCAAAATGCAAAACGATTCCAACACAGCCAAAAAACAATAACCAGTTAATAGATGGAATATAAAGTTGTCCTTTTACTTCTGTAGGATATTTAATTTTTACTTTAGGCCAGAAGTTTAATCGCATGGCTTCATTTATTAAAGTAAATGATCCGCTGATTAAGGCCTGAGAGGCAATTACAGCTGCTAAAGTTGCAATAACAATCCCAACTGGCTGAAACCAGTCTGGCATAATCAAATAAAAGGGGTTCCCATTTTCACCACCTAATCCCTGTAAAGTCTGACCTTCATGATGGGTTAAAAAAGCTGCCTGACCAAAATAATTTAAAACTAAAGTTAATTTTACAAAAATCCAGCTAATTCTAATATTTTTTCTTCCACAGTGTCCCATATCCGAGTACAATGCTTCAGCTCCTGTAGTACATAAAAACACCAATCCGAGAACAAAAAATCCTTCAGGATGTATCTGTAATAAATGGTATGCATAATAAGGATTTATGGCTTTTATAACTTCTGGATGCTGTGTAATCTGAATTACACCTAAAGTCCCCAGCATAGTAAACCAAATAAGCATCATTGGGGCGAAAAACTTACCAACAAGTTTTGTTCCAAATTGCTGTATGGTAAAAAGAACAAACAAAATTCCAATAACAATAGGAATTGTATTTATTTCAGGATAATATGTTTTTATTCCTTCTACAGCCGATGAAACCGAAATTGGCGGAGTAATAATACCGTCTGCTAATAAGGCACTTCCCCCAATAATAGCAGGTACAATTAGCCATTGAATTTTTGTTTTTTTAACTAGGGCATACAATGCAAAAATTCCTCCTTCACCGTGATTATCGGCACTTAATGTTATAAGTACATATTTTATAGTAGTTTGCAGGGTTAATGTCCAAAACACACACGAAATACCACCTAAAACAATATCTGCGTCAATTATATCTTTGCCAAGAATGGCTTTCATTACATATAATGGAGAAGTACCAATATCTCCATAAATAATTCCCAGTGTAATCAATAAACCTCCTATAGACAACTTACTGTGTAAGTTTTTATGCGATGTGCTCATGTATATTTTATAAAAGACGGTTGCAAATTTACTGTTTTAAAACAAATTAGCACCAATTATAAGTAATAAAGATAAAAAAAAGCACAATCGTTAAATTGTGCTTTTTAGATTTAATGATTAAAAGTTTAACCTCTTCTTCCTCCGCCGTTTCCTCGTGAGTTAGAACCACTTTCTCTTTGTGGCTGGCTGTTATTGTTATTTCTGGATTCCTGGCTTACTCTTGGAGATTCAGAACTTTGTGTTTGTGGTCTGGAAGTAGTAGCTCTGTTTTCACTTGATCTGTTTTCAGAATAATTTCTTGATGTTTCCGCTCTTTGTGTTGAAGCGGTTCTGCCGGAACTTGCTCTGTTTTCAGAATTTCCTCTTGAAGAATTTTCTCTTCTTTCATTAGAATAGTTTCTGGATTCAGATCTTTGAGAGTTTTCAGCCTTTACAGGATTATTTGCTTTGGCTGAATTATCTCTATTGGAAGTAACACGATTTGTGTTATTTCTTTCAGAACTGTTTCTATTTTCATAAGTGCCTCTCGATTCAGTTCTTACTGAATTTTCGACTTTTACAGGATTGTTTATTTTATTAGAATTTTCTCTATTTGTTGTACGATTAGTATTGAAATTTCTGCCCTGGTTTCTGTTTTCAGCATAATTTCTGTTTGAGTTTTTATCAGTTGAAACTCTGCCGGAAGTAGATCTGTTATTGTTATTTCTATTTGTTTCTCTGCTTGCAACGCGTCTTTGATCTAATTCATACCTATTATTGATATTTGAATGTCTTTGTGAAAAACTATAATTTGGACGTCGTGTTTCGTAACCATAAGTACGTCTTGATTCATATAAAACAGGAGCTCTGTAACTTCTTCTTGTGTTTACATAGTTGTAATGATTGTTGACATTTATACAAACATTAATATTGTTTCTATATCTGTAAACAGGATAAGGTCTCCAGGCATAATAATAAGTAGGATAAACATTCCATGTCCAGCTTGAATAATAAGGTCGGTAATTAGTTACCCAAAATGATGTATAAATTACCGGAGCAACATTATAAACTGGCTCATAAATATAGTTATCCCCATATAAATAAGAATTACCAATAACCTGAACACTGACTTTATTATAATTATCTCTTTCAACATCAATTGTAGCAATATCCTGATAAACATCACGGTCTAAAACAGATTGAATAATAATAACATGTGTTCTTTTTTCTACTGATTCGATAACTCGTAAATAATCAACCTGATCGTCATCATTCAAATCAAGATTCGAAATTTGATATTTTGGATCATTCAGTCTTCTTTCAAAATCCTGAAGATTAGCTGATTCTCCAAAAATAGAAGCAACAGCTCTTAAATCTAAATTATCACTAATATCAGAGTTTTTTGCATAAACTGTAGTTTGGCTTTGCGCTTCTGTTGAAGTAAAACCTAAAGCCAAAAGGGCTATAAAAAATAATTTGGTTTTCATGGCAAATCGTATTAAGATTAATATTGTGTCGTATCCAATTACTGTGCCAGAAAAAAAAATTTTTTTTGTTTTGAATATTATAATAATTGTACTTTAGCTATAACTAATTTTAATTATATGAAAAAAATAGTTGTGTTTTTAAGCGTTCTCGTCCTCCTTATGTCTTTTAAAACAGTTAGTTATAAAGACAAAAAAATATATGATGAGGGGTTTACATCTCTCATCATAGACACATTGTTTACGGATCAAATTAGTATTCGAGCCATCTTAATTGATAAAAATAAAGTTTGGTATGGGGCAGATAATTCTCGTTTTGGTCATTATGATTTAGACAAAAGAGAAAAATTTGAAGAGCATATTTATCGTGATACATTAAAATTAGAGTTTAGAAGTATTGCCCAGACATCAAAACACATATTTTTATTAAGTATTAGTAATCCCGCATTACTTTATCAGATTTCAAAAAAAACTCAAAAAGTAAAATTGGCTTATAAAGAAGTTAATGAAAAGGTATTTTATGATAGCATGCAATTTTGGAATGATAAAGAAGGAATTGCTATTGGAGATCCGACAGAAGATACTTTTTCGATAATAATAACTCGTGATGGTGGAGAAACCTGGACTAAATTATTATCAGATAAACTACCTACAAATGCTAAAGGTGAAGCCGCTTTTGCTGCCAGTAACTCCAATATCATAATTAAAGGAAACGATACATGGGTGGTTTCTGGTGGAAAAAAAGCTCGTGTTTTTCATTCTCCTGATAAAGGAAAAACATGGAAAGCATTTGAAACACCTATTGTTCAGGGAAAAGCAATGACTGGTATTTTTACAGCTGATTTTTACGATTCTAAACATGGTTTTATTGCTGGAGGCGATTATGAACTTCCACAACAAAATTTAGATAATAAAGCATTTACAACTGATGGTGGTAAAACATGGGAGTTAACAGGTCAAAATCAAGGGTTTGGATATGCATCCTGTATACAATATGTCCCAGGAAGTAATGCTAAACAATTAGTTTGTGTTGGAGCAACTGGTATACAACATTCTAAAGATGCGGGCAAAACGTGGATACAGCTATCTCCTGATTCGAAATTTTTTACAATACGTTTTATAAATAAAAATACTGCAATTGCAGCAGGACACAATAAACTTGTACAAATAAACTTTAAATAACAAGAACCCTAAAATAATAAAGTAAGTATTATTATAGGGTTCTTATCGCTGTTGTGCTTAATTATTAATTTTTAACCGCTGCCTTATCACGGTATTGTTTTAATAATTTTCTATTAAAATCATCTTCAGATTTTTTAAGCTTTAATATTTTTTTTGCAGAAAGGATCTTTTTTAAATTCACCATATACTTTTGACGTAAAAGATACAATTCCTTATCAGTACTTTCTATTTGCGACAACAATATTGCAGCTTCTTTTTCAGAAATTGAGTTGACATTGTCATCGTCTAATCTGCGTAAATATGTTTTCATTTTTTCATGGCGTAATTCAAATTGTTTATCGTCATACGCATTGTAAACAGGCCAGAATTTTTGGGCTTCGGAAGAAGTAAGCTCAAGTTCTGTTGTTAAAAATGAAACTTTATAGGCCTTTATTTTTTCACGTTTTTCATCATTTTGGGGATAAAATGAAAAACTAACAAAAAGTAAAAGTAGCGGAAATATATTTTTGATTTTCATCTTTGTTGATTTTAACATTATTCTGAAATTAAATTTTCAATATTAGGGTTTGAAGATAAAATATCTTCAAGAGTTTCCTGTTCAAGTGCAACATTTTTATTGATTGCTTCTATATCTTTAGCATCTAATTCACGAATTAAATCGTATTGATTCAAATTAGATTCGTAAGATAAATATGTTTCCAAGGTATCCTCATCAAGTTCATTTGGCGTACTATTATACATATTTACTATAGGAATCATTAGTCCAATAATAAGTATAGCTGCAACTAGTAATGCAATACTTATTTTTCGTTTGTAAAATTGAATTATTTTAACTTCCTTTTTATCGATTCGTTGTAAAACTTTTGCCGAAAAACTATCAAAGTAATCTTCCGGAGTTTTAAATCCGGTTTCAATTTTCGGTTTATTTTCTAGTTTAAATGTTTTCATATGTATAAGATATATTTTATACCAAAAGGTTTAATTTGTAGTAACATATAATTCAATTTTTTTTACAGCATGATGATAAGATGCCTTTAAAGCACCAACAGAAGTTCCTAAAATTTCTCCAATCTCTTCGTATTTTAACTCTTGTAAATACTTCATTTTAAAAACCAATTGCTGTTTTTCCGGTAATGTTACAATAGCTTTTTGAAGTTTTAATTGTATTTCATCGCCATCAAAATAAGTATCTGCTTTTAAATTATCAATTGTTTTATTCTGCAAAGCTTCCGATGTCAATCCGCTTAATTTTGCTTTTTGATTTAAAAATGTGAGTGCTTCATTAGTAGCAATACGGTACATCCACGAAAAAAGCTTACTTTCTCCCTTAAAATTTTTTAAATATTGAAAAACTTTTACAAAAGTATTTTGTAAAACATCATCGGCATCATCATGATTCAAAACAATATTTCGAACATGAGAATATAATGGTTTCTGATAATCTGACAAGAGTTTCTGAAACGCTATGTTTTGCGTTTTAGGATCTAATAATTGTGCTATAAATTCCTTCTCGTTTGTCAAGCTTTGCAATTTATGTTTTTTAGAATGAACTTAAACTAAAAGGTTTAAAGTACCGGCATATTTGTTTTAGAATTCAGATTGCTCATTTTCCTGTGTTGTATTTGTTGGAGTGGTTACAGGCTTTTTAGCCTGGGTTTCAGACTGAGGTTTATAAACAGAAATTTGTCGTGGCTCTACAGGAATAACTTTTGGTTTTACAGGAAAATAAATTTCAGTAATTAACTTCGAAGGGCTTTTAACATCTAGTTTACTTGCCGTTAAAATTTCAAGATGTGACCATGTCAAATCAGGAATAATTTTTTTACTACTTATAAAAGTATTAGTTTTTGCGATTGCTTTTTCTGTATATGAATAATCGCCTCTTAAAGTAGTTTTCACAGCTTCAAAAGTATTTAACCTTCCTGATAAAATATCACTTCCGGCACTTATAAAAATTTCTTTATTAATAGGCAGGCAAATGGAAATTTTTGCGAGTTGGGTAGTTGCATTATAAGTATGGTAAATAATAAAAGGTTTGCCACTAGAGTACAAATTGTTCTTTTTACTAAATTCTAACAGTTTCGGAATTACAACTTTAGCATTTTTATTTACTTTTTGAATCTCACTTGTAAATGTTTGTTTAATATAATAAGTTTCGGTCTTTTTTACGATACCATTTACCTTAATATCATACGTCCTGGTTTCATAATTTAAATTTTTATCTATGTTTGCAAGACTTTTTTCAGAAACTGTTCCAATGATATTATCAGATCCTCCATTTAGAGCCGTGTAAATTTTAAATAAAAAACTCATTGTACCTTTTGCTTTCCAGGTAACTTTTGTTTTATCAGCTAAAGTATCTTTAAAAGTCCAGTAGACATCTGCTTCGGTCCCATCAAAGTTCATTTTCTGATGAATTCTTTCACCTTCTGTGGTTTTCATTGTAATGGTATTTCCAATACCTTCGTTTCCTTCCCATGAAAATGAAGAACCATTTCCAATGGTTATATTTGAAAACTTGATTTTTATTGTAGGATCCTGAATGACCCAGGATTCAAAATCTTCAGAATTTCTAAAATCATTTACGTAATTATATACTGTTGATCTTGGCGAATTAATAACCTTGCTTCTTTCTACCGAAAAATCTCCTTTTTGGGTAGCTATAAAAACAGTAAGCGCAACAAAGCTTAATAATAATAAGAGAAATAAATATTTTAAGATTTTCATTTGATGAAGATTTTGGGTTTTGTAAAGTTATTAATTTTATCGCTACTTTAAATATGAAGCATAAAATAACATTTATCTTTAAACTAAATTTCTGTTACTTCTAAATTAATGGAGAATGTTTCCTTTATATTTTAAATATAGAAATAAATTTTGAGATTATCTTTTTAAAAAGATTTTAATCAAAAACAACACAATGATAAAAACAAAAAAACCTATCAACACTTTATAATTACCTTTATAAAATATCTTATGCATTGCTAAATCTTTTCGATATGCAAATATCATTACAATTACAAAAGCGATTAAAAAACAGATTGCAAACAGAAGCTGACCTTGACTAAACATAAATAAAAATTATTTTAGGCAAATTTAGAGAATTGTATATGAATAGTTGCTAATTTGCAGTTCATTTAATTAAATAATAATTATGAAAAAACAACTTGATTCAGTAATTGAATTTCATACTGCATTTAAAATAGGATATAGTGAATCACCAGTCACAGATTTAGGAAATGCTAAAAAATTGCTTCGGTATAATTTAATGAAAGAAGAAAATGAAGAATACCTTGAAGCAGTGCAAAACAATGATTTAGTTGAAATTGCTGATGCCCTCGGAGATATGATGTATATCCTATGCGGAACTATTATTGAACATGGACTACAAAATAAAATTGAAGCAGTTTTTGATGAGATTCAACGCAGCAACATGAGTAAATTAGGAGATGGCGGACAGCCTATTTACAGAGAAGACGGAAAAGTACTTAAAGGTCCAAATTATTTTAAACCGGATTTTTCAAAATTACTGTAAAATATAAACCCGACAAACTTATATAAAATCTGTCGGGTTGCTTTTTAATTAACTCTTAGTTATTGAACTTTTACAGTCCAGCCAAAAATATCTTCAGAAAGTTTATTTTGAAGATTAGTTAGCTTTTCTTTTAAAAGTGATGCATAAGTATTTTCAATTGGAGTCATTTCATAGTATACATCCTGATAAGAGAAACCTTTAATAACACTAATAACTGCAGCAGTTCCAGCACCAAAAATTTCTTTTAGTGATCCATTTTTAGCTGCTTCAACTAATTCTGAAACAACAACCGGGCGAACTTCAACATTAAGTCCTTCTTTCTCTGCCATTTCAATCAAACTTTTTCGGGTGATACCGTCCAAAATCCTTTCACTTACTGGAGCTGTCAATAAAGTATCATTTATTCTAAAAAACACATTCATTGTTCCTGCTTCTTCAAGTTTTGTGTGTGTGGCATCATCAGTCCAAATGATTTGTTGAAAACCTTCTTTATTTGCGAGATTAGTGGGATAAAACTGCGCTGCATAATTTCCAGCCGCTTTTGCTGCACCGATACCTCCATTTGCAGCTCTGCTGTAATGCTCAGCAATAATAACTTTTACTTCACCTGCATAGTAAGACTGTGCGGGAGATAGTAAAATCATAAATTTATATTCATCAGAAGGATTTGCTACGACACCAGCACCTGTCGCAATCATAAATGGTCGAATATACATACTACTTCCGTTACCTTTCTGAATCCATTCATGATCAACTTTTAATAATTCATTCAGACCATCCATGAAAATTGCTTCCGGGACTTCAGGCATAGCCATACGCACTGCTGAGCTATTAAAACGTTTGTAGTTTTCATCAGGACGAAACAACCAGACATCATTATTTTCATCTTTATAAGCTTTCATACCTTCAAAAATAGCCTGACCATAATGAAAGACTTTTGATGAAGGGTCCATTAAAATTGGAGCATACGGCTTAATAACCGGATTTTGCCATTCTCCATTTTTAAAATCGCATTCAAATAAATGGTCTGTAAAAACAGCTCCAAAGCTTAAGTTTTCAAAGTCAACTCCATTTATTTTAGATGAAGTGGCTTTTCTGATTTCAATCTTGCTTGTCTGAGTTGTACTCATAATAATATAGTTTTGTAATTTTTTAATTTCAATTAGAATGTAGTAATGAATATTCTAATAAAAGTTTTATTGAATGTAAAATTAAATAAAAATATATAATTTACTTGCTAAAAAACCATTAATTAGCTAGTTTAACTGCGATTTATTTATTTTACAATAAACTTTAAAAAACAGCTCTGTTTTATAGGGAATTTGTGAAAAAACCATGATTTTTTAAGGCTTTACATATTTGTTTTAATTAAATTTGACATACAAATCCTGAAAAAAAATAATTCAAGAACTTAATTTAAAATAGTGAAAAGACAAATAATAAAAACACTTGATGGCTCAACAACAATTCATTTAGAGGATTGGAATGAGTCTTACCATTCAAAACACGGTGCAATACAGGAAGCGAAACATGTATTCATTAAAAATGGCCTTACCCTATTTGAAAATAAATCAATAAGTATTTTAGAAATTGGATTCGGAACAGGTTTAAATGCTTTTATTACTTTTCTCGAAGGAAATAAAAAAAAGCAAAAGATTAATTATATAGGCGTTGAAGCATACCCTATCGGTACTAATGAGCTTTTAGAAATGAATTATGTCCAAGAACTTAAAGCTGTTGATTTTACAAATGTATTTGTACTAATGCATGAATGTAATTGGAATCACAAAATTGAAATAACTTCTGATTTTAGCTTAACTAAAAGAAAACAATTTTTTAATGAAATAGACGATCAGGAAAGTTTTGATCTCATTTATTTTGATGCTTTCGGATACAGAGTGCAACCAGAGTTATGGAGTACTGAAATTTTTCAGAAAATGTACAATAGTTTAAAACCAAATGGAGTATTAGTAACCTATGCGGCCCGAGGGGTTGTTAAAAGAAGCATGATTTCAGTAGGTTTTACTGTCGAAAAATTATCTGGCCCGCCTGGTAAACGAGAAATGTTTCGAGCAACTAAAAATATTTAAATTTGAAGAATTCCTATTGATTTATACATATCAAGAAAACGTATTCGCCAGTTTTATTTTTAAAAAACTAAGTTAAAAAGTATATTTATACACCATATTTGTTTATTTTTACGCCAAGTTTAAAAAAATAGATAACCCCAAAATCTTATTTTATTATGTCAAAAATGATGTTTGATTACACGAAATCAATACTTGAAAGAGTTAGTTTTGATCCTATACTTTTCTGCAAAGAATTAGAAAAAGCAATAAAAACATTGTTACCATACGAAATGGAGCTATTACAGGAATGGTTATTAAATTTCATTATAGGTAAACCAGAATTAAGAGAATGTATATTATTAGTTAAAGTATAAAAAAGCTGCTCATTTGAGCAGCTTTTTTATACTTTAAATGTGAGAAATTGATTCAAATATAATAGTTATTTTCTCAATCTGTAATCACTTTAAAACTTTAATTTAGTTGTTAAGTATTTTCAAATTCTTGCTAACTTATAGCCCTTTATTTATTACTTAAGATTATTAGGATAAGGGATAAAAACAATCATTTTGGCGTTTCCCTTTGGGTCGGGCTATCTGGCTGTGTCTTTTGTTCGGGGAATTCTTGGTTTAAAAGGCATCCCAGGTCTGCACAAAAGTATGCCGCTTCCATCCCTAACGCGATTTAGATACATTTTGATCCCAAAACCATCCCTATTGGATTGGATAATTATCCTAAAGGGTATAAAAACAAAAAACCCCTCATCGTTTGATGAAGGGTTTTCAAAAGAAAGGCGACGACATACTCTCCCACATAACTGCAGTACCATCTGCG
>NZ_JBDTTP010000067.1:0-22816 GCF_039930565.1 Flavobacterium sp. | reverse complement strand
GCATATTGCTTTTCATCGAAAGTATAATAATCATCTTTTATTTCTCTGATTCTTACCATTCCCTCGCATTTGTTAGAAACGATTTCTACATAAATTCCCCATTCTGTAACTCCTGAAATAACACCAAGGAATTCTTCGTCCTGATGGTCCTGCATGTATTTAACCTGCATATATTTAATACTGTCACGTTCAGCATTTGTCGCTAAACTTTCCATATTCGAACAATGCTGGCATTTTGTTTCGTACACTTCTTCATCTACAGATTTACCTGCGTCCAGATAAAACTGTAATAAACGATGCACCATAACATCCGGATAACGACGTATTGGTGAAGTAAAATGGCTGTAATAATCAAAAGCCAAACCGTAATGACCAATATTCTCCGTTGAATATTTGGCTTTGCTCATACTTCTGATCGCCAGCGTATCAATTAAGTTTTGTTCTTTTTTACCGTTTACTTCTTCCATCAATGCATTCAAAGACTTTGAAATATCGCCTTTGTTACGGAAATCTATTTTATATCCAAACTTAGCAATTACGCTTTGCATAGCAATTAACTTGTCTTCATTTGGTTCGTCGTGAATCCTGTAAATGAACGTTTTCTTTTGTTTTCCAATGTATTCAGCGACTTTTCTATTCGCTAAAAGCATGAATTCCTCAATTAGATGATTGGCATCTTTTGAAACTTTAAAATAAACTCCTTCAGGTTCTCCATCAGCATCCAGGTTGAATTTTACTTCGACTTTATCAAAAGAAATAGCACCATTGGCCATTCTTTTCTTTCTTAAAATCTTCGCTAATTCATCTAATTTTAAAGTAGCTTCAACAATTTCATCTGAAACAACATATGAATCTCCGGTAATTGAAATATCAACCGGAATTGTATTGTCTTTTGTTTCAATTATATATTGTGCTTCTTCGTAAGCAAAACGCTGATCTGAATAAATTACTGTTCTTCCAAACCACTGGTTAATCACCTGAGCAGTTGGCGAAACTTCAAAAACGGCAGAGAACGTATATTTCTCTTCATTTGGACGTAATGAACAGGCAAAATTAGATAAAACTTCAGGAAGCATTGGTACTACACGATCTACCAAATAAACCGAAGTTGCTCTTTGATACGCTTCATCATCCAAAATGGTTCCTTCTTCCAAATAATACGAAACATCAGCAATATGAACTCCTATTTCGTAATTTCCATTTTCTAACTTTTTGAAAGACAACGCATCATCAAAATCTTTGGCATCTTTTGGATCTATTGTGTATGTAAGCGTATCACGCATATCGCGACGTTTTGCAATTTCAGATTCCTGGATTGAAGTGTCTATTTTTTGTGCAAAAACCTCTACTTCTACCGGAAAATCTGATGGTAAACCGTATTCAGCCAAAATAGCATGAATCTCTGTGTTGTGTTCTCCCGGTTTTCCTAAAACTTTAATCACAGAACCAAAAGGACTATCAGCTCTTTTTGGCCAGTCTTCAATAGTAACTAAAACAACATCTCCATTTTCTGCTTCTCCAAATTTATCTTTCGGTATAAAAATATCGGTATACATTTTTGGATTTGCCGTTGAAACAAAAGCAAAATTGGGCTGAATATCAATTACGCCAACAAATTCTGTTTTGTTTCTTTCTACAACTTCAATAACCTCCCCTTCAGCACGTTTTCCTTTTCTTCTGTTGTAAACGTATACTTTTACTTTGTCTTTATCTAAAGCACGATTTAAATTATTGGTCGGTATAAAAACATCTTCAGTAAAATCAGGACATACAAAATAGGCCGTTTTTCTGCTGGTCATATCAATTGTTCCTTCGTAATAATCTTCACTGACAGCTTTGATTAAATATTTTCCGGGTTCTGCTTCTATAATCTTTTTTGAAGCAGCCAGTATTTTTAAATCTTTTATAATCTGGTTTCTGCTTTTGGTATCATCAAGTTCGAGCTTTGCTCCTATTTGTTTATAATTGAATGCTTTATTCGCATTTTTCGATAAAACTTTTAAAATTTTACTAGAGAAATCACTCTCATTGTTTATCGGTTTTCTAATTTTCTTACTCATATATCTTTTCTTATAAAGTTTAAAATTACAAATAAGATATCAGATAACAGATTTTAACAATTAGAATTATTAAAATTATAACTTAGTATCTTTATAAAAAGACCTTTATGGAAAGCTTTAAAACAATCGCCATATTTAATTATGACCACGAAACGGTTATTCTTAAACATTTATTAGATCAGGAAGGAATTCTTTATTTTTTTGAAAACGAAATTACTTTATCTGTCGTTCCAATGTATTCGGCAGCGCTGGGTGGTATTAAACTCAAAGTACATCCAAATGATTTTGAAAGGGTTCTGGAAATATTGGATAATTTTAATAATCCTCTTCAGGTTGTTTAGATTTTAAAAAAAAAAGCTCCCATAATGGGAGCTTTTTAAAAGTATTTTTATTTATTTCTATCTTACTAATACAGTCTTAGTTGCCTTTCCTTTATCAGTAATTATCTCAAAATAATAAGTTCCGTGAAATAAAGAGCTTATGGAAATAATATTGCTGTTTTCTGTTTTAATCAATTGGCCTAATGTGTTGTAAATATTTACTTTTTGTAATGTTAAATTTTTATTTAGATTAATGTTTACGATTTCAGATGAAGGATTAGGATATAGATTAAAGTTTTCTAACACATATTTGTCTGTACTTAAAATATTAGATAATGAATAAATTCTGACTTCTCCTCTGCTTACACCTTCCCCATCATCCAGAGAAGTAACAGCAACCATTGATCCATCTGGCGAAAGAGCAATTTTCTGACCGCTTAAATCATATCCCTCCCCATTAATATTATTTCCTGTCTGCTTCCATGTATCCGAAAAGTTTTTAAAAATCTTTACCTGGCCTGCATTATAGAAACTATCACTATTTTGATCGTCACTAAATGCTAATATTGAACCGTCTGCAGATAGAGCAACCTGAAGACCAATATGATTATTTAGCTGAGTTCCGGAAAGTGTTGAGCCAACCTGTTTCCAGCTTCCATTAACATTTCTATAAACATATACAGATCCTAAACTTGTATTCATATATCTGCCAGGTGCACCAACAGCCAGTGTATTTCCATCAGATGATAAAGAAACAGAATAGCCACTATTGCCGTTTTTAACCTTTCCATCGATATCAGCACCTACTTGTACCCAATTATCAGATACATTAGAAAATACTCTTACATGACCGGAATCAACAATACTGTTACTGTTTCTATAGCCACCAATTGCAATCTTGGATCCATCTGAAGAGAGAGAAATACTAAAACCGAATTGATTATAACTTCCCTCGCCATATAAAGTATTTCCAATTTTATCCCAAGTTCCCGAGTTATTTCTATAGATTGTCACCCTATCCGATTCGCCAAAACCAAATGCCAATACATTCTGATCAGAAGATAGCACCACACAGCTAGGACGATCTTCAATAACAACGTTATGATTTATTTTTGTCCATGTACCAGAAATATTTCGATACATTTTTACATATTTATGTCCGTATTCATCTTCTTCACCACATGCAATAATAAAATTACCATCAGAAGATAAAGTTAAGTACCTTCCAACAAATTCGCCTTTTTTTTCACCGTATATGTCATTTCCAACTTGTTTCCAAAGACCAGAATCATAATGAAAAATCCTAATTAATCCTGAGTTAGTAAATTTTTCATCATTAAAAGCAGATCCTATGGCAATCGTTAAACCATCAGATGAGAAAGAGATAGACTGACCACTCTGTTCATAATTGGTTTTTCCGCTTATAGCACCAATTTTAGTCTGCCCAAAACTTAGAAAAGGCAATAAAATAAAGAGTAAAATTTTATTCATAAAACTTATTTATAATTTTGGTAAATATAAATAATAAAGGATACAAAATTTCTAAATAGAATTCAGATGTTAGTTTTTCATTTCACTAAAAATAGTTTAAAAAGTTATTTTTTTATTTTTAAAAATTCAAAGTTGTCAACATATATTAAATACAACAAAAAGAAAAATTTAAATTTAATTAATTTTTGATGGTTATTATAGTGTGTTAATATGTGATATAAATTTATTTTTAAATGTATTGAAATAGAGTTTTACTTATTTATATAGAGTTATCAACATACTTATATTTGGTTAAAGGTTTAGTTTTTAAGTCTTTTTATATTTTAATGAACAATGGTTAACAACCAAAAATGAATGGATTTTGTAGATAACTTGATAACTCAATTTTTGTTGAAAATAGCATTTTTGATATTGATAACTTTTCTAAAAAATCCTCAAACTTTATTAGGTTATTTGATTCGGGTTTTGGATTACGTTTTTTTTCGACGCAAGCAAAAAATACTTCTAATTTTCTATCTTAACTTATTAACATATAATGTTAATTTAAAGTTAACTGAATATCAACGAATTACGTTTTTGTATTAACATTCTAAAATTTCAACAAAAATAGTACTCATTATTTATTGAAGATCAGATTATTACAGAGTTATCAAAATTGTTAACAAGTGATAATGGTTTGGTATAATGTGAGTTATGAATTGATATCTTTTTGCTAGGAATTATACTAATTTTTAAGAATTATATTTTACTGCAAAGTTAATCTGTAAATTTATAATGGGATAAATATTGCGGGATTAATCTAATACTGCCCTGACTCTTTTTAGATTTTATTTACTTAAAAAGGTGCTTTCTTATTTAATAAAATTCATTCTAATTTGTGTAATTAGTGGTAACTTTTAAAATTGTTTAAGTAAATTTGCAAAACACAACTTAATAGTATTTAAAATGAAAATTTCGATAGGAAACGATCACGCCGGACCGGAGTATAAAAAAGCAATTGTAGCGATGCTAAAAGCAAAAGGATATGAAGTAACCAATTACGGAACAGATTCTGAGGATTCTGTTGATTATCCTGATTTTGGTCATCCTGTTGCCAATGATGTTTCTGAAGGAAAAGCTGATTTTGGAATTGTCATCTGCGGAAGTGGAAACGGAATTGCTATGACGGTGAACAAACACCCAAAGGTAAGAGCCGGTTTATGCTGGACTAAAGAAATTGCTGTTTTGGTACGTTTACATAATGACGCTAACATTATTAGTATTCCGGCACGTTTTACATCAATTCCGCAAGCAGTAGAAATGGTTGAAACCTTTTTATCAACAGATTTTGAAGGAGGAAGACACCAAAACAGAGTGAATAAAATTGCTTGTCAATAAATTGTTCAAAAAAAATCGGGTGCTTCGCACCCATAAAAATATAAACCGGGCGGATTTTAAAATTCATTCGGTTTTGTTGTTTAAATATCTTAATTTCAGTTGATTATAAAGTTGTCAACATTGTTAATATCGCTAAATTTTACCAATTTATCCGTTAAAAAAGTCAATAGTAAAAATATTACTATTATAAATAAACATAAACACAACGATTAGAATCTGAATAAATAAAATAGCTGAAAATTTTAGAATAAAAGAAGGTTTACTTGTTTTATGTCTGAAGAATAACATTCCCAACAGCAATCCAATTGTGCCACCAATTGTTTCCAGGAAAAACAACGTATTTTCAGGAATTCTTCTTTTATTTATTTTTGCCTGATACTTATCATATCCGGCTAAAATAAAAACGATGCTATTTACAATTAAAAAACAGAGTAATAAAATTTGCATTGGCTTAAAAATTAAAACAAAGATATTATTTTAGCGATGTAATTAATCCATTTTTTACAAATGCAAAAGATGGACATAATTATCTAATTTTCAAATTGACACATTATCTCATTCATAAAATGACTAACATACAATTCATTGCCAAGTCTGTGCAAACAGCAGCGATTAACATTCAGAAAACAGTTCAATTATTAGAGGAAGATTGTACGATTCCGTTTATATCCCGCTACCGAAAAGATACAACCGGAAATCTGGATGAAGTTCAGATTGAACAAATTGCAAAACTTCAAAAAGAATATGAAACAATTGTAAAACGAAAAGAAGCTGTTTTAAAATCGATAGAAGAGCAGAAATCGCTTACGCCGGAATTGAAACAAAAAATCGAGCAGAGTTTTGACCTACAGGAAATCGAAGATTTTTACCTTCCATACAAAAAGAAGAAAAAAACAAAGGCTGATGTAGCACGCGAATTTGGTTTAGAGCCTTTGGCAAAAATCATCCTGTCTGAAAATGACGTTGATGTCGATTTTATTTCGACACAATACATCAATGAAAATGTTATTAATGAAGAAGCTGCTATTCAGGGTGCACGGGATATTGTGGCAGAATGGATCAATGAAAATATTTATGTCCGTAAGCAGTTACGTAGATTATTTAACAGAAAAGCAACGATTGCAACTAAAGTCGTAAAAAAGAAAAGCGAAGAAGAAGGAGCCCAAAAATTCAGTCAGTATTTTGATTGGGAAGAGCCTTTGACGAAAGCACCATCACATAGATTATTAGCCATGCTTCGTGCAGAAAATGAAGGTTTTGTAAAAATGAAGGTAGATGTTGATTTGGATGAAGCGTATGATATTATTGATGAAATCATCATCAAAAAGCAAAACAGTACAACAGCACATTTGCAACTGGCGATTGAAGACAGTTACAAAAGATTACTAAATCCGGCGATTGGAAACGAAACTTTGCAGGAAGCAAAAGCAAAAGCCGATGCCAACTCGATTCAGGTTTTTGCAAACAATCTGGGCCAGTTATTATTAGCGCCGCCATTGGGCGAAAAACGAATTCTGGCCATAGATCCGGGATTCAGAAGTGGTTGTAAAGTGGTTTGCCTGGATGAAAAAGGTGACTTATTATACAACGAAACGATTTATCCTCATGCGCCTCAAAATGAGGAAGCTATGGCAATAAAGAAAATCCGTTCGATGGTGAACTCCTATAAAATTGATGCAATCTCGATTGGAAACGGAACTGCTTCCAGAGAAACCGAATTTTTCATAAAAAAAATTGCGTTCGATAAACCGCCGCAGGTTTTTATAGTTTCTGAGGCTGGAGCGTCGGTTTATTCGGCATCAAAAATTGCGAGAGAGGAATTTCCAAATTTTGATGTTACCGTTCGTGGTTCAATTTCTATTGGAAGACGACTTTCAGATCCTTTGGCAGAGTTGGTAAAAATCGACCCAAAAGCAATTGGAGTAGGACAGTACCAGCATGATGTTGACCAAAATAAATTAAAAGAAGAACTTGATGCTACAGTAATCCGTTGTGTGAATTCGGTTGGAATTAATATCAACACGGCGAGTAAACATTTATTGAGTTATGTGAGTGGAATAGGAGATAAGCTGGCCGAAAATATTGTTCAGTATCGCTCTGAAAACGGTCCTTTTGAAGACAGAAAACAGCTGAAAAAAGTGCCTCGCTTAGGAGATAAAGCCTATCAACAGGGTGCGGCTTTTATCAGAATTTCGAATGCAAAAAACCCTTTGGATAATTCTGCAGTACATCCTGAAGCGTATCCGGTTGTAGAGAAAATGGCGAAAGATTTGAAACTTTCGGTAAATGACTTAATTGCCAACAAAGAAAAAACAGCACTTATTAAAGCAGAAAACTATATTACACCTGAAATTGGTTTACTAACACTGAAAGACATCATAAAAGAGCTCGAAAAGCCTGGATTAGACCCAAGAAAGTCGGCTAAGGTTTTTGAATTTGATGCGAATGTAAAATCGATTAAAGATGTACGAACCGGAATGATTTTACCGGGAATTGTGAACAACATTACCAACTTCGGCTGTTTTGTTGATATCGGAATCAAGGAAAGCGGACTGGTTCATATATCGCAGTTAAAAGCCGGTTTTGTAAGCGATGTAAACGAAGTGGTAAAATTGCATCAGCATGTTGATGTAAAGGTAACAGAGGTTGATGAAGATAGAAAGAGGATTCAGTTGACGATGGTTCTCTAGAAAATTCTAAAACGAAAACTCCGTCCAATTAGGCTTAATTTTACAAAAAAAGTCCCAAAACACAAAATATATTGTGGTTTGGGACTTTTTTCTACAGAGTAAAATTCTTTATTTAATTTCTTCTTCTTCTTTTTTTACAGCAGGCTGATTATCATCTTTAGCTGCATTTTTAAATTCTTTAATTCCGCTTCCTAGCCCTTTCATCAATTCCGGAATTTTTTTACCTCCAAAAAGTAATAAAACAACTGCTAATATAATAAGGATTTCTGTTACGCCAAATCTTCCCATGATAGTAAAATTAATGCCGAAGCAATTTATATAAATTTTTGTTGCAAATGTATACAGAATATACGAACAAGTTGAGTTTTTGAATTAAAATATTTGTTTATTACAGCGTTAAATATTTTATAAAATCACTAAATTAGTTTATTAGGTTACCTAAATCAGATATCAGCAATACTATTAATTCCTATATTTGCTTGTAAAGAAACCATAATGACTAATAAAAAGAAAAAGAATTTCAGAAAAAAATTATTCATTAAAAATAGATTGGTTATTTTGAATGAAGATACTTTTGAAGAGATTTTTTCATTTAGACTTACTTTAATGAACGTTTTCGTAATGTTTACTGTTGGCGGAATATTTCTAATTCTGATTACTACTTTTATTATAGCTTTCACTCCATTACGTGAATTTATTCCAGGTTATTCTTCTTCACAATTAAAAAAAAATGCCACTGAATTAGCGATAAAATCAGACTCATTAGAAAGATCAATAAAAAAAAATGAAGCGTATATAAAAGGAATTCAAAAGGTATTAAACGGGGAATTGGAATATGCTAAATTTAATAAAGACTCTATTTTGGCTGAAGCTGATGAGCCGGAAGATTTAAATATGAAAGCGACAGAAGAAGAAATTAAACTAAGGGAAGAAGTCGTTAAAATTGAAAAGCAATCCGGGAATGATAAAAAAAATAAAAAGGACAAAAAATAATTTCATCAAAAATGTCAATTAAATCAATAGCGGCAAAAATATTTGCACGTAAAATATACAACCAAACAGTTACCTGGTCTCATAAACCGGTAGAAACTCAATTAGAGGTTTTTAAAAGTTTGATTCAAAATGCAAAAGCAACAGAATTTGGAAGGGACCATCATTTTGATCAAGTAAAAACAATTGATGATTTTCAAAAAAACGTTCCAATTAGGGATTATGAAGATTTGAAGTCATATATAGAAAAAGTAAAATTAGGAGGGGAGAATATTCTCTGGAAAGGAAAACCGCTTTATTTTGCTAAAACTTCAGGAACAACTTCAGGAGCAAAATATATTCCGCTTACTAAAGAATCAATGCCTACTCATATTAAGGCTTCGCGAAATGCTATTTTGCATTATATTCATGAAACGGGAAATGCTGATTTTGTAAATGGAAAAATGATTTTTTTACAGGGAAGCCCAATTTTGACTGAAAAATACGGAATCAAATTTGGAAGACTGTCCGGAATTGCAGCACATTTTGTTCCTAAATATCTCCAAAAAAACCGAATGCCCACGTGGGAAACCAATTGTATTGAAGATTGGGACACTAAAGTAAATGCAATTGTTGAAGAAACAATCAACGAAGACATGTCTGTAATTTCTGGAATTCCGTCCTGGGTGCAAATGTATTTTGAGCGCTTGCAGGAAAAAAGCGGTGGAAAAAAAATAAGCCAAATATTCAAAAACTTTAATTTGTTTATCTACGGAGGTGTTAATTATGAACCTTACCGTGCCAAGTTTGAAAAAATGATGGGTAAAAAAGTGGACAGTATCGAACTGTTTCCTGCTTCTGAAGGGTTTTTTGCCTATCAGGATTCCCAAAAAGAAAAAGGAATGCTCTTATTGCTGGATTCCGGAATTTTCTATGAATTTATTAAAACCGATGAATTCTTTACCGAAAACCCAAAAAGACACACAATTGGAGAAGTAGAATTGGGTGTAAATTATGCTTTGATTGTTTCTACGAACGCCGGACTTTGGAGCTATAATATTGGCGATACGGTTCAGTTTACATGTTTGCTGCCACATAGGGTAATAGTTTCAGGGCGTATTAAACATTACATCTCGGCTTTTGGAGAACATGTTATTGCCAATGAAGTGGAAAACGCGATGAAAGAAGCAACATCGGCAACCAATATTGTAATCAACGAATTTACCGTGGCTCCGCAAATTAATCCCTCAAGCGGACTGCCCTATCACGAATGGCTGATAGAATTTGAAAATGAGCCAGAAAACCTCAAAACTTTTGCAGAAGCTATTGACTATTCAATGCGGAAACAAAATATTTATTATGATGACCTGATTACCGGAAATGTTTTGAGAAAAGTGGTTGTAACCAAAGTTTCCAAAAACGGATTTCAGGAATACATGAAATCGCAAGGGAAATTGGGTGGACAGAATAAAATTCCCAGATTATCGAATGATAGAAAGATTGCGGATAATTTATTGATAATTTAAATATGATTAAAAAGATTTTAGGTATTTTAACCGTAATTTCAGCTATCGTTTGGCTTGTTTTCTTTATAAATGCAGTAGATCAAGGAGAATACTTTTTTATATTTTTAATTGTAAGTACTGTTAACATAATATTGATTGTAAAAACTAAATTCTGGAAAGTAAATAATGGTCAAAAAGAAGAGATAAAGATTATTAGACTAATTTGTTTATTAACGAATATTGTACTTGCTTTTATATTATTTAACATAATGAAAGTTGAATTTGATTTAGACGATTCGGACGATATTTGCATAGTCATTATAATGATTTTAGCAATCTTAGCTCCATTTTTTTATTTATTAGGAATAAAGAAACATTATCATTAATTCTAAAAAAGAATACCTTAATTCCGTTTGGAAATTAAGAAATTATAATTTTCTTCCATTAAAAGGAGAACGTTAAAAAAATAAAAACATGAAAGAAACCAAACATATATCAAGATCGAGAGCGCAGGAATCATCAGCTGCTATTGAAAAAATGTACATCACGATGCGCCACTTATTCAACCGTGGTTTTTATAAACCAATGGGCGTTTCAGGGGACAGCTTACGTGAATCATTATTAGCCTTACGTCCTGAAATTTATGGAAACATAGCCGAAGAAAAAGTAGAACTAAACGGACTTTTGTACGTGATAGAAAGACTTCCAATCGGAATTGAACAGTGCCGGTTCATCAATTTAACTTCGGATGAAGGATATTCGAAATCGCATTTTCAGCCTATTGTTCCTCCAAAAAGAAAAAGAAATTGTTATCGTATTGACGAGGAACAAATGAACGTAGAAATTACACGCGGGCGTTCTGACATTTATGATATCCTGACGCATTTGACCTTTATTTTTATCGAATCGCACAAAATAAAAAACAGGATTTTACTGGATGATGCCGGTGAAGTTTCCCGCGACTGGCTCAAATTGGAGCAAACCGTAACGCAAACCAAAAAATTGTCGCAGATAGAAAAGGAAAAAGCGATTTCGCACGTGGCAAATATTTTAGCCAGAACTTTTGAAGAGGTTTTGGATATTTATGATGCTTTTGGTTCAGAAAATGCTCCCGATCGTTTCCTGCATGTAATTTACTGGTTAGGGAAACTGGCTCTGGAAGAAATGATCGATAATAATAAAAGGACGATCACTTTCAGCCCGGTCTTGAGAGAACGTCTGGGTCACCATATTCATGGAGAAATCTGGGCAACCAATATCAAAGAAGTTTTAAAAGAAAAAAATCTTTTAAAAAGACCTCTTCATATTATTAGTGCCAACATGCACAGTGTAATGAATTCGATTTTTGCCACTCCTTTATTAAAATCAAAATTTAAGGATAAAACGGACTTTTTTATTTATGAAGAATTAAGCAAATCCGCCGCTAAAGAAACGAGAGATATTGTAGAAGAGCTGGCTTCAAAAAACGGAATGATTTCGTTGCCTGATACTTCAGGAACCAACATTGATGTTCAGATTTTTGATACAGCTAAAATTGACTGGACAAAAACTGCTTTTCCAAAAACCAAGCTTGATGAAGAAAAACCGGTTCTGATTGTAATGGATTATGCTTTTGGAGAACAGGCATACGAAACGATCGATGAACTTTTAAAACCCTTTAAAAAAGAAACGCTTTTAAATGTAAAATCGGTTTCGATAATGGGAAAAGCCGGAATTCTGGAAGGAGGAAAAGGCGATATTATGATTCCCTCAGCACATATAAATGAAGGAACAGCGGATAATTATTTCTTTGAAAATGAATTAACAGGCGCCATGTTTGAAGGAAACGACATTGCTGTTTTTGAAGGTGCCATGGTTACGGTTTTAGGGACTTCATTACAAAACAGAGAATTATTAAAATTTTTCCATGAATCAACCTGGGGTGTAATTGGTCTTGAAATGGAAGGTTCCTATTATCAAAAAGCAATCCAGTCAGCATCAAAAATCAGAAAAAGTGTGCCCCATGATATCAAAGTAAGATATGCTTATTATGCTTCAGATAATCCTTTGGAAACCGGCAGCACACTAGCTTCTGGCGGATTAGGAACTACTGGTGTAAAACCCACGTATCTGATTACGATTAAAATTTTAGAACAAATTTTAAACATTAAATAAAACATCTATAGCAGATTTTTATTTTGGATTGAAAAAAGATAAATACGAAGTTGATTTTATAAAACTGAATGAAGTAAATTTGCTCCTGTAAACCATTACTATGAAAAGAATACTTATTACCGGGGCAGCAGGATTTTTAGGATCACATTTGTGTGACAGGTTTATTAAGGAAGGTTATTATGTTATCGGAATGGATAATCTGATTACTGGGGATCTTAAAAATATTGAGCATTTATTTAAATTAGAACATTTTGAGTTTTACCATCATGACATCACCAAATTTGTGCACGTTCCAGGTGATTTAGATTATATTTTGCACTTTGCTTCACCGGCAAGTCCCATCGATTATTTAAAAATTCCGATCCAGACCTTAAAAGTTGGTTCATTAGGAACCCATAATTTATTAGGCCTTGCCCGAGTAAAGAAAGCAAGAATTTTAATTGCTTCCACCTCTGAAGTATATGGAGATCCTTTGGTTCATCCACAAACAGAAGAATATTATGGAAATGTTAATACAATAGGGCCACGAGGGGTGTATGATGAAGCAAAACGTTTTCAGGAATCTATAACAATGGCCTATCATACTTTTCACGGTGTAGAAACCCGAATAGTTCGAATTTTTAACACCTATGGTCCAAGAATGCGTCTTAATGATGGCCGTGTAATTCCGGCATTTATAGGTCAGGCGCTTCGTGGAGAAGATTTAACCATTTTTGGCGACGGAATGCAAACCCGTTCCTTTTGTTATGTGGATGATCAGGTAGAAGGAATTTTTAGATTATTGCATTCAGATTATGTATATCCTGTAAATATTGGAAATCCTGACGAAATTACAATTAAGGATTTTGCAGATGAAATCATAAAACTTACAGGAACTAATCAAAAAGTGGTCTATCATCCTTTACCGGTTAATGATCCTTTACAGCGTCAGCCAGACACAACAAAAGCAAAAGAATTATTGGGCTGGGAAGCAAAAGTAAGCCGTTCTGAAGGAATGAAAATAACATATGACTATTTCAGGTCACTTTCAAAAGAAGAACTTTTAAAAGAAGAGCATAAGGATTTTTCTAATTATATAAAATAATGCGCACCAGAACAGGAAGATATTCAGGATATATTCGTCCTTTTTCCTATTTGATAGATTTGGTAATCATCAATTTTTTTGCTGTTTTTATTGCTGATTTCCCAATAGAAAACATTGTATTTTTCGCGGTATTGAATTTTGGATGGATTGCCATTGCCTTGCATTTAGGATTTTATGAAGTATACCGATTTTCAAAAGTAATATCCATTTTAAATTGCAGCCTGAAACAAGCCAGCATGTTTGGTATCGTTGTTTTTGCTTTGGCTTTCTTTTATACTGATGAAAACAGTTTCAAACGGCTTATTATTTTTCTTTTCATTTCGTTCAATTTTATATTATTTATAAAATTTTCTATTTTCTTTTTTCTTCAAAAGTACCGGGTAATTTTTGGAGGAAACCATAGAAAAGTGGTAGTAATTGGAAATAGCAAAAGTATCGCTCCCCTGCGAAATTTCTTTATTGAAAATCTGGATTATGGGTATGAGCTGATTCATGTTTTTGAATCTGAACAGATCAAAAACATACAAGTTCAGGAAATGTTTGATTTCGTAACGAATAATAATATTGATGAAATATACTGTTCAATTACAGGTTTGTCAGAAAAAAAAATGAATGAAATTATTGATTTCGCAGATATAAATTTAAAAACCTTAAAATTTATTCCGGATGGAAATCAAATATTTTTTAGAAATTTCATCCTCCAGTATTATGATTATATTCCGGTAATTGCACTTAGAAATATTAGGCTCGATGAAAATTTATATAAGATGGCCAAACGAGGCTTCGATATCATTTTTTCACTTATCATTATTTTGGGAATCCTTTCATGGGTGATTCCAATTTTGGGAATTTTAATAAAATTAGAATCCAAAGGGCCTGTTTTTTTTAATCAAAAACGCAACGGCCTTAATAACAAGGAATTTAGTTGCTATAAATTTCGGTCTATGCAAAAGAACAGAGTAGTATCAACTATGAATCAGGTTTCAAAAAATGATACCAGAGTTACCAAAATTGGTAAAATAATTAGAAAAACAAGTATAGACGAATTACCTCAATTTTTTAATGTTCTTTTGGGAGATATGTCGGTAGTAGGCCCAAGACCGCATATGGTGAGTTATAATAAGGAATATACGCTTAAGGTTAACAAATTTATGATGCGCCATTTTATAAAACCAGGAATTACCGGTTTGGCTCAAACTAAAGGTTTTCGAGGAGAAATAGAATCAGATTATGATATCATAAACCGATTTAAATATGATATTTTTTATCTGGAAAACTGGTCTATTTTATTAGATATGAAAATCATTCTCACGACAATTTACAATATCCTCACAGGAGATAAAAAGGCGTATTAAAAAACCTCTTTTTTAATAAGTTCATTTATTTGGTTATTCAGATTAAAATGAAGTTTGGCATGATTAAAAACCGCTTTTTTCATTAAATGGATAGCTTCTTTGCCTTCGCTGTCAATTTCTATTAAAGTTGCATTTAGGCTTTCAAAATCCTCAACTGGCGCAATCCAGCCAAGATTATTATCTTTCACGATGTTTTCGCCTTCACCGCCTCCAAAATAAAGGATAGGGAAACCCAATGCGCTGTACTCAAATATTTTTGACGGAACAGATCCGTAAATTCTTGTTTTTAAAGGAACAAGCGCAATATCAAAAGTTTTTAATGTATTGTGCAAAGCATTTCTTTCCAGCATTCCGTGAAAGAATATTTTTTTATCCGGATTTTCAGCCAGGAATAATTCGATTTGTTGCTTTTCGGCTCCGTCACCAAAAATATGCAATTCGATGTTGAGGTTTTGAATTTGTAATTGTTGTATCAATTCAAAAATTCCCTGTGCAACACCTAATAATCCTGCATAAAATAATTTAATTGTGGAGATATTATCATCATTTACAAAGTCAATATTTTCTATAAAATGATCCGGATAATTACGGTATAAAGAGCAGTTCTTATTTGGAAAAAGAGAATGAATATGCGTGATAATTTCTTCGGATTGTCCAAAAATGAGAGTTGCTTTTTTATAAATAAAACGTTCAAAAAACAATGCCGTTTTATGCGACAGGCTATTTGATTTCATTACTTTGAGTTCAATAGCAGCAATTGGCCACAAATCAGAAACATTCAGGATTGTTTTTTTCCGCTTAAGCGAAAGAATCAAAACAGAAATAAATGATAATAATAACGGAGGCGACTGTACAATTACTTTATCCGGTGTTTTTTTAAATACCAAATAAAAGAATAATGACATCGAAAAAGAAAGTGTCGAAAATATCCTTTTCACAATCATGTGACTGTTACTTGGATAAATCCAAAGTCTTTTTACGGTAATATTTTGTAGTTTTTCCGAAACTGAAAAACGGCCTTTGTATTCGGGAAATAATTCACCTTTTGGATAATTGGGCAATGGGCAAATAACAGTAACCGAATAGTTGTTCTGGTTTAATTTCAAGGCCAATTGTTCAATTCGATTGGCCGCAGCACCTTTTTCCGGGGGGTAATAATTAGATATTATTAAAATGGCCTTCATTATTTTTTATTCAGTAATATGGAGATAATTCTTTCTGAAGCTTTTCCATCCCATAAATCAGGAATTCCGGATTTCTTTTGTCCATTTTCTAAAAAAGAATCAAAAGTTTTTTTCAGGTTTACAAATGAAGTTCCCACAATAGTATTTGTGCCAATAGTTTCGGTCTCAGGTCTTTCGGTATTATCCCGCATCGTAAAACAGGGTATTCCCAGAACAGTTGTTTCTTCAGAAATTCCGCCGCTGTCGGTAATAACGGCAAAACTGTTTTTGATTAAAAACATAAAATTCAAATAGCCTTGCGGTGCAACAAAAATAATGTTTTTGAATTGGGTTTCACTTTCACTTAAAATTGCCTGTGTTCTGGGATGAATTGGAAACAGTATTTTTTTGTCATTAACTAAATTGTCGATTCCGTACAGTAATTCGACAAGTGATGAAACTTCGTCAACATTTCCAGGACGATGCAAGGTCAGAATGATATAATTTTTTTCCTGTAATTGCTGTTCTTTCCAAAAATCAGGTACAGAGATTCTTTCAATGTTTTGATATAAAGTATCGATCATGACATTCCCCACAAAATGAATATTCGCAGGATCTGAACCATATTTCAATAAATTTTCAGAAGCTGAAGTTGAGGTAGTAAAAAAATAATCGGTAATGCTGTCTGTCACCATCCGGTTGATTTCTTCCGGCATTGACAAATCCCCTGAACGTATTCCTGCCTCAACATGCGCAACTTTCGTATTACATTTTTTAGCGACAATTGCACAGGCCATTGTTGAGTTTACATCGCCAACAACGAGAACCAAATCGCAAGGGTTTTGAATCAGTTCTTTCTCAAAAGCAATCATTATTGCAGCGGTTTGTTCCGCCTGTGAACCACTTTTTACCTCTAAATTTGCATTCGGTTTCGGAATGTTTAATTCTTCAAAAAAAGTATCACTTAGGTTTTTATCATAGTGCTGGCCAGTATGTACCAAACGAAATGAAATGTCAAAACCTTCCATTTGCTTGCTTTTTAAAGCGTTAATAATGGGAGCTATTTTTATAAAATTAGGTCTTGCACCAGCGATTATTGTAATTTTCATAGGTCGGTCAGCTTCTTTCTAAAAACTTCTTTTGACAAAAGTAAAGTTTAAATTGGATTTAAGACAGATTGAGATATTTTCTTCAATCTTTTTATACGCTGGTTTTTTATTTTTTGTAACCGATTTTGACCCTGTTACTTTCGATTTCTTTTTTCTCGTTTAGTTCATCCAAATATGAAAAAACCAGTTCTATATTTTTATCATGATTTTCCAGTTTCTTCTGAATCTTGAGAATGTCAATTTTCATTTCGGTAGTATCCAAAAGCATTTCCCGCACTTTTGTAAAAATCCGCATAATCTGAATATTGGTTTGGATTGCTTTATCGCTTTTCAGAACGCTTGAGAGCATAAGTATACCATGTTCAGTAAATGCAAAAGGGAGTGTCCTGCTTCCGCCCCAACTTGAAGTCGCAATTTGCGACTTCAAGTTTTCAAATTCAGTCTCATTAAGCTGAAACATAAAATCTTCCGGAAATCGTGATAAGTTCCTTTTTACCTGTTCATTTAATCGTTTGGTTTCTACTTCTTATAGTAATGCTAAATCAAGTGCAAGCATCACTTTTTGACCGCGGATAAAATATATTTTATTAGAAATGGTTTCTTCTGAAAGTAAAGAATGATCGTCCATAAGTTTTTTAATTAAAAAAACAAATGTAAGATTTTATTTATGTTATAAAAATGATTTAAACTGTTTTAATTTACCGCCTTTACTTCTTTCTAAAATTGTTTTTTTAGTAAAACTAAAATTTAAATTCGGTTCCAAATACAAGGCAATTGCTTCTTTTATTTTTTGAATCTGATTGGCATTTAGTTCTTTTTCACTAACATATTCAATTTCAAAAGTGTCTAATTGCGTTTGTTTAATGATAAATTCTTTTACGTTTCCGTCATCTTCAACAATACTTTTGGTTACATAATAAAAGGTCAGACCCGGAGATTTTTTTCCGCTGGGTAAAATAGCAACATCATTGGTTCTTCCAGTCAGTTTCTTCAGAATTGGTTTCTGTGGAGTACTTTTTTCGTCTAAAATTCCAATGTCACCAATATCATACCTGATGAAAGGATGCGCTTTATTGAACAAAGAAGTAATTACGATTCGGCCTTCTTTTCCATAAGGCAAAACCTGATTATTTTCATCCAAAATTTCAACAAAAAGTGTTTCAGAATTTACCTGCCATTCGCCTTGAGGGTTTTCAAAAGCTATTAAATCAAGCTCAGAAGCACCGTATTCATTAATAATTGAAATTCCGAATTGTTTTTCCAACAATTTTTTATCCGATTCAAAAAGCATTTCTGATGTGACAAAACATGCTTTTAATGTTGGACAGATTTCTTTTAGGACAATGTTTTTTTGCTCTAAATATTTAGCAAATAAAACAATAGAACTGGTGTAGCCATTTATGTAATCAAATTTTTCAGTTTTGAATTTTCGCAGGTATTTTCCCAAAACGGCATCAGATAAATCAAAAACCGGAAAACGGAAACGATGTGTCAAAAAATCTTTAATTCGTTCTTTTTGATATCCAGTAAAATCCATTGGAATACCGTAAAATCGTGCCTGATACGACCGATTAAAATCGATTTTATGCCAGCCAAAACGCATAAAAATGGAAGCCCAGGTTAAGGCATGACAATATTTATCTTTAGCAAAAACAAATGGAGTTCCGCTGGATCCTGATGTTTTGTTGAGGTATACATTTTTTCTGGAATATCCATTTGAAAGCCTTTTTTCGAGTGGTTTCTGTAAATTTTGTTTATTCAAAACAGGAAGATTTTCCCATTTAGGAGCAATTTTAGTCCCAACTAATTCGTTGTAAAATGGATTGTTCTGCAAGTGAAAAGCAACAATTTCGCCTTTTTTCTTTTGAAGAAATATGGTATATTCTTCTTCGGATAAATTTATAATTGCATCCAAATCGGCTTTTGCTTCCTTTATCGGAAAACCATTTAATTGAAGGGAAAGGTCGAAAAGAGAAATCATTTGAGGGATAATTTTCATCAAAAATAATATTATACAATTACTAACAGTGAAGAATCAACAACTTTTTAAGATTTAATTATTTTTTACGTGCAAAAGCAATTATTTTTGCACCACAACTAAAATACAACAACACATGACAATTTTATTATTGGGATCAGGCGGAAGAGAGCATGCATTTGCATGGAAAATGATTCAGAGTCCGCTTTGCGAAAAACTTTTTGTTGCACCAGGAAACGCGGGAACTGCCGGTATTGCCACAAATGTTGCCATGTCTCCAACCGATTTTGATGCCATAAAAGCATTTGTATTAAAAGAAAATGTAAAAATGGTTGTGGTAGGACCAGAAGATCCATTGGTAAAAGGTATTTACGATTATTTCAAAAATGACGAAAGTCTAAAACATATTCCTGTTATCGGGCCATCAAAATTAGGAGCTCAATTAGAAGGAAGTAAAGAATTTGCTAAAGAATTCCTGATGAAACACAACATTCCAACAGCAGCTTATGACAGTTTTACTGCCGAAACAGTTGAAAAGGGATGTGACTTTTTAGAAACATTACAGCCTCCATACGTTCTTAAAGCTGACGGTTTAGCTGCCGGAAAAGGTGTTTTGATTATCCAGGATCTTGAAGAAGCTAAAACGGAATTAAGGAATATGCTGGTCCACGAAAAATTTGGCGCTGCGAGTTCAAAAGTGGTTATTGAAGAATTTTTGGACGGAATTGAATTGAGCTGTTTCGTTTTAACAGACGGAAAAAGTTATAAAATTTTACCAACTGCCAAAGATTATAAGCGTATTGGCGAAGGTGATACAGGATTAAACACTGGCGGGATGGGAGCGGTTTCTCCGGTTCCTTATGTTGATGCTGTTTTGATGGAAAAAATTGAAACCCGCATCGTAAAGCCAACAATTGAAGGTTTTCAAAAAGACGGAATCGAATACAAAGGATTTGTATTTATTGGTTTGATTAATGTAAAAAATGAACCAATTGTTATTGAGTATAACGTAAGAATGGGTGATCCTGAAACTGAGGTTGTAGTACCAAGATTAAAATCAGATCTGGTTGAATTATTTCAATCTGTTGCAGATCAGAAATTGGATGCTTTTGAATTAGAAGTTGATTCAAGAAGCGCCACAACAATTATGTTGGTTTCCGGCGGATATCCTGAAGATTTCGAAAAAGGAAAAGAGATTACCGGTTTAGAAAATATTACAGATTCTATAGTTTTCCACGCGGGAACAAAATTAGAAAACGGAAAAGTTTTAAGTAACGGAGGACGTGTTTTAACGGTAACATCATACGGAGACGATTTCCAACAAGCCATAAAAAAATCTTACCAAAACATAGATAAACTAAATTTTGATAAGATGTATTTTAGAAAAGATATTGGCTTTGATTTACTTTAAAATAATTCTAACTCTTTTGAGATAGATTTTATTTGAAAAAAGAGTGAGCTGTTGTATCTTGTTTTTCTGTTCCGGCTGCATCAAAAATGCGTAATTGTTTAATCCAGTAAACAATTGCGCCTGCACAAATAATCATAAAAATCCAGTTAATTGTGTTGGCACCAAACCAGGTAATAAGTTCTAAATGACGTAATCCATCAAGTGGTTTGAATAAAAAATCAACGAAAAGTGATTGTATTCCTTCGAAAAAAGCTTTCATAATTTATAAAATTATATGTTATTATTGTTGTAACGCGTTGAGGTATAAATTCAGTTATAGAATTTTTTTTCAACTTGTTGGGTTTTCCTTTTTAAACAAGTATTATATTTACAATCACAAAAGTATAAAATATCCTTATGATAACAAGTGTTTTTAAAAAATCTACACCATTAAATTATTCTTTGGTTGTAATTTTAATACTGGTTTTCTTTTTTCTGTTTCAAATTCAGGAAGTTTCCTGGACAAGTTCTTATTTTTTGGTATTCCAGAAGATAAGTTTCCTGTGTTTTATTTTTGCTTCTTTTTTCCTTGTTAATTTTATAATTAAAAAAAACGGACTTAGTAAGGACAATGGTTACGCGATATTTTTCTATTTATTATTTCTCTTATTTTTCCCTGGAATATTTAACAATCCAAATGTATTGTATGCCAATTTTTTTATTTTACTGGCAATTCGAAGATTAATTTCTCTCCAGTCATTAAAGGCTTCTAAAGAGAAAATATTTGATGCTTCCTTCTGGATTCTTATTGCATCCTTATTTCAATTTTGGTGCATACTTTTCCTGATATTGGTTTTTATTTCCATAATTTTTCATGTTTCCAGAGATTACAGGAATTGGGTTTTACCTTTTATTGCTTTTCTGGGAGTTGCTTCGTTGTTTTTAATGGTATCGTTAATTTTTAAATTTGATGCCGTAGAATTTATTCGAAATCGTGCTGTCATCGATTTAAGGATAGACTATTTTAAGAATAATTACGAAAATGGAGCTTTTTCTATATATGTGGCTGTAGCATTGTTTTTTGTTGTTTCAATGTTAATGACTTTATCAGACAGACCTCAAATAGTGCATATTTCCTATAAAAAAACGGTTGCTTATTTTTTTATTGCGGTGGCGGTTTTCCTTATTTCTCCTGATAAAAGTAATGATTTGTTATTATTCAGCATTGTTCCACTAACAATAATGGCATCAAGCCATGTGCAGTATGCAAAGCAAAAACTAAATAACGAAATTGTATTTTATGTACTTATTTTGTGCAGTTTGTTTACTTTTTTCTCACAATTATAATTTACTTCCGTAAGCAAGATCACCAGCGTCGCCAAGCCCTGGAACAATGTAGTTTTTGTCGTTTAATTTTTCATCTAAAGAAGCCACCCATAAATGACAGTTTTCAGGAAGATTTTTTTTCAGAAATGCGATTCCCTCAGGTGCTGCAATAACCACAACGATATGAATTTCGTTTGGAGTGGCATTCTCAATTAATTTTTGATGAACTGCCACTATAGATTGACCCGTTGCAAGCATTGGATCAAGAAGCAAAACAGTTTTATTGTTTAAGTTGGAAATTGCCTGATATTCAACCAGAATTTCAAAATTATCATCATTATTGGGATGATGTCTGCTAGCCGAAACAAAGCTGTTTTCTGCATGGTCAAAATAATTAAGAAAGCCATTATGTAGTGGTAGTCCAGCCCTTAGGATAGAACATAAAACTAAATCATCGGCTATTTCGGTAGTTTTTTTAATACCAAGAGGAGTTTCAATTTCGACATTCTTATAGGATAAATCCTTACTCAGTTCATACGCCATAATTTCACCAATCCGTTCAATATTTCTTCGAAAACGCATACTGTCATTCTGAATATTTATGTTTCTAATCTCACTCAAAAAATGATTTAAAATGCTGTTATTTTCAGATATATAATGAATTTTCATATTTAAATTTTAGAATTGTTAGTAAATGGGAATTTTGTAATCGAAAAACAGATTATTTTTCACAAGTATAAAAGTATAAAAAGTATCTTTGTCTCTCTAAAAAATAAAGATATGTTTTCAAAATTAGCCTATTCTGTTTTCGAACAAAGCATCAAAGATTATCACCAGTTTGATAA
>NZ_JBDTTP010000066.1:0-22858 GCF_039930565.1 Flavobacterium sp. | reverse complement strand
GTTCGTTTTGTGGAAGAAAAAAGCCAGAAACCAATTTATTGATTGCAGGTATCAACGCACATATTTGTGATAAGTGTATTGAGCAGGCACACGGAATTGTAATAGAAGAGTTAAAATCAAGCGGAAGCGCAAAACTGGTTGGGGACTTGATTTTAAAGAAACCAAAAGAAATCAGGGCTTTTTTAGATCAATATGTTATTGGTCAGGATCAGACAAAAAAAGTAATGTCGGTTGCGGTTTACAATCATTACAAACGTTTAATGCAACAGCAGTTAGACGACGAAGTAGAGATTGAAAAAAGCAATATCATTATGGTGGGTCAAACCGGAACAGGAAAAACACTGGTGGCTAAAACGATCGCAAAAATGTTGGATGTTCCTTTGGCTATTGTTGATGCGACAGTTCTGACAGAAGCAGGTTATGTGGGTGAAGATGTCGAGAGTATTTTGACACGTTTACTTCAGGCTGCCGATTATGATGTAACCAAAGCAGAAAGAGGAATCGTTTTTATTGATGAAATAGATAAAATTGCCCGCAAGAGCGATAATCCATCCATAACACGTGACGTTTCTGGTGAAGGTGTGCAACAGGCTTTATTGAAATTACTGGAAGGCACAGTAGTAAACGTACCGCCAAAAGGAGGCCGAAAACATCCGGATCAAAAATTTGTTGAGGTTAACACACAAAACATCCTGTTTATTGCAGGTGGGGCGTTTGATGGAATAGAGCGTATTATTTCGAAACGTTTAAACCGTCAGGCTGTTGGATATTCGACATCGAAAAATGTAGACAATATCGATAAAGACAATCTATTGCAATATATCATTCCTAAAGACATCAAGGATTTCGGATTGATTCCGGAAATTATTGGTCGTTTGCCGGTTTTAACACACATGGATCCATTGGACAGAGAAACATTACGTGCTATTCTGACTCAGCCAAAAAATGCGTTAATCAAACAATATCAAAAATTATTTTTGATGGATGAAGTGGAGTTCAGTATTACAAATGAGGCATTGGATTTTATTGTGGATAAAGCATTAGAGTACAAATTAGGAGCTCGTGGATTGCGTTCTTTATGTGAAGCTATTCTAACAGATGCGATGTATGAATTGCCAAGTTCAGACGATAAAGTATTGACAATCGATGAAGATTATGCCAGGCATACTTTAAACAAAAATTTATTGAAGAGAATGGAAATTGCTTCATAATTAGCAATTGATTTCTATAATTTTATAAAACCTGTTCATTATATTTGAACAGGTTTTTTGTTTTTTAGAACTGTCCTGACTTCACTTTCGTTTAAATATTAAGTATGAAAAAAATAATTTATCTCTTAATTTCAATATTTATTCTTTCTTGTAACATGAAAGAAAGCAAGGAAAAAAATGCTGTAAAAACCGAAACTTCAAAAGAAATAATTGCAGGAGAAGAACTTCGCAGCGAAATCAAAGACATTGATTATGCTACTTATTATCAAGAAGCAAAGCAATATTGTAAAAAGGAAAACCTGAATCAGGATCAATTTATTCTGATCGATTTAGGTGTGCATTCGGGTTTGAAGCGATTTTTTGTTTATGACTTTAATAAAAAGGAAGTTTCTAAATCCTATATGGTAAGTAATGGCTGCGGGGATAATAATTGGAGTGGTACTTCTACAAAAGAAAATGCTCCTTTGAGTAATGAATTCGATTCGCATTGTTCTTCGACAGGTAAATATGTTGTTTTGGATCGCGGCTTCAGTCAATGGGGAATTAAAGTCAATTATATATTACAGGGAAAAGACAAGACTAATTCAAATGCGAGAAAACGGGCGATTGTTTTGCATTCCTGGGAAGCCATTTCAACCAATGAAGTTTACCCGAAAGGAACTCCGGAAGGCTGGGGTTGTCCAGCAGTTTCTAACGAAAGTATGAAAGAAATTGATGAGATCCTGAAAAAGAATAAAAAGGTCCTGATGTGGATTATCAAATCATAAATTAATAGCAATCTTATTTTCTTATTTCTTAAGAAAATAAAATTTCTGGCTTAGCCCTGATAGAAGCGGCATCCTGTTGTTGCGGGGTTCGCAACAAGAGATACAGCGGATAGCAGGACTAAAGTTATTTTGAAAATCGAATTTCTGCTCTAAAAAAACTACTGAACCCTAAACTTCTCCCGATATTCAATAGGTTTCATGCCTACCATTTTATAAAATACTTTCCGGAATGCTTTAGGATCGTTGTAACCTGTTTTTTCGATAATTTCAGAAATCGAAAGCTGTGTTTGCTCCAGATATTTTTTAGAGCTTTCTACCCGAATATTTTGTAAATATTCAATTGGCGGAATTCCAGTGACCTGCTTAAATCTTCTGGTCATGTTTCTGGAACTGGTTGGAATATCTTTGGTGATTTCCTCCAGTGTTTCAATCGTACTGTAGTGACTTTCTATTTTTTGCTGCAGCATAGCAACCAAACTGTCATTGTGCAGATGATTCGGTCTGAACGTGCTGAAATAACTTTGTTTGTATCGGTTCAAATCGATGGAAAAAATCTTGGCTATCTGAACAGCAATTTCATTTCCACAATATTTCTGAACCAAAAGAATCAATAAATGAAAAGTGGAGGTTGAGCCTCCGCTAGTATATAAACTGCCATCAGCTGTCAAAGTCTCTTCTGATTTTAATTTCACTAACGGAAAAGCTTTTGTAAAAGCACTGCAGGCATCGACATGTGTAGTTGCCAGTTTTTCGTTGAGTAACCCGGAAGCTGCAAACAAAAAGGCACCCGTGCAAAAACTCGCCAGTTCAGATCCGGACTGATGTTGTTCCTGTAGCCACGGTATAAATTCTTTATTTCTGGCAATCATCTCGCTCATATTATCGGTAGTAAAGGCGGGAATCAAAATCAGGTCTAGATTTTCATTGGACTGAATGGATTGTACTTCATATCCAAATAGTTCTTTTTCATTAATTTGATCAGCCGATTGAAAAACCATTATTTCAAAATGTACCTCTGTTTCTTTGCTTAATTTATTGGCTGTTTCAAAAACTTCTAAAATCGCTGCGACGCTTAATAATTTGTAGTCGTAAGGGATAATCAAACCTACTTTCGTGCTCATATTTTTTTCTTTACAATTTACGAAGATATAAATTTTGTCTTAAATGACCCTAAAATTGACTTTTATTGTAGTTTAATGTCGGATTTGAAATTTTAAATTTGTTTTAAATAATTTATAATTTAATAGTATGAAAACAAAAATATTCCTGAATCTTCCCGTAAAAGATTTAAATCGATCCATTGCATTTTTTACCGAATTGGGATTTTTATTTAATCCAAAATTCACTAGTGAAAAAGCAACGTGTTTAATTATAGGCGAAAATATAAACGTAATGCTTTTGGTTGAAGAGTTTTACAAAACATTTACAGACAAAGAGATTTGCAATACCGCTACTGCAAGCGAAGTTATTATCTCGATATCAGTAGAAACTCGTAAAGGAGTAGATGAAATGATCGAAAAAGTGTTGAAAGCCGGAGGTGTAGATATCCAGACAAAAGATTACGGCTGGATGTATCAACGCAATTTTTTTGATATTGACGGACATCACTGGGAGATTTTCTTTATGGATGAAAGCCAGATTCCACAAATGGGTTAATTTTTTTAAATTAAAAATTTAAAATATGATAACTGTACAAACTACTGTTTATGGTTCAATAGATAAAGTTTGGGAATTCTGGACAACACCAAAACACATTCAGAAATGGAATAATCCTACGGATGACTGGCATACACCATATGTACAAAATGATGTAAAGGCTGGAGGTAGATTCAAATATACAATGAGCACAAAAGATGAAATTATCTCATTTGATTATGAAGGAATTTATACTAAAGTCGACAAATTTTTAGTTATTGAATATCAACTTGTTGATGAAAGAACAGGAAGTGTTCAGTTTGAAAGTCAGAGTGATAAAGTAAAAATAACAGAGATTTTTGAACCCGAAAAATCGCATCCTGCAAATGAACAAAAGCAATTTTGCCAGGGAGTTATTGATAATTTTAAAAAATATACTGAAGCAAATTAAATGACGAAACAATCAAATAAAAATAGCGAAGTAACGGAATTTCTGAACGAACTTAATCATCCTTTTAGAAAAGAAATAGAGAAGTTAAGAGATTGCATTTTAGCATCAAATAAAGATCTGACGGAAGATATTAAATGGAATTCGCCCAACTATTGCTTTGAAAACGAAGACAGGATTACCATGAGAATTCAGCCAATGAATACAAAAGTTCAGCTGATTTTTCACAGAGGAGCAAAAAAGCAGGAGCAACCAAAAGACAAATGGATTGAAAATAAAAGTAAAATGTTAGTCTGGAAAGAAAATGACAGGGCAATTGTAACGTTTAAAAATCTCCAGGAGATTGAAAACGGAAAAGACGAGTTGGAGAAAATTATAACCGAATGGATATCTGCAGCCAAAAATAAATAAATTTTAAATTACAGAGCTATATGATTACAGTACAAACAACAATTAGGGCTTCAATAGAAAAGGTTTGGGAATTTTGGACATTGCCGGAACACATTACAAAATGGGCATTTGCTTCTCCCGACTGGCATAGCCAATATGCTAAAAATGATTTAAGACAAGGTGGAAAATTTACAACCAATATGGCAGCCAAAGACGGCAGTATGAGTTTTGATTTTTGGGGAGAATATACATTGATAAAACAAAATGAAGCGATACATTATGTAATGGGAGATGGAAGGAAAGCGGAAATCACTTTTAAAGAAACATCAAACGGAATAGAAATTACTGAAAACTTCGATCCTGAAACTGAAAATCCGGAAGAAATGCAGCGGGGAGGCTGGCAGGCTATTTTGGATAACTTTAAAAATTACGTACAAAGTTCAACTTAAAAATTAATGATATGGCTAAACAAATTTGGTTGAATCTGCCGGTTAAAAATGTATCAAAAGCGAAAGACTTTTTTTGGAAACTGGGTTTTTCTTTCAATGAACAGCACGATACACCAAGTTCTACCTGTATGGTAATTGGGGAAGGACATTTTGTGGTGATGCTTTTTGAAGAATTATTATTCAAAAGTTTTTCCCAAAATGAACTGACAGATACACAATCAGGTTCTGAAATCTTAATTTCGATTGATGCAGAAAGCAGGGAAGAAGTGGATGAATTGGCAGAAAAAATAAAAGAAGCAGGAGGAAATGTTTTTAGTCCGCCGGCCGAAAGCCAGGGATGGATGTACGGCTGTGGTTTTGCCGATTTGGATGGTCATCGCTGGAATGTTTTATATATGGATTTCAATAAATTACCTAAATAAATTAGATATGCAAACATTAGAATTTACAATTAGAATTAAAGCCACTGTAGAAAAAGTATGGTCAGTTTTATGGGATGATGAGACCTACAGAAAGTGGACAAGTGCTTTTTGCGAAGGTTCTTACGCACTTAGCGACTGGAATGAAGGCGATAAAATACATTTTATGTCTCCAAAGGGGGAAGGAATGAACAGTATTATTGAAACAAGAATGCCTAATGAGTACATGGCGTTTAAATATATTGGGGAAATAAAAGATTTCAAAGAAGTACCACTTGATGAAGAAACACAAAAATGGAGCGGTGCAATGGAAACCTACCGATTAATTCCAGATGACGAATTTACAGATTTGATCGCTCAGGTTGATATTGTTGAAAAACACATCGATTATTTTAAGGAAGCTTTTCCGAAAGCATTAGAAACAGTAAAAGAACTTGCAGAGAAATAAATACCAATTGCAAAATTCAATGGCAATATCAATATAGAATGTATATAAAAAATAACAATAAAAATAACAAATCATGGCAACATCAGTAAACCCTTATTTAATGTTTAATGGAAATTGCGAAGAAGCATTTCTGTTTTATAAATCAGTTTTTGGAGGCGAATTTCCATACATCGGAAAGTATAAAGATGCGCCAGTAGAAGATGGTGGCGAAGCACTTTCTGCAGAAGATGCAAACCGAATCATGCACGTTTCGCTCCCGGTTGGGAACACTATTTTAATGGGAAGTGACAGTCATCCGAAATATGGTGATGTTGGTTTTGGAGATAATTTTTCAATTTCGATCAATACGGAGAGCACAGATGAAACAGACCGTATTTTTAATGGATTATCAGCAGGAGGCAAAGTGGAAATGCCATTGGAAAAAACATTTTGGGGAGCTTATTTCGGAATGTTTAAAGATAAATTCGGTGTAGCCTGGATGGTCAATTTTGATGAAAACGAACCTAATAAATAATAATTAAGTTACGTTATTTGGATACTCGGACATAATTGTTAAAATAATTCAAAAAGCACATTCGTTTGTGCTTTTTGATTGTAAAAAAAACAAAGAATATCCTTTTTTATCAACAATAGATTGCCGATTTTTGTCGCTTCTAAATCAATAAGGATAAAATGGTACTAGAGGATAAGGAGATAATTTTATTAAAAGTTTCAGGACATGACAAACCAGGAGTAACTGCTGGGTTAACATCAGTGTTGGCAGAATATGATGCTGTTATTCTAGATATAGGCCAGGCCGATATCCATGATACATTGTCTTTGGGAATTTTATTCGGAATCGAAGCCGGCTCAAGTTCAGGACCTGTTTTAAAAGATCTGCTGTTCAAGGCTTATGAATTGGAAGTAAAGGTTAAGTTCATACCAATTTCAATTGATGATTATGAAACATGGGTAAAATCCCAATCCAGACAGCGTTACATCATTAATGTTTTAGGAGAAAAATTAACGGCCGCACAATTGGCTGCCGTGACAAAAATAATGACAGATCAAAATCTGAACATTAACTCTATTATACGATTAACCGGAAGGACTTCTATTGTTGAAAAAGAAGAATATCCCCGTTCCTGCATACAATTGTCAGTAACCGGAGAAATTGTAAATAAGATAGAAATGACCGCCAGTTTTATGGAAATTTCCAGAACGCTCGATGTTGATATTTCTTTCCAGGAAGACAATATTTACAGAAGAAACAGACGCCTGGTATGCTTCGATATGGATTCTACCTTAATTCAGACAGAAGTAATAGACGAATTAGCAGAATTGAACGGAGTAGGCGAGCAGGTGCGTGCGATTACAGAGTCCGCTATGAATGGCGAGATTGATTTCAACGAAAGTTTCAAAAAACGTATGGCATTGCTGGAAGGATTAAGCGAAGACGTTTTGCAAAAAGTAGCTGAAAATTTACCCATCACAAAAGGGGCTCATCGTTTGATGAAAGCCCTGAAATATTACGGCTATAAAACCGCCATTTTATCCGGAGGATTTACCTATTTTGGTGAATACCTGCAAAAAGAACTGGGAATCGATTATGTTCATGCCAACGAATTAGAAATTATAGACGGAAAGTTAACCGGCAAATATATTGGTGATATCGTAGATGGTCTTAAAAAAGCAGAACACCTAATGGCTATTGCTGAAAAAGAAGGAATTCACATCAACCAGACTATTGCAGTTGGTGATGGAGCCAACGATTTGCCAATGATTAATTTAGCAGGTCTCGGAATCGCTTTTCACGCCAAACCAAAAGTAAAAGAAAGCGCTTCAACTTCTATTTCAAGCTTAGGCCTTGACGGCGTTTTATACTTATTAGGCTATCACGACCGATATATTGATATGATGTAATTTTATAATTTTGTCATTTCGACAAAGGAGAAATCACACAAGTATCGAATAATCAAAATATGACAACCTTAGTTTTTAAATAAAGCTAAGGTTTTTTTATGGGCATGTCCCGCAGAAAAAGCGGGTCGGGCTATCCGTTGCAATCTTTTGTGCCGAACCCCGGCACAAAAGGATTTTCACTGCTATCCCTCATGCGACTTAGTGGAATTGGCATTTCTAAAAATTATTTAAATTAAAAAAAACAATTTTTGTATTAATGCGAGCGCTATCACTATTTTTATTTCTATTAGCTTTTTATTTTATGTAATTATTTAATTTTTGCTAACTCAATATTTTTCACTGCTCCAATTGGTGTAATTTTTATAGAACTATTTCCTTTGGTTACATAAAAGTAATAGGCGCTGTTTGTATCAATCAGATAAACATCTTCCTTCTCTCCAGAGTTAAAAGTGATTTTTTGCTTGTATTCTAATTTGTTGTTTTTAATTTTTCTTGAGATGTTGTGTCCTCCTCCAATTCCTAAACCAAGAAAAAAACTTAACATACCAACGGAGATTAAAATAAAAAACACATTAGTCAATTTATTTTTGAATTCTTCATCTGATATTTTATATGAATTCTCTTTTAGACCAACCATTTTTCTGACCCATGTTTTGCTCCTGTATTTGTAGCAAAATAAAAGAAAGAGCGCGATGAAAGTCAGGAAAACAAGAAAACTCAATAATATAATTGGGTTTGAAGTCAGATCAGCAATCGGACTGATAAGAATATCCATGATAGTTGAATATTTCAAAATGTTTATTCCCAATTGATAAAAGAAAACACTTTCTTTTAAAACTCCCATTATCACAAGAAAAAGATATCCAAGAGGAATTAAACTTTTTGTTTTTTCTATTAAACTCATTAGTAAATTTAGTTTTACAGTTTTTAATAATAAATAATGATTTTTAAATCTACATCTCCTTCAACTGCTCCAAATAATCCCTTTGGTTAGAAAGTCTCGGAATCTTATGTTGTCCCCCCAATTTGTCTTTTTCTTTTAGCCAGTCGTAAAATAAATTTTCACGGGCGACATTAATTACCAATGGGTTTAAGGTCATATTGTTGTAGCGTTTGGCTTCGTAATCAGAATTTAAAGTCTGCAAAGTTTCGTCAAGCACTTTCTGGAAAAGTCCAACATCAGCAGGTTTTTTTTTGAATTCGATCATCCATTCATGGGCTCCTTTTTCTTTGTCCTGCATGAAAATTGGAGCAACGGTATAATCTTTTACTTCGGTATGGGTAATCTCACAGGCTTTGGCAATTGCCTGATCGGTATTTTCGACCATCAATTCTTCACCAAAAACATTAATATGATGTTTGGTTCTTCCGGTAACACGAATTCTATAAGGATTTAAAGATGTAAAACGAACTGTATCTCCAATCAGATAACGCCATAAACCTGAATTAGTAGTAATAACAATGGCGTAATTTTTATTCAGTTCTACATCAGCCAGACGAATTACTTTTTGGTTGGGAGTATCAAAAGTATCCATTGAAATAAACTCGTAGAAAATTCCATAATCCAGCATTAAAAGCAAATCACTTGAATTATTTAAATCCTGAATGGCAAAAAATCCTTCAGAAGCATTGTAGATTTCGTAGTATTTAAAATCCTTGCTCGGCAGTATGTTTTTATATTGTTCTTTGTACGGAGAAAAGCTCACACCACCATGAAAATACACTTCAAGATTGGGCCATACTTCCAGCAGATTTGTTTTTCCGGTATCTTCTAAAACCCTGTTCATTAAAACGAGCATCCAGGACGGAACTCCGGCAAAACTGGTTACATTTTCATTTTTTGTTTCATTGATGATCGCTGCAATTTTGCTTTCCCATTCAGTCATCAGCGAAATTTTATTACTTGGGGTACTTCTGAATTCAGCCCAGATAGGCATGTTTTCAATCAAAATAGCCGATAAATCCCCAAAAAAAGTATTGTTGTTTTCATATATCTGGGAACTTCCGCCCAAACGAAGACTTTTGCCCAAAAACAATTCCGAATCCTCATTATTGTTTAGATACAGACAGAGTAAATCTTTACTGCCTTTATAATGACAATCTTCGAGCGCTTCGTTGCTTACCGGTATAAATTTGCTTTTGGCATTGGTAGTCCCGCTGGATTTGGCAAACCATTTTATCGGGGTTTCCCAAAAAACATTCTGTTCACCCTGACGCGTTCGTTCAATCAAAGGCTGTAATTCTTCATATGTAGAAATCGGGACTCTTTCTATAAATGTCTGATAAGAGTTTATTGATGAAAATTCATATTGTTTTCCAATAATCGTGTTTTCTGATGCGGTTATTAAATTGTGCAGCAGCTCTTCCTGAACCTCATTAGGATATTTTAAAAAAAGCTCAATTTGATGAATTCTTTGTTTAAGGACCCATGAGGCAAACGAATTTATTATAGATATTGGCATGAATGAATTTAGATTTTGGGGTTTCTTGTTTGATCACTAATGCCAAAAGTCGAAAATTTAAAATTTGAATATCAACAGACAAATACTAACTTTGGCATTATATCAAAAATAGTGTTTTTTTATAAAAAACAATTTATTTAGTATTAAACATTCCTGATAGGATTTACATATTAAATAAAATTCAGCAATCTAAAATTCCCATGACATACCAAGGAGTACTGACCAAAATGCAAACTGAAATCGGAAATCCAATTCAATATTATCTTGTTTTTGAGGATAGTTTCCTGAATGTAAATCAATTACTGAATAAGGAAATTGAGATTAACGTCGTGGGGCATCAATGTTTGAATTGTAATAAAAAGAAGAAAATATTCAGACAGGGTTTTTGTTACGATTGTTTTTATTCCAGTCCTGCAGTAGGTGACTGGATTATGAGACCAGAACTGAGTACCGCACATTTAGGAATTGCAGATCGTGATTTAGATTACGAACAAAAAGTGCAATTACAGCCACATGTTGTGTATTTGGCATTGTCTAGTGAAATAAAAGTAGGGGTAACCCGCAAGACTCAGGTTCCAACCCGATGGATAGATCAGGGGGCAACACATGCAATTGCTATTGTTGAGGTTCCTAACCGTTATTTAGCCGGAATTACTGAGGTTGCCTTAAAAGAGCATTATGCTGATAAAACCAATTGGCGAAAAATGTTGTGCGCCTCAGGATCTTGTGATTTGATTACAGAAAAAGCAAAAGTTGAAAGTTTGATTCCAACAGAAGCCAAAGGTTATTTTAATAGCGATAAAAATGACCTTTACGAATTGCATTATCCGGTTTTATATTATCCGGCAAAAGTCACAAGTCTAAACCTGGATAAAACAGCTTCATTTCAGGGAAAACTAATTGGAATTAAAGGACAATATTTGATTTTTGAAAACGGAATAGTTTTTAATGTCCGGGGTTCTGAGGGATATTTAGTAACAATTCATGTTTAATTTATACATGTAAAACTTGATACATTTCATTACAATTTTGTAATGGTTACTTGTTGAAAGATTTTAATTTTAAAAAATAAAAGAATCTATATTTGAAAGATTCAAAAAGCAAGTTTATTTTTTAAAAATTAAGTTCTAACACAATGTATTAAAATGGGGATCTGGAAAAAAATAAATATTTTTAGACGCGCTATGATGCGTACTCTTACTAAGAATATTGGAAAATCAAATTTTAAAGATCGTATTTTTTTAGTCAATAAAAACGAAATAAAAAGAGTTTTGATTTCCAGACCTAATGCGAGATTGGGAAATTTATTATTGATATCACCTCTTATTCAGGAAGTAGCAGAAACGTTTCCAAATTGTAAAATTGATTTGTTTGTTAAAGGAACTCTTGCACCGGTTATTTTCAAAAATTATGATAATTTCCAGATGGCAATTGAACTCCCTAAAAAACCTTTCAATAATTTAATGGCATATTTTAAAGTCTGGATTTCAATAAAAAAACAAAAATATGATCTTGTTATCAATGTAGATCAGGGATCTTCGTCAGGACGATTAGCCGTAAAATTTAGCGATGCAAAATACAAATGCTTTGGAGATTTCAATGAAGTTAACAAAGAAGAAAAAAGTGATTATAATCACATAGCAAAATATCCTGTCTACAATTTTAGAAATTACCTCACAGAATTAGGACTGCAGGAAAGAAAAAAAATAATTGCACCGCTGGATCTTAAATTAGATTCTTTTGAATTATCTGAGGGGAAAAAATTTTTAGAGAGCATAGTTGGAAACCATAAAAAGACTATTTGTATTTTTACTTACGCTACAGGCGAAAAATGCTTGTCAGAGAACTGGTGGGAAGATTTTTATCGAGAATTAAAGGCTGAATATGCAGACTTTAATATAATTGAAATTTTACCCGTAGAAAATGTTTCACAGATTGCTTTTCAGGCACCTACCTTTTACAGCAGGGATATTCGGGAAATAGGGGCAGTCATTGCAAACGCAGATGTTTTTATTGGTGCCGATAGTGGAATTATGCATTTATCCAGCGCTGTTCAAACGCCTACAATTGGGCTTTTTTCTGTCTCTGATCTCAAAAAATATGCACCATATGATAATTGCAGTATCGGAATTGATATTAATACAGTTTCATCCGGAGATTATTTTAAGATTATAAATCCAATTCTGAATAATGGTAAATTAAATTTATATTCAAAAGCAATATAAAAAAAGCCAATCATTAAGATTGGCTTTTTTGATTATTTTTTCTTTTTGAATAACCCATTTAATAAATCGCTGGCTTTTTTAGTTGTTTCCTGTGTGTTTTTTTCCTTTTCAGTTGCTGCCTTCGAGGTGTCTTTGGCTTTTGTGTTTTTATTTATCAAATCACTAAGAGCCGAAGTTCCCTGTTTTTTTAATTTTTCCTTTTGTTGATTGACCAATTGCGTAGTCAAATTGCTCAATGCAGCTTGGGTGTCGGTTGAAATTTTTGGATTAGAGAAACTACCCTTAAGCATAGCATTTATTGGAATGCTTTCGAGTTTTGCAGCATCTGCCGGAGACATTTTTGCAATAAGTGCATTGGCTTCAGTTCCTAAATATTTAGTCGGCACATCCAGTTTTACATTGTAATTCATTATTTGGTCAAAACCGTGCGTTCCCCCAATGGTCGCTTTGATGTCCTCGTATTTTATATCAAAGGGTTTAATATTCACTTTTCCATTGTCAAAGCTCAATGCCATTTTCAGGTTATTAAGGTTCAGTTTACTAACATCAATAAACTTTATGTTTGATCCTAAGGCATTAAGTAAGGTTGAGTTCTTTGAATTTACTGTAGTAGAGAGTAATTGACCTAATAAATTACCAGTTAAGGATTTTAAGTCAGGAGTTAACTCCATGGCATCCAAGTTACCGTTTAATTTAATTGTAGAATTTAATTTACCATCTATAATACCTGCAATTGGTGCGATTTTTTTCATCATATCCAATTGAGTAAAAGTCTGCGCAATATCTACCTGATCAAAACCGAGATTCATGGTAAATGTAGGTACTTTCTGCTTGGTTGAAATAGTGCCGTTCAAGCCAATATTTCCGCCAAAAATGGATGTTTTAAAGTTTTGTAAAGTTGCTTTCTCATCTTTCACAATCAATTTTCCAGAAACATCGCTTAGTACTAAATTATCATATAAAACTGTATTGGCTTTGGCGTTTAAAGTACAATTTAAAAATGCCGGAATCTTCATAGCTTCAGCTTTTTTTGCTTCGGTTTTACCTTTTGCAGGTTCACCGGAAGTCATAAAGTCATTTACAGCCAACTGGACCGAATTCATATTGAAGTTTCCTTTCAATTCTTGTTTTTTAAACAGAAATCCATAGAAATTTTCTAAAACTCCATTGATGCTGATGTCACTTCTGCCAGTAGTGGCATTAAATTGTTTAAGTGTTATCGTACTCGGGTTAAATACGACCAATGCTGTGCTTATGTTCATTGATTTATTGTTCTCGTCAGTATACTTAAATCCTGAAAGGCTCATTGTACCCGCATTCTTAATGTTCTCGTATTGGCTTTTTTCTACGGATGCCATATCAAATTTGGTTGTAACATCCGCTTTCAATATTCCTGACAAAGGTTTGTCTATTTTTATGGGATAGGCTTTCGAAAGGTTTGCTAAATTGATTGTTCCTTTCAAGGCAGCATCAACAATAGGATTTACAGTAACATTTTTAATATTCGCTTTTGCACTAAAAATATCCTGGTCGATTTTGAATGTTAATTTATCTAAATTTACGTAGGTATCATTTAATATCCCTGTTTCATTAATGATTTTAGTATCAATAACAATATTCTCAACTGATTTTGGCAAGTTCGGATATTTAAAAGAAGCATTGTTGGAAGCGATTTCAATATTGAATTTTGGAACTGTTGTTTCTGTCAGCTCTCCTTTTGCAAAACCTGCAATTGTAAAATCTCCCGTAGTTTTTACACCTTTTAGACTGGAAGAATAGGCAGAAGGTATCAACCCCAGGAAATTAGTAAAGGAGGAGGTGGGTGTTTTAAATTTTAAATCATAAATCTGTCCAGCCTCTACCATTTGTATGAATCCATCAAATTCTAAAGGTAATTGGTTAATTAAAGCTTTGTTTTGTTTAAAAGTGTATTTGCTTTTCTCTAAATCAATTCCTAAAACAGCATCTAAAGTCAGTGCAATGTTTTTCATATAATTGACTTTGTCCATATCTAAAGAAACTTTCGCGGTAGATTTTGTTGTTAAATCTAATTTGGAATTAGTAAAATCCCCGGTTCCTTCATGATTTAAACTGTCAATAACCATTTTTATCTTCGAGCCCTGGTCAATATATCGAAAAGTGAAATTTTCTATTTTATAATTCTGTATTTTTAATGAAAGCGGCTTGCTTTTATCATCTGATGTGCTTTTTTCCTTATCTTTTAAAGCAATATCAAAGTTACCAACACCGTCTTTATTAAAAATAATGTTGATAAGACCATTTTCAGAGCTGATTCCTTCGATATTCATCGGTTCATCTTTTCCTTTAAAAAGTTCTTTGATACTCATTTTTAAATTCAATTCTCCCACAGAAACCAAAGTATCGCCTTCAAAAGGTGCTTTGTTGATGATAACCAGTTTCTCGATTCCAACAGTAGCATTCGGGAAATTTTTAAATAAACTTAAATCGGCATCTGCAAAACTTACCTTTGCATCAACACTTTCGTTGATTGCCTGTGCAATTTTTGCTTTTATCTGATCTTTGAAAAAGTAGGGAATAGCAAATAATGCGGCAATAAAAACCACGAGTACAATTCCTGAAATTTTTAGAATTTTCTTTAGCATAACTATGATTTGAGGTTAAAATAGTACAAAATTTAATTTTTGCTTCCTGCAAAAATAGACTTTATGCGGGAAGGTATTCGCAATTTTTTGATAAAATATAAAATTGTTTTTGACTTAATAAAGAAACAAAAAAATCCGTTTGATATTTATTCAAACGGATTATAATAACAATTTAGGATATATTATTTAATATTTATTCCATAAGGCATCATTGCCTGAACGCCTTTTTGTCTTTGAAATCTTTTGATTTGTTCTATTAAAATGTAATTTTCTTCGCCAATTTCTTCTTTAATAAATGCCTCTTTTGATTTGGCGAAAGGCAAATTAGAAAAAAGATCATTAAGGCTTTTATCATATTCAGGATAATTCTGAGTACTGTAGGATTTAATTTTAGCAATTTTGGCTGCTTCTGCAACAGCATCATCCAGACCTCCAATTTTATCGACAAGTCCAATTTTTATAGCTTGGGATCCTGACCATACGCGACCTTGGGCAATCGCATCAACCTCGGCAAAAGTCATTTTTCGTCCTTGGGCAACATGCGTTACAAAAGTGTTATAAATATGTTCAACACTTTCAAGGGTAAAAGCTTTGAATTTTTCATCAACCGGAACAAACGGACTGTAATTTGCCGAATTTTCATGTGTTTTTACCTGTTCTGTATTAACGCCTAGTTTATTGGCCAGAGGAGTAAAGTTAGGTAAAACTCCAAAAACTCCAATTGAACCTGTAATAGTGTTGTTTTCAGCGAAAATTTTATTGGCATTACAAGCAATATAATAACCGCCCGATGCAGCGTAGTTACCCATAGAAACTACAATTGGTTTCACCTTTTTTGTAATCTCGATTTCTCTCCAGATCAGGTCAGAAGTTAAAGCACTTCCTCCCGGGCTGTCAATTCTAAGTACAATAGCTTTTACATCATCATTTTCACGGGCTTCCTGTAACGAACGTCGCATTGATCCTTCTCCTATTTCGGTTACATCGCCTTCGCCACTAAGAATTTCACCCTGGGCATAAATAATAGCAATCTGGTCACTAGCAGTATCTGCTAAAGCAGTGGTAACATTATTTTGCGTATAATCTGTAATTGAAATTTTATTGTAATCATCATCGCCAGTAACTTTCAATTGCTTTTTTATGGCATTATGATAAACATCTTCATAAGCAACAATATCCACTAATCGCTGCGCTTTTGCCATTTCCGGAGTTCTGGCCAATAATCCGTTGGCAATTTCATTTAATTTGTTAACAGGAATGTTTCTGCTTTTTGAAATATCTGTTATAACTGTTGACCAGAGCGAATTTAAAAGAGCCGTGATTTGCTCTCGATTAGCCTCACTCATTTTATTTTCTAAAAATGGTTCTACGGCACTTTTATATTTTCCGTGACGAATTACTTCCATATGAATGCCTGATTTTTCCTGAAAATCCTTAAAAAACATCACTTCAGATGAAAGTCCTTTAAAATCCATATCTCCAACCGGATTTAGATAAACTACGTTGGCAACCGAATTTAAATAATATTCTTTTTGAGAATAGGTGTTGGCATACGCCCAAACAAATTTTCCTGATTTTTTAAAGCTTTCAAGTGCGTTTCTTAAGTCTTTATATTGTGCTAATCCCAAATAAGATTCATCGTTTAAAATAGAAATACCTTTAATGTGATCATCCGTTTTTGCCGCTTCAATTGCATTAATAACGTCGGTTAATCCAATTCCATTCTGACCCGAGAATTGAGTCACCCATGGATCTTTAAACTTACCAGCGTAGTCATTTTGAATGTTTTTTAAATTTAATTCTATTACAGAATCGGTTTTGACAGAAACACTGTCATCTCCTCCAAAAATAGCTCCAATCAGGATTACTCCAAAAAAGAACAGCATAATAAAAACAAAAATACCAATAACTGTGGCAATTACATTTCCTAGAAATTTCATAAATACATTTTTTTAATAAGTATCAAAAAAGCGTGATCTGTTACAAATATAATCTAAAATAAAATTGATTTTAACAGTTCAATTGTTTTACTAACCGCTTTTAAGGTTTTTAAATAAAGCTTGGAATTTTATGTTTGTAGGATAATTTTGTTTAATTCAAAATTTTATATTTGAATAAAATTAATTTAGGATATGAAAGTAAAAAGGTTTCTTTGGAGTTTGTTATTGATTAATTTTTCAATCGTAGCGCAAAATAAAAAAATAACTGCTGTAGTTGCGGATAGCTTGTCAAAATTGCCTCTGGAAAAAGTAAATATTTACAACGAAAAAGACAATTCTTTAACAAATGAAGAAGGTGCTTTTACATTTGTATCGGAAGTTGATGTAGTTAATTTTAGTTTAATTGGATATGAAAGTATTCAATTAAAGTTTAATGAAATTAAAAATCAAGACACTATTTTCATGAAAATTAAAAGTATTGAGCTTGATGAAGTTGTAGTTGGTAATGAAACTGCGATATTAAAAAAGGCTTACAGTAAAATTAAAGATAATTATGCTTTGGAGCCCTATAATGAAATCTTTTTTTTACGATGTATTTTAAAAAGAGATTCCGAAATAACAAGACTTCAGGATATTTATGCTAAAATTTCCAGGAAATCACTTTTTAAAACGAGTAAACAGCCTGATAATAAATGTGAAATTGAAATTTTGAATATGCGAAAAATTGGAATTTCTGAAAAGAAAAATGTCGAATATTTCAGGTTTCATAGTTTCGAGAAAATGTTTGATTTGTTTACGATGTTAAACATAACAATTGAAAAATTTGAACTGACAGAAGAAAAAAACACAACAGAAGGTTATATAAAAATTAGTTTTATAACTAAAGATGATAGCTCAATCGGACAGAAAACGAGTGGTTATTTTATCATAAATAAGGAAGATTATGCCTTTGTAGAAACCTATTTTGACTTTTATAATAATATAGAAAAAATACCTTATACGGAGGATGGGAAAATTAAATATAGAACCACTGCTTATAATAGAACTACAAATTTTAAAAGAAATAACGCTACGGGTAAATATTATTTAAACAATGCAAATTCAGACTTTAGAGTAGAAGTTGTAGGGAAGGATAATAATAATAAAGCATTTTATGATTGTTCGACTGTTTTTTTTGTGACTAACAGTTTTATAACTGACAAAGCAGATTCGAATATATCAATGGATAAAGATGTTTTTAAAGTAAAATATCCTTTTTCAGATCAATTTTGGAAAAGCCAGAATCAGCTTCCTTTAACTACTGATTTGAAAGATTTTTTAAAACGAGTTACGGAGAACAAAGACAACAAAAAAGAATTTGAAGAAATTGGAAACTTCTGATTTTCGATATAAATAATGCGATTAATTCTAAATACTTTTAGTTAATTTGCATTAATTATGAAGTCACAGCATCAGGTCGTTTTATCAATAGGGAGCAATCAGGGAAATCGTTTAAAAAACATCGAAAATTGTATCCAGTTGATCCATCAGGAAGTAGGAACTGTAATTCAGGTTTCAAGACTGTATGAAACGCCGCCCTGGGGTTTTAAAAGTGATGCTTTTTATAATTGTGCCTTGCTTTTGCATACACATTCATCTGCACAAAAAATACTGAATCAGGTTCTGAAGGTTGAAAAGCAACTGGGAAGAATCCGCTCTGATGAAAAAGGCTATCAATCCAGGATTATTGATGTGGATCTTATTGTATTTGATGATAAAATAATTGATTCTGAAAAACTTGAGATTCCACATCCACATATGCAAAACCGGAATTTTGTATTGCTTCCAATGCAGGATTTAAAACTAAACTGGAAACATCCTGTTTTTCAAAAAACAATTTCCGAATTAATTGCCATTTCACCAGATGATAGTGTTTGTACAATTGTACAGGATTTGAAAAACCCATTATCGGAAATTCCGTTACAACGATTTAATTATATTGCCTTTGAAGGTAATATTGGTGCAGGAAAAACAACTTTGGTTAACAAAATTGCTGAAGATTTTAATGCAAAAACTGTTTTGGAACGTTTTGCTGATAATCCATTTTTACCTAAATTTTATAAAGATCAGAACCGATATGCCTTTCCGCTGGAAATGTCTTTTCTTGCAGATCGCTATCAGCAATTATCAGATGATCTTGCGCAATTTGATTTGTTTAAGGATTTTATCATAGCAGATTATCATATTTTTAAATCACTGATTTTTGCTAAAATCACTCTTGCAGAAGATGAATACAGGCTGTATCGAAATTTATTTGATATTATTTACAGAGAGATGCCAAAGCCTGATCTGTATGTGTATTTGTATCAGAATACAGAAAGGCTGCTTCAGAATATAAAAAAAAGAGGCAGAAATTACGAACAAAATATTTCAGCAGAATATCTGGATAAAATCAATAATGGCTATTTGGAATATATAAAATCACAAGCTAATTTGAATGTTTTGATAATTGATGTTTCTAATCGTGATTTTATAAAAAATCACGAAGATTATCTTTTTATTTTGAATGAAATTCAGAGTATAATTAGATAATTGCCTAGTGTTAAACATATTTTCATTTTTGTAACAAAAAAAGATATGCTGAATAATTTTTTTTAATTATCTAATTTTCTAATTGGCACATTATCCTAATTAAATCATCTTTTTAATGAAAAATGTCCTCTGAATAAGGGTGTATTGTTGTCAATTTTTAAGGCATACCAATAATCAGATGCTGGTAAAAGTGTTTTGTTAAAAGTCCCATCCCAACTCATTTCAGATCCACTCAGTTTAGTAATAAGTTTTCCGTATCGGTCAAAAATGGTAAGTTCAGCCTGAGGATAATTTTCTATACCAGTCACTTCCCAGACATCATTGTGTAAATCATTATTTGGTGTAAAAAAAGCAGGGACAATTAAAACTATAAAGTTTTGGGTAATTTTATTAGCAGCGCAAAGCTTGTTCGTTGTTCTTACATAAGCAGTTTGCAGACCACCGTGAACATCATAAAAGATATGGGATGACTGGTAGTTTTGACCATCAACAGAGAATTCAAAATAATCTTCAGGATTTTCAAGATTAATACTGACAGTTTGTTGGTCAACATTTATATTTTTAATAATTGGTTTTTTATATTCAATTACAGTAATTGTTTTCGTGCTTGAACAACTTTCAGGTGCTGGGCTGGTTACGATTACCGTGTAAGTTCCTGGCGTAGAAATTTTGATGGTTTGTGTTTTTTCTCCTGTAGACCAGTCATATTCTACTCCCGTTATTTTTGCATCCAATTCTATTGTTTCTCCTTCGCATAAAACAATATCATTTTCATCAGTAACAACTGGAAGGGAATAAATTATAATATTTACAGGTGTTCTATTATTGTTGATACACCCATTATTTGAAGCTTCGGCATAATATGTTGTATTGGTAGAAATTACTGGTGTAGTAAAATTATTCCCCTGATAAACGCTAGAGCCTCCTGATAATGTCTTGAACCAATTAATAATACCAACATTTGATGTTGCTTCTAATAGTACTGATCCTGTACCACATCTTGGAGCTGGTGGTAAAACTGTCGGGTCATTAGGAGTATTATTTACTATGGCAACAACCGATTTTCGGTTTGTTATACAGCCAGAGTCTGCATAATAAGTTGTGGAAGTAGTAACTACTGGTGTCGTAAATGAAGTCCTAGTTGCCAGAGGAGTTGTACTTACAGCAGAATCATACCAGCTAATTGTTGTTCCTGGTGTAGTTGTAGCAGTTAAAGTAAATGTTCCGGAATCGCATACTGCATTTGGATTTGTAAGGGTAACTTGTGGTATTGTAATTTTTGTACTGGCTGCAATTTTCAAAGGAAGTTCTCCCGGCATTCCGCCATATTCCACTATGTATCCCTTTGGTTGGTAATCTCCAGTTGCTCCTCCTGTATTTGACAAATCATTCCATGAACCCAAAATTCCTACTCCAGGAGCTGTAATGTGAGCATAATCTTCATCTCCTGCCTGATTTGGTTCGCTATTATTCCAGAAAGCAAAATTAGGTGTACTTCCGTTGCTAAGGCCATTCCAAAAAATGATTCCGTTTCCGCTATTTGCTAGTCCCTCAGGTCCGGTTACCCATTTCCAAACATTTTCTGTTTCTGCGTCACTACCTCCAATCCAACCTGCACCTGAGGCTTGTTCTCCTGATAATTTTGCTTCATCAGATGCTAAAAGAGTAGCAAGATATCCTTTAAGACCATAATAGTTGCTTGCCTCAGCTGCAGCTTTTGCGCTTGTCCATGTAATTCCAATACTAGGTACAAACATATAATAATGTCCCGTAGAAGGAAGGTAATTTGCCTGCCCAATTGTTATAGAAAAAGTTCTGATTCCTGACGCTGTTGCAGATGAATTGTAAAATTGAACGTCTTTTATGGCAGCTTCAAATTCGGAATATAATACATCGACACCAGTTGGACTGTATAATTTTAATTTTCCAGCTGTTGCATCCCAACTTGTAATAATTTTTGGGTGTGAAGCAGGATTTGAAAGTTGTAATTGGTCAAATCCATTGGAGTAACCAGATGAAATTTGAATAAAAACAGCTTGGGTTCCTGTTTCAGCAAGATCATGATTAATGTCAATTGTAGTGGTAATATGTATGCTGGTTTGAGGACAGTATAATTGATCTCCTGTTGCGGTTATTATTGGAGGATCGATAGCTAAATTTGACTTTCCATTATTTTTTTTGACAAATCTAAGGGTGTCGTTTATTTTGATAGTACTTTTTTCTAAAGCTTTAAATGTATCATTTGAGTGTGATAGATTAAAACTAAAAATAAGTAATAAAAGAGATAATTTTACGAAATCATTTTTTTTCATTTTATAAAAGTATCAATTTTCTAATAATAAAAAAATTTGTTTCAATTTCAAACAATTAGATAGAAATTGCTTTAAATATTTGCTGATTCGGTTCTGTTTTTTTTAAGTGTTTTTAGTCCAATTTAACTTTTGAAACAAATCCCAAACAACAATACCGGCACTAACCGCAATATTTAAAGAATGCTTTGTTCCCAATTGTGGAATTTCAATACATCCATTACAAATAGCTACAGCTTCCTGAGCCACTCCATAAACTTCATTACCAAAAATTAAAGCATATTTTTGATTTTTTTCGGCTTTAAAATCCTGAAGAAAAATGGCGCTTTCAACTTGTTCAACAGCAAGTGTCAAAACATTTTCTTTTTTGAGATTCTGTATAACTTCTAAAACATTTTCATGATGTTCCCAGGCAACAGTTTCTGTAGCGCCAAGAGCAGTTTTATGTATTTCTTTATTGGGAGGAGTAGCTGTAATGCCACAAAGGATTATTTTTTCAATTAAAAAAGCATCTGCAGTTCTAAAAACGGATCCTATGTTATGTAAACTGCGAATATCATCCAATACTAAAATTAAAGGTGTTTTATCTGACTTTTTGAAATCATCAATTGATTTTCTGTCCAGTTCGCTATTTTCGAGTTTTCTCATTGGGTTAAAATTGAGGTCATAAAAAAAGCTTCCAAAGATAAGGAAGCTTTTTAGTTATTTAGATGTTTTTCCGATTTAGCTTTTTACAGGATCCGGTAAAACAGTACCTTTAATAGTAAGTGTTTTTGTTGGTTGTCCCTCTGCATTAGAAGTAACCGTTACCGTTTTTGTAAATGCTCCAACTCTGTCAGTAGCATATTTTACACCAATAATACCTTTTGCACCCGGAGCAATTGGCTCTTTTGGAGTTGTTGGTACCGTACAGCCACAAGATCCTTGAGTGTTAGTAATAATTAATGGCTTTGTACCGTTGTTTACAAAAACAAACTGACGATTACCATCAGCATTGTGAGCAATAGTTCCGTAATCAATTGTTTCGTTTTCAAAAACCATTCCGGCTCCCTGAACTT
>NZ_JBDTTP010000065.1:0-23334 GCF_039930565.1 Flavobacterium sp. | reverse complement strand
TAGACTTTGATAGCTGCAGTATTAGAACCACTTTTATCAATGTTTATTACTCTTGCTTGCAGTTATTATTATTTGATCTAATTAATAATGAATGAGCACTTATTCTCTGTCTTTTTTTAGTAAAAGAAAGTCTATATTATTACCTAATTGATTTGATTTTGCTGCAAGATATTCCGTATAACTGCCATCTAAATAGTTGGGAACACTATAATACACACGGTCATCTTTTTTAAATTCGGTTACATCGCATCTAATTCAATATTTACCCAAATTCAGCAACAAATTTCATCAATATTATTGATTCTGAAATAACAGTTGATAAGTACGAAATATTTAGTATTAACGGACAAAAACTTATGGAAGGTAAAAAAATAAAATTAATATCTCAGAACTGAATTCAGGAATCTACTTTTATAAAGTTTGAAATTGAAAATAAAGTTACGTATCCAAAATAATAATAAAGATAAATTTTTGAATCAAATGTAAATGAAAAAAAAATGAATTACATCAGAATTCAAAATCTGAATAAGAGCATTGATGGAGTGGATACCTTTTTTGCCACAATTAGTTAAGGCATTTTTTTTAGAAACATTACAGAAATAGCTTTTACAATAATAAAGCCAAAATAATCAATTTTACAAATAAAAGCTTATTTTTACGACATATAAGATAGCGTGTAAAAAACAATTCAAAATATTAAATAACAACAAGTTACACCTAAAAATTAACAATGTGAGTTTCGTGGCAACATCGTGGCAACAGTAGGTATAATAAAAATAAAATTGCAGGAAATACGCGGGTTTGAAGCTTAAGTTTCGAATCCTGCTCTCCCCACACACACAAAAAAATCCTAATTTTCATTAGGATTTTTTTTATGATTTAGTCGAAAAATCCCATTTAAATATAAATGGGATTTTTTATTCAGTATCAGAATTTTAATCTAAAATAAAACTAACACTTACATTTATCGTAACTTCAATTTCTCCAATTGCCATGGTTTCATTTGAAGCAACTGCATCGGCTGACTCTTTCATTCTCATTGCTCCGTACATTGGTTGTGGTTGATATATTTGAGAATTATCAGATATTACAAATGCTTTACCCACTTTTTGACCTAAAACCGAAGTATAATCTTCTGCTTTTTGTTTAGCATCTTTAATTGCCAATTTTCGGGCTTCAGATTGATGTTGTAATAATTTAGATGATTCAAAAGAAACTTTATCTATTCTGTTTATACCTTGTTGTACAAGACCTTCCATTAATTCATCATATTTAGATAAATCTCTTACTATGATTTCTACAGTTTGCACTGCATTATAACTTGTTTTCTTTTTTTCATAATCATACTGAGGATTAAGAGAAACTTGTTTCGTTCTGAAATCTGCCGTTGGAATATTCATTTTTTTAATGAACTTCAAAACAGCATCCATTTTTTCGTCATTTTGTTTCTTTACATCTTTAGCATTATTCCCTTTTGTTTCAACTGTAGCTGAAATAGAAACCTGATCCGGAGCTACTTTTACTTTTCCTTCTCCATTTACATTGATCAGCGGAATTTGTTTCGTTTCCTGACCATAAGACATAGTCATAAACATGATTGTTAAAAATAATACTAGTTTTTTCATTTTTGTTATATTTAAGTTATTTGATATTGGCATTTCAAAAGTTGTGCCATCATTATAATTTTCCCAATTTTGCCATTACAAAAAGTATAATAATTGGGATTGCCAATAATATAACCATGAAGGTCTGATCATTAAGTAATGAAGGATATTTTATCAGGGTAATCAAATAACCACCTACAGCTCCACCAAAATGTGCCGTATGTCCAATATTATCATTTTTAGCCTTCATTCCATAAATAGAATACAACAAATAGGCGATCCCAAAAACATAAGCTGGCATACTTATTATAAAATACAAATCGACATTTGAATTAGGTTCAAGCAAAATGGCCGAATATAATACTCCCGTTACAGCTCCGGATGCTCCTACGGCACGATAGCTATAATCGTTTTTATGAAATATCATTGTAAGTAAACTTCCGAAAACTAAACTTCCAAAATAAACTAAAATGAATGAAAAATTACCTAAATAAGCAATAACAGTTGGCGCAAAAAAATAAAGTGTCAGCATATTAAATGCCAGATGCATGATATCAACATGTAAAAAACCGGATGAAATCATTCTTATTTGTTCACCGGATCGGATACTTCCCACGTGAAATTCATATTTTCTAAAAAAAGCAACATCATTAAAACCTTTATAACTAATTAAAACGTTGACAACAATAATTCCGATCAAAATGGTATTCATAAATTTTATTTAATTTTAATTACAAAGATACTTATTAAGTAATACAAGTTAGCCAACCTTTAATACTATAAACTTTATTCATTTTTACTTTATATTTGTAAAAAAAAAGTTGATGCAATTTCTTGTTTATATTTTGGCTTATCCCATACTTTGGTTTATTTCAATACTTCCTTTTCGCATATTTTATTGGTTTTCAGATTGTGTTTACTTCCTTGTATATTATATTTTAGGATATCGTAAAAAAATTGTCCGGGAGAATCTCGCAATTACTTTACCTCATTTAAATAATGAGCAAAGAAAAACCATAGAAAAGAAATTTTATCAGCACATGTGTGATATGTTTTTGGAAATGATAAAAACAATGAGTATTTCTCCTGAAGAAATGGAAAAAAGATTTACCGTTACAAATATTGAAGTCATGAGAGATTATGAGCAAAAAGGTAAAAGCATTGTTTTATTTGCCTCACATTATGCTAGCTGGGAATGGCTTTTGTCACTAACTAAAAAATTAAATTTTAAAACAATTGGGGTTTACAAGAAACTAGCGAATCCTTATTTTGATAAACTAATACGCAAAATACGTTCTAAATATGGTACTGAATTAGTAACCACCAAAGAAACTATTCCGCATATGGCACAAAGTCAACGTGACGGAATTTTGACATTATATGGATTAGCAAGTGACCAATCACCTAAAATGGATAGGATTTTTCATTGGAATACTTTTATGGGAATTGAAGTTCCGGTTCATACAGGAGCAGAAATGTTAGCTAAAAAATATGATTTAAGTGTCATGTTTATTAAAGTGAAAAAGATAAAAAGAGGTTATTATGAAGCCACATTAGTTCCGATTTGCTATAATCCGAAAGAATATGAAAATTTTGATATTACAGAAATATATTTACGAGAAGTTGAAAAACAAATTCTTGAAGCGCCAGAATATTATTTATGGACGCATAAAAGATGGAAGCACAGAAAATAAAAAAAAGACCGGAAAGTAATTGCTTTTCGGTCTTTTTTATTTTAAGAATGGATTAAATAGTGTCTTTTATTAGATAAATTCCATCTTCCTTAATGTCTATTAATTTATCCTTATACAAAGCTCCAATTGCTTTTTTGAACGTTTTTTTGCTCATCTTTAAAACAGTCTTAATATCCTCAGGATGTGAAGCATCATTTAGTCTCAGGAAACCGCGATTGGCACGTAATTCATCTAAAATTTTATCCGCATTCGGTTCTATACTTTCATAACCCTGAACCTGCAAGGCAACATCTATTTTGTTATCAGGGCGGATATTTTTTATGAATCCTCGCATTCTGTCCCCCGTTCTTATAGCATCATCATATACTTCATCTTTGTATAACAATCCTTTATGCTGTTCGTTGATGATAACATTAATTCCTAATTCGGTAATATGTGAAACTATCAAATCAACTTCTTCACCTTTTTCAACTGTCAGTTGATCATTTTTTAAAAATTGGTTCAATTTACTGGAAGCCACCAAACGATTGGTTTTTTCATCCATATACAAGTGCACCAAATAGCGTTTTCCCTTTTCCATAGGGCGCGCCTGCTCTTTAAACGGAACCAGAATATCTTTTTCCATTCCCCAATCCATAAAAGCACCAATCTGATTAGTGTAATTGACACGTAAAAGTGCAAATTCATTTAATAAAATATAAGGCTCAAGGGTTGTAGCAACCGGACGTTCTTCATGATCCAAATAAACAAAAACAGCAAGTTGTTCTCCTATTTCAAATTCGTTTGGAACGTATTTATTGGGTAATAATATGTCGTGAATGCCTTCCGGATCTTCTTCAGGATTTCCTAAAAATAAACCAACTTTTGTATCACGAAGTATCGTAAGGGTATTGTATTTTCCTATTTCAATCATTTTAATAAGGTTCTGAGTTGATAAAACAACTAAGTTTTTAAAGTGCAAATGTACGAAGTTTGAAAATGGTTCAGGTAAAATAATTTTCTAAAAATAATGCTTTATTATATCTGTATTATTTTGTGTTTTTTGGTTAAATTTGAACATCCTATAAATTTTAAGCAAATGAAAACTCATCCATTCTACTATATTTTTTCACTTTTACTATTTACACAAATTGGCTTCGCCCAAATTTTTGAAGACCCTGAAATAAAAAAAATGATTACTGAAGTCAAAGCTGAAAATCTTGAGAACACGGTTAGAAAACTAGTTTCTTTTGGGACCAGACATACTTTAAGTGATACTAAAAGCAAAACAAAAGGAATAGGTGCTGCACAGAAATGGGTGCAATCTGAATTTGAAAAATATGCTTTAGCATCAAACGGAAGACTTACGACTAAAATTGATTATTTTACGGTAAAAGCTGACACCAAACGAATCCTAACTGATACTAAGGTTGCAAATGTTATGGCTATTTTAGAAGGAACGGATCCTACAGATGACAGAGTATTAATTGTTAGTGGCCACTTGGATTCAAGAGTTTCAGATGTAATGAATACAAAATCGGATGCTCCGGGAGCAAATGATGATGGATCAGGCGTTGCAGCGGTTATGGAACTGGCAAAAATTATGAGCAAAAGATCTTTTCCAATGACTATTGTATTTGTTGCCGTTACCGGTGAAGAACAAGGTCTTTATGGCGCAAGACATCTTGCAGAATTTGCAAAAGAATCCAAATGGAATGTTATTGCAATGCTCAATAATGATATGATTGGCAACAGTTTATCCAGTGGAACTAATTTAAGAGACAACACACAAGTTAGAATATTTAGTGAAACCATTCCCTATTTAGAAACCGAAGAAGAAGCTAAAATGCGTAAAGCAACAAACCGTGACAATGACAGCCCGTCGAGATTATTGGCGCGTTATATTAAAACTGTAACAGAACAATATGTAGATCAGTTAAAAGTAAAATTAGTATATCGAAATGATCGTTTCCTGCGTGGTGGCGATCATACGCCGTTTAGTCAAAATGGTTTTACTGCTGTTCGTTTTTGTGAAATGAATGAAAATTTCGATCACCAGCATCAAGACTTAAGAACTGAAAATGAAATCATATATGGTGATCTTCCTGAATTTATGGATTTTGATTATCTACGCAAAAATACCTGTTCCAATCTGGCTACTATGGCTAATTTAGCCTGGTCACCAAAACCCCCTGTAAATGTTGGCATTGAAGTAAAAGGGCTTTCGAATTCGTCAACTTTAATCTGGAGTGCCCCTGAAGGCAAAAGCCAATATGGCTATCAGGTTTTAATGAGGGAAACTTCTTCTGCACATTGGGGAAAAACTTTTTTTGTAAAAGATACCAAAGCTGAAATTAATTATTCAAAAGACAATTATTTCTTTGCTGTTCAGACAATTGATTCATTAGGTCATGCCAGTTTACCAATTTTTCCAATACCTATCCGATAAAGTTTTTTATACTAATTCCTTAAAAAACTGAAGCAATATTTTATCGTTATCAAGAGTAGGCGTAAAAATTTCTAAAATAGCAGGAGCATCATTGCTACCATATAGTAACTTTAGATTTTGCTCTAAAGAAACCAGATCAGCAGCAGTATGATAATTGAACTGATACATTTTTGCCAGATGTTCCGCTGTCAATTGGTGTGAAGTTTCAAAATAAGTATTGAAAACCGGTTTTTCTTCATGACCGGGTAAAATCCTGAAAATACCTCCTCCTCCATTATTAATCAAAATAATCTTGAAATTTTTAGGAATATAAGAATTCCATAAAGCATTGCTATCGTATAAAAAACCAATATCTCCGGTGATAAAAATGGTTTGTTTATCGCTTCCAACCGCTGCTCCTATTGCTGTTGATGTACTTCCGTCAATTCCGCTTGTACCTCGGTTACAAAATACTTCAATCGAAGAATCTATATCAATTAACTGTGCATAACGAATCGCTGAACTGTTACTAATTTGCAATTGGGTATTTTTAGGCAACGACTCTATGACTTTTTCAAAAACCTTAAAATCTGAAAAAGTAATCTTCTCTAAATATTCCTGTTTTCTAATTTTTCGCAAATCATAAATAGTATTGATTTTCGAAAAATAATCACTTTCTGCATTTTTTGTTTTTGATAAAAATTCTTCAAAAAATAGATTTGGCTCCGTTTCAAAATGTTTAGTCAGGCTGTTAAAGGTGTCATACGCCCGCAACGTATCAATATGCCAATGGTGTTTTGGTTTGTATTTTCGCAGAAAAGCTTTTATTCTTTTCGAGACAATCATTCCTCCAAAAGTAACAAGAATGTGGGGCCTAAACTCTTCGAAATCAAAATCCTGAAATGGTGTAATTAAAGTATCTATACTGTTAATAAAATTGGAATGATGCAGATTTGAAGTCGTTTCGGTAAGAACTACTACCGATGGGTCCAGAGCGAGTTTTTCGACAACCTTATAATCAATTGAATTGGATTCATTTACTCCAACTAAAATCATTTTACGTTTGGCAGCATTCCATATAGAAACAAAATAGTCTAATTTTTCAATTGTATCCGTTACATTATTTACCTCTAAATAAGTGATTTTAGAATTTACAGAAAGAGTTTCCGTAGTTTCATAAAGTGGTTCTTCAAAAGGGGCATTAATATGTACAGGTCCTTTTTTAAGTATAGCAGCCTCAATTGCTGCATTTATTTTTAAATCGTTTTCTTCTGAAACCAATTCGGTTAAATTGGCATTAAAAACAGAATGATTCTGAAACACATTTTCCTGACGAATTGTCTGTCCGTCACCAATATCAATTTTGCTTTGAGGACGATCTGCCGAAATCACGATTAAAGGAATCTGACTGTAAAAAGCTTCAGCAAATGCTGGATAATAATTAAGTAAGGCTGAACCGGAAGTACAGATTACTGCACTTGGCTTTTTGGTCTGTTGTGCAATTCCTAATGCAAAAAATGCTGCACAGCGCTCATCTGCAATACTGTAACATTTAAAATTAGGATTTTGTGCAAAACCAATAGTTAATGGTGCATTTCGTGATCCCGGAGATATGATGATATTGGTAATTCCTTTAGCTAAACAAATTTCAATAATGCTCTGCGCAAGCGGTATTTTGGGATAAATCATTGTTTCTGTATCTGAATAACAAAGATACAAAGTTGCTCAGGTTTTATCTAATCTTAAATAGTTTTCTTAATTTTGAATACAGATATTTTTTTATATGAAAATAGACATCAGACCTTACAAAACCGAAGACACACAAATAATATTAGATATTATAAATTATAATATTGTGCATTCTACAGCTTTATATGATTATACAATAAGAAGTTATGAACAGCAAAAAAATATTTTGGATGAAAAAATTGCTAAACAATTTCCGGTAATTGTTGCTGAACTAGAAGGAAAAGTAGTTGGTTTTGGTATGTACAGCGAATTTCGTTTTAGGGAAGCTTATAAATATACGGTAGAACATTCTGTATACGTAGATCAAAATGCTCATGGAAAAGGAATTGGTAAAATTCTGTTACAGGAATTAATTATTTTAGCAAAAGCACAAGGATTGCATACTATGATTGGTGTTATTGATGCCGAAAATAAAAGCAGTATTGATTTTCATGAAAAATTCGGTTTTAAAACAGTCGGTATTATTAAAGAATCCGGATATAAATTTGATCGTTGGCTTGATTCAGTATTTATGCAATTGATTTTAGAATAATTTTGAAATTCTAATGAATAAAAAAAAATATCAGAAATCATAATCATTAACAAATAGTATCTTTGCTGCTTTACAAATACTATGGATTTTACGCTGCTCTCATCACCTTTACAAGGATTTACCGATTTTCGTTTTAGAAATGCCCAAAACAAAATTTTTGGAGGAATTGACACTTTTTACTCTCCTTATATTCGTCTGAATGGAAAATTAGTTATAAAATCATCTTACGAAAGAGATTTACTTCCTGAAAATAATTTGGGTTTAGAGGTTATTCCACAAGTAATTACTAACGATGCAGATGAATTCATATTTGTTGCCAAATATGTTCAGGAATTAGGTTATAAAGAATTAAACTGGAATTTAGGCTGTCCGTATCCAATGGTTACTAAATCCGGGATGGGCTCTGGTTTGATTAAAAACACGGATCAAATTAATCATATTCTGGACAGAACACATTCTGAAACAGACATACTTGTATCAATGAAAATGCGTTTAGGATATGATACTACCGAAGAAATTTTAGATGTTTTACCCATCTTAGATACATATCCAATTAAAAATATTGCCATTCATGCCCGTATCGGTAAACAATTATACAAAGGCGGCGTTCATCTGGATGCATTTCAGCAATGTATTGACAACACTAAGCATAAATTGTATTACAATGGGGACATTACTTCGGTAGAAAAATTTCACGAAATGCAGGATCGTTTTCCAACGATAGACCACTGGATGATTGGACGTGGACTTATTTCAGATCCTTTTTTACCTTCCATGATAAAAAAAAATACAGCTGAATATCCTAAAAATAAAATGGAGTTATTCAGTGACTTTCACGATACTTTATATGCAATTTACAGCGAATCGCTATCCGGACAAACCCATATTTTACTGAAGATGTATCATTTATGGGAATATTTCTCGGCTACTTTTTCGAATCCGCACAAAATATTAAAACAAATAAAAAAAGCAAAAAGCATTCGAAATTACGAAGCAGCAGTTGCATCTATTTTCAAAAACGAAAAATGAGATTTTCAGTTTCCTGAAAATCTCATTTAAAATTATTTTTTGCTTAATATTATTCTTTAATCCAATTGATAACTTCAGGATTAGTTGGCAAGGTTCTCGGTTTAATCACTTTTACTAGTTCTCCGTTTTCATTAATCAGGTATTTTTGAAAGTTCCATTCAACTTCAGAATCCTGCAAACCATTTTTAGATTTTTGTGTCAGGAATTTATATATTTCGCACATATCATCTCCTTTTACAGAAACCTTATTCATCATTGGAAAAGTAACACCGTAATTTTGTTGGCAAAAAGCTCCTATTTCTTCATTTGTTCCCGGTTCCTGAGAAGCAAAATTATTTGCCGGAAATCCTACAATTACAAAACCTTTATCTTTATATACCTTATATATAGCCTCCAGATCTTTATATTGTGGAGTTAATCCACATTTTGAAGCTGTATTTACAATCATTATTTTTTTACCTTTCAGAGAAGCAAAATCAAAAGTATTTCCTGATAAATCTTCTACTTTATATTGATAAATCGTTTCTTTTGTCATGATTTTATCTGTTTTAGGAGCTTTAGTTTTATTTGTTTGGGCCTGATTTTGACAGCTAAATAAAAGAAAGGTACCACACGCTATGAATAATATTTTTTTCATTGTTTTATTTTTTTATAAAATTAATTAAAATCTATCTTAGAATCCTATTGTTTAACTTTTTTTAATAAAAAAAAATGAAGCCTAACGTTAATCAGACGTTAGGCTTCTCCCCATACAAACAAATCAATCAGCATAAATCAATCCACATCTTTATTTAAAAAAAGCTGCTTAAATACATATACGTAATCAAATTTATTTTGGTTTTAAAAAAATGAATATTTTTTTTATTGCATGTTTTATATTACAAAAAGTTATTGTCCTCCGAGGATTTTTGTAATTTATAATCTTAAAATGTATATGTTTGTATAAGCTAAATAAATAAGAATATGACCCAGGACGAGTTATTGGTATTGATTTATAAAAAAGACGAAAAAGCTTTTACATATTTATATGATATGTATTCTAAAAGCTTATTTTCTGTAATTAATGTTCTTGTAAAAAATCGTGAAGAAGCGGAAGATGTTCTTCAGGAAGTTTTTATCAAAATATGGAAAAACATTGATTCATATCATGAAAGCAAAGGCAGATTTTATACCTGGATATTAAATATTGCAAGAAATACATCCATAGATAAACTGCGATCTAAGAATTTCAACAACAGTCAAAAAAACCTAAACTCAGATAATTTCGTACATCTGTTTGAGGACAGTAACAAATTGACCAATAAAATTGATACAATTGGAATTCAGGATTTTGTAAAAAAACTAAAGCCAAAATGTATTGAAATTATTGATTTATTATTCTTTAAAGGATATACGCAGCAAGAAGCATCAGAAGAATTAGCTATTCCTTTAGGAACCGTAAAAACTCACAACAGAAATTGTATTAACGATTTACGTAATTATTTGAAAATATAATGGAAGCAAAAGACTATATTGAATCAGGTATTTTAGAACTTTATGTATATGGTTTACTAAGTGAATCAGAAAACATCGAAGTTGCTGAAATGGCAAAAAATAATTCGGAAATAGAGAATGAAATCATCTCGATTGAAAAAGCGGTTATAGCTTTATCATCCAGTTTTTCACCATTTCATTCGGTAGCCAACTACGAGAAGATAAAAGCCAGACTGGAACTAAAACACGGAAAAGTTATAGAAATGCAACCAGCTTCACGTTGGTCCCAATATGCAGGCTGGGCTGCTGCAGTTTTATTACTTTTAGGAGTGGGTTATCAGACCTTACAGCTCAATGAAACTAAGCAAGCTATTTCATCCATAGGAACTGAAAAAAATAAAATCGAAAGAGAATTTGCATATTTAAATCAGGAAAAAAATATAACAGAAAAGAATCTAACAATTGTTAGAGATGTTAAGAATACTGGAGTAACACTTGGTGGTCAGACAGTTTCACCAAAATCTTTTGCAAAAGTATATTGGAATAAAGAAAGCAAAACTACTTATATTGATGCAGCCGGTTTGCCAGCACCTCCAAAAGGAATGGTCTATCAGGTTTGGGCTCTTAAACTAAGCCCTACCCTTACTCCGACAAGTATAGGTCTGTTAAGTGATTTTGAAGCAAACGATCAAAAGATATTTGCTGTTGATCAAACTGTTTATGCTGAAGCTTTTGGTATTACTCTTGAACCTGCTGGCGGAAGTATCTCGCCTACAATGGAACAATTATATACCTTAGGAAAAGTTTAATTAATTTAGAAAATAAATTAAGGCCATTATATCCCCAAATTTTAAAAAGTTTGGGGATTTTTTAAAGCTATTATAATAAATTTAAGTTTTTTTAAAAAAAACAATTTAAAAATATTGTATTCTTATAAATATCCGGATAAATACACTATTGACTCAAAACTAGAGTTTAGAATTATATTATCTAATTAATTAATACTGGTTTTGAATTTAATTAATTAAGTTTGTGCAATCGATTACATTAATCATTTGTAAAGAAATTTAAAAACTAAAAATAATTTTTAAAATGAAAAAAACATTCCTCTTATTCTTTTTTTTCCTAAGCTTAACGAATCTATTTGCACAAAATTACTACATGTCAGTTCCAGAAGGATTTGGTGCTGCTGCAACTGGTGGTGGAACTCCAACAGTTTCTAATACTGTAACAGTTTCAACATTTGCTACCTTAAAGACTGCGTTACAATCCACAGCAAGCGCTAACTCTGTAATTTTGGTATCCGGTATAATTGATTGTACTTACCTTAGTGTACAATTAAATAATAAAACGGTTATTGGATTACCTGGCGCAAAACTTAGAAATACACAAATAACAATTGGTAATTTCGCTACATCTGCTGCCAATTCCGGAATTCTGTATATAAAACCAAGTTCAAATAACGTAATTATAAGAAACCTTATTTTTGAAGGTCCAGGAGCGTATGATGTAGATGGCCGTGACAACCTTACAAATGAAGGAACTAATATTTGGGTAGATCATTGCGAATTTCAGGACGGAATGGATGGCAATTTTGACAATAAAGGTGAGGCAGATAATGTCACTATTTCATGGTGTAAATTTTCATACCTAAAAACTCCAGTATCAGGAGGATCAGGTGGTTCTAATGACCATCGTTTCTCAAATTTAGTAGGTTCTGCTAAAGATGATGTTAATTCTACTGATGGCCGCTATAGTATTACTTTTAAAAATTGTTACTGGGCTGAAGGCTGTAAAGAAAGAATGCCCAGAGCTAGAAATGCTGAATTACATATTTTAAACTGTTATTATAATACTACTGTGGCTGGTTCATTAGCAATTGGCTTAGGAGGTGGAAATAACAATACAACTTGTTATGTCGAAAATACTAATTTTGCAACTATTGCTAGTGTTTATCAAAATTATTCAGCAGATGGTGGAACAGTTGGTTTAGCATTTGATGGTTGCATCAACAGAATTAATTCTGTAATTGGAACAGTTTCAAAACCATCTTATACTTATACTGTACTTCCTGTTGCAGATGTAGCAACTTTTATTCCAAATGCAAGTTGTGGTGCCGGAGCTACTCTTCAGGTAACTTCAAATGGTGTGATATCAGCTTGTACAAATTTAGGAGTAAATGATAATGCATCTAACTTAGAACTTAAATTTTATCCAACGGTTATAGATAATATTCTAAACATTGAATTTTCAAGTATTGAAAATGGCTCCGCTGTTATAGAGTTATACTCGGTAAATGGCAGTAAAGTGTATACTTCTTCTAAACCTGTTACAGGTAATGAAAAAGTAGAATTAAACATTGCAAACCTTACTAAAGGAGTTTACATTTGTAAAGTACAAATTGAAAACAGAGTTAAAACTTTTAAAGTTGTAAAGAATTAGTTTTAAAAAATATTTTTCTAAAAAAAAGGCTATTGATATTTGTCATCAATAGCCTTTTTTTTATACTCTTGCCAAGTTTAATAAAAAATCATTTAAGTTTCTCCATAAAAAAACCGATTTGCATTTTATACAAATCGGCTATATTAATTCAAAATGATTTTTAAAATGCAGACTTCATTTTGTTTTTAATGGCATCCAGACACAAATTATTAATACTTCCTTCGTGCGTGTGTTTTGTTTCTTTTGGAGATTCATAAGTTCCTGCTTCCAATTGTTCAGCCACTGCTTTGTACGCATCCCTAAACGGCATTCCTGCCACTACCATTTCGTTTAAAGTATCAACTGTAAACAAATAATCGTATTTTTTATCGTTTAGAATTCCTTCTTTTACCTTAATATCTTTAATAGAAAAAATAGCAATATCTAAACACGCTTTTAGGTTTTGAATAGCAGGAAACAAACCTTCTTTTAATAATTGAAAATCTCTGTGGTAACCACTTGGAAGATTGTTGGTTATCAAAGTAATTTCATAAGGCAAAGCTTGAATCTTATTACATTTTCCACGAATCAATTCAAAAACATCAGGGTTTTTTTTGTGAGGCATAATGCTTGAACCAGTTGTAAGATGTGAAGGTAAACCTATGAAGTCAAAATTCTGGCTCATATACAAACACACATCCATTGAGAATTTAGCCAAAGTCGCTGCGACACTGCTCATAGCAAAAGCAACTGTTTTCTCTGATTTTCCACGACTCATTTGTGCGGCAACTGAATTGTATTTTAAAGTTTCAAATCCTAGTTCCTGAGTAGTGAAAGTTCTGTTGATTGGAAATGAACTTCCGTAACCAGCAGCAGAACCTAACGGATTTTGATCAACAATTTTTAAGGCAGCATTCAGCATTGTGATATCGTCAATCAAAGTTTCAGCGTAAGCAGAAAACCACATCCCGAAAGAAGACGGCATGGCGATTTGTAAATGTGTATAACCAGGCAACAATACATTTTGATGTTTTTCTGCCAATTCCATCATTAAATCAAAAAGTGTTTTTACCTGCTCTTTTAATTCTTTTACTACATCTTTAAGATATAAATTCACATCCACTAAAACCTGATCGTTGCGGGAACGTGCGGTGTGGATTTTCTTTCCGGCATCGCCCAGCTTTACAGTCAGTAGATATTCGATTTTGGAATGTACGTCTTCGAAACTGTCTTCTATTTCGAAATTTCCAACGGCAATATCAACAATAATAGCATTTAAGGCATCAACTAAAGAAGCAGTTTCTTCTGAAGTTAAAAGTCCAATTTGCCCCAGCATTTTAGCATGCGCAATCGATCCTAATGCATCATATTTTGCCAGAACCAAATCCAGTTCGCGGTCGTTTCCTACTGTAAAATGTTCGATTTGTTTGTCGGTTGGTATTCCTTTTTCCCAAAGTTTCATAAAATAGATTTTTAGACCTCTTAGATTTTAGATATTTAGACTTCTTAAATTTTTCTTTGTAGTTTAATGCCTAATTTCCAATAATGCCTTTGTTATATGGTGTTGTTTCTAGCCCCGATAGCAGTGAAAATCCTTTTATTTTTTTCTTTAAAAAATAAAAGATTGAAATGGATAGCGGGATTAGCTCCTAAATAATTTTATAATTTAAAGAAATCAGTTAGTATTTTGATATATAACGTTACTCCTTCTTCGATTTCGTTGATGAAAATAAATTCGTCTGCCGAGTGTGACCGCAGGGTTTCTCCTGGACCTAATTTTAAAGACTGACAGCTTAAAACGGATTGATCTGAAAGCGTTGGCGAGCCGTATGTTGTTCTTCCTAAAGCGATTCCGGCCTGAACCAAACCGTGTGTTATTGGAATAGACGATGCGTTTAAATGCATGGATCTTGGGGTAACTTCGGCATTTACACTGGCTTTTACAACTTCTAAAATTTCTGAATTGCTATAACAGTCGTTTACGCGTATATCAACTACCAAATCACATTCTGACGGCACTACATTATGCTGCTTTCCTGCACTGATCTGTGTTACGGTCATTTTTACAGGACCTAAAACATCCGATATTTTATCGAATTTATAATTTTTAAACCATTCCATTACCGGAATTGATTTGTATAATGAATTGTCATCATTTTGGTGTGCAGCGTGACTTGCTGTACCTTTTACTTTTACGTCCAAAACCAATAAACCTTTCTCGGCAACCGCCAACTGCATTAATGTAGGCTCACCGACAATAGCGCAATCCAGTTCCGGTAAATGTTGTAAAACACTGTTCAAACCTTTTTTTCCGCTGCTTTCTTCTTCCGCGGAAGCCACAATTACGATATTATGAGATAAATTTTGATTCTCATAAAAATGAACAAATGTGGCTAATAACGAAACCAGACATCCACCGGCATCATTACTCCCTAAACCAAATAATTTGCCGTCTTTTTCAATTGCTTTAAAAGGATCGTTGGTATATGCCTGATTAGGTTTTACCGTATCATGGTGAGAATTCAGTAAAAGTGTTGGTTTATTTTGCTCGAAATATTTGTTGAAAGCCCACACATTATTGTTTTCTCTTTTAAAGGGAATCTCGTTTTGATTGAACCAATTCTCTATTAAAATTGCTGTTTGATCTTCTTCACTGGAAAATGAAGGTGTTTCAATCAGTTTTTTTAATAATGTTATGGCTTCGTGGGTAAGCGTTTCTGTATTTTTCATTTCTTATTTTGGTACTGAGATGCTAAGATTGCAAAAGTCTTGGTTTCTTGGGAACTTAGCAACTTTTTTCTTTATAATGTAATGGTTGTGTGCAAAACATCCGGATTTTGTAACATTTTATGATGCGCAATTTTAATCTTTTGAACACCTCTTGACAAACTGTTGAAACAATTATCCAGTTTTGGAATCATTCCGGAGTGAATCACTTTTTCTGCTTTTAGTTTCGTGTACAAAGCCTCGTTTATTTCTGTAATTACAGAAGAATCATCTTCTGAATCCTGTAAAACACCTTGTTTCTCAAAGCAATAGGTTAGCGTAACATCAAAGACTTCAGATAAGGCAATTGCTAATTCACTTGCAATGGTGTCTGCATTTGTATTTAATAATTGACCATTTTTATCGTGTGTAATGGCGCAAAAAACAGGTACTATTCCGCTTTCAAGTAACGTTTTCAATAAGGTCGTATTAACTTGTTTTACATCGCCTACAAATCCGTAATCAATTGTTGGATGGTTTCTTTTTACAGACTGAATTAAATTTCCATCAGCTCCTGAAAAACCTATTGCATTATTGTTTTTTGACTGTAATTGTGCCACAATATGCTTGTTGATCTGGCCTGCGTAAATCATGACCACAACATCAAGCATTGGAGCATCTGTAATTCGGCGCCCTTCAATCATTTGAGGCACCAAACCAATACTTTGCGCCATTTTAGTAGCCGATTTTCCGCCTCCATGAACTAAAACTTTATATCCTTCAATTTTAGAAAAATCAGTTAAGAATTGTTCTAATTCGGTTGGATTATCAATTATGTTCCCGCCTATTTTTATTATTGTAACTTTCATTTTTTTTATTTACAATTTCTTTAAAATCTTCTGTAAAACTAATTGTGCAGAATAGGTTCTGTTATTCGCCTGCTGAATTACGATTGAATTCTCGCTGTCAATCACTTCGTCGCTTACAATTACATTACGACGAACTGGCAGGCAGTGCATGAATTTTCCGTTGTTCGTCAATGCCATTTTTTCGGCCGTTACCGTCCAATTAGGATCTGAATTGGTTACTTTTCCGTAATCGTTGAAATTACTCCAGTTTTTTACATATACAAAATCAGCATTCTCAAACGCTTTATTCTGATCGTATTCGATTTTTGAATCTTTTGTAATTTCAGGGCTTAACTCATAACCTTCAGGATGAGTGATTACAAAATCCATGTCTTTTTGCATCTGCATCATTTCAACGAATGAATTGGCAACTGCCTGAGGCAATGCTTTTGGATGCGGAGCCCAGGAAAGCACTACTTTTGGTTTGTGTTTGGTTTTGTATTCTTCCATTGTAATGGCATCTGCCAAAGACTGCAAAGGATGACGAACAGCGCTTTCCATGTTTACGATTGGCACAGTTGCATGTTTCAAAAATCCTGAAATTACTGTTTCGGCATAATCTTTTTGTTTGTCTTCCAATCCCGCAAAAGCACGGATTGCGATAATATCACAATACTGAGAAACTACTTCGGCCGCTTCTTTAATATGTTCTGAAGCACCTGAATTCATTACGGCTCCATCTTCGAACTCCAATGTCCAGCCTTCGTTAGTAAAATTCATTACCATAACATTCATTCCTAGGTTTAATGCCGCTTTTTGAGTACTCAAACGCGTTCTTAAACTAGGGTTAAAGAATAACATTCCCAAAGTTTTATTCTTTCCTAAGCTTTGATTTTTAAGCGGATTCTTTTTGATTTTTAACGCGCTTTTTACCCATTTTGGTAGTGAGTTGATATCCTGAATTGAAATGTAGTTCATTTTTTTGTTTTGTATTGTGTTATTTAGACGCGGATTATACTGATTTGCTATCGCAAAAACGCGGATAAAAACTGATTTTCCTTTTCTTTCTATTTTCTTGTTTTTCTACTATTCTCGAAAACCTTTCGTTTAAATTCAGGTTTCTTTCCAAAATTCAGAAGCAAACCCACTTCACAATTTGTTCCTCTTAAATAGTTTAATATTTGATTTTCAAATGCAGGAGCAATACAGTCTGCAGCTTTTAATTCAAGAATAACTAAGTTTTCAACAACTAAATCTGCATAATATTCTCCAACTTCTATTCCTTTGTAATAAACTTCTATTTTACGTTGAGCTTCAACTTGTAGACCTTTATTTTTTAATTCTAAATATAAAGAGTTCAAATAAACCTTCTCTAAAAATCCATAACCTAATTCATTATAAACTTCATAAAAAGTTTTAATAATGACATCCGTTAATTCTTCATGCAATAATTCCATTAAGAAATCTGTTTTTATCAGCGTCTTCGCAATAGCGAATCCGCACTATCTGCGTTATAATTACACAATTTTAGTAAAAGGAATTTCATCCTTTAATGCTTTTAAAATAAAATTATCTTCTAAACCGTTTACAATCCAGGTTTCAATATTGGCAGATTTTGCAATTCCGGCTGCTTCTATTTTGGACTGCATCCCTCCTGTTCCGTGTGATGATTTAGATTCTCCGATTTCTTTTTCCAAAAGTTTTAAATCATTTACCAGGCGAATAGTTTCCGGAATTTCATCATGAATAGAAGCTTTTGTATATATTCCATTTGTATTGGTAGCAATTATTAAAATATCCACATTTAATAAAACTGCTGCCAGTGCTGCTAATTTATCATTATCGCCAAACTGAATCTCATCTGTGGCAACAGTGTCATTTTCATTTATAATCGGAATGTAATTATTCTCAACCAAAACATTAATTGTATTGACAATATTAACTTTTGACTGTTCTTTTTCAAAATCAGAATAGGATAATAAACATTGTGATGTCAATAAACCTAAATCGCTGAAATTTTCATGGAAAATCCGCATTAAATGAGGCTGACCAATTGATGCAAGAGCTTGTTTTACAATAATTTCTTTGCCTTTGCTTTCCAATTTCACAAATTGTTTGGCTGCAGCAATGGCACCTGAACTCACAATTACAAATTCATAATCCTTATTCAATGCCGCAATCTGCATCCCAATATCCTCAATTTTTCCTCTCGAAATGTGATTGGTTTCCTTTGTTAAGGTATTGCTTCCTATCTTTAATAAAATCCTTTTTTTGCTCATTTATTTTTTGTTTTAACTAGTAAGATCAGAGCTACTAAGGTTATATTGTAACCACAATAAAAATTTATAATTATCTAATTGTCAGATTATTTCAATTACCTAATCTGTCCTTCTCCGTAAACATACCATTTATTGGTTACCAAATGCTGCAAACCAATTGGTCCGCGCTGGTGCAATTTATCAGTACTTATTGCCAATTCCCCTCCTAAACCAAATTGTCCTCCATCAGTAAATCGGGTCGAAGCGTTTTGATATACAGCTGCGCAATCTATTTGTTCCATAAACTCCTGGGCAGTGGCATCATTTTGTGTAATAATCGACGCAGAATGTCCACCACAATATTTATTGATTTTTGAAATTGCTTCTTCATCAGAATTTACAATTCCAACAACAATTTTATAATTTAAAAACTCTTCGTACCAGATTTGTTCATTTTCAATTTCAGGAACCTGAGTAACGTTAGCAAAAGCAATATCACCCAAAACAGCAACATTAAATTTTTGCAATTCAGTCACCATCTGTTTGGCAAAGTCTTGCCAACCCGGAATCCTGATATCAATTAAAACTTTATCTAATGCATTACAAACTCCTATATTTGTGGTTTTTCCGTTAATAATAATATCAAGAGCTTTTTTCAAATCAGCCTCTTTGTTTACATAAACAAAATTATTACCGCGACCACTAACAATTACCGGGCAAGTAGCATGTTTCTTGGTAAAAGCGATCAATTGTTCGCCACCACGAGGTACAATCAAATCAACTCTCTGCGTTGGATTTTCTAAAAAAGCCTGCGTTTCTGCACGATTGTAATTTAAATATTCAACCCAATTCTTCGAAACTTCATTTTCTTCTAAAGCCTGGTGCCAAAGCGAAACAATTTTCAAATTAGACAATAACGATTCTTTACCGCCTTTGAGCAAAATTTTGTTTCCGGATTTAAATGCAATTCCACCAGCTTCAACGGTTACATCAGGCCTCGATTCATAAATAATCATTATGGTTCCAAAAGCCGCCGTTTTATTAATGATTTTCATTCCGTTATCATGAACAAAATTAAAGCGTTCCACACCAACAGGATCTTCCTGACTTGCTAATTGCTGCATTGATAAAATCATTGCTTTAATTTTAGCATCATCAACAAGCAGACGCTTCTCCATAGCCAAATCATCCCCGGAATAATTGCTTAAATCCTGTTGATTGCTACTTTTCAGATTGGTCCTTTCCTTTTCCAGAAGTTCCGCCATCCGACTTAAAACAGCATTTCTTTTTTCTATGGATAATAATGTATTCATGTTGATTAGTTATTTTTGGGCGTGTCCCTATCGGGTCGGGCTATTCGTTCCCGCTTTTTTATAATCAGCGAAAAAATCGCTAATTATAAAAAGAGCTCCACTGCTATCCCTCACGCAGTCTAAAATATTATTTTAATTCAGCCAGTGACTCTTGTAAAGCCACAATAAAAGTGTCAATATCTGATTTTTTCACAGTAAGCGGTGGTAAAATTCTCAACAGATTTTTATTATTAGCACTTCCTGTAAAAATATGTTTCTCGATTATCAGTTTTTTTCTTAACGCTGCAACATCAAAGTCAAATTCGACTCCCAACATTAATCCTCTTCCTTTTACCTTGATAATTTCGGGAACCACTTTTATCGCTTCCATAAAATAGTCCGAGACTTTATTGGTGTTGCCTATTAGGTTTTGTTTTTCCATCACATCCAAAACCGCAATTCCAGCCGCACAAGCCAAATGGCTTCCTCCAAAAGTGGTTCCCAATAAACCATAACTCGCTTTGAATTCAGGAGAAATTAAAACGCCTCCAATTGGGAAACCGTTCCCCATTCCTTTTGCAGTAGTTATAATGTCGGGGTTAATCCCGTGGTGTTGATGAGCGAAAAACTTCCCGCTTCTTCCATAACCTGATTGTACCTCGTCTAAAATCAGCACCACATCATTGGCTTTACACACTTTTTCCAAAGTCTGAAAGAATTCGGTTGTTCCCTGATCTAAACCACCTACGCCTTGGATAGGTTCGATAATTACAGCGCAAACATCCCCTTTTTTCAATTCGGCTTCCACCAGATCAATTTGGTTCAAAGGCAAAAAGGTAACAACTTGCTGTGCATTAATCGGAGCAACAATTTTCTTGTTATCAGTAACTGCAACAGCAGCCGAAGTTCTTCCGTGAAACGAATTATCAAAAGCAATTACTCTTGATTTATTCGTATGAAAAGATGCTACTTTTAAAGCATTCTCATTCGCTTCAGCACCAGAACTGCAAAGGAATAAGCTAAAATCCGTTAATCCGGAAGCTTTACCTAATTTATCCGCCAATTCTACCTGTAATGGGTTTTGGATAGCATTCGAGTAAAAACTCAAATTATCCAATTGCTGTTTTACTTTCGCAATATAATCCGGTTGTGTATGTCCTATAGAAATTACTCCGTGACCCGAGTATAAATCTAAATATTCAATTCCTTTATCGTCTGTAATCGTGCAGTCTACTGCTTTTACAGGAGTAATAGGATATAATGGGTAAACATCAAATAAGTTCATTTTTTTATTGTTTTTGAGAAGAAAGGATCAAGAAGAAAGAATCAAGATTTTAACTAGGGTGTTACAATATCTTTTTTCTTGTCTCTTTACTCTTTTTTCTTATTTTTAGAATCCTGAAGGTTTCAAATGCAATCCTGTCGTTTCTTCCAGTCCAAACATCAAATTCATATTTTGAATGGCTTGTCCGGAAGCACCTTTGGTTAAGTTGTCAATAATTGATGTAATTAAAACCCGGTTTCCTTTTTTCAATAAACTAATAATACATTTATTAGTTTGAAGGACTTGTTTCATATTAATATTGGTAGTTGTCACCGTCACAAAAGGTTCATCTCTATAGAAATCTTCATATTTTGCAACCAGTTGCTCCAGACTATCATCCGAAAGGGTATATAACGTTGCGAAAATCCCTCTTGTAAAATCTCCTCTGTTTGGAATAAAAAGCAATTCGCTTTGAAAATCATCCTGTAATTGCACTAAACTTTCTCCAATTTCTCCCAAATGCTGGTGTTCAAAAGCTTTGTAATGCGACATATTGTTATTTCTCCAGCTGAAATGAGACGTTTCTGAAAGTCCAACACCTGCTCCCGTACTTCCGGTTGTGGCATTGATATGAACATCATTATTCAAAAGGTTATTTTTCGCCAAAGGCAGTAAAGCCAATTGAATAGCCGTCGCAAAACAACCTGGATTTGCAATATAATCTGCTTTTTTAATTTCCGCTTTATTAATCTCAGGTAAACCGTATATAAAATCTTTTCCTTCGAAATGAGCATCTTTATTCAATCTGAAATCATTTCCTAAATCAATGATTTTAGTGTGACTGGCAAATTGATTTTGCTGTAAAAATGAAATTGATTTTCCGTGGCCTAAGCATAAAAAGACAACATTTACATCCGGATTTACAACATTAGTAAAATTCATTTCGATATCCCCCATCAAATCATGATGCGCAACAGAAAGCGATTTTCCTGCATTTGTTGTACTGTAAACAAAATCGATGTTTACATTAGGATGATACATTAATATTCTGATAAGTTCTCCGGCCGTGTAACCCGAACCACCAATTATTCCGATATTAATCATGATCTAAATGATTTACAGATGAAAATATATTTTGTGCATTACCTAAAATCTTAATAAATCCCTTTGCATCATCAGAAGTCCAGGCATTATTCATTTCTCCATATTGACCGAAGCCCGTATTCATTAAATCATTGTCAGATTCAATTCCGTCAAGTGAAAAATGATACGGTTTTAGCGAAACAGTTACAACTCCATTTACCGTTTTTTGTGTATCCTGCAAAAATGTTTCAATGTTACGCATTACAGGATCTAAAAACTGACCTTCGTGAAACAACATTCCGTACCAGTTTCCTAACTGTTCTTTCCAGTATTGCTGCCATTTACCTAAAGTATGTTTCTCTAGCAAATGGTGTGCTTTAATGATAATTAACGGAGCAGCAGCTTCAAAACCAACTCTACCTTTAATTCCGATAATAGTATCACCTACGTGAATATCCCTACCAATTGCGTAAGCATTGGCTAATTTTTCAAGTGCTACAATATTATTGGAAGGTTTGTCTAACTGACCATTTATTCCAACCAATTCTCCTTGTTCAAAATGTAACCTTACTTTTTCTTCTCCTTCTTTTTGCAATTGTGAAGGATAAGCGTCACTTGGCAAGGGCTGACTTGAAGTCAAAGTTTCTTTTCCTCCAACACTGGTTCCCCAAAGACCTTTATTGATCGAATATTGCGCTTTTTCCCAGGAATAATGAACGCCGTTTTGAGCCAGATAGTCAACTTCTTCCTGTCTTGATAATTTTAAATCTCTAATTGGGGTAATGATTTCAATTTCAGGAGCGATTGTCTGAAAAATCAAATCAAAACGAATTTGGTCATTTCCTGCACCTGTACTTCCGTGTGCAATAGCGCTTGCCCCTACTTTTTTAGCATATTTAATGGCTTCAATTGCCTGAAAAACACGTTCTGCACTTACTGATAACGGATACGTATTGTTTTTTAATACGTTTCCA
>NZ_JBDTTP010000064.1:0-24181 GCF_039930565.1 Flavobacterium sp. | reverse complement strand
TAAAAGTTTTACGTTTTTATTTTTAACCAAATTGACAGTTTCCATCAATGGAGTATTTCCAATTAGGTTTAGCAATTTCTTTGGACCCATTTTATTTTATTTCTTTTATTTTTACTTCAGTTGTAGTGGTATTCATGACAATAGAACCAGCAGGTATAGATTTGGTAACCCAGGCATTTCCGCCTATAATGCTATTTTTACCAATAATAGTTTGCCCACCCAAAATAGTTGCATTAGCATAAATGCATACATTTTTTTCTACTGTTGGATGACGTTTTGCATTTTTCATTTCCTTACTAACACTTAAAGCACCTAATGTAACTCCCTGATAAATTTTTACATATTTTTCAATAACAGTAGTTTCGCCTATAACGATTCCGGTCGCATGATCGATAAAAAAAGGAGATGCTATAGTAGCTCCTGCATGAATATCTGTTCCGGTAATTCGATGTGCATATTCGCTCATTAATCTTGAAAACAATAATAAATCAAGTTTATATAATTCGTGGCTTAACCTGTAAATAGCTATAGCGTAAAAACCGGGATATCCCAAATAAACTTCATCAATGCTGTTTGATGCCGGGTCGTTTTCTAATATATATTCAGCATCCTGATTCAGTTTTTCTAATACTTCAGGCAATTTTTCAAGATAGCGTTCCCAAATAGATTCGCATAAGTTTTCAGGTTTTTTGCAGGCCAAAACTGCAATTTCCTTGAAACGAATTTCAAGTTCATTGATGCTTTCATCCAAAGGTGCATTAGAATCAAAAAGCGTGTAAAAAAGCTTCTCGGTAAAATCCTCAGTTTTAGTCTTGATTCCGTAATTTATATTTGAATGGCTTTTTAGGGCTTTTATATTTTGTATGATGAGATCTTTTGACACAATTATAAAATTGAATGGATAATTTGAAACGCTAAAAGTAAGGTGTTTTTTGTAAATATAGGCAGGAATTAACTAAAGAAATTTTCATTTAGAAATTCTATTTGTGATAAATAAAAGAAATTTTGGAGGCAATAATTTATAAAATGGTTAAGAACTTAAATGTGTAAATTAGCCAGTAAAATATATTTGAAAAATGAAAAATAATTCAACTTTTAAAAGTGCTATTTCTGATCTTCTTTTTCCTGTAAGTGAGAAAATTTCAGGAAAATCTATTCACAACCCAATTTTAGGACTAATAGTTAAAGAGCATCCCTCGTTTTGTGAAAGCGATTTTATAGCCATTTCAGAATTAAATATTTACCGACAGCAATATATATCTAATTATTTGTCTACAGAGATTGGAGCACTTTCTGATATGGAAAAAAATGTTATCTCATCGTTAAAACAAGATAAATCAATAGTGAGCATTGTTGAAGATGAAGAAGAAAAAAGAAGTTTCGGCCAGAGGATAGCAGATAATGTTGCAGATTTTGGCGGAAGCTGGACTTTTATTATTTCATTTCTGCTTTTTATCGTCCTCTGGATTGCCGCTAATGTTTACATTTTGTTGAATAAGGGCTTTGATCCCTATCCGTTTATTTTATTGAATCTGATTCTGTCATGCGTTGCTGCATTGCAGGCTCCGGTAATTATGATGAGTCAAAATCGTCAGGAAGAAAAAGACAGAAACCGGGCCAAAAAAGATTATATGATTAACCTGAAATCAGAATTAGAAATTAGAATGATTCACGATAAAATTGATCATTTAATTATGCACCAGCAACAGGAATTAATCGAAATTCAGAAAGTTCAAATCGAGATGATGAATGATATTCTGGATCAGATTAAGAAGTAATCTGTTTAAATACAAACACTAATAAAAGTGTTTGTAATAATAACCGCCAATCATAAATATCCCATTTGCGATTCCAGAAATCCAAAGCGCTTTTTTGTGATTTGTGGATTTATCATAAAAGTATAAAGCTGTAAATCCTAGAAATAAAAGTGCAGAATAAATTGCCGGATACATCTTAAAAGCACCTATGAAATGCCCTTGTAAAAGTAAGAAAAAAGCGCGTTGAAAACCGCATCCTAAACACTCGAATCCGAACAGTGTTTTGAATAAACACGGCAGCATATAGTTTTCTAAATCCACAGTTTTTGTTTTTACAATTTTACGAAAAATATTTTGATATGATCCCTATAGTTGATATCAGTTGTTATAAGTTCATTACTTTTGAAGTCTGAAAGAAAAAAATATGAAAGCTTTTAAAATTTTAATAATGATTCTCGCCATATCAATTGCATTTTATCAACAGGTGTCAGGAGAAAAAAACACCTATATAATGGTAATTGCAATTGTGATTTTTATGTATGGAATGATGCAGCTAAGTGCAAAAACACCAAGTAAAAATAAAGATAAAGAAGAAGAGGATGCTGAATAAAGGAGATAAGGTTTCGGTTTTGGATGAAGCCATAAACGGAACAGTAATTGCAGTTAAAGACAAAGAGATTTTGATTGAAACTGAAGACGGATTCACGATGACATTTTTTGTCAATGAATTGATTAAAATTCACGATTCCAGTAATTTAATGAATTCTATTAAAAGAATTAATATAGATGAGGTTTCTAAAGAAAAAGAAGAGCCCAGATCCAGAAGTTTTGTAAAAGAAAAGAAAGACAAGCGTGAAATTGCAGCTCCTGAATTCGATTTGCATATAGAAAAACTGGTTCCAAATAAACGTGGAATGTCAAATTATGATATCCTTACATTACAGACTGAAACAGCAAAAAGGCACATTGAATTTGCGATCAGAAACCGCATTCCAAAAATTGTTTTTATTCACGGGGTTGGCGAAGGAATTCTAAAAGCAGAACTCGACTTTTTATTAGGCCGTTATGATGGGATCGATTTTCAGGATGCCAATTATCAAAAATATGGTTTGGGCGCAACCGAAGTTTATTTTAGACAGAATAACAAATAAACGTATCTGTTACTTAAAATCATTAATTTTATACATAAAAATAAGCGTCTGTTTTTTTACCGTTTCTAAATTGAAAACAGTGAAAAAAAAGACGCTTATTTTGTAAGAATATTTGTTTGCTAAATATCTTATGGAGTAGTAATGAGCTCCCAGGATTTAAAATTATTACCTAATAAGAAACTGACATTTCCCTTAACAAGTTTTACATTCTTAAATGTAATTATGTGTTTAAAATTGTTAGCAAGAGTTGAGGTTTCAACTGATATAGTACCACTTTCTGCAATCCAGGTTTCCCTTACAGTTGGAGTTGTTGGAGGAGTAGTTTTACAAAAATAATCATCAGTAACTGTCCCGTTGCTATATACTTTAAAAGTAACTTTATTGATAGTAGGCGTTATATTCTGAACTCTTGGAGTATTCGGTTCAGTTGGTATATTAACTATTAAATTCGGATCCAGATTATCTATCGTGAATGATTCAGAGCCACTAAAATTATATACCTGTTTTGAGGTAAGACATTGCGAAGCAGAGTCATCAAAAATTAAAATTAATGTTTCTGTGTCCTCCAATTCTGTTTTAAAATCACCAAAGGTAAACGAAGGTCCAACTTGGGTTCCTGAAGGTTTAGAATAGGTTACGTTCTCTAAAAGAATGTTATGTGTATAGCCAGATATTCTAGTGCTGTTATTTGTTGTATTTGTCTCGTAATTTGCTGTTGTGGTAATTATGATTTTACCTCCAACTGCAGACCATTCATTAGTTATATTTGGGCTTACAGGTTTTATAGGATTACAAATATTATCAGATGTAATGGGGCCATCATATGCTCTGTAAACTAATCTAATAGAAGTATCGTCAATATTAAATTCCTGAGGATCTCCATCTCCTGTAATTTCGTTTTTAAGCACTTCGTCAGGTAATTGCAACAATAAACTTTCCTGACCTTTTAACTTATATATTAGTTCATAATCTTCCGTTCCTGGGCAGCTTACTGCTGTAATAGTGCCAAAATCAAAAGTTTCAATTGTTAAATCACCATCATCACAACCATTTAGTAAGAGGGTAATTAATAACAGGCAGGTATATTTTTTCATCATTTATATATTTGCTTCAAAAATAGTGAAAAATTTCGCAAATGTTATTTAAGAATAGACAATTGATATTTCATAACTTTGCGTCAATGAAAAAAGTATATTTAGATAACGCTTCTACAACTGCTATTCGCCCTGAAGTGATAGAGGAAATGATTAGGGTTATGACAGTAGATTTTGGCAATCCATCTTCTACACACAGTTCTGGACGAAATGCTAAAACCATTTTGGAGCTTTCCAGAAAGAGTATTGCCAAACATTTAAATTGTTCCGCACAGGAAATTATTTTCGCTTCCGGTGGAACTGAAGCCAATAACTGGATTCTTCGTTCTGCTGTAAAAGATTTAAAAATCGAGCGGATTATTACCACAAGAATTGAACATCATGCCGTTTTGCATCCGGTTTTAGTACTGCAGTCAGAATATAATATTCAGGTTGATTATGTTACTGTAAATAATGATGGAAGCATTGATTTGACTCATTTATCCAATTTATTGTCAGACGAAAAAAAAACATTAGTTAGTCTGATGCATGTAAATAATGAAACAGGAGCTATTTTGGATTTTGATAGGGTAAGTGTTATCTGTAAACAATACGATACCTTATTTCATTCGGATACTGTTCAGTCTGTTGGTAAAACTGAAATTGATCTGCAAAAAACATCAGTCGATTTTATTGTGGCAAGTGCCCATAAATTTCACGGACCCAAAGGAGTTGGTTTCGCTTTTATCCGAAAAAATTCCGGTTTGCAGCCTTTAATTTTTGGGGGAGAGCAGGAAAAAGGACTTCGTGCAGGAACTGAAGCTGTGCATCAAATAGCGGGAATGTCAAAAGCCTTGTCAATTTCATATGAAAATCTAAATGAAGAGAGAGAATATATAACGGATTTAAAACTATATCTCATAAATCAGCTGGAAACGCATTTTCCGGACTTTAGAATCAATGGTAAGAAGGAAGATTTTTACAATCTTCTGAATATAATTTTGCCTTTCTCATCAGATAAAACGTCAATGTTATTGTTTAATTTGGATATGAAAGGAATTGCAGTTTCCAGAGGAAGTGCGTGCCAGTCCGGAAGTATTAAGCCTTCTCATGTTTTGAAAGAAATGCTTTCAGAGAACGATTTGAAGTTGCCAAATCTCAGAATTTCCCTGAGTCATTATAACACAAAAGAAGATATTGACTTACTGATTGTGAGTTTAAAAATGATTTAAATTTTTCAAAGTAAAAGCTAATCAAATTAACAATTGGTAATTACTTACGTATTACTTTTACCTGAGAATCATTTGTCAGTTTTATAATGGTTGAAGGCTTTCCGGCAACCTTATCCTGATTTAGTTTTACCACATAATCAACTCCTTTGATTATTTCAGGATTGATATCCTTAAAAGCAATCGGAGTTGGCTGTCCTGAGATATTAGCGGAGGTTGAAACTAATGGCTTTTTCATTCTTTCCAGTAATTTAAAGCAAAAAGGTTCTTTTACCAAACGTATCCCAAGAGAGTTATCTTCTGCAATAATATTGGGTGCTACATTTCGTGGCTGGTCTAAAATTAAAGTAGTTGGTTTTTCAGATAAATCTAAAATTTGCCAGGCAACTTCCGGAATGTTTTTAAAGACATTGTACATCATTTTTTCACCATTCATCAATACAATCATACTTTTTGTTTCTGCACGTTGTTTAAGCTGGTATATTTTGGCAACAGCTTCCGGATTGGTAGCGTCACAGCCAATTCCCCAAACAGTATCTGTTGGGTAAAGGATAATGCCTCCTTGTTGTATTACTTCGAATGCGTTGATTATTTCCTGATTAATGTCCATTTTATTTTTTATAAGATGCAAAGATATTTAATGTTTGCTTTTTTTAAAACTTGCAACTAATAACCTAACTAAAACATAAGGTATGACGAAAAGTGTATAAATTATTTTTTGAACCGGTGATAATATCTGAAAAATTCCCCTAATGGTTTTATAGTAAAACTTGCCTAAGATTGATTTGAATGTATAGGCCAAAGAATTCTCAATTTGATGCCTAAATCCTTTATGGTTTCGTTGATCAAAAAAACATTTATTAATGTCCGATCTGTTTTTTAATAATTTAGATGTATTTAGCCAACCATCAGTCACATCTTTCTGATTATAAGATTGTTCTCCGATAACTGCTGTAACAATTCTTTTTTTTGCGATATATATGTTTTTATTTAACGAATAAAATGAAAGTAAAAATGGCATATGTGGGTACATATTACCAATATTATTATATCCACTAATTATAAAGGGAATAAAAGCTTCTTTTTTAAAAATGCTGTTAGGCAGAAACGAAGATGCTTTAAAATAGGGGTAACCTTCACTGTATAATTTTTTAACTAATTCGTTTCTTCCTCCAAAAGACCAAACATAATCTGCATGCGCTCCCATATTTATCAACTCTGCCTTTTCATTAATTATACAATCAATAACATCATCACAATAAGAGAAATCATAATTATCGTCGTCACAAACTATCCAAATGTAATCTAAATCAACGATTTCTATCGCCCTCATTATGTTGGCATTGGCTCCAATATTGAGTTTATTGGTTATTACTTTTAAATTTAAAAATTTATTGATAAATGAATTGGAAATTTGAATAGTATCATCTGTAGAGCAGTTATTAAGTATGGTTATTTTGCAATCTTTAAATGGTGAATTTAAAAATTGGTTTAAAGTGTTTTCTAATAATTTCGATCTATTGTATGTAATTAATACTATTTCTAATTTATTTTCTATTTTCATTATTTATTTATTAAAATTAAATCTGCCGGTTAAAATGATCCTGTCAAGTTTATTACCCTACATACTTTTTTAACTTCATAGTAAAATTATGATTTTACTAGTTTTTGTTTGGTTTTAAGGGATTTTGACAATGGGGCTCCAGTTAACAGTAATATAAATAAAGGCCAATTTTTGGGTTTGAAAATACTGCTGAAAAAGTATTTCAGGATTAAAAACATCAATACAACCTTATGCCCAAAATACCCAGAATGTTTTCGGATTACATATAACAATGAGATTTTTAATTCGGCTTTAATTAAAATACTTTTTGGTGTACTTGCTCCATGATAATGGATGTATTTAGCATCTGGAATCAGATAAGATGATTTTCCATTTTTTTGAAGACGCATTGATAAATCCGTTTCTTCATAATAGAGGAAAATGTTAGTGTCAAAACCGCCAACATCATTAAAATCTTTAGATCTTATAAACATAAAACTGCCCTGAACATAATTCACTTTTAACGGATTTACATATTCTGATTTCCTTTTTGGATATTTTTTTGAATTAATTTTTTCCAAAAAGTCCCTGCCCAAAAGTTCTCTTGTAATTGATGTAAAATGATCAAAAGCAACCATTTTTTTAGTGTTTTCTTTGAATGACTGACCACCAACAATACTAATGTTGTCGTCTTTTTCGATAGCCGCTTTTAAAATAGACAAACAATCGTTTAAAAATAAGGTGTCATTATTTACAAAAGCAACATATTTTGCATTAGCATAATGATAACCGGCCATGTTTCCTGCTCCAAATCCTGTGTTGATTTTATTTCTTACTAGTTTAAGATTCTCATAAGGATGGGTGTCGCAAAATTGTTTTAACGAAAAATAATCTTCTTCTTCAGAGCAATTATCAACAACAATTATTTGTAAATTTAGGGAAGGATCTGTTTTTTCTAAAATGCTTATAATGCATTCCCGGGTTAAAACATTCGAATTATAATTTATAATTATAGCTGCAATTTCAAACATTTAGATGTATTTAATATTTTTATTCTACTTTTCGATATAATGACCAAAGGTGCAAATAACGTTTAAATAAGGCAAAGTGTGCAAATAAGTCAAAATAAAACTTTTTTTGCGATCTAAAAAAACAAATCTAAACAGATATTGTTTTATAAAGCATAATTTGAGTAAAAAAGGTTATGCATTTGGGCTTTTGTTTGCTTGATTTATAATTTATTAAAACGTTAACTTCATACCTAATACGACAGGCTTTATTCCATTTTTCGATACTTTAACCATAAAAATAAATATTTTTTAAAAGTCGCAAAAGCTTGAATGTAAGAGATGATAAACCCTTGTTTGCCTTTTAGTATTTGGAGTTTAAAAAAATAATTTTTGATAAAATTTCCAAAAGGAATTGCGATTAAATGAAAGTAATTTGGTCTGATTCTCTTGTCATACAATATGTTAGCAAGCTCTTTTGCTTCTAATGTTAAATGCGAATTGTATTCGTCAAACCCAATACTATTTTTTGAAAACAAATTATTTTCCTGCATAAAGAAGTTTATGAAGTGCAAATGTAATAATTTTACGTTTAAATGCAATTTAAAGAGATGACACGTTTACCTATATTAATGTACCATAATGTTTCTGATGATAAGAACAGTAACGGGCTTACTATTTTTACTGAAAAATTAGAAGAACAGTTTCGTTATTTGAATCTAAAAGGATATACAACATACCATTTTTCAGAGTTGGAAAACAAAACAATAATTGATTCAAAAAGTATAGTGATTACTTTTGATGATGTCACTGAAAATCAGTTGATTTATGCTGTTCCTCTACTTCAGAAATACAATTTGAAGGCTACTTTTTTCATTCCGTTTGGTTATATTGGAAATGTCGATTTATGGAACTCAGGAAAGGAGAAAATTATGACTGTTCAGCAGTTAAAATCATTAGATAACAGCATAGAGTTGGGTTTGCATTCTTTCGAACATAAAAGATATGCAGCTTTAACAAAAGATGAAATGGATGCCGATTTTTCTAAATGTTTTGAAATTATTAAGCAAAATGACCTGAAAGTGTATAATGCTTTAGCTTATCCGTATGGAAATTATCCTAAAAAAGAACCTCATAAATCAATATTTAAGACTGTTCTACAACAGAATAATATAAAGGCAGGATTAAGAATTGGGAACAGAATCAACAAATTTCCTTTTAAGAATCCGTATGAAATTCAACGAATCGATATAAAAGGAGAATATAGTATGATAAAGTTTAAATTGAAATTACGTTTCGGAAAGCTAAAATTATTTTAATCCCTTTTCGATTAAAATAATTTTAGCATACCTCGAAAATACCCCATAAGCATTCACGGTGGCAAGAGCCAAACCCGGAACTCCATCCATAAACCCTCCTTTTAAAATATAAGAAGAGAAAAAGCGATAAAAAGGTTTGAAAATCAACTGAAAATAACCTGCTTTTTTTCCTTTTTTTACAGCAGTATTGGCCTGAAACCAGGCATAAGAATCCTTTTTTTGCAATAAATGAAAAAGACCTTTATACGTATAATGAATCATAAAGTTTTTCAAAGTCCCTGTACTTCCTTGGAACAGGAGTTTTTCATGGACATCTCCTGAGAAAGAAATAGAATCATTTTTTACCAAACGCACTACTTTATCCACTTTATGGTATAAAAAACGATTCATGTAAAAATGTGGAAATTGTAACTTATATCCCTTGTGTTTTCCGTTTTCAATAACCGATAAGATTTCAATTTTCAGCTTTTGCGAAACACGCTCATCAGCATCAATAAATAGAACCCAATCTCCTGTGGCTTCAGCAATAGCATGGTTTTTTTGGCTGGAGAAATTATCAAACTTCCTGTCCAGTACTTTACATCCTAATTCGATTGCTTTTTCTTTGGTCCCATCAGAGCTATATGAATCAATTACAATAATTTCATCAGCAAATTCAATTGATTTTATGGCATCTTCTATATAATCAATTTCGTTGTAAGTAGGAATTATTACGCTTAATCTGGTCATTTTTTTATTTTAGGAAAAACAAAATTAACAATTTTGGATTATCTTTGCAGGATTATGCAAAAGAATATTTCCGTTATAATTAGTACGTATAATTCTGTTGAATGGCTTAAAAAAGTCATTTGGGGATACAACACACAAACCTATCGTAATTTCGAAATGGTTATTGCCGATGATGGTTCACGACAGGAGACTTTCGACTTAATTGAAGAATTAAAAAAGGAAGTTTTTTATCCAATTATTCACGTTTGGCACGAAGACAATGGTTTTCAGAAATCCCAGATTTTAAACAAAGCCATATTAGCCTGCACGACAGACTACATAATGATGTCCGATGGTGATTGTATTCCGCGTCCTGATTTTGTTGAGCAGCATATTAAATTCAGGGAAGAAGGTTATTTCCTTTCCGGTGGTTATCATAAATTACCTTTGGAACTTTCCCAAAATATTACAAAAGAAGATATTTACTCCGGAAAATGTTTTGATGTTTCCTGGCTAAAGAAAAACGGAATGAAAGCCTCTTTTAAAAATAATAAAGTAAGCGCAACGGGTTTAAAAAGTGCTCTTTTAAACTTTTTAACACCAACAACTCCAAGCTGGAACGGACACAATGCTTCAGGATGGAAAAAAGATATTCTGGCTATTAATGGTTTTGACCAGCGGATGCAATATGGAGGCCAGGACAGGGAATTAGGAGAACGATTGGTGAATTACGGGATAAAGGCGAAACAAATACGATACAGTACTACTTGCCTGCATCTCGATCATCCTCGTGGTTATGCGACTCCGGAATCCATCAATAAAAATAAAAACATCCGAAAAGAAACTAAATCTCAAAAGAAAAAATGGACTGATTTTGGAATAGAAAAGAAGAAAGCAACTTTGTAAGGTTGCTTTGTTTAAGTCTTTCTTTTTTTTGGCATGACCTAAAGTTCCTTTGTCGTTCCTCCTTGCAACTTTGGGTCGGGCTTTTCGTTCCCGCTTTTTTTGAGGCAGAAAAAGCCTCAAAAAAGAGCTTCACTGCAATCCCTCATGCGTCATAAACTTTCTTCGGAAAAAAGAACGCTCAACTTACCGAAATCTCGCCAAACGGCTTATGTGACGTAATTATATTAGTTCAACAACTGCTCCTTTAATAAAATCATTTGCAGTATATATTTCAGAATAATTTTCCATAGAGCCAATTCCAAACTTCAAGGGTAAATCCTTTTCAGTTTTTGCTACAATTCTATGTTCTTTCTGATAACTCAATAAATGAGATTTAGCAAATAGAGTTATTTTATGATTGAGTTTACTATAATCATAATATGTTACCAAATTATGAGAATAGCAAATATTTTGTTCATCGAGTTCGCTAAAAATCCCTTCCAAAAATCCCATTACATCTTTGATTATTAAGCAATGAGAACCAAAAATTTGCATTCTCGGGTCAATTCTATGAGTGCTTTTCCTTCTAACTAATTGGTCTGAAATCGCATATGTAGAATAAATATTTCCAATATGTTCATTTGGAGTTTGCCAAAGTTGCATTTTAATTGGATTTATAGTTATTGGATTATTTGGGAATTTTAATGTCAATTTACTTTCTGTCGGATTAATAATTTTTGCGCTACCTTCATATTTGTCCCCAATATCTTTTTTATCAAGATTTTTGAAAGTTTTGATTGTATTCATAAAAATCTCTCCTTTTTCAAAGAGGTTTTTAATGTTTTCTTCGCTTCCAAATTTGATTAAATATTTAACTGATGTTGTCATTTTTTCGATTATGTCACATAACGTCAGTCTGTGAATAAACTCAAAATGAGTCTCTGAGAATCGGCTGTATGAAATTTTTCTCCGACAGGTATCCGAATAGATTCTCTTTTTGACTTAGTTTTTTCACAGCCTGACGTTCTGGCGCTACAAGCGGTTTGCGGGTTTTGAAACTGAGTATTTTCGGCTTCACGAAAATAGGATTAAAAAACGATAATTCCACTAAATTCGCAAATCGCTTGTAACGGCTGTTAGCGCTAGTTGTAATTCTCCAGAAACATTTACAGCCAAATTATTACATCTATTTCCATTTCTGCATCAATGTTTTCTCTTTTCCGTATTTCTGCTTTCAACGGTAACAAATATGTGTTTTTTTTAGTGTCAAACCATATTGCGGTTTTCCAATCACTTTTTCCAATTCTGGCTGCCGCTTTCAATCTTCCCCAACCTTCTTCTTCCGATTTAAAAGTATTTCTGATTTCTTGAGCCATTTCTGTTGGAAGCGAAACAAAATACCAACCACCAGGCGAAGAGTGTTGCCATGCTTTTTCAGTAAACTCGTATTTTATTTTGCCGTTCAATTCAGTTAGATTTTCATTATTACCACAGTCGTAAACAATTAGCGCTAACGTCAGTCTGTGAATAAACTCAAAAAGACCTCCTGAGAATCGGCTTTATGAAATTTTTCTCCGACAGAGGTATCCGAATATCTTCTCTTTTTGACTTAGTTTTTTCACAGCCCAACGTTTCGGGGCTTTGCGTTCGGGCGGGAAATCGAAGCACAAAAGCTGATTTTATTACTAAAGTTTAATTGAAAAACTGCTGTTGAATTTTGCACTTTAGCCCGCCTGACGCAAAACTCTTGTTGTACGATGTTCTTATTCTGTCTTTGGAAATCTTGAGGCAGTAACTTTCGGAATGACAATTACATAATCAAACCCCTTTATTATTCTTGACAACTTAATATCTTTTACTTTTACTTTTCCGTTTTCTAAGGCAGTTCTAAGGGGAAGCATATCGAAACAATGCCATTGCTCCGTGGTAACATTGTTAAATATAGGCTGTAATAATTTGGAGCTGGCACTGTTTTCGTCAACTATCTCATCTGGAAAACCTTTAAAAGGTGATGATAGTGTGCCAGATTTCCCTAAAATCATTATATGTAAGGATTTTTTGAACTTGCTATCTGCTATATTATTTATTAAATTACCAAGATCATATATTTCCAATAAACTTTCACCCTTTGCCATATGGTTAGCTCCAAATTTGAATAGATTTTTCTTATTTTCCCATTCAGAATACACTTTCATTAAATTATTTTTCATCAATTGAATTCGTAAATGATGACTGTTTTCATCTTTATAAATTTTTGCCGTTAATTTAAGCGCTGCGACTTTTTCCTTTTCCTCTTGGCTTAATTTAAGCTGTTGAAGAGCTGAAATTTCATTTTCAAACTCATCAGTTTTCATATAAAATGGCTTGCTTTGGTCTTTCAAAAAGTCTGCAAAATATGCTTTTGATTTCCGCTCAATATTCTCATAAATTTTCTTTGCTTTATCATTCTTGGTTTTCTGTTTTAATTCATTACAGATTAGCCTGTCTGCTACCAATAATATTTGGTCAGTTCCATAAATAGAAGTTTTTGATTTTACTAATTGCTTAAGAAGTTGAAATTCGGGATCAAAAGAATAAAAAGAAAAAACATCTCCAAAGTCGTTTACATAATTTCTCAATTGTATCTCGGAAAGATTTTGGATTTTAGATTCTATAAGTTTTGCCGAATATGGGTCTATTTCACAAAAGAAATTATCAAATTTAACTTTGTTGGCTATTGCTGAAAAGAAAAAGGGGATTTCATTTGAAAAATGGTCTTCACCAATTAATACAAAATCCGATTTTTGTATTCGATTAACTAATGTATCCCATCCGTTTCCTCTAAAAGATTTTTTATCTACCGAAAATGTCGTAAAGTTTTCCTTAGTAATTTTAGTTACCAACGAGTCTTGGGAAAAGACGATTGAAGGCACTGAGAGTAAAATCATTAATAATGGAATTAAGCGAATTGATTTCATATTTTCTTCTTATGTTGGTTGATTGTATGTTAAATGTTATAATACACATAGCGTTTGTTAATATCGTACAACGTTTCGCGGCTAAGCGTGGTTGCTGGTAAAAGCGAGCTGGGTTTTCTCTGCCAAGATAAAACTTTCTTCGTGAAAATGAAATTTCCGGTAACCGAAAATCAGCAATCTCGTCTTAGCCGCTGTTGGTGGCAGTTTATTTATTATACAAGTTCAAATGCATATCACTATTCACTTTGATTCCTCTGTAAAGTGCTGATTTCCATTTAGCTTTTTTTACAAAATTAATCGCTTCTTTTTCAAAATATCTTGCAAAATCTAGGTCTCCAGCAATTTTAAAATCACTCTCGACTTTAATTCGTCCAACTGTTCCATTTCTGTAAATAACAAAGGTAACTTCTGTGTTAGCCTTTTCTTTTTTAATTTGTTCTTTACTCAATTTTGGATAATTTAGCTCAATCATGAAATCACTTTCAGGTTTTTCTAAAAACTCTTCATAACTTTTCGCATTTACATATCTTGAAGTTGTTTCGCAATCAAAAAAACTGAAGATAAAGTTTGGATTTTTTTCAACGAATTGTTTGTCTGCAATATTTCTCAAAGAATCAATAAACTTTTCTCCAAATTTTTTCTCTATTGCTAAATTCATCAGTTTTGCATAGCAATTCCATTTAAAACCTTTTGGTGGACGAGAACAAGACATTGAAACTTTGTTCAATTTTATTGAATACTTAGATAGCAATTCGTTCATTTCTTTGTTGCTAATGTCATAAACACCAATGCCATAAATAAAAGTATAAGTTAACTTACCTTGTTTTATATCTTTTTCAGCTCTCTGTTCTTCAAAATCACAAGTTGTATCAATTACTTTTATTTTTTTTGATTTAGTTTTATAATATTCATCTTCGTTGTAAACAATTACAGAATCATTTTCTATTTTTTCCCTTTTCAATTCTTGTTTTTTGTTGCAAGAAATTAAAAGTGTAAAGAATATTAGAAATATTATTTTCAAACTTTTCATATTGTCTATTTTTGCGCAATTTCGGGTTAAATTGCCACCAACGTCAGTCTGTGAATAAACTCAAAAAGACCTCCTGAGAATCGGCTGTATGAAATTTTTCTCCGACAGGTATCCGAATAGATTCTCTTTTTGACTTAGTTTTTTCACAGCCTGACGTTCTGGCGCTACAAGCGGTTTGCGGGTTTTGAAACTGAGTATTTTCGGCTAACCGAAAATAGGATTAAAAAACGCTAATTCCACTAAATCCGCAAATCGCATGTAACGGCTTAGCGAATCGTTGCTATATTTATTCAAGTTTTAACTCTAAAGTTTTTGGATTATCAATATTTTGCCATTTGAATCCATAATAGTCGAATGGATCCATTCGCGGAGTTGGTTTCTGATATGCTACTCTAATTTCTTTTACAATAATTCTTTCAGAATTGCTTTCCAGAATTTTAAAGGTACGAAGTTGTGAGATACCAAAATGTAATTTTGCGTGTTCAGGTTTATATATAATATTGAAACTTTCTCTATTACATTCTATACTTGGATAAAGCATTCCGTGAATTTCATAATATACTCCTTCATCTGGTTCGTAAAGTGTAGTCATCATACTTTTAGTAACAGCTATACTTAACCTATATAAATCTTCAGTTTCAGGCGTAATCTTTTTATGAAATAAGTCATCTAAAATTTCGTCCAATTCTAATTCTTCTAAATCTTTTTCAATATCGTCTCCAAGTATATGTTCTAATTGTGGAATTTTGGAGAGTGATTTTAGACCAACAAATTTCACTCGAGCTCCTTTATATTTTTCAGGTTCTAATGGTTTAAACAATGCTATGGTGACAAATTCTCCTTTTTCCGGTCTTACCTCGATAATTGCGGTAAATATTTCAGTTGAGCAGTAAAGTAGACTCTCGTGTATATCATTGCATCGACCACGTTTTAGGCATAAATCTATTGGTGGATTCCAAAATTGCGACTCACAAGTGAACTTTGTGATTTCAGATTTTTTTTCTGTACCCTCCAAAATGTTATGTTTGCGCGCTCTGTAAAATCCATTAATTGTAAAATTTGGAATTAATTGTGTTATATGTTTTGTTTGAGATGTAATTAAAGAACGAACCCAATTATTTATTTGATTTTGTTGAATGTGCTTATAATGAGCTAATAGATGATTGTATTCTCTTTCAAAATTCTTTTTTCTTTCAGTATTCATACTTGATTCTTCTCAATTAGAAGTTATTCTTTTTGTTCGGGAATTCTTCAATGTTCGCTAACGTTTGGTCGCTTGGCGATGTGGCGGACTAAGGAAGCCTAATCTTTCGGTTAATGACTAATTTTCCAAGTACAAAACCATCTTCAAATTAAGCCTAATCCCGCCATATTGCCAAACGACGGTTAGCACTCGTTACTGTTTCCTATTGTCAATTAACAATATCCCGTCTACATTATTTAAAATTCTAAACTCTTTTTGGAAATCATAATCTAATTTTGCTTCACTTTGTGTTTTAAGTCCTAGTAGCGAAGAAATATAATTAGGAAATTCATTGGTTATTCCACTTGTGTTATCTCCATTTTGCGCAGGATAATATAAGTTTAAGAAGTCTAAAAATGTTTCGTGACTTGAAGATTCATATAGAGAACAACAAAACCAGCAAGAAAAAGGTGTAGATTTTGAAATCAGATGTGCTGAGTCTATTGCTCTTTTAGGAACTGAAAAAATATCATTATGAATTATGTTAGCATCGGCTAAATAAATACCTTCATTAATAACATTCTTCCTGCATTGACTTGTGTGATTTTCATTGTTATAGAAAGCATAGAGTGGGCGAAATCCACCTCTGCTTGCGTCTTTGATCAATTTGTCGATTTGTAATCCATATTTGTTTGAGTGAGCAATGCCAGGATATAAATCTTTTCTAGCTCGTAATCTTTTTGCTTGAACTCGAGCCTTAAAATAGATTGTATCTGTTAGAATCCATAATTCAAAATCGGCTCCAGTAAATTTTCCTTCTTGATGTCTATTAAATTGCAAATATTGTATTCGCCCATCTAATTGACTAGCCCGATATAATCCCCAATCTGTTATAGATTCTTCACCAACTTCATTTTGTCTGGAGATCCAGTGAAAAACTTCCGATGCGCAAGTTTTGATTGATTGACAAATCATAAATTTTATATTTAATGGTTGTTGGTTTTTCGTAATGAGTGCTAACGTCTTGGCGCTACAAGAGGTTTGCGGGTTTTGAAAACGTATATTTTCGGCTTAACGAAAATATGATTAAAAAACGGTAATTCCACTAAATCCGCAAATCGCTTGTAACGGCTGTTAGTGGCTGGCTTTTAATTTTAGTACTGTATTCACACTATTAATCAATCCGATTGATGCTTTTCCAGTTTCCATTTGGAAATCATATTCTTCACCAAACATATCAACGATTCTGAATATCGACAATTCGGGTTTGTTTATTTGTTTTTTAAAATCTCCATAAACTACATCGTCAATTTCGTCAAAGTTTATGAAAAATATTTTTTCATTATCCTTTTCGATTATGCGACGAGTTGTGACAATGGTTTTCACTTTCAAACTGTTTATTTCAAAAATTGGCAATTCATTTTCTTCAAGAACAAATTCATCGGATTTATTTTCGATACAAACTTTCGAATAAATCCAGCTTTCAGGATTCATTGCTTTACGAGTAATCGCCGCAATAGTTATTTCTTTTATCGAATTGTCTGTTTTCATTCTTTAAGCGATATTTTCTGTAAGCTTGCCACTAACTAGTTTATTCATGCCATAAAATGACTTTTACCATCTTAATTTAGTTCGCTTTGTGCCATAAAATACAGTTTTTAAAAATCACAAATTATCCTTCAAAAACTTATCCAGCTCAGGAATTATCATTTCAGGCGTTAATTGCTTGTATAATTCATCCGGATTTTTTTCTATTTTTTTGCGTTCCTCAAAAGTAAAGCTGTCGAATAAATTGGGTTTCATTTCCAGCAAATGAACTGAATGATGGAATTTTCCTTCTTCAAAACTGGCCCAATGATCTTTGTTTACATATGGGGAAAATATAGTAAAGGTAGGCTTGTTTAGCGCTTTGGCAATGTGTACCGTTCCGCCTTCATTAGAAACCAAAAGTGCAGATTGATTCATTAATTTAATAAAATCACGAATGCTTTTGGCATAAATATCCAAAATGATACTGGATTTATTTTGGCACATTTCATAAATTTTCTGTGCTTCTTCTTTTTGATAAGGGGCATAATTAAAAAGGATATTCACATCATAGTTAGAAGCAATAAAATCAACTATTTGGGCAACGTATTCATAAGGCATCGATTTTTGCGGAGTGCTTCCTAAAACACCCAAAACGATAACTTTTTTATCAGCATATTTGCCTAGCCAGTCTTCCTTTTTTTCTTCTTCGGTTAAAAATATTTTAGGTTCGTAATCAATAGGCTCAAAATTGCCAGCCTGGCTTAATAAATGAATTCTATCCTCAATTGCTTTTCCGCAAATCTTGGTTTTTTCTTTAGAAATGGTTACCGGATGTGTATAATAACCCCAATTGCCGAGTTTTTTTCGGCTTTTATGGCCAATAGTTTGTTTGGCTTTAGAGAATTTACAAATCAGTTTACTTTGTGTTTTGGAGTAGGGATCAAAAATAATATCGTATCTCTCTTTTCTGATTTGCTTAATCAATTTAAATAAAACAGGAAGTTTCTTTAATTCCTTGTCATTGATAGAAATAATTTTATCAATATTGGGATTGTTCAAAATTACACCATGAGTAAAATCGTAAGCCATAAAATGAACTTCGCTATCTGGATATTTTGCTTTAAAATTATTAGCAATCACCGAACTGATTAAAACATCACCAATACGCTTATTTTGTATGATTAAAACTTTCTTCATAAAACTATTTCTTGCCGCAAAGTACTATTTTTTATACTTTTAAACCAAATAAAATAATTCATCGTGAAAATTATCCACCATCCTAAATATAAAAATCAGGAAAATTCTATTCTTCAATTGGTTACTGTTTTTTTTACTGATGGAGAATTGATTGTTAAGGGTGCCCGAAATATTATAAAATCTAATTTTCTTGGAAGTGGAAAAGTAAACATTAAATTTTTTCAGAAACCGGGATGGTTTAAATCAATTATATATTCTTTTTTTCGAAGTACCAAAGCCAAACGTTCTTTTGATTATGCCAATTATTTGATTGATCATGCCATTTTAACCCCTTTTCCAATTGCTTATATTGAAAGCAGAAGCGGATTGGGACTTTTGAAAGACAGTTATTACATCTGTCAACAAATCGATTATGATTTTACAATCCGTGAACTGATTCACGATCCATTATTTCCTGAACGTAATATGATTTTAGAACAATTTGCTGCCTTTACTTTTAAAATGCACGAAGCGAAAGTTAATTTTCTGGATCATTCTCCAGGAAATACTTTGGTGGTAAAAAAGGACACAGGAAAATACGAGTTCTATTTGATCGATTTGAACCGAATGAATTTCAAAAACTTATCTATTGAAGAACGAATGGATAATTTTAAGAAAATGTGGTTGTCTAAAACGATGGTAAAAGTGATAGCAAAGACGTATGCCAAATTAAGTAATGAGCCTGAAGAAAAATTACACGCTATTCTTCTTGAAAAAACAACTCAATTTAAAAGAAAAATTACCAGGAAGAAATACCTGAAAAGAAAAATAGGTAAAATATAGATTTCAATCCTAAGATTATTATAAAATAAAATTCCAAATTCCAATCGACTTGTCAATTGAAATTTGGAATTTTTATTTTAAGGAATTTGATTTTTTATACCGCTACGTCATATTCGCGTAAAGCATTATTCAATGATGTTTTCAAATCAGTTGAAGGCTTACGGGTTCCAATGATTAAGGCACATGGAACCTGGAATTCACCTGCAGCGAATTTTTTAGTATAACTTCCCGGAATAACAACTGAACGTGCAGGAACAAAACCTTTCATTTCAACCGGAGTTTCTCCGGTAACGTCAATGATTTTAGTAGAAGCAGTCAAGCAGACGTTTGCTCCAAGAACCGCTTCTTTACCTACGTGAACGCCTTCGACAACAATGCATCTTGATCCAACGAATACACCATCTTCAATAATTACCGGTGCAGCTTGCAAAGGCTCTAAAACACCACCAATTCCAACACCACCACTTAGGTGAACATCTTTACCAATTTGGGCACAACTGCCAACAGTTGCCCAGGTATCTACCATTGTTCCGGCATCAACATACGCACCAATGTTTACATAACTTGGCATCATAATTACACCACTGGAAATATAAGCACCATAACGGGCAGAAGCTCCTGGAACTACACGAACTCCTTTTTCAGCATAATCTCTTTTTAGCAACATTTTATCGTTGTACTCAAAGATACCAGCTTCTAATGTTTCCATTTTTTGAATAGGGAAATACATTACAACTGCTTTTTTTACCCATTCATTCACCTGCCATCCGTCGCCAATTGGTTCAGCAACACGAAGTTTTCCAGAATCTAATAATTCTATAACTTCCCTGATAGCATCAGTAGTAGTGGATTCTTGCAATAAAGCTCTGTTTTCCCAAGCTTGTTCAATTATAGTCTGTAAAGAATTCATATAGTTAAATTTTTGGCAAAGATAACGTATTTGTATAAAATCAAAAAGGCAAATCAATTTGAAAATGTTACATATTTAACTTTTTGTTTTTTAATTTACGAATTGATTTATCTGAAAAGCATATTCTGAACTTAATCTTTATTTTTTTCAAATGATAAATATCAGATTTTGAATTACAACTTCTGTTTAATTTCGCTTCATAATTAAGACTTTTCATTAATAAATATATAATTACAATTTACACTAATAATATGAATCAAGAAAATCAACTTCAAAACCGAGTTCCAATTATTGATAAAGAAGTTTCATGGGACAAAACTCAGGTTATCATGAGTAAAACCAATGCATTTGGAATTATAGAATATGCAAACGAAGTTTTTATAGATGTTTGCGGCTATGAAGATTATGAACTCATGGGGCAGCCACATAATATTATAAGACATCCCGATATGCCAAAAGTGATTTTTAAAGTGCTTTGGGAAAATCTTAAAAAAGGTAAAAACTTTCATGCAGTCGTAAAAAATCTGGCCAAGTCAGGAAGGTATTATTGGGTAATTACCGATTTTGAAATTGCAAAAGACGAAAATGGAGTTATAGTTAATTATTTTGGAAGAAGGCAAGCAGTTCCTCAGGAAGTCATCGCTTTACACATTGAGCCATTATATAAAAAATTATTGCAGATTGAAGCAGCAAGCGGAGTAGAATTCAGTGAAAAATATTTAATAGGATTTTTAGAAGAAAAGAACCGTAGTTATGTAGAATACATTAAGGAGTTAATTTATGAGTATGAAAAAACTCAATCGAAATCTTTGCAAAATGAAGAAATTGAGGAAGAAGACGAACGGAGTTTTTTTGGTCGTTTATTTAATAGATAAGTAATAGCTTTTTTTAGTTTTAATGTTGGAGGAAATCCGTTTCAAAATTTTTGAAGCGGATTTTATTGTTTCTGATTAAGTTAAGGAGAAAATTTTAGTAACGTGAAAAAATCCAGTATCTTTAATGTAATTGAATAATTGAATTTATGAAAGATAATTTTTCTAAACAGGCTGTTGATTATTCTAAATTTCGTCCTCAATATCCTGATGAAATGATTGAATATATCATTTCATTTGTCAATAATAAATTTACTGCGCTTGATGTTGCCACCGGAAACGGACAGGTAGCACATAAAATTTCGACTTATTTCAAAAATGTATTTGCAACAGATATCAGTCAAAAGCAACTGGATAATGCAATTAAGACTGATAATATAATTTACAGTAAGGAATCTGCCGAAAATACTGCTTTTGAAAATAAAAAATTTGATTTGATTACCGTTGCGCAGGCAGTTCATTGGTTTGATTTTGAACCATTTTATAAAGAAGTTTACAGAATATTAAAACCTGATGGGATTTTTGCAATAATGGGTTACGGATTATTTTCTACTAATTCGGATTCAGATACAATATTGCATCACTTTTATTATGATATCGTAGGGCCTTATTGGGATCCTGAAAGAAAATATCTGGATAAAAATTACAAAACAATTCCGTTTCCATTTGAAGAAATTCCAGAAAAGAAATTTGAAAATCAATTTACATGGACTTTTGAAGAACTTATTGGATATATTCAAACCTGGTCATCGGTACAGCATTATATTTCAAAAAATAATCAAAACCCAATAGACCTTATTTATGATGATTTAAAATCTTCATGGCTTAAAAATGATAAGAAAGTGACATTTCCATTGTTGCTGAGAATCGGAAAATTAAAATAGTTATCTTTGATAAAAATTATAAAATGCCAAGAATTCTCTCCATAGATTACGGACAAAAGCGCACAGGAATCGCAGTTACTGATGAAATGCAGATTATTGCTTCAGGATTAACAACTGTTCCTACCAGCACTTTAATTGATTTCCTCAAAGACTATTTTAATAAAGAAAAAGTGGAAGTGGTCTTAATTGGCGAACCCAAGCAAATGAATGGGCAGCCTTCAGAAAGCGCTTCAATCGTGAAAGGATTTGTAACACATTTTTCGAATATTTTTCCGGATATGAAAGTCGTGCGTGTCGATGAGCGTTTTACTTCAAAAATGGCATTTCAAACCATGATCGACAGCGGACTTAGCAAAAAACAGCGTCAGAACAAAGGGTTGATTGATGAAATTTCCGCAACGATTATGCTTCAGGACTATCTTTCTTCTAACCGTTTATAGGTTTTAGGCTTATAAATTTCACTTTATTTAGAAAAATTTATAATTATCTAACTTTTATCTTTACTGATTTAGTTTTTTTTTGAGATTATAAAAAGTACCTTTGCATTTTAAATAAAATTACTGTTATGCCTGACAAAACGATACGTTCAAATAGTGAAGTAGTACTTATAGGAGCTGGAATTATGAGTGCCACCCTGGGAGTAATTTTGAAAGAATTACAACCTGATATTACAATTGATATTTACGAAAGACTTGATATTGCTGCAGCCGAAAGTTCTGATGCATGGAATAATGCAGGAACAGGGCACTCTGCATTTTGTGAGTTGAATTATACACCTGAAAAAGCAGATGGAAGTGTAGATCCAAAAAAAGCAATCAGTATTGCCGAATCTTTTGAGGTTTCACGTCAGTTTTGGTCTTATTTGGTACAACAAAAAAAAGTGCCAACTCCTGATAATTTTATTAAAAGTGTTCCTCATATGAGTTTTGTATGGGGTGAGAAAAACGTACAATATCTTAAAACGCGTTTCGAAGCCTTACAAAAAAATCCATTATTTGCCGAAATGCTTTTTAGTACTGATTTCGAGCAGTTAAACCAATGGATGCCTCTTGTAATGGAAGGAAGAGAGCCAGCCGAAAAATTGGCAGCAACTTCAATGGCAATTGGTACCGACGTTAATTTTGGCGCTTTAACAAGAAGTATGTTTAATTATTTGGAAAAACTTGATGGAGTAAATTTATATTTTAACCATGAAGTAGATAAATTAAAACAACGGGACGATAAAACCTGGCGCATCAAGATTACAGATTTAGCAACAGGACAGAAGCGCAAAACATATACTAAATTTGTATTTATTGGTGCAGGAGGTGGTTCATTGCCATTACTGGAAAAAGCAAATGTTCCTGAAGGTGATGGTTATGGAGGTTTCCCTGTAAGCGGTCAATGGTTAAAATGTACAAATCCTGAAATAATAGCTAAACACCAGGCAAAAGTATATGGAAAAGCAAGCGTTGGAGCACCACCTATGTCGGTTCCGCATATTGATACACGGGTAATCGATGGTGAAAAAGCTTTGCTTTTTGGTCCTTTTGCAGGATTTTCAACTCGTTTTCTTAAAAATGGTTCTTATTTGGATTTACCATTGTCTATAAAAGCAAATAACCTCATTCCGATGTTGTCTGCAGGATTTCATAATATTCCATTGACAAAATATTTAATAGAGCAGGTAAGACAATCTCCAAAAGACAGGATTAAAGCTTTACGCGAATATTTGCCTACAGCAAGATCCAAAGACTGGATTTTGGAGCAAGCAGGACAACGTGTTCAGGTGATCAAAAAAGATGAAAAAGAAGGCGGGATTTTAGAATTTGGGACAGAAGTCATTAATACTCATGACGGAACACTGGCTGTTTTATTAGGTGCTTCTCCGGGAGCTTCTACTGCCGTTTCTATTATGATAGATTTAATTGGCAGATGTTTTGCTAATCAGTGCAAATCACCGGAATGGGAAGCTAAAATGAAAAATATGATTCCATCTTACGGCCAGACTTTAAACGATAAACCAGAGCTTTTGGCAGAAATAAGAAAACATACAGCAGAAGTTTTGCGGCTTAAATAAAAATAAATTTTACCCGTTGGGTGAAATTAATTGATTTGAATTTTGATATTATTAATTGGTCTGTC
>NZ_JBDTTP010000063.1:0-24303 GCF_039930565.1 Flavobacterium sp. | reverse complement strand
ATTATTCTTCTAAAACAGGAATATGTTCGACTTCGACACCTGCTTTTATTAAAAATTGGATTCCGGAATCATCCCGGTATCCATTCTGATACACCACTCTTTTTATACCTGACTGATGTATTAATTTACTGCATTCCTTACATGGGGAAAGCGTGATGTATAAAGTTGCTCCTTCGCAGGATTGTGTTGATCTCGCTACTTTTAAAATCGCATTTGCCTCAGCGTGCAGAACATCCCAGCGGGTTAATCCTTCTTCGTCTTCGCAGCAATTTTCAAATCCGGATGGGGTTCCATTATATCCATCAGAAATAATCATTCTGTCTTTTACGATTATGGCACCTACCTGCTTGCGTTTGCAATACGATAACGAGCCCCATTCTCTGGCTATTCGTAAATAGGCCTTATCGTATTTATTTAATTTTTTTATATCCATTTATTTATCTGTTCCAAATTGGACTCTCTACAATCATCGGGATGACAACTCCGATAATAAAAGCTGACATTACTAATGCCCAGTCTCGTTTTGAAAAACGAAATACGGTCTGTACTATATACGATATGATCAAAACAACAAAAACTACTATCAATTGCGCTACTTCAATTCCAAGCGCAAATTCCAATAAAGGTACTAATTTTGAGGTAGCCGTCCCTCCTAAAATAGTTTTGAAATAATTCGAAAACCCAAGTCCGTGAATAATCCCAAAAAATAACGTTACAAAAAATATCAGATTAACGCTTTCATTTTTAGATGCTTTACCCGCTGTAAAAAGATGAAAAACTGCCGTTACTAATATTGTAATCGGAATCAGAAACTCAATAATATTAGCTTTTACAGCTATAATTCCGAAAACCGAAAGCAATAAAGCCAATGTATGGCCAATCGTAAACACAGAAACCAGCAGCAAAATCCGTTTCCAATCCTTAAATCCGTACGGAATCGTTAACGCTATTAAAAATAATACATGGTCATAAGCGTGAATATCCAAAACATGCTTTAAACCAATCTGAAAATAAATCCAAAATTCTGACATGAGGTTACTTTTATTAATGATTTAAGGGGCTGTAAACTTACGATTTATTTTGAAAAACTAAGAAAGCCCCACATTAAAACAACGGATAAAAATAAGTTAAATTTTATGAGCACTTTAAATTTAATAATTTAAAATAAAATTTATCTTTGTGACATAAAAAACACTATAATTATGTCATTTTCAGATTTATTTGATAGCGAATTCAAACAAAGAAACAAAGGTCACTTTTCAGCTATTGTACGTGTAGCATTAGCCGATGGAATTGTACATCCTGAAGAAAAAAGTTTCCTGGATAAATTAGCTACTCGTTTAGAAATTTCAGAAACCGAATATGAGGAAATTCTTGAAGACCCATTTAAATATCCAATAAACCCACCTTATTTACATGTGCAGCGCTTAGAGCGTTTATACGATCTAACCAGAATGGTACATGTTGATCATCATCTTGAAGACAAGCAGGAAATAATGTTGAAAAAATTAGGAATTGCTTTAGGATTTACTCCAAGCAACGTAAATTATATCATTGCAAAAGCATTATCGCTAGTTGACAAAAAGGTAGATGCCGATACTTTTGTTTACGAAATGCAACACATGCATAAATAGTATTCAGGTTTTGGTATTCAGTTTACGTTTAAAATTTGAAATCCAAATAAATATAAACCCGGCAGGTTTTGAAATCTGTCGGGTTTGCTATTTATAATGAAACTGAAAAACTGTGACTAATTTGCTTCAGCCATAAACTCTTCTGCTTTTTCGACCATATTGTAACTTCCACAGAAGAAAGGAACACGTTCATGCAGTTCAGTTGGCTGGATTTCCATAATTCGTCCAAAACCGTCTGTTGCTTTTCCTCCTGCCTGTTCTGCAATGAAGGCCATCGGATTACATTCGTATAACAAACGTAATTTCCCTTTTGGCGCTTTTGTACTTGTCGGGTACAGATAAATACCGCCTTTTATCATATTTCGATGAAAATCAGAAACCAGACTTCCAATATATCTTGACGTGTAGGGTCTGTCTTCCTCTTCACGCTGACAATATTTAATGTAGTTTTTTACTCCTTGTGGAAAGTGAACATAATTTCCTTCGTTTACCGAATAAATATTTCCGTCAGTTGGAAATTTCATATTGGGATGCGACAGGTAAAATGTTCCAATTGCGGGATTCAGCGTAAAACCATTTACGCCATGGCCAGTTGTGTAAACCAACATTGTAGAAGTTCCGTAGATTACATATCCAGCCGCAACCTGATTTACTCCGGGCTGCAAAAAATCCTCGCTTGTAACCGGCGTTCCAATTGGTGTGACCCTTCTAAAAACAGAAAAAATAGTTCCCAGCGAAACATTCACATCAATGTTTGAAGATCCGTCAAGTGGATCCATTAAGATCACGTACTTATTATTATTACTGTTGTCGCTCCCCTTGACAGTAATATATTCGTCGTTTTCTTCAGAAGCTATTCCACAGACAATCTCACGGTTTATTAATGTCTGGATAAATACTTCATTTGCATACACATCTAATTTCTGCTGATCTTCTCCCTGAATATTTTGTTCGCCTGCGGCCCCAATTATATCCACTAATCCAGCTTTGTTTACCTTATAGTTTACGACTTTTGCCGCCAAACGTATAGAGTTGATAATTCGGGACAATTCCCCTGATGAATACTGAAATGCTTTTTGGTTCTCAATAATAAACTCTCCTAGTGTTTTATTGCGTTCTTCCATGCTATATCGTTGTAGTTTTTAGTTATAAGTCACAAATATCGCTTTTTTTGTGAGAATGATTCAAAAATTATTTCGTTAGTTTGCCAGTATTGTATATTTGCTAATGAAAAGCAAAAAGTCTCGGATAAAAAAATACTTATTTAGGCAATCACTGGTTAAAAATAGGAATTATGAATATTAGAAAAGGAAAAGCTGAAGACATGAAATCAGTTTTAGAGCTGATTCAGGAACTTGCAATATTCGAAAAAGAACCGGATGCAGTTTTGATAACTGTTGATGATTTAATGCGTGATGGTTTTGGAGAGAATCCATTATTTCATGTATTTGTGGCCGAGGTTAACCAGGAAATTGTTGGACTTGCATTATACTATTACCGCTACTCCACCTGGAAAGGAAAAACAATACATTTGGAAGATTTGATTGTGAAGGAAAAAATGCGGGGTACCGGTTTGGGATCTGCACTTTATTCTGAAATCATGAAACAGGGCAAAAAAGATAATGTGAGAAGAGTGGAATGGAATGTCCTGGATTGGAATACTCCGGCAGTACGATTTTACGAGAATTCAGGTGCAAAAATTCTCGAAGAATGGAGAGTTGTTCAAATGGATGAAGCAGGAATTAAATCGTTTTTAGAAAAATTATAAAAAACATCTTAGATTTAAAATATAAAAAAACAGCATATACAAAATTAAAATGAGAGTATTTAAATTTGGCGGTGCATCTGTAAAAGATGCTGAAGGAATAAAAAACGTATATGACGTTTTACAAAAAGTAGGTTACGAAGATGTGATTTTAGTGGTTTCAGCAATGGGAAAAACCACCAATGCCCTTGAGGTTGTTATCAAGAATTATTTTGATAAACCGGCAGAGCTGAATTCTTCTGTAGAGGAAATAAAAAAATATCACAATCAAATATTGCTGGATTTGTTTGAAGATGAGAAACACGAAGTTTTCGCTGCTGTGAAATCACAATTCTCAGAATTAGAATATTTTTTAGCGCATAACAAATCACCAAATTACAATTTTGTATATGATCAGATTGTTAGTTTTGGAGAATTGATTTCGACAACAATCCTAAGTCATTTTATGAATTTTATGGGTATTCAGACACAATGGCTGGATGTTCGTAATTTTATAAAAACCGATTCTAATTACAGGGATGCAGAAGTAGACTGGGAAACTACCCAACAAAATATCAGCAAAAATGTAAAACGTAAAATATTAAACATTACCCAGGGATTTTTAGGTGCTGACGAAAATAACTTTACAACAACGTTAGGCCGTGAAGGTTCAGATTACACTGCGGGAATTTTTGCTTATTGCCTAAATGCTGAAAGCGTTACGATCTGGAAAGATGTTCCCGGAGTTATGAATGCCGATCCCCGTTATTTTGAAAATGCAAGTTTGCTAAACCAAATTTCGTATCGTGAAGCAATTGAACTTGCTTTTTACGGAGCAACGGTTATCCACCCAAAAACATTGCAGCCTTTACAGAAAAAAGAGATTCCATTATATGTAAAATCTTTTATCAACCCATTGTTAAAAGGAACCTGTGTTTCTAAAGGGGTTGATCTGGAGCCGTATTTACCTTGCTTTATTGTAAAAAGAAACCAGTTGTTAATTTCACTTTCTTCAATTGACTTCTCTTTTATTATGGAAGAAAATATCAGTGAAATATTTGGTTTGTTCCATCAATACAAATTAAAAGTAAATTTGATTCAGAACTCCGCTATTAGTTTTTCTGTATGTATTGAAGATAAGTTTGAAAATTTTAACGAATTGAATGCGATTCTTTCTAAAAAATTTAAAGTAGATTTTACGGATAATGTAACGTTATACACTATTCGTCATTTTAACGAGCAGGCCGCAGAAACTGTTGAAGCAAACAAAGAAGTTTTATTAAAACAAGTAAGCCGTGAGACTATGCAGATAGTAACTAAAGAGCTTAATTAATTTTAAGCAGGTTATATTATTCAATTCAACATAAAAAAGGTTTCACCCAAAAAGTGAAACCTTTTTTTTAAACCATATTCTGTTATTTAGCCCTGTTATTTTCAGTCTGTTCCATTTCTGTTTTCCTGTAAGCAGATTTTTTGGAGTCCCCAAATTTACAAACAGCAGTTAACCTAAAATAATTTGTGGTATACGTTCTGTGGTAATAGATTTCTGTTTGTCCTACATTATAATCTCCGGCAACCATAAAATCGTGAAAGATATCGTTTGCTGTAAAATTTAGTTTTAAAGCATCGCTAAAAAAGTTTCTTTCGATTCCTAATGTAACTGTCGATCTGCTGTCGTCATGTCCCAGTCCGTAGCTTTTATCACCCAAATACCACGCAAGCAATTGCACTTTAACTATTTTCGGAATTGTAAAAGTAGTATTCGAATAAAGGTAAATCTGTGGTTTTACAGACCCTGAGGCATATTCGTAAAAATCATCAACAGCTTTTCTTAAAGTCATACTCACGGTATTTGTAGAATTCCACCATTTTGCAGTAACAGATCTTGAAACCGATGCAAAGTAATTGTGCTCCTCTTCTAAATTTATGCCTTTTAAAATATAATCATTCAGCCCTTCGCCACGCAGCGCAGCACCACTTATTGGATTAACTTTGTATGTGTATCCCAACTTAAAGTCGAATTTATGATACAAGGAGCCAATTTCAAAAGCATGAATCTTTTCTGGCTGTAAATTCGGGTTTCCTTCTATTTTAGTAAACGGATCCTGATAAATAACATAAGGATTAAGTGCCTGATATCTTGGCCTTGTTATTCTTGAAACGTACGAAACATGTGCTTTTAAGTCATCTGAAAAATCCATATTAAGAAGCATGTCAGGAAAAAAATCAACATAATTTTTCTTAAATTTCTGAATACCATCTGCACTCGTATACAATTCATAATTTGTTAATTCACCACGACCGCCTACTGAAAAATTATACTTCTCACCTATTCTGTTTCCATAATTAAAATAGGCTGCACTAATTTTTTCAACGTATTTAAAATCACTCGAAAGCCCATCATCAAATTCAAAATTCATATCAAACTCACTGGCCGTAAGAAAATCTGTACTGGATTTTATTGTAGCATGGCTAAACTTCGCTCCCGTTTCGAATTTTGAATCTTTTTTTATTTTTTTTGAATAATCCGCCTGAGCACTGATTATATTTATAGTACTGGTTACATTATTCTTTAAATATTTATTTGTATCAACTTCATTTACAAAACTATTTTCATTAATAAAATCTTTCACAGTTCCGTTATAATTAGAATATTGTGTTCCTATAAATAAGGCCGAATCGTTACTATCTGTTAAAACATTATAATTTAAATTAATGAACTGATTAAGCAATACGTCGTTTTTGGCAATAGCTGTAGCATAAAAACCATCGCCGGTACTATTTGCAATTGCATTTCTGCTTTCAACAACTCCTCCTAAATCTTCAATATTACCGCTGTAAGCAAGCGAAATATAATTCTTCTCAGAAAAAGTATATTGTAGTCCAAATCCAAAATTAGAATAATTATTAAACTGTCTTTTCCAATCTGTTGTCAGTTCAGATCTCATATATTCATCAGGGTCTGGCCTTGTTCTGGTTGTATATAATAATTCCCTGCCTTTGCCCAATTGCAATCCGTAATTGGTAATAAAAGAAAACTTTCCTTTAGTATAGTTAAAATCAAAAAGTGTATTGGTACTTGTTCCGGCAAATTTAGAATTGGTAATTTGCTGCGTTGCGGTTACCAGTAAGCCGTTTTCAATATTTTGCCTCGTAACAATATTGATGACTGCTTTCCCTTCGGCATCATATTTTGAGGAAGGATTCGAAATTACCTCAATCCTGACAATCTGAGAAACCGGAATTGCAGCAAAACGGTCATAATTAATCAATATTCCGTTGAGATAAATGATGGCTTCCCCTTTTCCGAGAACACTAATTTGTCCTTCTGCAATCACAACATTAGGAACCCGTCCCAATAATTCATTCACAGAAGCACTTGTTGAAAGTAACGTATTGGCAACACTGACCTCTATATTTCCATTTGCAGTATGTTTTAATAACGGCACCTGCCTTTTTACTACTACTTCATTTAACTGATTGTTATTAATATTTTTGATAATGACAGAATCCTGAACAGAATTAATCTTTACAGATTGGGCTATTGTCGTAACAGATTGAAAAATCAGGAAATAAATATAAAGGTTAACTGTAATTAGAAATCTCATAAATTTTAACGGTTAAAGGTTTGACTTTGTTTGAACAAAAGTCAGCCGTTAATTAATGAAAGAGGTAACCGAAAGAGAAATCAGGAGTACGAATTTATAAATCTGTACTTTGCTTAAGTGAGTAAAGCCTGCTGCTGATATTGTAGTGGTGTTGTTCCTGTGTGTTTTTTAAAAGCTGCAAAAAATGTAGATTTAGAGTTAAAACCGACATCATAACCAATCGATTCTAAAGTAATTTTATCATTTGATCTTATAATTTCACAAGCCTGATTTATTCTAAATTCATTCACAAAGCTAGTAAAATTTTTTCCCAGATTGGTATTTAAAAACTGAGACAATTGATGACTTGAAATATTTATTTCCTTTGACAGATCCTGTAAACTCAAACTTGAGTTTTTATACAGTTCTTTATTGTTCATTACATTTTCCAATTTTTCCAGAAGCATTTCAGCTTCTGGCTGTTCTATTTTTTTTCCTGAATTTTTCTGTCCATTCAATAAAAACAAATCATCTGTTTTCTTTCTGTACAGAAGAATTGAGATAACCAAGTAGAGAATAAATGTAAAAACAATTGCCCCACTGATATAAGTTGTAAATGGAGCATTTATAATAGCCAGAAAATAAAAAAGAAACAGTAGAAAATTACCCAGAAAAAGCATTCCGTACCACATTTCAGAAGGAGTTGTCTTATGTTTCCTGTTGCTGATTTTTTTTAATACTTCCCTAATTGTAAAACCTGAAAAAACAATGTAAATAAACCATTGCAAATAAATAGTCCTGACAAAATATCTTCCCCAAAGTTTTGGATAATCTTCATAAGGAAATGAGAGTCCAACAGTTGCTATAACTACTGCCCAGAACAAAAGTGTCCATTTCCATGATCTTGGCATCAGATTGATTTCTTCAACAGCCGATTTTAGAAAATAATACAAGAACGGGCCAATAAAAAAACAAGCCGTCAATCCAATTTGAAAATACCTTTTGGGCAGATCCGGATCAAAATATACAAATACAGATTTTCCAATTCGTATGCTCAGAGCAAATAAGAGTGCACCGAGGAAATAATTGGTAAGGTGTTTTTTCTTGGTAAAGAAGAAGAAATAGACAGCCAGAATAATTCCGTTGAAAACTCCCAAAGCACTAAAAAAGAATAAAAGTTCTTTACCTGTATCCATAATTTAAATTTATTATATTCAGGCAAAGCTAAAAAAATGATTTCGGCTGACAGCATTTTTAACTTTAATAAAAAATAAGATTATTCTTTGTTTCGAAAAATTGACTAATTTTATATTTTTTAAAAAAAAGTAACCAATATCAAATATTCCAGCAGCATGGATTACGACAACGAACCAAGTGAAGAAACCAAGAACAATTGGCATAATGATCCAAATAACTGGATCTGGGGAATTTTCTACTACAATTCAAAAGACAAAAGGATTTTCCCTCCAAAAAAAATAAAAGAATTTGGGTATACCACCAATTTTGCGAATCCTCATTCTCTTTTTGCCATAATAATTTTAATAATTACTCTTATTGTTATAGGAAAATATATGAATTAGATATCCTTTTCCAATAACAAAACTAAAATCTCACTTATTATATTTCCCAATTATAAATACTACTTTTGACATTTCAGAGTTAAAGTATGTATGTTGAAAAAATTACTGTTTTTAATGTTTTTCATCTGGTGTTCAGGGCTTCAGGCTCAGGACACGGATTCATCTTACAAAACGAAAAAGGTAATAGTAACAAGAGATACGATTCATCTGGAAAACTTCAGTATCAATTCCGGTTTTTTTCAGCTTTTAAATTCTAAAAATGAACCTATTGATTCGACTTTCTATAAAGTTGATTTTCAAAAAGGGAAGCTTCTTTTAAATGAAAAATTCACATCAGATTCAGATACTTTAATTGTTAACTATTTAAAGTATCCCGATTTTCTTACCAGGGAATACAGTATTTACAAATCGAGCCAGGTTGTAAGCAATGATGTTGGTTCTGAAAAACTATATAAAATAGACAACGCTTCTTCTAAAAAAGTAACTCCGTTTGATGGGCTGAACACTTCCGGAAGTATTACGCGTGGCGTTACAGTGGGAAATAATCAGAATACAGTTTTAAACTCCAATTTGGACCTTCAGATTACAGGAAAAATATCAGACAAAATTAGTCTTCGGGCCTCTCTTCAGGACAGCAACATACCCTTACAAGATGGCGGTTATTCGCAAAAACTGGATCAGTTCGATAATATTTTCATGGAATTATTTAGCGATAACTGGAACATTCGCGCAGGAGATGTGTTCTTAGAAAACAGGAAAACCCAGTTTTTAAATTTCAACAAAAAAGTCCAGGGTCTTTCTGCCAGTTTTGATTTTGGTGATGAAGACAATAAAACCAATGTTTTTGCATCGGTAGCTTTTGTAAAAGGGCAATATGCCAAAAGTTCGTTTATTGGACAGGAAGGCAATCAGGGACCTTATAAACTAAAAGGGCAAAATGGCGAATTATATGTTCTGGTAATTTCAGGATCTGAACGTGTTTATGTAAATGGCGTTTTGCTCAAAAGAGGTGAAAATAATGATTATGTGATTGATTATAATGCAGGAGAAATCATTTTTACATCGCTTTTCACTATAACGTCAGAAATGCGGATTAACATTGAATACCAATATTCAGACAGAAATTATAACCGGCTCGTTACATACGCAGGTGCAACGCACGAAAATAAAAACTGGAGCTTTGGCGGCTATTTATATTCTGAAAATGATATGAAGAACCAGCCGCTCCAACAGAATCTTTCTAGAGAACAGGCTCAAATTTTAAGTCAGGCAGGAGACGACATAACTTTAATGAAAACGCCATCAGCGTATGAAGACACGTATGCTGACAACAAAATTCTTTATAAAAAAAGCATTTTAAATTCAGTTGAAATTTATGAATATTCCAACAACCCGGACGATATTTTGTATAATGTCAAATTTAGTCTTGTGGGCGCAAATTCCGGAAATTATGTAATTCAGAATGCAAATTCCGTAGAAAGGATTTACGAATATAAAGCTCCTCTAAACGGAATTATGCAAGGAAATTATGAGCCTGTTGTACAACTAGTTGCGCCTATGAAAATTCAGGTCGCCACTTTTTTAGGAAAATATAATCCGGATGAGAAAACGCTGGTTGATTTTGAAATTGGAGTAAGCAATAACGATAAAAACTTATTTTCTGAAATCGATGATTCCAACAATAACGGAATCGCAGTGAAACTGAATACAAAAAAACGTCTTTTTACCAGAAACTGGACTTTGGATGGTTATGCTAATTATCAATTTGTTCAGGAAAACTTCAGATCGATTGAACGTTTGTATAATATTGAATTTAACCGCGACTGGAATCTAAACGACATTCTTCTGGGCGATCAGAGTTTACTGGTGACGGGTTTGAATTTCGATTTGTTTTCAGATAAAAAAAACACCAATATTGGTCTGTTTACTTATCAATTTGAAAAATTAGATTTTACGGAAAGTTATTCCGGAAGCCGCCATAACTCTACTACTTTCTTTAAATTCAAAAATTGGACTATCGAAAACAGAGGCAGTTTTTTGAATAGTGATGCTACAATTTCAACTTCTAAATTCATTCGAAACCTTACCAAAACCAAATATCATTTTGGCAAAAACTGGATTGGAGGCAATATTCAAATCGAGGATAACCAGGAAAAGAATAAAATTACGAATCAGTTTTCGGCACTTAGCCAGAGGTTTTCAGAATATGGTATTTTTGTAGGTCGTGGCGACAGTACAAAGGTTTTTGTTGAATTGGGTTATTTGAGAAGAAAAAATGACAGTTTGCAAAATGGCCTATTACAGCATGTAAGCAATTCACAGATGTATTTTCTGAAGTCGAAATTGATTCAGAACAAAAAAACAGATTTAGCGGTTTACGCCAGTTATAGAAATCTTGATTTTACTGATGCTTCCAAAAAAAATGAACCTTCACTAAACTCACGAATTTTGTATAACGACCGTTTTTTTAATCAATTTATTCAAACAGGAGCAGCTTATGAAACCAGTTCAGGAACTATTGCCCAACAGGAATTTACTTATGTGGAAGTTCCTGCCGGTCAGGGCGTATATGCCTGGAATGATTATAATGGCAACGGAATTCAGGAAATAGAAGAGTTCGAGATTGCTCCTTTTCCGGATCTGGCAAAGTTTATCCGCATCTTTTTACCCAATCAGGTTTATATCAAAACTAATCAGAATAAATTTTCACAATCCGTTACACTGAATCCTTTACAATGGCAAAACGAAAAAGGGTTCAAAAAACTGGCATCTTATTTTTATAATCAGACGTCTTTTATTATGGATCGAAAAGTAAAAAGTAATGGGGATAATTTTGAGTTGAATCCGTTTAGCTCATCACAGGAAAATATACTTGGATTAAATTCAAGTTTCAGGAATAGCCTGTTTTATAACCGTGGCAAACAGAAACATTCTGTAAGTTATTCTTATCTCAATAACAAAGCAAGAAATCTGCTTTCTATTGGTTCGCAAGAGGTAAAAAACAATTCACATCAATTGCAATACACGCATTTGTACCAAAAAAGCTGGCTGTTTAATTTGTTTACCAAAACAATCAAATCTACATTGGATTCTGAAGATTTTGAAGAAAAGAATTATGACTTGGAAGGTTATCAGATTGCACCAAAAATCAGTTATTTATTTTCTAAAAATACCAGCTTAGACTTTTTTTATGAACTGCAAAATAAGCAGAATCAGATTGGGAACTTTGAAACCCTGAACCAAAGCCGGCTTGGAACTTCTTTCTCTTATGCGGGAGATAAAAAAGTGACTGTAAACGGAGAGTTCTCTTTTTATAAAAATGAATTTGAAGGAAATGAATTTTCATCCGTTGGATTTCAGATGCTCGAAGGGCTTCAGGCAGGGCAGAATTTAGTATGGAAACTATTACTGCAAAAAAACATTACTCAATTTTTAGATATCAACCTGAACTATCAGGGACGAAAAAGCGAAACAGGCGTTACAGTCCACACAGGCAACGTTCAGCTTCGTGCTTATTTTTAAGCAATTACGAAAACATTAGGATAATTTGTCTACTTTTATTTCGAACTTTAATCCTTTTACCTATGAAAAAATTAGTATTACTATGTTTGATGGTTGTATTATCCAATACTTTTTACGGTCAGGAAACCGCTGCAACAACCAAGGCAAAAACAGAAGCAGCAGCCAAAAATAAAAAAGCTGCTGCAGCTGCAAAAAAAGCAGCTACAAAATCTAAAAAGACAGCAGAAAAAGCTACAGGTGAAGCAAAAAAAGCAAAAGCTGATGCCGCTAAAACAAAAAGTGACGCAGCAAAGGCAAAAAAAACGGCTAAAACAGAAAGCGTAAAAGCACAAGTAAAAAAAACAGAAGCTAAAACAGTTGAAAAATCCAAAGCGGTAAAAAAAGATGCCACTGCAACAAAAAAAACAGCAGCAAAAAAACTTAAGGAAACAAATGAAAAAGCGCCAAAAGTAGCTGATAAAATTACCGGCGAATACAATGGAAAAAAAGTGTATACGGGACCAAGAGGCGGTAAATACTACATTAACTCAAACGGAAACAAAACATATATTGAGAATTAAGCAGCAAAATAACTTATAAAACAAAAGACCAGACGTACAGTTTGGCCTTTTGTTTTTACACTAACCCATTAATAACTTAATCATTTCGTAATATCTTTGAAAGAGATTAAAAATGCTATTTAAGTATCTTCGTTCGAAAACCATTCAATATGAGTATCGATTATTCTTCGAATAAAACAATTTTAATAGCTCCATTAAACTGGGGATTAGGTCATGCAACCAGATGCATTCCTATAATTAAGGCTTTACAGGATAATAATTACATCCCGATTATTGCTTCTGATGGTATTGCTTTAGAATTGTTGAAAAAAGAATTTCCGTATATACAGACATTAGAATTGCCATCTTACCATATTGAATATGCTAAAAATGCCAAAAACTTCAAATGGAAACTGATTAAAAACCTGCCTAAAATGATTATTGCCATTTTGGATGAAAAAAAAATGGTGAACTCCTGGATAAAAAAACATGATATTGACGGTATTATTTCAGATAACCGATTAGGGGTTTTTAGTAAAAAAGTACCTTCTGTATTTATCACGCATCAATTAAATGTGATGACAGGAAATACAACAAGATTTACAAGCAAGTGCCATCAGTACTTTATAAAGAAATATACCGAATGCTGGGTTCCGGATACTGATGCAACTCCGAATTTAACAGGCGATCTTGGACATATTAAAAGCAATAACCTAAATTTAAATTACATTGGGCCTTTAAGCAGAATGCGTAAAAAAGATATCCCAAAAATGTATGACTTAATGATTATTTTATCTGGTCCTGAACCTCAGCGTACGTTCCTTGAAGAAAAATTACAAAAAGAAATTGTGAATTATAACGGTGATGTTGTATTTATAAAAGGTGTAGTAGAAAAAACACAAATTAAACAACAAGTTAAAAACGTGACCTATTATAACTTCATGAATACTAAACAGTTGGAACAGACTTTTAATGAAAGTGATTTGGTTTTATGCCGATCGGGTTATACAACTGTTATGGATTTAGCCAAACTAGAAAAAAAAGCTTTTTTCATACCTACTCCAGGACAATATGAACAGGAATATCTGGCGATAAAATTACAGGAGGAGCAATTAGTACCGTATGCTACGCAAAACGACTTTACGATTGAAGATCTTTCAAAAGTAAAATCGTTTAAAGGTTTGTCTCAATTTAAGAATACTATCGACTGGGATACTTTGTTTTCTGTTTTTGAGAAAGAAAATTAAAAATTAAACTGCGCCTGTAATCTTAATAAATTGCCTTGTTGCCTGTTGATTGGAAGCGCGCTGTCTTCAAAAGTCCTGTCGGCAATAACGTATTCTGCTGTTAGCTCGAATGCTTTTATGGGTTGCCATTCAACGCCAATTTCATAATCTCTGACGACATAGCTTCTGGCATCTTTTTCGTATTTTTTCCCTCCATCGTAATATTGAAATTTGGCAAAAGGATAGATATGCTGTTTTTTGATGTCCAATTTATAGTTTAATAAAACGTATCCTCCATTTAAATCTGTTTCATCAATATTTTTTGTTAATGTATTGTAACGAGGACCTGTACCAAAATTATATTCAGTCTGAATTCCGAAAGGTTTTGGATACAAAACGAAGGTTGCCCCTATTCGCTGATCCTTTATATATTGCGGATCAGCAACAGTAATTCCGGATGAAACTTCTCCGGTAAAAGCCCATTTTCCTGTGTAGGCCTGAATTCCGGGCTCAATAATCTGGTTTCCAATTACAAAAGGATAAGTAGCTCTTGCTACTACATTCAAATCTCTGTTTCCATCTAATTTATTTGCGATTTGTCCATTGTAAACGCCAAAAGCAAAAACGCCAAAATCGCCAGAACCTTTATAACCATCTTTTACTAACATTGCGAAACGTTCCCTGATTTCGGCTGGAGCCCAATAAAAGAACATACCCAAATCACGTTCATTTGCAATTGAACTATTCATGGCATCGTTACGATCTAAAGCTAAACGCTGAGAGCTGGACTGCATGTTTTCAAATCCGTATGGAATTTTACTTTGCCCAACCCGAAGACGATATTCTCTTTTTTTATCGAATGAAAGGTCAAAATATAAATCCCGAATCTGAACAAAATTTTGAATTCCGGTACTTGGTGAACTGGCAAAATCAGGTTGAAAATAGAAGAATACATTGGGATGAACCTGACCCGAAAACACTAATCGGGCACGGCGAATAAAAAGACCGTTGTTTGCTTTTGCATCCGCTGCTGTTGAGGTTGTTCCCCATGATTTATCACATTGTTCGCAGGAAACCTTATCATTTGTAGAAAACAAGCCATTGTATCTAATTTGTGCAAAACCTCTTAAAGAAATTCTGTCATACCAATGTTCTTCTTTACTATCTCCAGACTTGGCATCAGGAAGTTTTGTTTTATTGATAGAGTCCAAAATGCGGATTACTTCATTTTTTACTTCCTGTTTATTTAAATCTTGTGCATTTACAGCACAGGTAAGCAGTAAAAGTACCGCAATTATTTTACTTTTTATCATTTTCTAATGCCCCTTAATTTCAAGGTGCAAAGATGAATCACCTATGTTAAGAAATCATTAACAAGATGTTACCATAATAAGAAGAATTGTTTAGAAATAGTTACGTAATTATGAAATGACCTGAAAAATAATATTTTTTGGCACTTCACAACAACAAAGCTTACAATTTTTTAACCTCCGGTTTTTGTATTTTTTGTGCTTTTTCAAGTGTAAAAGAGAATTCAGAGCCAATTCCGAACTCACTTTCTACATATACTTTCTCTTTGTGAGCTTCGATAATATGTTTAACAATTGCCAAACCTAAACCAGAACCCCCTTCAGATCGTGTTCCGCTTTTATCAACTCTGTAAAAACGTTCAAAAAGTCTTGGAATATTTTGTTTCTCTACACCCTCACCATTATCGCTAATCCTGATAAGGACTTTTTTCTTGGTAAGGTTTACAACACCAACCTCTGTCAGACCCCCTTCTTTTCCGTATTTAATAGAATTCACAAGTAAGTTCTCTAAAACCTGCTGTATTCTGTCCTGATCTCCTTTTACAATTAAAGATTGTACATTTTTACTTTCAAAGGCTAATTTTATTTTCTTGTGGTCAGCTTTCATTTCCAATAAATCGAAAACATTCTGAATCAGTTCAACAATATTAAATTCGGTGAAATTCAAATCTAAATCTCCGGACTCTAATTTGGTAATCATATCAAGATCTTCTACAATGTAAATTAGGCGTTCTACTCCTTTTTCAGCACGTTTCAGATATTTTTTTCGGATTGTTTTATCGTCCATCGCACCATCAAGCAAAGTAGACACATAACCCTGAACTGTGAATAATGGTGTTTTCAGTTCGTGAGAAACGTTTCCCAGAAACTCCCTTCGGTATTGCTCCCTGATTTCGAGCATTTCAATTTCGAGTTTCTTATCCGTGGCAAATTTTTTCACTTCACGTGAAAGCGTTTCCATATCAGTAGTTATGGGCTGATTGATCAGTGTCGTAGATTCTAGTAAGGAAACATCATCGTAAATTTTCTTCACCCTTCGGTAAATAAATCGTTCCACACGATACTGTACTACTAAAAAAGAAAAAACATAAACTGAAATAATAAAAATTATTCCAAACCAAAACTGATATTTTAGTTGATTTTTGTAAAATATATTCATTAGCAGCAATACAAATCCTGTAGCGAAGAGACTTATATAAAGTGCTGACTTTATAGCAAACTTGTAAGTTTTTTTGAAATTTATTTTCATAAAAATTTTAAAATAATAAACAATTAAGGGATTATTTTTTCACCATATAAGTGATATAAGTTCATTTAAAAAAGCCAATCTTTTTCAAATTTAAAATTTTGAAAAAGATTGACTTGAATAACAAAAGTACAAATACTATAATTTAAAATGAACTTATATCACTTATATGATTCAGTTTTTATATTGAATGTTTAAACTTCAAATTTATAACCAACTCCTTTGATGGTTTTGAATAGGTCTTCGCCAATTTTTTCACGTAATTTTCTGATGTGAACATCAATAGTTCTTCCTCCCACTACAACTTCATTCCCCCATACTTTATCAAGAATTTCATCTCTTTTAAATACCTTTCCGGGTTTTGAAGCCAGTAGATAAAACAATTCGAATTCTTTTCTGGGAAGTGAAATTTCAAGATTATCCTTAATAATTTTATACTCTTCACGATTGATTTCGATACCACCAACGTTTAAAGTGTCGCTGACCACTTCCTGTTCTTTTAATCTTCGTAACAAAGCCTTTACTTTACTGACCAGCAATTTTGGTTTTATTGGTTTGGTAATATAATCATCCGCACCAGCATCGAAACCAGCTACTTGTGAATAATCCTCGCTTCTTGCCGTTAAAAATGTTATGATAACGTTATTTAATTCAGGAATTTTTCTGATGTGTTCACAAGCTTCCATACCATCCATTTCAGCCATCATGACATCCATAATAATTAAATCCGGTAATTCTTTCTGAGCTTTTGCTATTGCGTCTTTTCCATTTGAGGCAGTTACAATCTGGTAGCCTTCCTGAGCAAGGTTATAACCCACGATTTCTAAGATATCCGGCTCATCGTCAACTAATAAAATCTTTGTTTGTGTTTTTTTCATAAAAATAGCAAAAATTGAGTTTTCTCATCAAATTTCTTCTTTACAAAATCTGATGGTTTTTAATTGCGATGGTAAATATAATAATAAATCGAGCGTTAAAAATTGCTGTTAACGGTAATTTAATCTGGTAACAATTTGATAATCTACAACACACAAAAACATAACAAGTGCCTAACATGAACTTTACACTGTGTGCATTTCTTTGCACAAAAATAAATCAAACACAACACAGAATGAAATTCAATTTAAAATTTCTAATTATTACGTTATTTATTTGTGCTATATCGACAGCGCAAAACAAAGGTACAATTTCTGGGGTTTTAACCGACAAAGAAATGAATAATGAAGTTTTACCTTTTGCAAATATTTTAATTAAAGGTACCAACATTAGCACTAATACTGATATTGACGGAAAATATTCATTAACAGTAAATCCGGGAAGCTATACTGTTATTTTTAGTTTTGTTGGTTATGAATCTGTAGAAACACCTGTAACTGTTAAAGCAAACGAAACTGTAACTGTTAATCAGGTACTTTCATCAGGAGGTTATACGCTTCAGGATGTAGTGGTAAAAAACACAACAAGCCGGGAAAAAGAAACTGCTCTTTTATTGGAACAAAAAAATGCTGTTGTTATTAAACAAAGTATTGGTGCACAGGAAATGTCCAGAAAAGGGGTTAGCGATGTTGCGGAAGGTTTAACTAAAATTACCGGAATCACTAAAGTAGATTCCCGTGGAATATTTGTACGTGGACTGGAAGACCGATATAATAATTTATTGATTAATGATTTGGCTTCACCATCAAACAGCCCATTCACTAAAGTCATTGCTTTGGATTTGTTTCCAACAAATATTGTTGGAGTAATTGATGTGTACAAAACATTTAATCCAAATATATATGGTGATTTTGCCGGAGGTACTTTCAATATTCAAACTTCAAAACCAACAAAAAGTATTACTAAAATAAATATTGGAGCAGGTTATACAACCGGAAACAGTCTTAAAGATTTCCTACTATCATCTGATGCTGATACAGCAGCAGGCTTTTTAGGATTTAATGGTAAAGACAGAGAATTACCAGGTTTTCTTGGAAATCAGGCAACAAGACAAACTTACACAACAGATCAGGCATTAAATTCAGTAAGTGGCAATAAAGGTTTTAACGCTAGTCAAACAAAATCACCTTTAAATTCAAGTTTAAACTTATTGCATGCTGAAAAATTTAATTTAAGCAACGATCGTACCTTATCTTACTTATTGTCTATCAATTACGATAATAATTTTGCGATAAGAGAAGGGGTTGACAGAACTATCGATTTACAGTCTTCAGGATCTAAGTATATAAACAACTTTATCACCACTGAATATCGTTTTAAAACCACAAACTCAGCATTAATTGGTTTAAACTACAGCGCTGAAAGACTTAAACTATCGTTCAACACATTATACATCAGAACTAACTTAAACTCTATAAAAGACCAACAGGGACCTTCAGGAGGTACAGCTGCTGAAAATGGAATTATACGCACGAATCAGTTAGACAAAAGTGATTATTTAAATGGCCAATTATTAGGTGAATATGCATTAACCAAAGACAAAAATCAAACTATCAAAGCTGGAGCTTCATATGCAATCACAAAATTTGAACAACCAGATAGAAAGTTTTTCACAGGTCTTAAAACTGGTGATAATTTGATAAGCTCATCTTATGGAGGAAATAATTTCCTGCGTCAATATTTAACTGTCGATGGTAATTCATTTTATTCAGCATTAGTAGAATATAATTTGAAATTCGGAAAAAATGACAAACAAAACAAATTAACCGTTGGATACAATGGCAACGGATCTATGATGGAATCTTCATACCGTTTTATTGCAAGTACCGGTAATAATGGTTTTTCTTCAAGCATAAACAATATAGATACTCAAATAACAAACGACATTTCAGCTAATAACATGTCTTTTAGCGAAAACTCTAATGCTACTTACAAAGTTAAACTTGACGAAATGGCTAATGCAGGGTATGCTAATTTGTTTTTAAAATTTGGAGAGAAACTTGAAGTAAACGCAGGAATTCGATTTGAAAGCACTCTTAAAGAAACTCATTACAGAGGATTAGGTACCTTTGATGCTCCTTTCCATATATTAAAATATGATAACGCCTATTTCTTACCTTCATTAAATTTGAAGTATTTGTTGAGTGACGCAGCTAACATTCGTTTTGCAGCAAGTAAAACATACACTAAACCAGTTATCATGGAGGCTTTCCCAATATCTTTCATCAATGCTGACGGAACTTCAACTCAAGGAAATCCAATTTTGAAAAACAGTGATAATTACAATTTTGATTTAAAATATGAATTATTCCCAACTTCAAAAGAAATGATTGCTGTTGGATTATTTGGAAAACACCTTATCAATCCGATTGAAAAAACTTTCATCTCAAACGCAACCACAGGAACAGTTACTACTTTTCTAAATTCGGACAGCGCCGACTTATTTGGAATAGAAGCTGAATTTCTTATTGGATTAGAAAGAATTAACGAAAGCTTAAGTGCTTTTTCATGGGGATTAAATGCTACAGTAATGTCATCAAAAGTTACTGTAAGCCCTACTTTTGAATCTATAGACGAGGACGGAATCATTACTGTAAAACCTTCTATCGAAACGCATCAATCAAGATCATTGCAGGGAGCATCAAACTGGTTAGTAAATTCGGATTTGAAATATGAATTTAATTTCAGCAAAGACTGGTCGAACACTGTTTCATTAGTATATGGTGTTTTTGGAAAAAGAATATATGCTGTAGGAACCAATGGACAAGACCATGTCTATGAGTTGCCTGTACAGCAATTGGATTTTGTATGGGGAAGCAAAGTTTCTGAGCACTTTGATGTAAAATTCACCGCCGATAACATTTTAAATTCATGGAGAAAACGTGAATTTGGAAACGAAGGAACTATAAAAGTAGATGAAGAATCATTATTGGCTAATAGTTATAAAAAGGGAATCGGATTTTCATTAAAACTTGGATATACTTTTTAGAACCCAAGAAAAAATAATTATTAAAAGCTCCATTTTTGGAGCTTTTTTTATATACAATCAAATTGAGTTTAAAATTAAGACAACAAAAAATACATAACATTCTCTTCACATTAAACTTTTGTTTTGGTAACCGTAAAGTAATATTGAGATAACCCATAACTTGAATTAAGCCTATACATTTGTCAAAATAAAATCAAACAACACACTTATGAAAACAAAATTTTTAGCTTTAGCACTTGTAACAGGGTTATTCTTAAATTCATGCTCAAGCAGCGACGATCCAACTCCAGTTACTCCTCCTGCTACTGGTGAAATTAGTGGTCCAATAACTAAGGATATTACTTATGCTTACGGAAACTATACATTGAAAGGAATTGTAAAAATCAACTCTGGTGTTACTGTAACTTTTGATGCAGGGTCTACAATCACAATTGACAAAGCAACAGGTGACAACGCATTAGTTGTTTTACTTGGGGGAAAATTAATTACAAAAGGAACTGCTGACAAACCAGTAGTATTTACAGAAAAATCAAAAATTCCAGGATCTTGGGGAGGAATCATAATGTATGGTGATGCTCCTGTAAAAGTAGCTGGTGGAGGATTGACTTCGACATCTGAAGACGGAAACAACATCTCTTACGGATCATTAACTCCAAATTCAGCTCACAATGGTGGTTCATTAGTATATACAAGAGTGGAATACGCTGGTTCAAAATTAGCTGACGGAGCAAAAGAAAACAATGGTTTTACTTTCTACTCTGTAGGTTCAGGAACAACTTTAGATCACTTAGTATCTTACAAAGGTGCTGATGACGGATTCGAATTCTTTGGAGGAACTGTAAGTATGACTAATGCTATTTCTTATGGTAACTATGATGATTCATTTGACTGGCAAGATGGATGGCAAGGTCAAACAAATACAAACTGGTATGCTTACCAAGTTGATAAAGGAAACTATGGTATGGAAATTGAAGCTTCTTCAAATGACAATGCGTTTTTTCCAAAAGTAACTAATATCACTCTAAAAAGAGCTGCAGGTACGGTTACAGAAGAACAAAAAGAGATTCAATTGGACGCTTTTCAATTTAAAAAAGAAGGAAATGGAGATTACAGTAACATCGTAATCGATGGTTATGTTAGTCAAACTACTCCTACTGCATTTAATGGTGGTGTACTACAAGTACTAGACAAAGTTACTTACGATCACCAAATTGCAGGTGGAAAAATCAAATTAAGCAACGTAAAAATCAATAACTCTCCTATTATCTTCATTTCAGGACAAGCTACCTTTACATTATCTGCAGCTAGTTTTCTTCCTGCAACAAACTGGACAGTTAGCACTACTGCAACGGGAGCTTCATTAACTCCTGGAGCATGGGCGACAGTTGACGGTGTTAACTTGATCAAATAATTTACTCACATACAAAATGTTAAAAACATCCTAAATATTTAGGATGTTTTTTTTTGGTGTAGTTTTTGAAAACTTTTTTTGTATATTTACTCAACCAAAATAAAGCGATGGCAAAAAACTACTTTTATATAACATTCTTACTGGCTTTTTTCTTTACTGTAAGCGTATCTGCGCAAGACAGTAAATCAACGCCAAAAACTCAAGGAACTACTATAGAGGGTTTAAGCTTGTACCCAAATCCTGTGCTGAATGGTAAAGTATATATTTCATCTAAAAATGATTTAGAAAAAGAAATTACTATTTTTGATATCTTAGGTAAAAAAGTACTTCAAACACATCTTAGCACAAAAGAATTGAGTATTCCAGATTTAACTCCTGGAGTTTATATCATAAAAATAATCGAACAAAATAATTCAGCTACACGAAAGTTAATCGTTCGATAAAACATAAAAATTTACATAAAGCTCCAATAATTTGGAGCTTTTTTATTGCTTTTACTTCCTGCAATTATTTATACCTTTGCACAAAAAAGTTTTGATTACAGCAACAGATATATTCACTATTTCAAGTCAGAAACAATTTGAGAAAACAGCACTAAAAGTATTTCGTTTTCAGCACGAGAATAATAAAGTATATCGTAACTTCTGTGATTTTTTAAAGATCAATCCACAACAGGTAAAATCTTTGGAACAAATTCCGTTTTTACCCATACAGTTTTTCAAAACCCATAATGTAGTTTCGAATACGAATCCTGCAGAAGTAACTTTTACCAGCAGCGGGACTACCGGAATGATTACCAGCAGACATTTGGTAACCGATGTTTCCCTTTACGAAGAAAGTTACCGAAATGGATTTTCCCAATTTTACGGCAATATCGAAGATTACGTCGTTTTAGCCCTTTTGCCCTCTTATCTGGAACGTGATGGGTCTTCATTAATTTATATGGTCGAAGATTTAATAAAGCTGTCCAATCAGTCTGAAAGCGGGTTTTATTTACACAATCACGATGACCTAATTAAAAAGCTGACCGCTTTAGATCAATCTGGGCAAAACGTCATTTTAATTGGTGTGACCTATGCTTTATTAGATTTGATTGAAAAACATCAATTCAGCCTTCAGAATACCATTATTATGGAAACCGGAGGAATGAAAGGCAAACGCAAGGAAATGATTCGGGAAGAATTGCACGAGCAGCTTTGCAAAGGTTTTGGCGTATCTTCTATCCATTCAGAATACGGCATGACAGAACTTTTGGCGCAAGCCTATTCTTTAGGCGAAGGTGTATTCGAATGTCCCTCATGGATGCATATTTTAGTCCGTGATCCTGAAGATGCGCTCACTTATGTAAAAGATGGAAAAACCGGAGGCATCAATGTTATTGATTTGGCTAATATCAATTCCTGCTCTTTTATCGCCACGCAGGATTTAGGCAAAAAAAATCCCAACAACTCTTTTGAGGTATTGGGACGTTTTGATAATTCTGATATTCGGGGTTGTAATTTGATGGTTTTGTGATCAAAAAAACATTTAGTCATTCTCTATATTTATCACGAAATATTTTTTCTTTTTACCAAACTGAACTAAAATATATTTATCAAAAAACACATCATTTAAAGTTAGTAAACTTTCAACCTGAATCTTTTCTTTATTTACTGCTACTGCATTACTTGCAAGAGCTTTTCTGGCTTCTCCTCTGGATGGAAAAATTTTAGTTAAATCCGACAATCCTAATACAGCATCAATTCCATTTGTTAAATCAGACTTTTTGATAACTGGCTGATCAAATTCAGAAAATATATCTGTAAAAAACTCCTCTCCTTCATTTACTAAATCATCAATTGAAAAATTTGAAAAAACAAATTCAGATTTTTTTATTGCATCGTCTAAAGCTTCTTTTCCATGAACAAAAACGGTAATTTCTTCAGCTAGTTTCTTTTGCAAAACTCTTAAATGCGGAGCTGTTTTGTGCTCTTCGATTAAAGTGTCAATAGTTTCTTTATCTAAGAAAGTAAAGATTTTAATATATTTTTCAGCATCAACATCTGTTGCATTTACCCAAAACTGGTAAAATTTATAAACAGATGTTTTATTAGCATCCAGCCAAACATTTCCACCTTCGGATTTTCCGAATTTAGATCCGTCTGCTTTTGTTATTAATGGTGTTGTAAGGGCGTATGCTTTTGCATTTTCGCCTCCCATTCTGCGCACTAATTCTGTTCCGGTAGTAATATTCCCCCATTGGTCAGAACCTCCCATTTGCAAAAGGCAACCCTTATTTTTATATAAATGATAAAAATCATAACCCTGAATTAGTTGGTACGTGAATTCTGTAAAAGACATTCCTTCTCCTTCTCCGCTCAGTCTCTTTTTTACAGAATCCTTCGCCATCATATAGTTTACGGTGATTCGTTTTCCAACTTCACGGGCAAAATCAATAAAAGAAAATTCTTTCATCCAGTCATAGTTGTTTACCATCACCGGAGCATTTTTATCCGAAGAATTAAAATCTAAGAAACGGGACAATACACTTTTGATTCCGGCAACATTTTTAGCCAGAGTTTCTTCGTTCAGTAAATTTC
>NZ_JBDTTP010000062.1:0-24519 GCF_039930565.1 Flavobacterium sp. | reverse complement strand
GATATTCTTGCTCCAACTCCTGAAACTCCTTCTATGACAATGGCTTTAGAAAAATATATTGTAGAAGCAAACAAAGGAAAATAATCCTATATAAAATCTATTATAATTCCAAATTTCAACTTAGCTGTTGAAATTTGGAATTTTTATTTACAACCATTTTAACTACATTTGATTCTTATTGTAAACCAAACTACAAGAATTAGTTTCAAATATCAAGTTATGAAAATCAACTCCCTTATTATTGAAATTGACGGTATCGACAAGGAAATTCTTCGCTATTTAATGGATGATGCCCGAAAACCTATTTTACAAATCGCTAATAAAATAGGAATCTCGGGAGCTGCCATTCATCAGCGTTTAAAAAAACTGGAAACCTCCGGTGTGATTTCAGGCTCAAAATTTACCGTAAATCCTAAAGTTTTAGGGTATAACACCATGGCGTTTATAGGAGTGTATCTCGACAAGGCCTCAAGAAACTCTGAAGCCGTAAAAGATTTAAAGAAGATTCCTGAGGTTTTGGAATGCCATTATACAACAGGAAACTGGTCGGTTTTAATTAAGATTATCTGTCGCGACAACGAACATTTGATGCAGCTTTTAAATACCAAAATTCAGGCAATTGAAGGTGTTTCAAGAACTGAAACATTTATTTCACTGGATCAGCAGATTGACAGGCAGATTCAGTTGTAATTAGATAATTTGTCAATTTGATAATTAGATAATTTTTTAAATGCCATAACAAAAAGCCGGATAGATTAAAATCTCTCCGGCTTTTATATTGACTTAATTATCTCAATTATCAAATTAGTTCCTCCTGCTTCCCGAATAAATCGAGATATAATACAACAACGTCGCAATTGAACCTATTGCAGCTACTACATACGTTCTTGCCGCCCACTTTAAAGCATCTTTAGCTCCCGCCTGTTCTTGTTGGGTCAGCATATGTTTATTTTCCAGCCATGCTAATGCCCTATTACTTGCATCGTATTCAACTGGTAAGGTTATAATTGTAAACAAGGTTGTAGCGGCAAAAATCACTATTCCCACTAATAATAATTGCGGAAAAGTCCTGATCATCAGAATTCCGGCCAGTAAAATCCATTGCACATAATTGGATGCCACACTCACGATCGGAACTAATGCAGATCGCATTGTCAGCCACTCGTAACCAATAGAATGCTGCACAGCATGACCACATTCATGAGCTGCAACCGCCGCAGCTGCCGCATTTCGATGATTATAAACTGCTTCACTTAAATTAACAGTTTTATCCGCCGGGTTATAATGATCCGTCAATTGTCCCGGAGTCGAGATTACGCGAACGTCACGAATTCCATTATCAGCCAGCATTTTTTCTGCAATTTCCCTTCCGCTCATTCCGTTTTGCAATTGCAATTTTGAGTATAGTTCGAACTTACTTTTTAATCTTGAACTTATTAACCAGCTGAGCAACATAATTGCTCCGGCAAGTATTAAATATCCACTTCCCATATTTATATTTTAATTTAATTATTTACTATCCAAAACAACCAACAATTTACGAACCATTTTTGTAAAATGCCAAAACGACATTGAATTTTAGACTTTAATTATGAAATAGCCCAAAACTCATATTTTAAACCTATGAGATCAATTAAAAAATTCCAAACCCATATAAATTGGAATTTGGAATTTTAAAAATATATGTTTTTAATATTATAAATCTGAATTCAGTTGTTTGTTGACATCCTCAAATTTTCCAATAAGATTATTTATTTTATCTTCTTGCTTCTTAATTTGTTTCGGACGTAAATAAAACCAATTAAAAGCAATCCAAAGCAATGTTACACCATAGGTAATCAACGCATAAAAAAGAGTCATTCTTGAAGCGTATTCATACATATACAAACATATTCCGGAAAGAAGCATAACAAAATACCAGCTTAATAGGGTAGACTGCATAAATTGCTGTTTTCTTTTAATTAAAATCAATTTTTGCAGGTATTCCTGATTGGTTTGACTTGTATCAATATCCTTATAAATTTTCAATAAGCCATTATAAACCACTACATAAATTAACATTGCAAGAATCATCAGAACGATTCCTATTTTAGACGAAATAAACTGTGGCTGATAATGATACCAGACAAAAAGAATAAAAGCACTTGTAGCAAAAAGCAAAATATTTGTTTTCCATAAAGAACGTACACCTGCTTTTTTAAATTGTTTTAGCCTTGCTGTCAAATCCTCTATATCGGACTGACTTACGCTTTGTTTTTTCCACAAATCTTTAAAATCTATATTATTTTCCATTTTCTTTAAATTTTTGAGTCAGTTTTTCTTTTATCCTGTGAATTTTCACTCGCACGTTGGCTTCAGACAGCCCGACGATTTTAGCGATTTCTGCCTGTTTCAGATCTTCCAGTTCCAGTGAAATAATGATACGTTCTGTTTCAGGCAACTCTGCAATACATTTATACAGAAACTGAATCTGCGGTTCAATCGAAGTTTGTTTTTCTTCGCTCAGATGTATCGGTAAATCCGATTTCGGAAAACGTTTTTCTTTTTCAATCTGCCTTAAGCAATTGTTAGAAGCAATCCTGAAAATCCAGGTTCCTATTCCCGAATCGTTTCTAAAAGTTTCCAGCTTCTGCCAGACGATTATAAAAGTTTCCTGAGCGAGATCCTGCGCAATATCGTAATCGTTCACAAAACCCATACAAAGCCTGAATATCCTGTCCCAGTACGTTTTGTAGATATCTTCAAACTCCATTATTTCGATTTTATAAAGTTGTTTAATTGCTGTAAATACCATTCTGTATCATCGTACATAATAAAATGCAGTCCTTTGTCGGCATATTGAAGATTGGCGGTTTTCAGATTTTTATATTGTTCTTCGATAGCAGGTTTTAAATTTACGAAATACGATTCAAGCAATATTAATGCTGGACATTTTATAGTACTTATTTTATTTCTTAAATCGGTATTCGAAAAATCGCAATACATTTCGGCAAAGGTTTTTCGGTCTGATTTCACACTCCAACTAATAATCAAATCTTGTTTTGAAGTATTTTCAACCAATCTTGGAATACCCATTTTCTGCATATCATAAAACTGACTGTCAGACATTCCTGCCATTTGAGTGATCATAGGCGAACAGTCATTATTTTCTTTTGATTTGAAAGAAGGATCCATCAGCGCTGCCAAACTTGGCAATGCATCTACAACCACAATTTTCGAAATCAGTTCCGGATAATCAGCAGCAATGGCAAGAGCCAGTCCGCCTCCCATGCTATGACCTATGATAATCGGTTTTTCAATTTTGTTTGCTTTGATGTAATGGGCAATTTCTGTTTTCCAATTTTCAAATGTTATAACTCCTTGTGGTTGTACTCCTGCAAATCCTGCCATGGTAAGCGTATAGCAGGTAAAATCTTTTTCAAAGTTAGTTTTGGTTTCATTCCACACCTCACCTGAAGACGCAAATCCGGGAATAAAAATAATTGCTTGTTTCCCTTTTCCGGTTTTGACAACCTCAAACGGATACGATTTTGTTTGTGCAAAAACATTTAAACATAATACTGAAAACAAAAGGGTGCTAATTAAAATATTCTTTTTCATTTTTAATAGTTTTAAATTGTTATTTAATCGGATCCGCCCTTTGGATACGAGAACTATTAAAATGTTACAGCGGAAATTAAAATTTCAATAAAAAATTCCAAATTCCAATATTAGAGTCGCGTTTCAACTGCAGAGTGCTTGATTTTTTTCTCGAATATACGCGAAATAGTAAGTTTTTATTTACGATTTTATTATTATGAGGAACGAAGCAATCACACTAACAAGCTTAAAAAACATACTAAATAAGATTGCTTCGTTCCTCGCAAAGACATAAAATGAGATTATTATAAAAACAGAAAATCCCAAACCCCAACAAAAGTTGGAATTTGGAATTTATAAGATATTGGAATTTAAAATTAATTATCCGACAAGGTTAATTATCTTTCCCGGAACAATAATCACTTTATTTGGAGTTTTTCCTTCTAATTGTTTTTGCGTCCTTTCGTCTTTCATGACGATTTCTTCAATTTGTTCTTTGGTTAAATCCAAAGGCAATTTGATGGTAAAACGCATTTTTCCGTTGAAAGAAACCGGATATTCTTTTTCAGATTCAACCAAATGTTTTTCTTCAAAAACCGGGAAAGCAACTGTCGAAATAGAACTTGTATGTCCTAACAAACTCCATAATTCCTCAGCAATATGCGGTGCATAAGGCGAAATCACGATTGCCAAAGGTTCTAAAATCGCACGTGAATGACAATTTTGAGTTGACAATTCATTTACACAAATCATAAACTGAGAAACCGAAGTATTGAAAGAGAAATTCTCAATATCATCCGCTACTTTTTTGATTGTTTTGTGTAATGATTTTAAAACCTCCCCAGACCCCTCCGAAGGAGGGGAGTCCGAAACGTAAAACGAGTCATCTGGGCCTGAATGATAGAGTCTCCATAATTTTTTAAGGAAACCAAAAACTCCGGAAATTCCGGCGGTATTCCAAGGTTTTGCCTGTTCTAACGGACCTAAAAACATTTCGTATAAGCGTAATGTATCAGCACCATATTCGTTACAAATATCATCCGGAGTTACTACATTGTATTTTGATTTTGACATTTTTTCTACTTCGCGACCAACGATGTATTTTCCGTTTTCTTCAGTGATAAATTCTGCATTGGCGTAATCTTCTCTCCAAGCTTTGAATTTTTGAACATCTAATTCATCAGAAGAATTAACCATTGAAACATCTACATGAATATCATTAAATACAACACCAACAATTTTATTAATTTGTTCCTCATTTAATTTACTCTTCAAATTTTCTTTAACTAAATCAACAAGAAAATTTTCAGAAAATTTTGATTCAGAAACAATTTTATTTCGAACAGATTTAGAAACAAAAATATTTGTGGTTTTTAAAAAATCTTGATTATCAATAGTTGCAGCAACTACTCTATAAACAAAAGCACTAGTCCCCAAAATCATTCCCTGATTAATCAGTTTTTTGAATGGTTCTTCGGTTGGGGCAAAACCTTTGTCTTTTAAGAATTTATTCCAAAAACGGGAATACAATAAGTGTCCGGTTGCGTGCTCGCTTCCGCCAATGTATAAATCTACACTTTCCCAATACGCCAAAGCTTCTTTACTGGCAAATTTGTCTTCGTTATGTGCATCCATATAACGCATCCAATACCAGGAACTTCCTGCCCAACCTGGCATGGTATTTAATTCTAAAGGAAAAATAGTAACCTCCCCCGACCCCTCCGAATGAGGGGAGAGTAGTTCGTTCGAAACCACTTTATTGTTTACCGTGTCCCACGCCCAAACTGCTGCATTTCCTAAAGGTGGCTGACCGTCTTCGGTTGGTAAATATTTCTCAACTTCCGGTAAAATAATTGGCAAATGCTGTGCATCGATCATTTTTGGCAAACCGTTTACATAATATACCGGGAAAGGTTCTCCCCAATAACGCTGACGTGAAAATACGGCATCTCGCAAACGGTAATTGGTTTTTCCGGTTCCCTGCTCAATTATTTCTAATTTGGCAATCGCTTTTTGCGCAGCGTCTTTATAATTTAATCCGTTTAGGAAATCAGAATTGGCAATCTCCACATTGTCTTTCGAACCGTAAGCTGCCTCAGAAATATCAACATTGGCGAAGATATTTTTGATTTCCGGCATTCCGTTCTGGCCTTTAAAGAAATTAGCAAAAGCGTAATCTCTTTCGTCTCCGCAAGGAACTGCCATTACAGCACCCGTTCCGTAAGCTGCCAAAACATAATCCCCAATCCAAACCGGAATGGGTTCTTTCGTAAAAGGATGTTCTGCATACGCTCCGGTAAATACTCCAGAAATCGTTTTTACATCGGCCATACGCTCACGCTCTGAACGTTTTGCTGTTTTTTCGATATACGCTTCAACAGTTGCTTTTTGTTCCGGAGTTGTAATTTTTGCAACCAAATCGTGTTCCGGCGCTAAGGTCATAAAGGTTACTCCGAAGATGGTGTCGGGGCGGGTTGTGAAGACGTCTATAAACCTCACCCCCTGCCCCTCTCCAGTGGAGAGGGGAGTTTGCTGCTCTTTATCTTTAAAAGAATTTCGCGTGCTTAATTCTTCTTTTATCTTCGATAAAACTTCTTTAATATTATTTAAAACTTCTTCGTTATTGAATCTAATAAATTTAAAAAGATGTTTTTGCTCTAACTCTAAAGTTCGCAGTTCATCTAATTCAATTTGTTCATTTGTATTGTGGTATCCTCCGTCAAGTTCGATAATTAACTTTTTTTCCAGACAAACAAAATCAACAATAAAATTACCAATATAATGTTGTCTTCTAATTTTAAACCCTAAGTTCGAATTCCGAACTTCCTGCCAAAGCATATCCTCAGCCTCAGTTGGATTTTTGCGGTTTTCCCTGGCATTCCCAACCAGTTGCGAAGCAATAGAAGCATTAGCTGTCATATATCCTTTGGCAACAGCTTGGCTCCCCTCTCCACTGGAGAGGGGCTGGGGGTGAGGTTTTACAGCAAACGAAACCATCGCGCCTACAGATTTTCCGATCCAGTTTCTTTGAGATTCTTTTATAGACTCACTCCAGTCGATATCATTTAAACCCTGAAGCAAACGTTCGGCATAAGCAGAAATTCGCATACTCCATTGTGTCATTTTTTTTCTGATGACAGGGTAACCTCCACGCTCTGAAACGCCGTTTACGATTTCGTCATTTGCCAAAACAGTTCCTAAACCGGGACACCAGTTCACTTCGGTTTCTGCCAGATAGGTTAATCGGTATTGTAAAAGGATTTTTTCCTGTTCATCAGCTGAAAAGGCATTCCATTCCTCTGATGAAAAAGAAATAATGTTATCATCAGAAACTGCATTTACATTGGCGTTTCCATCATTTTCAAAAATGGTAACCAAATCCGCAATATCTTCTGCCTTGTCTGAAAGTTTATTGTACCACGAATTGAACAGCTGAATAAAAATCCACTGGGTATGTTTGTAATAATCCGGATTTGACGTACGAACTTCACGGCTCCAGTCAAAAGAAAACCCAATTTTATCCAATTGTTTACGGTAACCCGCAATTTCTTTTCCTTCCTTATCAACTCCACCGTCAATATTTACGCGTGTTGTGTCTTCCGGACGTTGTCCTGTCTGGATGGCATATTGCTCTGCCGGCAATCCAAAACTGTCATAACCCATTGGATGCAAAACATTAAATCCCTGATGTCTTTTGAAACGGGAATAAACATCTGAAGCAATATAACCCAGCGGATGCCCAACGTGTAATCCCGCTCCAGATGGATAAGGAAACATGTCTAAAACATAATGCTTCGGTTTTTCAGAATTGTTTTTGGCAGCAAAAGTTTGGTTTTCAGCCCAGTATTTTTGCCATTTAGCGTCTATTTCGTTTGGATTGTATTTCATTCCCTGTTTTAATTTTTATTTTGATAGTGTCATGCTTTGGCTTAACTCAAGTCATTCCTGTTTTTGAGTTGCTAAGCGAATGAGTAACTAAGTTTCTAAGTTTTAAGTCCGCAAATTTACATTTATTGTACGAAAGTTAAAAGTTTGACCGTTATTAACTTCAAATAAAGAAATTGTTTATTATTTTTACCACAAATTAAAGCAAACTATGAGTTCTAACTTCGATAAATTTCAAAAACGCAGGTTAATTTCCTCTTATTTTTCGGTTGTATTAAGTGTATTTCTGGTATTGTTCCTTTTGGGAGTACTGGGATTATTCATTATCAATTCTAAAAAACTGGCCAATGATTTCAAAGAAAAAATCGCCATGACGGTTTTCTTTAAAAACGAAGCTACAGATAGTGTTACCAAAGCATTTGATACCGAATTGAAAAAAGCTCCGTTTGCAAGATCATATGTTTATGTTACCAAAGAAAAGGCGGCAAAAGAGCATACGGATATTATTGGAGAAGATTTCCTGACCTTTTTAGGAGAAAACCCATTATTGAATTCATATGATATTCATTTAAAAGCTGATTATGTGGAGAGAGACAGCATACTTAAAATTGAAAGTAAGCTGCGTAAAAACACCATGATTGAAGATATTGTCTATGACAAACAATTGGTCAATTTAGTGAATGACAACATCAAAAAAGTGAGTATGTGGATTTTGATCATCAGTGGTTTTCTTGCAGTAATTGCGGTTTTATTAATCAACAGTTCATTACGTTTATCAATACATTCCAACAGATTTATTATCAAAACCATGCAAATGGTGGGTGCGACAAAAGCCTTTATACGTAAACCTTTTGTAATGCGCAGCGTAAAATTAGGAATGCTGGGAGCCGGATTGGCAATTATTGCCTTAATTGCTCTTTTGCTTTATGTAGAAAACAATTTCCCCGGATTAGGAATTATGGAAGACAAAGCTTTAATCGGATTGGTTTTACTGGCTGTTTTTGGACTTGGTGTTTTAATTACCTGGTTAAGCACGCACTTTGCCACACAACGCTTCCTGAATTTAAGAACTGACGATCTGTATTAATACGTTTTCACAAACAACACAATTATTAGCAATGAAAAATAATAACGAAGAACAAAAACAGGAATTTCTTTTTGAAGGCATTAATTACAAAATCTTATTGATTGGAATTGCTGTTATTGCACTAGGATTTATTTTAATGTCTGGTGGAGGAAGTGATGACCCGAATGTTTTTAACGAAGAAGTTTTTAATTTTAGACGTATCAGACTGGCTCCCACAACCGTTTTAATTGGTTTTGGAATCACGATTTATTCTATCTTCAAAAAATCTAAATAGACTTTACTTAGAACCTAAGCGATCTTAGATTTTAGGCAAAATATTTCTAAGAAGTCCAAATCTAATGATCTGAAAATCTAATTTTAATGAACACATTACAAGCTATTGTTCTTGCCATTATTGAAGGAATTACAGAATTCTTACCTGTATCCTCAACTGGTCACATGATTATTGCCTCTTCTTTTTTTGGGATTGCACAAGAAGATTTTACCAAACTTTTTACGATTGTTATTCAGCTTGGTGCTATACTGTCAGTTGTGGTTTTATATTTCAAACGCTTTTTTCAAACCCTTGATTTTTATTTTAAACTTTTAGTTGCTTTTATTCCGGCTGTAGTTTTAGGATTATTATTAAGTGATTTTATTGATGGCTTACTTGAAAATCCGGTTACCGTTGCGGTTTCTTTATTAATTGGAGGATTAATTTTATTAAAAGTTGACGAATGGTTCAATAATCCCAATATAGCAGAAACTTCTCAGGAAATCACTTATTTACAAGCTTTTAAAATTGGATTATTTCAATGTTTGGCTATGATTCCCGGAGTTTCCAGAAGTGGTGCCAGTATCGTGGGGGGAATGTCTCAAAAACTATCCAGAACGACAGCTGCTGAATTTTCATTTTTTCTTGCAGTTCCAACCATGTTAGGCGCAACGGTAAAAAAATGTTACGATTATTATAAAGCAGGATTTGAATTATCGCATGATCAAACTAATTTATTAATTATCGGAAATGTTGTGGCCTTTATTGTAGCACTATTGGCTATTAAAACTTTCATCGGATTCTTAACGAAAAACGGTTTTAAAATTTTTGGTTATTATCGCATAATCGCCGGAATCCTTTTATTGGTGATTCACTTTTTCATTCACCCGCTTACTATACTATAATGACTAGTGAAGAATATTTAGACGGACAGGTTTTACTTATAGACAAACCTTTAAAATGGAGTTCGTTTCAGGCAGTCAATAAATTAAAATACCTTTTAATCAATAAAGTTGGGCTTCCCAAAAAATTCAAAATTGGTCACGCCGGAACATTAGACCCTTTGGCGTCCGGATTATTATTAATCTGTACCGGAAAATTCACCAAACGAATTTCTGAACTTCAGGGACAGGCTAAAGAATATACCGGGACCTTTTATATCGGAGCCACTACTCCATCGTATGATCTGGAAACAGAAATCGATGCCGTCTTTCCAACTGAACATATTCACGAAACTTTGATTCATGAAACCGTAAAACAGTTTTTAGGCGAAATCGATCAAAAGCCGCCTATTTTTTCAGCTATAAAAAAGGATGGTGTACGCTTATACGAACATGCCCGTGCTGGAGAAACAATCGAAATTGCCAGTAGAAAAACTACGATTAATGAATTTGAAATTACGAGAATCGCTTTGCCGGAAATTGATTTCAGGGTTGTCTGTAGCAAAGGGACTTACATTCGTTCGTTAGCTTATGATTTTGGAAAAGCCATGAATTCCGGATCGCATTTGACCGCTTTGCGCAGAACCAAGATTGGCGATTACGATGTAAAGGATGCAATTGATGTTACTTTGTTTGAAGAAAACCTACAATAAATAATGTTTTACAGGAACCGGAAATTATGAAATACTACTTACTTATTATTTTATCATTTCTTTTGACGAATTCTGTAATTCATGCTCAGGAAAGAAAATTCACTTATATCCAGTTTGATATTGCGATTTCAATAACAGGGAATCCTGACCGGGAAGAACCTGAGGCTTATGCAGGAGAAAAAAAGCCTTTTTTAATTCCTAACGCAATCGGATCCAGTTTAGGTTATGGAGTACATTACAAACAATGGCTCACTTTAGGAATTCATAGTGGCCTTGATTGGAAATGGAATGACAAACTGGTTGCCGTTCCTGTGTATATAAATTTTGGATTAAGTCCGAAGATTGCTGAAGGCACCCGAATCACTATGCAATTAGGCTACGGAAAAGGATTTGCAATAGGTCGTGGTAATTTGAATGGCGAATACAAAAAAGCAAGGCTGGGTCTAACAGCAGACGATACCACTTTATTTATCGAAGTAACGGACTACGGTTTTCCTTTGCACGATTATAAAACCGTAGGCAGTTTAAGTTTTGGGGTTTCCTTAATTAGTTTTTAAAAATAATAATCCATTCGAATTATTGTTTTATTCCATATAAATCAAAATTGCTTTTTATTAGCTAAAAGCAGAATAAAAAAAGCACATCACTATGTCTTTTGTAATGTGCTTGCAATCGTAGTAAAGTATAATTCATACTTGTGAATTAATAATGAGGTACATTTTTTCCTCCAAACAATTCTCTCGAAAAAAAATCATAAAATCTTTCGAATAATTTTTTCATAATAGTGCATTTTAATAATTAAACATTAAATAAACACCAATAGAGTAAATCATAAATAATAGAAGCGGGCTTTATTACGCACAAGTTACAAAAAAACACAATACTTTTACTACATTTTTAAATTTAACACATTTAATATCAGTTAATTAACAAATTTTTAAGATTTAGTATTTAATCACAATCTATTATATTTAATATCATCCATGATCTGCATGAGTTCGTTTTGCACTGAAATCCCTTTATCAGCCAAATACCACAATTGCAAATCGGTTTTTATTTTATCATCAATCACACCAAATTCTTTTTTGTAAGCAGTGATGAGTTCAGAAGCTCCTTTTGGTCTTGGCCCCCAATCGGTACGTACGATACCGGCTTCTTTACAGATTACAATTATTTTCGGTATTGCTCTTCCGCCGTTGGTCAGGTATTGATTCATTAATTCTTCATTTTCATCACGCAGTACGATTCGCAGATCCACTTTTTTATCAGATGCAAAAGCCATTTTATTTATAATGGGAAGAATTTGTGCCGCATCACCACACCACCCTTCAGAGATAACCATCCAGATATAATGATTGTCTAAATTTTGTAGTTTTGAAATGACATCTTCTGAAATAAAAATTGTTTTTTCAAGCCTGTTCATTCGGGCTTCATTTAGTTTGGAATAGTTCGTCAGACTCTCAGATTGTTGATGTCCGGTTGATTTTCCTTCAGATAATAAATCGGTAATTAATTTTCTATATTCAACATAAGAATAACTATTGAATAAGGCTTTAGCTACAATACTTTTCATACTAGTTTGTTTTGAATTCTATAAATCTACAAATTTTAAAAAAGAAGAGACTGATAAATATCACATTCAAAAAAATAATATCAGGAAACTTTACAATTAAACGCAAAAAGAAAGATTAATTTTTTAAAACCCTATTTTAAAAAATCAGAATATGTCTATATTTGCACAAACAAACGCAACAAACATGAAATATAAAAGAATTCTTCTAAAGCTAAGTGGCGAAGCCTTGATGGGTGACTTACAATACGGAATTGACCCTAAAAGATTAGCCGAATATGCTGAAGAAATTAAACAAATTCACAGTAAAGGAGTAGAAATTGCTATTGTTATTGGAGGAGGAAATATTTTTAGAGGAGTTGCGGGAGCAAGTGCCGGTATGGATAGAGTACAAGGCGATTATATGGGTATGCTGGCGACTGTTATAAACGGAATGGCCTTGCAGGGGGCTCTGGAAGACAAAGGAATGAAAACGCGTTTGCAGACTGCCCTTAAAATGGAATCTATTGCAGAACCCTATATCAAAAGAAGAGCTGACCGCCACCTTGAAAAAGGACGAATTGTAATTTTTGGTGCTGGAACCGGTAACCCTTATTTTACAACTGATACAGCAGCTGTTTTAAGAGGAATAGAGATTAATGCAGATGTTATTTTAAAAGGAACACGCGTAGATGGAGTTTACGATTCTGACCCCGAAAAAAATGCATCCGCAGTAAAATTTGATATGATTTCGTTTGATGATGTTTTGAAAAAAGGATTAAATGTAATGGACACAACTGCTTTTACATTAAGCCAGGAAAACAAATTACCAATCGTTGTTTTTGATATGAACAAAATTGGGAACTTATTGAAAATTTGTGAAGGCGAAAACATTGGAACTGTAGTAAACGTATAGATTGCAGGAGTTAAGAATTTAAATTATCAGGGATGTCTAAATTTTGATAATCCTTTAATATTAAAAAAATAAAAATCATATTAGTTAGTATAATTAGATGGTCATGTTTTTTAGAAGCTATAAACTTAATCATCTAAAAATCTAAAAATCTAAAAAAATGAGTGAAGAAATAGATTTTATATTAGAAAGTACTGAAGAATCAATGAATGGTTCGATTGCACATTTAGAGAAAGAATTTTTAAATATTCGTGCCGGAAAAGCATCACCAGCCATGTTGGGAAGTGTTTTTGTAGATTATTACGGGTCAGCCACACCGCTTTCACAAGTGTCAAAAATAAGTGTTCCTGATGCTCGAACAATCACCTTGCAGCCGTTTGAAAAAAACATGCTCCAAACCATTGAAAAAGCAATTATGATTGCCAATATTGGTTTTAATCCGATGAATAATGGTGATGTAATTATTATCAGCGTTCCGCCTTTGACCGAAGAGCGCCGAAGGGATTTGGCAAAACAGGCAAAATCCGAAGCTGAAGATGCTAAAATTGGCATTCGCAATTCGCGTAAAGATGCCAATACGGATATTAAAAAACTGGAAAAAGAAGGAACTTCTGAGGATCTTTGCAAATCTGCAGAAGAAGAAGTCCAGAACTTAACGAATGCCTATATTAAAAAAATTGATGAATTATTGGCTGCTAAGGAAGCCGAAATCATGAAAGTATAACTTTATTCGCAATAAAATAAAAATCCGTTTAGTTAAATTGTACTGGACGGATTTTTTTATTGTTATTTTTGCCATACCAAAATCATATTCTTTCCGTTTAGAAACTATATTACTCAGTATGAAGCTATTTTGTTTTTTGATGTTGTTTTTTACGCTTACCCTACAAGCGCAATTTCAAATAAACGGAATTGTAAACGATTCCAATAACAAACCTCTCCCGTTTGCCACAATCACAACTCCAGATAACACCAGTACCGTAACAGATGTTGACGGAAAATTCATGCTCTCATCAAAATCAGCAATAATTTCGTTTACGGTTTCTTATGTCGGATTTAAAACCAAAACTATCAATGTAAGCAGTGACAAAAAATTCTATTCGGTTACACTCTTTCAAAAGACAGATGATTTACAAGAAGTTATTATTTCAAATGAAAATCCTGCCTTAGCAATTTTACGAAAGGTAATTGCCAATAAAAACAATAATAATCCGCAAAAAAAACTGAGTAGTTTTGAATACAAAACCTATAACAAACTTACAGTTACCGCAAACCCCGACTCTATTGACGGAAGAATAGATTCCTTAGCCGTTTATAAAGATCTGAACAAAAAGAAAATCAATATTGATTCTTCCGATTATAAGTTCAAGGAAATAATTAGCAAACAGCATTTGTTCCAGACTGAAAAAGTATCTCAATACCAGTTTGAAAACAATAAACTCAAAGAAACAATCCTGGGTACAAAAATGGCTGGTTTTAAGCAGCCGGTTTACGAAATAATTGCTTTCAACCTGCAGTCCATTTCTATTTACGACCCAAAATATGAGTTATTGGAAACCAAATATGAAAGTCCAATTTCCAACAATGCATCAAAAGATTACAATTACAAAATATTGGATACTGTAAACATAAAAGGCCGCAACGCCTACATGATTTACTTTAAAAACAAACAAAAAAGGAAAGCATCCGGTTTAGAAGGTGTTCTTTATATCGATCAGGAAAGTTTTGCTGTCGCCAAAGCTGTAATGCGAATAAAAGGGGTTCTGGACATTAGCGGAATCCATGAGTTTACTTACGTTCCTGAAGAAAAAATCTGGTTTCAGAGCAATACCACTTTCAAAATTGTAAAAGGAAAAAATGACGAGGATATTAAAATCCTTAGCGGAACTATTCTTTTTGATGCTGATGCCGAAGAAAATTATCACCCAAGAAAAAAAGTAGCGTCTGATTTTACTTATCTACTGTCTGAAAGCAACAATTTTGACATCCAATACAATACAAATCCGGAAATAAAAAATCCCGCACACTACATTGAAATTAAAGAAGAAGCCAGCAAACAAACGGATGATTTTTGGAAAATATACCGAAAACAGGATCTGGATCCAAGAAGCCAAAAAACGTATCTGACTCTTGACAGTCTTTCTGTCAAAAAAAGGGTAGAAAGACGCTTAGGAATTGGGCGGAAAATCATCAACGGTTTTTATCCGATTGGACCGGTTGACCTTGATCTAAAAAAAATCATCAGTTTTAATAATTATGAAGGTTTCAGGCTCGGTCTTGGCGGCATTACAAACGATCGCTTCGCTAAAAATTTTCGTCTTGAAGCCTACACAGCCTACGGAACCAAAGATGGTGTTTTTAAATACAGTACGGGTGGAGGAGTTTTAGTTGACAAAAACACGAATACCTGGATGAATCTTTATTACACCGATGATGTCAGGGAAATTGCCAGTACTGTTTTTGCAGTCGATAAACGTGTTTTTAAAATTTATGATCCACGCCCAATCAACATTAGTACTTTTTATGAATACTCAGGCTGGAGAGGCAATATTCAGACCCGGATCATTCCCAAAACCGAAGCGGTTTTAGAACTTTCAAGAAATCACATCGAACCAAAATTTGATTATATTTTTAACCTGAACGGAAAATTATATTCCAGCTATGTTATGACTACGGCAATGATTTCGCTTGTATGGTCACCCTTCAGTAATTTCATGCAGACACCAACCGGCAGAATCGAATCAGATAAGCAATTCCCAAGATTTACTTTTCAATACACGCAAACATTACCCAATGTTTTAGACAATGATTTTTCATTTGGCAAAATAGATTTTAAGGCAGAGTATGAACAAAAATACCTGAACCGTCAAAAAACCAGTTTGCTTTTACAGGGAGGGCTTGCAATGGGAGACATTCCGCTCACCCATTTATACAATACCGGCCCCAATAACCTTACCAAAGAAACGGTCACACAACGTATCACATTTTCGGGAAGAAACAGCTTTGAAACCATGTATTTTAACGAATTTTTCTCCAGTCAATATGCCATGTTCCAGATCAAACATGGTTTTGACCGCATTACACTTTTCAAAAAAGTCCGTCCTTCGTTAGTGTTGGTTACCCGAATGGCGTGGGGAAATATGAAAAATCCGGAACAACATGCGGGTCCGTTGTACAAAACATTAGACAAAGGTTATTTTGAATCCGGAATAGAACTCAACAAAATTTATAAAGGATTAGGTCTAGGCGGATTTTACAGATATGGTCCTAATCAACTTTTGAAAGTAGAAGACAATATTGCTGTTAAAATTTCCTATGTTCTTGATTTGGGATTATAAAAACCTCATCTATTCTAGTATCATCATAATTTCCATAAGCTGTTTCCTGCTGTCCGCTATATCTTTTATGCCGAACCCCGGCACAAAAGGATGCCTCTCCCATCAGGGCTAAGGATTTAGGTTTCATAAGAATTAAATTCCAAAAATAAATCCCAAATCTAAAGTCCGCTTTGTCAATTCCGAGGAACGAGGAATCTCCATTAGAGGCTCGACAAAGATTGGCGATTCTCTGAATAGAGTTACTTACGGAGATTCCTCGCTCCTCGGGAATGACAATAAAGCGTGGTAAAATAAAATGCACAAAACAAAATCTATGGTTTCAAAATCAAAACCGAAGGCGTATTGTTCAGCCAGATACTTTGTGATTCAATTAGCTTTTTCCAGCTGTCAAGACTAATAATCATCATGTTCTGACTTTCCAAAAACTCTTTTTTAATCGTTCTGTCATTCATAATCATAATATGATTTGGGGCAATTTGTTCTATTGAACGAATACTTTCCTGAATATCACGGGTACTTTTTACTTCTCCGCTGGCATCTAAAACCGTAATTTGCGATCCGTTATTATTGATTAACTTCTTAGCATATTCAATCAAAAAAGCATCTTGCTCACTAAAAACAGGCATGAAAATCTGATTGACTTCTTCCAAATCCTTATCAATAAAAATCCCGACCGGCATTTTGCTTTTTGCAATAATTTGACGTGTTCTTTCATCAAAGGGAGAATTTTCGAACAACCCTTCTTTTCCTGTAAACTTATCAATTAAACGATCAGGATTCACAATCCGGGTAGTAAAACCAAGTATTTTCCCCAGCAAAGTTCCGTCAAAAATAGATTGCCCTAAACCAACCAATAACAGATCGTATTCTCCCTGATTGGCTGTATCGATAATATCTGTATCAATGTCATTGGTCACTTTAAAGACACTTATCATATTCTGATTCAGACGTTCGGATTCTTCTATTACCGGAACCAGCATTTTTCGTTCCTGATCTTTTACATCAAACGAATGCATCTCTGTACTTAATGACAAATGCATCGCCGTAACAATCGAATTATCAGGTTGCTTTTTAACTAAACTATTGGCAAGCTTTAATAATTTTTTTCCCTTTTCAGGAGTTCCAAATGAAAGCAGAATTTTATACTTACTTTTATTGCTAATTTCCTGCGGAATAGCGGTTATTTTATCCTTAAAAATATAGCCTATAAAATCAAGTGCCGGACCCGTCATAAAAGTGGTTACCAGGGCCATGATAACCATCATCGTGAAAATTTCTGTCGAAAGCACTCCTAAATCATATCCAATATTTAAAACCACCAATTCCATCAATCCGCGAGTATTCATCAAGGCCCCGATGGCTAAACTGTCTTTCCAGTTTTGTCCTACGAATTTTGCTGCCAAAGCACTTCCAAAGAATTTCCCAACAACCGCAACCGCAATAATTACCGCTGTCACTTTCCATAAATAAGGGTCGTTCAACAAGCCAATTTGTGTACGCAAACCAGTAAATACAAAGAATAAAGGTAACAAAACGATAATAGAAATATCTTCTACCTTCTCTATAAAAATATTTCTGAATCTATTGTTTTCAGGCATAATAGCACCCGCTAAAAACGCACCAAACAAAGCGTGAATTCCAATTAGTTCTGAAGCGTAGGAAGACAACAAAAGTGTTATAAAAAAGATTGCCACTACGGGTTTGTTCAAACTTTCGCGGGTCGAATTCAAATCCCCTACTCTTTTCAGGAATGGACGCACTACCTTAAGCATGATAATTACATATAAAATAGCTAGTCCTATAACATACAAAGCACTTGTAAACGATCCTGCTTTTACTAGTGCAATTACAACGGCAAGAATACACCATGCTGTAATATCATCTGCGGCCGCACAAGTTATGGCAATAGTACCCAGTTTTGTTTTTTGCATACCGCGTTCCTGAACAATTCTTGCCAAAACCGGAAAAGCAGTTATACTCATCGCAATTCCCATGAACAAACCAAATGAGGCAAATTCTACGCCTTCAGGTGCAAAAGTACCGTAAATGAAATACGCTAAAGATAATCCCAGGGCAAACGGAATGACAATACTGGCATGACTAATAACCACCGATTCGTGCGCTTTATTTTTAAGGACTTTTAAATCCAGTTCCATTCCAATAACGAACATAAAAAGAATTAACCCAATCTGACTTAAAAATTGCAGGTTCCCTAAAGATGCTGTCGGAAATAAAGCGGCTGAAAATTCAGGAAAATACATTCCGACCAAAGAAGGCCCTAAAACGATTCCGGCAATCATTTCGCCGATTACGGAAGGCTGGCCGATTTTTCTAAAAATCCAGCCGAATAAACGCGCTACTAAAATAATAGCAACAATCTGGGCTAGCAAAATGGCCAAAGGATGCTGCAAATTTTCAACCATAGAATGAAGAAAGTCATTCCAATGATTACCTTCTGTTTTTTTCTGAACTATTCCACGGCCAAATTCCAGCGAAGCGCCTTTTGAGATTACCCAATATATAAGTGCAGTAAAACCACCAATAACAGTAACGTAGAATAAAGAATTTTTAATATTATTCATAACCCGTATTTTAAATTATGGGGTAAATATCAGCACTGAAATTTTAGTGAAAAAGTAAATTTACAGCTAATTTTCAATCTATGTAACAAGTCCGGAAAACTTTGTAATAAGTTAGATTTTGACCTTCTTCAAAAATTCGGAACGATAGGTCCCGCTTAGAATTAAGGTACTGATTTTGTCATTTTTTTCTAAATGATGCAAAACAATTTCGTTGTGGTTAAAAAACTTAATTGCTTTTACCGCTATGATTTCTTTTTTATTGATTCGGCAAAAATCAGCTTCAGGCAATTCCTTTAGAAGTATATCAAATTTTACGTTTTTTAAATTCAGAAAACTGCCGTCAGAAAGCAAGACGGTCTTGTCGCGGCTGTCACTTGCTGCGGTTTTGACATACTCAATCTGATTAAAATACAACAAGGTTTTTCCTTTGTCTGTATTTAGCTGTATGAATTTCTTAGCAGCATCCGGTTTATGAAATCGCTTAAAAGCTTTTGAGATTGCTTTTTGAAGCCGCTCCATTTTTACTGGTTTTGTAATGTAATCTACGGCATCAATATTAAAAGCATCAGCCGCATACTCTTTGTGGGCAGAGCAAAAAATCACTAATTTATCCTGTAACATTCCTGCCAGATGTAAACCGTCTACTCCGGGCATTTCGATATCTGAAATCAATAAATCAAAATCCAGATTTGGAATTTCAGCAAGGAGTTTCTCCGGATTATTAAACGTCTTTACTATTTCTACTTCACGAATTTGTTCGCAAAGCATTTTTAGGTACGTCAATCCCGGCAATTCATCGTCCAGCAGCAAGCATTTCAGTTTTGTATCCAAGTAAATCTATTTTTAGATGGGCAGTGTAAATATCGTTTTCTACAAACCTTTCGAGCTTGAAGTTATTCTTATAAATAATGCGTAAACGGTGTTCCAAAGTTGTATTTCCTAAACCGCTTCGTTCTTTCTTCAACACCTTTTTATTAGAGATTTTGTTCGAAACTGTCATAAAAAAAGCATTGTCCTTAAACTCAAAAACTACCGAAATAAAAGCATCGGAACTTTGAAGATCAGCATGTTTAAAAGCATTTTCGATTAAATCGATAGAAATTAAGGGCGCCAGCAAAGGTTGATCGTATAGTTTATCCTCTTTATTGATGTTGGTTTTTATGTTCAACTCAAAAAGCGGGCTGATTTTAATTTTATTGATTTCGATTAAATTCAGTGCAAAATCAATTTCTTCTTTTGCAGTGACAAATTTCTTTTTGCTTTCGTATAAAATATAATCCAGTACATTCGCCAGTTTATCCAGAGCAAAATAAGTCTGATACGCATGAGACTGAATCGAATTCAGGATGTTCTTAAAAAGATGCGGATTCAGTTTAGATTCCAATGTTTCCAACTGCAGATCGTTGACTTTCATCTCAAGCGCATAAAAGCTTTTTTCGGCATCGTCTTTTGCTTTTTTAGACTGCATCAATTGGTACACCAGAAAGCAAAGCAGTACGATCAGCAATAAAATTATTGCCAGGAAGATAAACGTAATGGTATTGTTTTCCTGCATCCTTTTAGAAATTAAAGATTATTTATTTAATTCTTTTAAATCATTCAAATTAAATAATCCAATTAGAATTTTCAGATCCGATTGGCTTAATAATCTTTTATCGATAGTTACTACAGTAACGTGATTCTCTAATTGAAGAAAAATAAAATTTTTATAAATTCTGTAACTTGAAAATTTTATCCAATTTATCTTCATCTGAAAATCTAAACTTTTGTATTCAACATATTCTTCGTTAATATCAATTAAAAGTTCGTTGTCTGTTTCCAAAAATCTTTTAGAAGCTTTATCAGTATATGTTAAAAAAACCTTCTTTTTAAGTGAATTAAACCAAAGAAGCAAAATACCGCCAATAAACATAATTCCACCAAAAGCTTCTGCAACATGCCGATTTGAATAATGACTAATAGTAAGTATTTGAACATTTGATTCGGATTGTAACGATTCTGTTTTGGAAAACTCTTCTGAATGTATTGCTCCATAAACTGATATACCCAAACCTATAACAATTAATAAAATTGATAGTTTTAAGGATCTTCTTGAAGTTATTTTTAAAAGTACTTTATTTATTTCTAAAGTACTTTCACTTGCATTTACATATTTTACTTCCATTTATTTTAAATGAATTAATGACTGGAAACAAACTTCAACCCAATAATTGAAGCGATTAAGGTAGAAAGAAAAAAGATTCTCCAGAAAGTGGCCGGCTCTTTAAAAACAAAAATCCCAACCAAAACAGTTCCTACAGCACCAATTCCTGTCCAGACGGCATATGCGGTTCCAATTGGCAAACTTTGCGTGGCTTTATACAACAAAATCATACTGATTGTCAGGCATACAAAAAAACCTGCCATCCAATACGTTGCAATTATTCCTGTAGTTTCTTTGGCTTTGCCCAGACAAGAGGCAAATCCAACTTCAAAAAGACCTGCAATAATTAATAAAATCCAGTTCATTTTCTTTTCATTTTAATTTAAGTACAAATATGAGAAAAGCAAATGGAGGATTACACAAAACATCTAAATTTCCTAAAAATTAATCTGTTAATTAATGTTAACAAATCGCAAAAACAAAGGTCTTTGTAAATGATTTATAGCACTTTTCACTACATTTGCATCCATTTTACAGAATTTATGAAAAATACCATCCAAGTTGGATTTTGGGAAAAAATTGCCCGGATTATACTTAAAAACAGAATAACAATAGTAGTCGTTCTTATTGCTTTAACCATTTTCCTGGCTTTTCAATGGAAGAATCTGGCTATGACTTATACCGAAGCAAACTTGCTTCCTAAAGATCATATTGCCAATAAAGAATACCAAAAGTTTTTAGATAAGTTTGGTGAAGAAGGAAATCTAATCGTAATTGGTTTTAAAGATCCCAACTTTTTTACACCAAAAAATTACGCTGCCTGGAATGAATTAATGACAGGTTTAAAAAATTCTAAAGAAGTAGATTTAGTCGTTTCCTTAAATGATTTGAAGAAACTGGAAAAAGATACGGTTAACGAAAAATTCATTTTATCGCCGTTTATCAATCAGAGCAAAACACACGATCCTGCTTATTTAAAAAGTGTACAATATGATTTGTTTCATAATCTGCCTTTTTATGAAGGACTATTGTTTAATAAAGAAAGCGGCAGCGTGCGATCTGCCATTTACATCAACAAACAACTTGTAAACACAGCCGGAAGAAAAACGTTTATCCTTGAAAATTTAGTTCCGAAAATCGATAAATTCGAAAAAACTACCGGAGTTGATCTTCGCGTTTCGGGAATGCCCTACATTAGAACGATCAATGCGGATAATATGAAAGGTGAAATCGGACTTTTTATAGGTGCGGCTTTATTGACGGTTTCTTTAATTTTCTTTTTCTTTTTCCGTTCGTTCAGGGCTACTTTTATCTCGATCTGCATTTTAATTGTTGGGGTAATCTGGTCTTTCGGGACTTTGGGATTATTTCATTATAAAATCACGGTTTTAACAGCTATTATTCCGCCATTGATTATCGTAATCGGAATCACGAATTGTATTTTCCTGATTAATAAATACCAGCAGGAAATCAAACTGCACAGCAATCAGGCCAAAGCTTTACAGCGTATTATTTCTAAAATCGGAGTTTCGACTTTAATGACGAATCTTACCACGGCTATTGGTTTTGCCACTTTTATGATTACGGGTAACGATTTACTTTTTGAATTTGGTCTGGTGACTTCGATCAACGTAATTTCTGTTTATTTACTGACGCTTTTAATTGTGCCGATTGTGTACAGTTTTATGCCGATGCCCAATGAAAAACATTTGTACCACCTGACAAAAACATACATTTCGACTTTGCTGGATTTTGTTGAAAATATGGTAAAAAACAAACGAAAAGTCATTTATACGATTTACGGATTGCTTTTGGTTTTTAGTGTAATTGGAGTTTCGCAGATGAAAGTTTCCGGAAGTCTGATTGGTGAAATGCCAAAAAGCGCTTCCTTTTTTAAAGATATCTTATTTTACGAAAAAGAATTCAACGGCGTTATGCCACTCGAAATAATGATTGATACCAAACATAAAAAAGGTGTCATGAAGTTATCGACCATGCGTAAAATGGACGAATTGCAAAACACCATTGCTTCTATGCCGGAATTGTCTAAACCGGTTTCGGTTGTGAATTTGGTTAAATATTCGAAACAGGCTTTTTATAACGGAAACCCGGAATATTATCAATTACCAACTTCGCAGGAACAGACTTTTATTTTATCGTATGCTAAAAATGCAACGAAAAACAGTAAAGAAAATCTAATGAAAAGTTACGTTGATAAAACCGGACAATACGCACGAATCACGACTTTTATGAGAGATATCGGCACGGGCGAAATGGCAAAAGTAGAGAAAAAACTTCATGCGAAAATTGATGAAATTTTTCCTGCCGATCGCTATGAGGTTACCGTTACCGGAAAAGCACTGGTTTTCCAGAAAGGAACTTCGTATTTGGTAGACAACTTAATCGAATCGTTAATTTTTGCAATTTTGGTTATCGCTGCACTGATGCTGTACTTATTCCGATCTTTCAAAATGGTTTTTGCTTCGGTTATTACGAATATTTTACCGCTTTGCATCACTTCAGGATTAATGGGTTATTTTGGAATTCCGTTGAAACCGTCTACTATTTTGGTATTCAGTATCGCTTTTGGAATCTCGGTAGATAATGCGATTCAGTTTATGGCGAAATACAAACATGATTTATCACAAAATAACGGAAAAGTAAAAAAATCCGTTTTCAGTGCTTTAAGAGAAACCGGAATCAGTACTTTTTATACTTCGGTAGTTTTGATTTTAGGTTTTGCTACATTTACGCTTTCAAGTTTTAGTGGAACAATTGCTTTGGGCGGATTAATTTCATGCACTTTGGCGTTTGCGATGTTTGCGAATTTAGTGGTTTTACCGGCTTTGGTTTTGACTTTTGAAAAGAAAAAAGCAAAGAAAGAGGATTTGGAGAGTTTGGAAAGATAAACACAAATTTCACTAATTAGCACGAATTACATATTGACGAATCTTTTGTCAAAATTTTTAACTTGACAAAGTAAATGCACAAGCTTAGTCTTTGCGAGGAACGAAGCGATCTCACTTGTTAAATCAATTTTTTTAGTGCGGTTGCTTCGTTCCTCGCAATGACAAAAACTGGACTTTTGAAACCGATTGCCCTAGCCCTGATAGCAGCAGCATCCTTTTGTTGCTTTCTTTAAGCAACAAAAGATATAGCGGATAGCAGGAAACAGCTTCTAATTTTAATTATTATCGTTTATATTTGCAATTATTGAACAACAAAATATTTAATACCAATTTTATTAAAAATGAAACACACAAAAGTTAAAGACTTATTAAACAGTACTACGACGCTTCAGGAGGTTAATGCAAAAGGATGGGTGAGAACTTTTAGAAATAATCAGTTCATCGCTCTTAATGACGGTTCTACCATTAATAATATACAATGTGTTGTTGATTTTGAAAATACACCAGAGGAAACACTAAAAAGAATCACTACAGGAGCTGCGGTTTCTGTAATTGGAACTTTGGTGGAGAGTAAAGGCGCTGGTCAGAAATATGAAATTCAGGTTACTAAATTGGAAATCTTAGGAGATTCTGATGCGGAGAAATTTCCAATGCAGCCTAAAAAACATTCATTAGAATTTTTACGTG
>NZ_JBDTTP010000061.1:0-24709 GCF_039930565.1 Flavobacterium sp. | reverse complement strand
TTCTTCCCATATTGGTTGTCAAACGGGCACCACAAATTTCTTCGTAGATTTCGTAGATTTTTTCCCTAAATTGAAAAACGTATAAGAAACCAGTATAGGCACCAGTATCAACACCCAAAATCGAATTACAAATCAAGTGATCTGTAATACGCGCCAATTCCATTACGATTACCCTTAAATATTGAGCTCTTTTTGGAACTTCAATACCTAATAACTTCTCTAAAGTCATCCACCATCCCATGTTGTTGATAGGAGAGGAGCAATAGTTCATACGGTCTGTAAGAGGGGTAATCTGGTAGAAAGGACGATTTTCGGCAATTTTTTCGAAAGCCCTGTGAATGTAACCAATAGTTGGTTCAGCCTCAAGAATTCTTTCACCATCCATCAACAGGATATTTTGAAAAATACCGTGAGTTGCCGGGTGTGTAGGGCCTAAATTCAGTACCGAAAGCTCGCTTCCGTCTTCGTTTAGTCTTTCTGTAATTATTTTAGCATAGCGATGCTCTGGTGATAATAATAGTTCTGACATCTTTAATTAAAAATTGATAATTGATAATTGATATTTTCCAATTAACTATTAATTTTTGTTTTATATTGCGTAATAATTATCAATTATAAATTGTTAATTATGCATTGATCGTTGTTCTTCCAAAGAATCTGTCGTCTTTATCCGTCCTTCCGCTGTCTTCCAATGGGAATTCTTTTCGCATTGGAAAAGAGATCATTTCATCCATATTCAAAATACGTTTCAATTGCGGGTGACCAATAAAGTTCACGCCAAAGAAATCGTATGTTTCTCTTTCCATCCAGTTGGAGCTCAAAAATATATTTGAAATTGTTTTTATCTCCGGCTTTTCGCCGTTAAGATACACTTTGATTTTGATACGTTTGTTTTCGTACCAGTTGTGCAGATGATACACAATGGCAAACTGACGCTCCGACTCATTATCCGGATAATGAATTCCACATAAATCTGTTAAAAAGTGAAAACGTAAATCGGCGTCATTTTTTAGAAAAAGAATTAATGCTGTGATTTTGTCAGCAGAAGTTTCTAATGAGAAAATATCTCTTTCCTGTTGGAAATTAAAAACACTTTCATTAAATGTTTCTACAAGTTTATCCTGAATAAGGTTGTTTTCTAAAGCCATCTTATGAAATGTTATAGGAAGCTAATAATTTTTGGTATTCCGGAGAGCTTCTTCTTCTCACAGACTCACTTCTCACCAATTCCTGAAGTTTCATTACACCATCAACAATTTGTTCCGGTCTTGGAGGGCATCCCGGTACGTAAACGTCAACCGGAATAACCTTGTCGATTCCCTGAAGAACAGAGTAAGTGTCAAAAATTCCACCAGATGAAGCACAGGCACCAACAGCGATTACCCAGCGGGGCTCTGCCATTTGTTCGTAAACCTGACGTAAGATTGGCGCCATTTTTTTAGATATCGTTCCCATTACCATCAGCATATCTGCCTGACGAGGAGAAAAACTCACACGCTCAGAACCAAATCGTGCCAAATCGTAATGTGAAGCCATTGTTGCCATAAACTCGATTCCGCAACAAGAAGTTGCGAAAGGTAAAGGCCAAAGAGAATTCGCGCGTGCCATACCTACAACATCATTTAGTTTTGTGGCAAAGAAACCTTCACCAACAACACCTTCCGGAGGGGCAACCATATTTACATTTGAATCGCTCATTTTGTGTGTTATTTTGAATTTTGAATTATAATTTTGAATATTCAAATATTTATAATTCAGCATTATGATTTAAAATAAATATTTTTTATTCCCAGTCCAATGCTTTCTTTTTGATGATATAGAAAAAACCAACTAAAAGCAAAGACATAAAAACAATCATTTTTAACATTCCTTCAATTCCCAGTTCTTTGAAGTTTACTGCCCATGGATAAAGGAAAATTACCTCTACATCAAACAATACAAATAAAATAGCAACAAGGAAATATTTTACTGAAAAAGGAATTCGGGCATTTCCGACAGATTCGATTCCGCACTCGAAGTTTTTATCTTTAGTTTCAGAAGTTCTTTTAGGGCCTAATTTTCCGGAAATAATGATAGTTCCTACCACAAAACCAACAGCCAGAATAAGCTGCATTAAAATAGGAAGATAACTGTATTGATCAGATTGCATAAACTTAGGTTTTTGACTTAAAAAATAGCCACAAAGATAGCTTTCAACTCTGTAAATCACAAGCTAAAAAAGGATTTAAGTACAGTACGAGATCGCGATTAAGTGTAATTTTTATTCATTATAAATAATAAACTAAACTTTTAGATTTTTTTAACAAGAACGCAAAAAAAAACGTTTCGAAATAAATCGAAACGTTTTTGAACCATTCAGAGGCAAAAAAAATAAATTGCTATATTTTTCTTAGATAACTGCTACTTTAGCAGCAACTTTCCCTTTTCTTCCTTCTTCTTCTTCGTAGCTTACTCGGTCACCTTCGCGTAATTCTTCCGCGTTAATTCCTGAAGCGTGAACGAAGATGTCTTTTCCTGTTTCTTCGTCTGTAATAAATCCATAACCTTTAGATTCATTGAAAAATTTTACTGTACCTGTACGCATTGTAATTGTAATAATAATTTATAATAAAGCAAATGTAAGATATAAATTCATACAAAAAACAATATACAAATATTTTTTTGCAAAAAATATTGATTTCCAGTGTATTCGGTTTTTTTTTAGCCAATTGGAATATAAATATTCCTCGAATATGAATCATTTATTAGGGATAAAATAACTTCAATATTTTTTTCTTGTAATAAACAGATTACTTAATTAGTTTTTTGTAAATTTTAAAAAAATAAATCAATTATCATTTATTTTCTTGCACGAAAGTAAATTAAATTCATGAATTAATTTGTTACCTTTATTTTTAAGAACCTGTTACAAAATCATAATTTATGTTGCCAGAAGCATCATATCTATAATTATAATTTGAAGTATTTTGTTGTATTAATTCATTGTTGTAGTATTTAAGATATTCGTATTTAGCATAGTTATTTTTTGATAATGCTCTAAAATACGTTTCATCAAAAATTATTAATTTTTTGAGTGGGTTGGTTGCGTTGTCATAATTGCTAAATTTCTCAACAGTTCTATATACGTCGGTTCCTGTAACATTTGGCCCTTCCTCAAAATTAACGGTTACAATACTATCTAAATTTTGTTTTTGATTATAATAATACATTGCTTTTTGGTAAAACTTGTATTGATAATTGTTGGGTCTTGCATATAGTTTTAAAGTTTCCTCAATTTGATTTAAATTGTTGTAGGTATAAAATATACTATCGTTAAGTTGAGACTCTTTGTTGAATATTATTTTTTTAATTATCCTGTTTTTATTGTCTAGAATCATTTTTCTCTGAAAAAATAAATCTATATTTTTAGTTATTTTAATTTCATTGTTGGTATAAACGATATCTTCTATTACTTCATCTGAAAAAAGGTAAGCTTCGAATCCTATGCTTGCTGGAAGAGGGCTTAAACCTCCAATTCTTTTAATTATTCGATTTTGAGAATCGTATTCTAACTTAACAGATCCTGCAGCCCCATTTGACTGAGGCGAACCTGATGGAACATAGTAAACCTTTAAATAATCCATGTAGGTGTAGTGATAACTTTTAATATTACTCTCTTCTGCTTGATTCTCATCGGAAGAACAACTAACAAAATACAAGAGTATTATCAGGTATGCAATTTTTAGTATTTTCATAATTGGTTGGTTGGGTTAGTTTTACAATAGATTTAGTTAATGCGGATATGTAATTCTTTTAACTGTGATTCATCTATAGTTGAAGGCGCATCAATCATGACATCCCTGCCCGAATTGTTTTTTGGGAACGCAATAAAATCACGAATAGTTTCCTGACCTCCCAAAATAGCTACTAAACGATCTAGTCCAAAAGCTAATCCTCCATGTGGTGGCGCTCCAAACTGAAAGGCATCCATTAAGAACCCAAATTGTGCTTTTGCTTCCTCTTCGGTAAAACCTAAGTATTTAAACATCAATTGCTGTGTCGCTTTATCATGAATACGAATTGATCCTCCACCAATTTCATTTCCATTTAATACCATATCATAAGCATTCGCTCTAACTTTTCCCGGATCTGTTTCCAACAAAGCCATGTCTTCCGGCTTTGGAGAAGTAAACGGGTGGTGCATCGCATGATAACGACCGCTTTCTTCGTCAAGTTCTAATAACGGGAAATCTACAACCCATAATGGTGCAAATTCTTCCGGCTTGCGTAATCCTAAACGAGTTGCCAATTCCATACGAAGTGCTGAAAGCTGTGCACGGGTTTTGTTTGCAGGACCAGAAAGTATAAAAATCATATCTCCGGGTTTTGCACCTGTAATTTTTGCCCATTGTGCTAAATCGTCCTGATCGTAGAATTTATCTACAGATGATTTAAAAGTTCCATCGTCATTGCATTTTGAATATACCATTCCTGATGCGCCAACCTGCGGACGTTTAACCCAGTCAATCAATCCGTCAATTTCTTTACGCGTATAATTTCCTGCTCCGGGAACTGCAATTCCAACCACCAATTCTGCAGCATTGAATATTGGGAAATCTTTATGTTGTGCAAATTCGTTCAATTCTCCAAATTCCATTCCAAAACGAATGTCCGGTTTGTCATTTCCATATGTTTTCATGGCATAATCGTAGGTAATTCTTGGGAATTTATCTACGTCAATACCTTTAATTTCTTTTAATAAATGTCTTGTCAATCCTTCAAAAACATTCAAAATATCTTCTTGTTCCACAAATGCCATTTCGCAATCGATTTGGGTAAATTCAGGCTGACGGTCTGCACGTAAATCTTCGTCACGGAAACACTTCACAATCTGAAAATATTTATCCATTCCGCCCACCATCAACAATTGCTTGAAAGTTTGCGGAGATTGTGGTAAAGCATAAAACTGTCCTTCATTCATACGGCTTGGAACAACGAAATCCCTGGCACCTTCAGGAGTAGATTTGATTAAATAAGGAGTTTCTACTTCGCAAAAATCCAAATCAGATAAATATTTACGAACTTCCATCGCTACTTTATGACGAAATAACAAACTGTTTTTTACAGGATTTCTTCTGATATCCAGATAACGGTATTTCATTCTGATATCTTCTCCGCCATCTGTTTCATCTTCAATTGTAAAAGGAGGCGTTAATGCGGCATTTAGAATCGCTAATTCTGTAACTAAAATTTCGATCTCACCGGTCGGAATGTTTTTGTTTTTGGCTTCACGCTCAATCACAGTTCCTTTTACCTGAATTACAAACTCTCTACCAAGTGTTTTAGCCAGTTCAAAAACGGTTTTATCAGTACGGCTTTCGTCGAAGATAAGTTGTGTAATTCCGTAACGGTCACGTAAGTCAACCCAATTCATAAATCCTTTATCGCGTGATTTTTGTACCCAACCCGCTAGCGTAACTTCCGTATTAATGTTTGAGGCATTTAATTCGCCACAATTATGACTTCTATACATTGATCAAAATTTTAGACTGCAAAAGTAAACACAAAATTCAAATTAATATAGTAAAGTGTGCAACTTGATAAGGATTAAAATAAAATATTTTGTTAACAGGTAAATTTCGAACATAAAATTTCTTTAGATTTGAGCTGTTTAAAACAAATAATATCAATTATGAAAAATTTTTTTCTTGTAGCTTTTGTTGTTTTTAGTGCTATTGGTTTCAATGCACAGACAAAAAATCAAATAAAATTTACTGCTAAAATTGCCAATAGAAACAGCGACACTCTGGTTATTAGAGGGGCGAATAATTTTACTCAGGTTATTCCAATTAACAAAAAAGAAATTTTCGCTGCCACTTTTGAAGCTCCAAAGGGGTTTTATATGTTTACAGATGGAAAGGAGTCTTCTAATTTATATCTAAAACCAAATTCTGAGGTAAACCTGACCATGGATGCTAAACAATTTGATGAAACAATTGTTTACAAAGGTAAAGGTGTAGATGAAAGTAACTTTCTGGCTCAGCATGCTTTAAAAGATGAAAAATTTCAAAATGAAGCTTTTTCAAAAGAGACTGCAGAATTTGCTGCTTTATTAGAAGCAAAGAAAAAATCGGATATTGAAAGTGTTGATAAAGGGAATTATGATCCTGAATTTAAAACAGCTTTAAAAAATTCATTTGAACAATTTAATCAATATGCAGCCCAATCTTATGAAAGTGTTTCTAAGGCTAATAAACTGAAAGGAAAACCTTCCCCGGGCTTTGATTATGAAAATTTCAAAGGTGGAAAAACAAAACTTTCCGATTTAAAAGGAAAATATGTTTACATAGATCTTTGGGCAACCTGGTGCGGACCTTGTAGAACTGAAATTCCTTTTCTGCAGAAAATTGAAGAAAAATATCATGGGAAAAATATTGAATTTGTAAGTGTTTCAATAGACAAGGAAAAAGATCATGAAAAATGGAAAAAATTTGTTGCGGACAAGAATTTAGGAGGAGTACAATTATTTGCTGACAAAGATTGGGAATCTGCATTTGTCACGAGTTATGGCGTAACGGGTATACCGAGATTTATTTTGATTGATCCTAACGGAAATATTTTAGAATCTGATGCTTCAAGACCTTCTTCTCCAGAACTTCAAACCCAATTAGATACTTTATTGAAATAATTCTTTCAAATATACAACGTTATCGTGATTTTTTAATTTTTTTAAAAACACCAGTAAAACCAGTGCTTCAGCATTGGTTTTTTTGTTTATGATTGATTCCCAATGTTAAGCTTTTACTCAATGTTACCAAATTGTTAAGTAAAAGTTTTTTTAATGTAAACATTTATATATATTTGGTAAAGATTTGATAACATTAATACCTACAAGATATGAAAAAGTGTGTAATTTTAGTTGCAATATTGTTCTCTGGAATTGTAGTTGCACAAGAGACAAAACCTGAATTAGAAGCAGTTGGAAATAAAGTAAGGGCAACTTACTATTATGAAAACGGGAAAGTGCAACAAGAAGGTTTTTTTAAAGAAGGTAAATTGGATGGCCTTTGGGTATCGTATGATGAAAATGGAAATAAAAAAGCCATTGCTGAATATACAGACGGATTAAAAACAGGAAAATGGATTTACTTCAATGATAATAATATTTGCCAGGTAGATTATTATAAAAGCAGAATTAATTCTGTTAGAAATTTAGAAGAAAAGATTGTGGCAAATAGAAATTAAGATGATTATTAGTTAATTAAAAAAGGAGAAAATTTTATTAAAATTTTCTCCTTTTTTTGTTTTGCTTTTTTTTTAATTCTCTTTTGGTTTTAAAGAAATAGCAACGTAAAGTGTAATGCACGATAGGATAGTCCAAAAGGCATCTACAAAGAAAATCTGAATTTGGTTTTGGATGAAAGAATTCCAAAGCCAATTACCGCTGACAATTCCGTTTGTGATTGGAATTAAAAATCCTAAAATACTTCCGGAAATCAAACAAAATTTATTGGTGAAAGCATTATTTTTTATAATAAGAAAAAAGATTATCAGCAAAAGCCATACTCCAAAATACAGTGTGAATAAATTTGACTGACTCAACGGATAGAAAAGTTTTGTTCCAATAAATGAAAGTGCAGTAACAGGATACATACTTAAGCAAATCGCCAGATAAATATGAACTACTGCTTCGTTGAAACGACGTTTCTTTTCGGGCATATTTTTCTTGTCTCTTGCAACGAGCCAAATCATCACACCTGAAATAATTACAAAGCAGGTAATAATTCCCAAAATAAAACTTACTATTTTTAAGGCATATCCTCCGTAATCACCAAAGTGAATGCGATATAAAACATTTTTTACAGCATCTAAATAATTGTTTTGCGTTTCAGGATTTTTCTTTGCAATTTCTTTTCCGTCCGAGATACGATAAACCACTTTTCCTATTCCCGTAAATTTTTTGTGACTTGCTAATTCGCCTTCTACCAATACGTGCATATTGGCATCTCCATAGTTCTGAATAAAAACGCGGGTAATTTCGAAATCGCTCCAATTGTTTTTAGTTTTGGCAACGAGTTCATCAATATCAAACGGGGTTGCTAATTTTTTATTTTCATATTTATAATCAGGATCATTATATTCTAATTCCTTGTAGAGTTTATCCTGATCACCATCGTACAAAGCCATGACAGCAGGTGCGACAATTAGCAGTTTAATCATAAAAAAAGCTCCGGTTACGGCATAAACAAACTGAAAAGGCAGACCAAGCATTCCTAGTGAAGTATGAGCATCTGTCCAAAGTGTTTTTAATTTTTCTTTAGGACGAAAAACATAAAAATTAGAAACGATTTTCTTCCAATGTACCAAAACTCCGGTAACGATAGCAAATAAAAAGAACAAGGCTATGAATCCTGAAAGATAATATCCAACAGGATACGGAATTTGTGCCAGAAAATGCAAGCGATATAAAAATTCACCTAAGGAATAAGATTCTTCGTAGGTGTAGGATTTGAAATTTTTAGAATCCAGATAAAAAAATTGACCTTCCTTTTGTTTGGCAGGAGCCAGTGTGTCTTTTGTGCCTTCTAAATAAACAGCAACCCTTCTCTCATTGCTTGGTTTGGAAATGGTAATATTTCTTCCATGCAAGATATATTGTTTATCCAGTGTGTCTAAAGCAGTATTGTAATCTAACTGTATTCCTTTGGTAATAGCCGTAGATTCGCTTCTTTCCCAATTGATGATTTCATCCCTGAAAAAAGAAAAAGATCCAGCGAAAAAAATCACAAAAAGCACCACGCTAATAACGATTCCGCTAACAGTATGGGTATGAAAATAGATATTATAGTGACGATTGTTCATGTTTTAAAGATCCATTGGATTATAGGTTTTACCCAAATAAATAATAAGGGAGCAAATTAATGTAATGAAAAGATAAATTCCCCAAATTTTCCATCCGCTTTTTGCTAAAAAAGCTATAACCATAAGTACAACCCAGAGTATAAAACCACTAAAAGCCATTGTCATAAGAATGTTTGCCCGATTGAACCAGACTGCTAAAGCTAAATGAAAAGTTACCGAAACAAAATAGCCGCCTAAAATGGCTGCCGTTATTTTGGCGAAACGCTGCCATTTAGATTGTGTTAAGTATTTTGGATTTGCCGGCATGGTTCGGGACAATTAGTTGTAATAGAATTCTAATAATGCGGTAATTACAAAAAGTAATAAAATAATTTTGCTGCTCACTTTTTTTAGTGGCATTAATATAATTATCAAACTTCCAATGGCCATGAGCTGAATAAAAAACATCAGGGTACCACAGCATAATGATTGTGTAAAAAGCCATAAAACGTAGGCCAGTAAAAGAAGTAATAATCCAGTGATTTTGGTTGGTTTTGGATTTTTTTGCATCCATTTTTCAAAACCTAAATCATAGGATAAGGCAGCTCTTTTTGAGGTGTAATATAAAGTGTAAAAAGCTAAAAAAACGATAAGTGTTGCAATTGTTATCATGGCTTTAAAATTACAAACATCCTTCTGTTTAACAGAAAGATGTTTTTGTTTATTTTTCTAAAATTTATAGGTAAAGCTTGCCGCAATTGCTCTAGGATCTTTAGGATGTATAGTAGACCAACCATCATAAATTTCTTTGTTTGCAATATTATTTACTTTAACTGTTACAATAAATTTTTCTGCGTTATAAAAAACAGATGAGTTTAATACGGTATATTCAGGAATTGTAAATGTTCCTGCAACTTTTCTGTTCATGATCATATTATCACCCACATAATTTCCTCCAAAACCTAAACCAAATCCTCTCAGGAAACCATTTGTAAATTTATAACTGGTCCAAAGGTTTGCCAGATTTTTAGGTCCTGCATTTTCAGATCTGCGGTTTACGAAGTCAGCATCTCCTTTTGTTAATACGGCATCATTATAACTATATCCAAAAACAATGTTTAAACCATTTATTGGGCTTGCAACAAATTCTGCTTCAAAACCTTTGTTTTTCTGACCTCCATCCTGATAAGTAGTCTGATTATTTGGTAATTCGGCTCCTGGATCATCTGGATCTATATAGGGAGTTTCTACAACATAAACCTGATCGGTAACTTTAATATCATAGTAGCTAAAAGTAGCATAAAGTTTATCTTTAAAAAGATTCAATTTAGTTCCTACTTCAAACTGATCTGCATGTTCAGGATTAAAAACTAATGGTGTTATAATAGTAGCCTGACGATTTTGACCCGGAGCAACGTTAACAAATCCATTCATATAATTTGCAAAAACAGAAACCTTATCCAGAATTGGCTGATATACAAGTCCAAATTTTGGAGACAAACCAGTTTGGTTGTATCCGTCATTTTTAGCATTCATAAAGCGGTCAACGCGCAAACTTAACATAGCTGATAATGCAGGTGTAAAGTTGATTACATTAGAAACGTATGCACTGTAAGTTTCTTGTTTTGTATTATTATCGTTTCTCGTATCATTTGCAATAATTGCATCAGACCCAACTTTTGTTAAATTTCCGGTGTCACCATTTGTTGGTCCGTAAATCGCATTAAAAGAGGCCAGATCATTCCCAATATAGATATAACCATTTCCATAATATGCAGTACTACGATCGGTAGCAGTTCTCTTGAAATAATCAAAACCTACAACAATTCTATTTCTCAAACTTCCAATTTTAAAATCGCCATTAAAGTTTTGTTGAATGTCTGTTGTTATATTTTGATTGTCCTGATCGGTAAAAAAGCGAGCCAAAACAATTCCCTCTGTAATTGAGGCAAAAGCCTTATTACTGGTACCTTCATATAAATAGGTGTAATTTCCTTTAGATTTAGCTGAACTATTAGAAAACACAGTTTGAGAACTCCATTGATCTGAGAATTTATAATTCATCTGAGTCTGAATGTTATAAGAAGGTGTTTTCATGGTAAGTTCATTACTAGTGTAAGAACGTTTGTTGTCATAATTTAATTCATCAATATTATGAACTCTTAGTGGAGCAGCTCTATCTAAAAACAACATAGTTGGGTTGGTAGATTCGCTGCTCATAAATTCAGTATTAACTAAGAATGATAGTTTGTCGTTTACTTCATAAGATAATGAAGGGGCTATGAAAAACGATTCTTTGAAACCAGCGTCCTGAAAACTATTTTGATGATTATATGCTGAATTTATCCTAAAATTTAGGGTTCTTTTATCGTTAAGAGGTGTATTGAGATCGACAGTTACACGATTTAAAGCATAACTTCCTGTAGTATAATTTACTTCTCCTCCAAAAGTTTTATATGGTCTTTTTGTAGTGGTATTGATTAATCCTCCGTAAGAAATTAAACTGCTTCCAAACAAAGTTCCGGATGGACCTCTGATGATTTCAATTTTATCAATATTTGCAGGATCTAAACTTCCATTTGTTAAACCAGGTAAACCATTAACCATTGTAGGCTGAACAGGAAATCCTCTTAATGAATAATATGCAGCTCCATCTCCGGCACGTCCTGTAGCAGCCCAAAGAGGAGTAATACCAGATGCATTTTTTAAGGCATCATCAAAATTAGTTACTACTTGTTCTTTTAATAATTCTCCTGTAATAGTAGTATAGGATTGTGGGTTTTCAAGATTTTTGAGAGGTAATCTTGACACTTGTTTTGTTTCTTTTCGGGCGAAATGATTTGTTTTTCCACTATTAATTACAACTTCTGTAAGTTCTTCTGAGTTTGAAGTTAAATTGAAGTTTTCTGTTATTTCCTGACCTTCGGTTATAATCGTTTTTTTCTCTGAAGTTAAATAGCCAACAGCAGATACCCTAATAATGTAAGTTCCGGCTTTTACATTTTTAATTTTATAGTTTCCATTACCATCTGTTGTTGTTCCCCATCTGGTTCCTTTTACAGCAACAGAAATCCCCTCTGGAGATTCATTATTATTTAAATTTATTTTTCCTTTAATCGTTGCTTTCTCTTGAGACAAAACATTTGTACTAGCTAGCAAAATAAAGAATAAACCAAATAGTGGCACTGTGATTTTTAATTTCATCTTATTTAGAATTGTTTTTGATAGCGCAAATTTAGGTGTTGAAATAACACAAACCAAATTATTTTTATTTATTCTAAATAAAACATTAAAATTTTTCAGTAGTATTAAATTTAATAAAAAAAAACCTGTTCAATTCAATGAACAGGTTTTCAGTATAAAAATTAAATAAAAAAATTAATGCGTATGTTTTGGGTTAAAACCGTCTTCGCTTAGTTCGGTATGCTCATAATCGGCAACCATTTCAGCTTCGTAATCTACTTTTTCTCCTTTAGATACTTTAGCGATTATTTTTTCCATAATTAAATAAATTACCGGAACCACAACAAGCGTAAGGAATAAAGACGAAATCAATCCACCAATAATTACCCAGGCCAAACCATTTTTCCATTCTGCTCCTGCTCCGGATGCTAATGCAATTGGCAACATACCAAATACCATCGCAATGGTAGTCATCAAAATCGGACGTAAACGAGCGTGATTTGCCTGAATTAGAGCGCTTCTGATAGATTCGCCTTCTGCTCTTCTTTGGTTGGTGTAATCGACCAACATAATGGCGTTCTTACACACCAGACCAATCAACATAATGATACCCAAAATGGTAAAGATGTTCAAGGTATTATTGGTTAAAGCCAAGGCTAAAAGTGCACCAATGAACGAAAGCGGAATGGCAAACAATACTACGAATGGATGCACAAAGCTGTCATACAAACCAACCATTACCAAATAAACCAAGATAATAGCGGCCAATAAAGCGATTCCTAAAGTACCAAAACCTTCACTTTGGTTTTCCTGATCTCCACCCCAGATGTAATTTACACCAACAGGTTTTTCTAATTTATCTAATTTTTCCTGCCATTGGGTTACAATAGTTCCGGAAGCAACTCCTACATTTTGTCCCTGAACCGTTACCGAAGCCGATTTGTCTCTACGTTCTAATTGACTTGGTCCTGAACCTTCTGAAATAGTTGCAAATTGGGTCAGTTTTATTTGTTGTCCTGCATTGTTGATGAAAATCAAATTGCTTACATCAGTAATGTTTTTTCTGTCGAAAGCATTGTATTTGATATTGATGTCGTATTCGTATTCTCCAGCTCTAAATTTACCATCAGTATTTCCACTAAAAGCAGTTTGCATGGTCATACCTACCGTTTGAAGGCTTAATCCTAATGCGGCCATTTTATCACGATCTACCTGAACATTTACTTCTGGGTTTCCGTCTTCAACCGTTAATTTAATTTCTGTAGTTCCTGGAATGGTACGCAATTCAGCTTCTGCCAATTTAGCGAATTTCATTGCTTCTTGGGTTGATGGTCCCGTTACAATTAATCCTAAAGTAGCATTTTCTGCTGTTCCTAAAATACCAACCGGAACCGTTTTTACTTTGGCACCGACCAAAACTTTTTCTAATTTACGTTTGATTTTTGCCGCATAAACCGACGCATCATCTGTACGTTCCTTTTGATCAATCATTTTTACGTTAATCTCCGCTTTGTAAGCAGTAGCCTGAGCAGCTCCAAAACCTTCAGAAGTTTGTCCTACTGTTGTAATTTGGCTAAAAACATATTCTTGACTTTTTAAATAGGCTTCTGCTTTTTGAGTCATAAAGTTGGTTTGTTCCAACGATGCATCTTTTGGCATTTCTATTTGAACTAAAAATTCTCCACTATCTGATTTTGCAAAAAATTCTCCTCCAATAAATCCTCCTCCAAATAATGGAATGATAGTTCCAAAAAACAATAGGAGCACCACTACAAAAGTTTTAACATAATGATCCAGACACCAGTTTAATAAATTAGTAACCCAGTTGGTAAAACGGGTTAGTAATTTTTCGAAACCAAGTATTGTTCTTCCGAATAAGTTTTTACCTTCAATGTGTTCTAATTTTCCAAATCGGGAAGACAACCAGGGAATAATAGTAAACGAAGCCAAAAGAGAGAATAAGGTAGATATAATTACCGTTACACAAAACTGCGTGATAATATTAGAAACTAATCCAGAACTCATTGCAATTGGTAAAAATACCACCACAATTACCAAAGTAATCGAAACTACAGTTCCTCCAATTTCGGCAGTTCCATCATAAGCGGCACGAATTCGGCTTTTGCCCATTTCCATATGCCTGTAAATATTTTCCAATACCACAATAGCATCATCGACCAGAATACCGACGACAAGGGATAATCCTAATAAACTCATTAAGTTTAAGGTATATCCTAAAAGATAAATTCCAATAAAAGTAGCAATTAACGAAGCAGGAATCGAAACCATTACAATCAATGAGTTACGAATACTGTGCAGGAAAAATAACATCACAAAGGCTACCAAAACTACTGCAATCAATAAATCGTGAATTACAGAGTCTGCAGCTTCTAAGGTATAAACAGCACTATCTTTGGCAATTTCCAGTTTTAATTGATTGGTTTTGTAATCCAGTTGCAATTTTTGAACACTTTTGGTTAAATCCTCACTTACGGCAACCGCATTGGCATCCGATTGCTTGATTACCTGAAGAATAATAGCGCTTTTTTGATTTACTCTCGAAATTTTTTCAGCAATTTTTTGAGCATCCTGTACATCTGCAATATCTCCTAAACGAACTTGAATTCCACCTTTGGAAGAAACCACTAAGTTTCTTAGTTCTTCAACGTTTTTGTATTTTCCAGCCAGACGAATCAATATTTTTTGATCACGAGTTTGAATGTTTCCTGTTGGGAAATCCAAGTTAGATGTCAAAATATTTTGTTGTATCTCTGGAACAGAAAGTCCGTAACCCTGCATTTTTGATGCATCAAGATCTACCTGAATTTCACGTTCCTGACCTCCAATAATATTTACTTGTGCTACACCGGGAACACGAGATAAAACGGGAGCAATTTTTTTATCAATCAAATCATAAAAAGTGGCTTCATCCATTTTTGCATTGGCACCAATAGTCATAATTGGTAAATCACTCAAAGAAAATTTACTAAGTGATGGTGTTTTGGCATCTTCTGGCAAGTCACTAATGATGGCATTAATTTTTCGTTGTGCATCATTCATCGAAACATCAACGTTAGCTGTAGAAGTCAATGAAATAGATACAACTGACAAACTTTCGTAGGATTTGGAATCAATCTTTTTGATATTTTCCAAGGATGCAATCGCATCTTCCATTTTTTTGGTAATCGTATTTTCTACCTCACTTGGAGAAGCTCCCGGATAAGTAGTTGAAATAGTAATTACATTTTGTTCGAATTTAGGAATCAGTTCATAGCCTAATTGACTATAACTGAACAGTCCACCAATTATTAATATTGTAAAGAGTACAATAATTAACGACGGACGTTTTATGGATATTTCTGCTAATTTCATATATTTATTTTAAAAAGTGAGAAGTAAAAAGTGAAGTGAGAATTAAGTAGTGCGTTTAGACCTATTCACCACTCACTAATTACTATTTGATAACCTCTACTGCATTACCGTCCTGTAAGTTAATTTGTCCTGTAATAATTACAGTATCTCCATCAGATAATCCGTCCACTATTTCTACCAAATCTCCTAAAATTCTACCTGCAGTTACTTTTTTCAATTTGGCAATATTGTTTTCTACCACAAAGATTTGGTTGCTGCTCACACTTCCGACAAATGCATTTCTAGGTACTACTTTTAAAGTTTGTTTTTGTTTAGAACCAAAACTTGCTGTTCCGTACATTCCTGCTTTTAAGCTGTTATCAGCATTATTCGCAATTTCAATTTCTACAGGAAAATTCAGGCTTTCATCTGCTTTTGAAGCAATAAATGTAATTTTCCCTGAGAAAATTTTATCTGGAAATACACTAGAAGTAACAATTACAGCATTTCCTTTTTTCAAGCTTGCCACCTGAGTTTCGTTCACGTTAACTTTCAACTTTAATGAAGAAACATTTACAATATCAAACAATGCAGTAGCTGGCATTCCTGATAATATAGAACCTGGCTCAATATATTTTTTATTGATAAAACCTTTTATTGGCGCTTTTACTCTTGTATCCCCAACATTTATGTTTGCCTGAGTTAGATTTGCCTGAGCATTGGTTAAGCTTAGTTTTGCCTGATCCAATTGTTGTTTAGTTACACCGCCTGTTTTAAAAGCATTTTCATAACGCGCATAATCTGCTTTTGCATTATCGTAAGAAGCTTTTGCAGTTTGTGCATTTACATTAATAACATCTCCTCTAACGGTTAATAAGGTTTGTCCAACGTTTACATAATCACCTTCTTTTACCAGAACGCTAATTACTTTTCCTGATTTTTCTGCAGAGAAAGTTAATTCCTGAATCGGTTCAAAATTTCCATTAGCCAGAAAATCTAAGCTAACTTCTTCTGTTTTTACTTGCGCCGTTTTTACGGAAACAGCAGCATTTTTCTCCGCAACTACGTCAGTTTTGGCTTTGTTTTCTGTTTTGTTTTTGGTTAAAACATATCCTATTACTACCAAAGCAGCAATAATTAAAAGTACGGTTGTTATAATTTTTTTCATTTTTCGTCTAGTTATTTGTAAGTGATTTAAGTTGTCCTTTGGATTTGATCAATGCGATTTCTGCTAATTTGTAATCTAATAAAGCTGTAGTATAATTGTTCTGTGCTGCTATCAATTCGTTTTCTGCATCCAATAAATCAGTCAAAGAAGCCAATCCCTGAATGTAGTTATTGTTTGTATTAGTCAAAACTTCCTGAGCCAATTGTGCATTTTCTTTTTGATTGTTGATTGATATAAGGCTATTCTCAATTTGAGTCTTCGCATTTTCATATTCTAAATCTAATGCCAATTTAGTTTCTTCTAAATCTACTTTTATCGATTCTAATTTGTTATTCGCCTGACGAACTTTTGCACGTGTTCCAAATCCGGTAAAAATTGGTACGTGTAAATTTAAACCAACAGAAGCATAATCAGACCAATAAACCCCATCAGAAGGTTTTTTAAACCATGGCATTTCAGGACCCTGACCAATGTAATTGTAGCTTCCTGTTAAAGAAAGTGTTGGATAATAGGCCGCTTCAACAGATTTTTTCTGATATTCTAAAAGTTGTTCGTTCTTTTTTAGTAATAAGTATTCTGTTCTTGTAGTGATATCCGCAACTTCTGAAAGTACATTTGGTGTCACTTCAAACTCCGTTTCCGGAATAGAAATTTGAGTTGCAATAGGCATTCCCATCAAAAATTTCAAAGAATTTTCCTGAAGTGCTACGGCATTCAAAGTTTGCTGACGTTGCGTATTGATATTAGAAACACGAACTAAAGTTCTGTCTAAATCAATTTTTTTAGCCAGACCATTGTCAAATTGGCCTTTAATAATGTCTTTAACTTTGGTAGTGTTTTTTAAATTATTATCTAAAACAGTTAAGTTCTGACGGGTAACATATACCTGATAATAAGCATTAGCCACTTTTTCTATAAGTTGTTCTTCGGTTAATTGCGCATTGATCTGATAAAATTCTCGAGTAGATTTTGCTGCTTTCAGTCCAATAAATACCGATTGATCGTATATCGCCTGATTTAACGAAACTCCTGCAACAGAACTCCACTTTTGCCCAAAAGCAGCCTGAATAGTTGTTCCCGGCGCACCAAATCCGGCACCATCAATAACAGTTGTTTGTATAATAGGATTGTGGGTTAAACTTCCGTTAGCAGAAATTTGAGGTAACGCTCTGGAACGAATTTCCTGAATTTGATATTCGCTGTTTTCAACTTCTAATTTTGCTTTTTTTGCATCTGCTTTATTTTGAAGCGCATATGTAACAGCATCTTTTAGGGTTAATGTTGTGACTTGTGCATTTGCCGACAGGGCAATTGTACACAAAAATAGGAGAACTATTCTTTTCATATGGAGTTAATGTTTATTTATTAATTGGATGGTATTGTCTTTCTTTTTTATTAATTACGTAAATTTTTTAATTGTTTTTCCAATTCAGTTATCCCTTCAGGAGTAGCCATTGCCCGGGTGTGATATTCTAATGCTTCCAACTCTATTTCCTGAGATTCTCTTTCTGAAACCGTAGTTTCATTAATATGAAAAATCAAAGTGTAATAAAATTTTACATATATATCTTTATTCAAATCCGCACGGTATAAATTTTGACGAATTCCTTTTTCAATATTTTCTTTAAACCATTGACTGCACTGATCAATTTCCTGAGACATTACGTTGTGATATATTTCCGGATAGTGCTTTTTTAGTTGGTAAATAGGAGAGGCATCAATATTGTTTTTAAACATATTTCGGAACATTTCCCTAATTTCAAAATTTTCATGAATGGCATTGTGATTCTTAGCAACAATGGTATCGATTATTTCATGAACCTGTCTGTGAACCAACGATGTGCTTTCTTCAATTAAAATCTCTTTATTGCAGAAATATTTGTAAATAGTTTTTTTTGAAATACACATTTCACCTGCAATGTCATCCATTGTAACACTTTTAAAACCTAGTTTTAAAAATAGATCACTTGCTTTTGCTATGATTTTCTCTTTCATTTAATTTTAAATTGCATTTACATTATAATTCCGAAACCTAAATATTAAATTTATATATAACTTATATGCAAAATTCAAGATTCGCAATAAGCTTAATGTCTTTTCCCAATGCCAGACCACCATTTTGATTATAAGAATGATAATCCAGACCAAAATCCTGACGTTTGATATCTCCTTTAATTTCAAATGCTACTTTTTTGCCGCCATTATAATTATTCACTCCAATGAATTCCGCTTCAAGTTCAACCACCTTGGTAACATCTTTAATGGTTAAGTCGCCTTTAAAAAAATTGATATTGTTATTGACTTTCTGAAACGAAGTCGATTTGAAACTAATTATCGGATACTCATTTACATCAAATAGATCCTGAAGCTGTAAATAAGTGTCAATTTGTTGAAAACTGTCGTTTTTATTATTTATGTCTAAGGAGAATTCTACTGATGCATCTTCTACTTCATTGTTTTCGATATTTACATAACCACCAAATTTATTTGTAGTTCCTCCTAAATATGCAATTATCGAATGTCTCATTTTTATTAAAACATCCGACTGGCTAGAATCTAAGGTCCATGTAGTTCTCATAAGTATTGGTTTTGTTAGTTAAAACTATTCGAAAATCATTAGGAAACTTTTTTGGTGTTTCAAGTTTCCTTTCGGGTGCAAATATAAACAGGAAACTTGAAACACCAAAAAAGTTTCCATGTTTTTTTTTAATTTTTTTTTGTTGAACGGCTAATAAATTTTGGATGCAATAATTAATATTTGAATTGTATCTTTGGCAAACGTTAATCAGATTTTCATTTTATGCACCATATTAGTCAGTATCAGGAATTTTTTATCAGTTATTTAAAAAGCCAAAACATAAATAAAGAGCCTAAAAACCTCTATGAGCCTATTACTTATATTTTGAATCTTGGCGGTAAACGTATGCGCCCGGTATTAACTTTGATGGCAACTGAGGTATTTGATGCTGATTACACAATAGCCCTTCCGGCAGCCATGGCGGTTGAAGTTTTTCATAATTTTTCATTGGTTCATGATGACATTATGGATGATGCTCCTTTACGAAGAGGAAAAGTAACAGTTCATGAAAAATGGAATATCAATACCGGAATTCTTTCCGGAGATGCAATGCTGATTCTTGCTTATCAGTATTTTGAACAATATGAGCCTGTTATCTTTAGGGATCTGGCAAAATTGTTTAGTAAAACGGCCCTTCAAGTTTGCGAAGGACAGCAGTGGGATGTTGATTTTGAAGAAAGAAATGATGTTACGATTCATGAGTATCTGAAAATGATCGAATATAAAACGGCGGTTTTAGTTGCTGCAGCTATGAAAATGGGTGCTATTGTAGCTAAAACACCTGAAAAAGAAGCCGACTTAATTTACGATTTCGGATTGAATTTAGGATTGGCATTTCAGCTTCAGGATGATTATCTCGACGCTTTTGGAGATCCTGAAACTTTTGGAAAACAAGTTGGTGGTGACATTATTGAGAATAAAAAAACCTATTTATATTTAAAAGCACTTGAGTTTTCTTCGGATGAAAGCAGTATTGAATTACAACAATTATTCAGTTTGCAATTAGAAGATAATTCGACTAAAATTGCAAAAGCAAAAGCAATTTTTAATGAATCAGGAGCCTCAAAAGCAACGCAGGAAGCAATAGAGAAATATACTTTTAAAGCTTTCGAAACGTTAGAAAAAATGGATCTTAATGCTGAAAAGAAAAGTATCCTGAAAGCATTTGGAGAAAACTTAATGGGAAGAAAAGTTTAAAACAATATCAATAACAATTTCAAAATCAATCAAAAAAATTGAAAATTGTAATTGCCATTGAATTTTGAAATTGATAATTATGTTTGTAGCACCTATAAATACTGAATCTCTGTTAGCACAGGCACAAGCAGAGGTATTATATCTTAATCTGATCGAGCAAATCAACAAGGATTTTAATCTGGCAAATGAAGGAATCGATTTTCCCTTAAGCATTTCTCCGGATGAATTAAAGATCCAGCTGCACGAAAAAATCTACAGGATGATTCAGTACAAATTTGCTGAATATCTCAATCTGCTTTATATCATAGATGTTTCTGAAATCGAAATAAAAAAGTTAGACGGTTCTGATTTGGTTATTTTGGCTAAAGAAGTTTCTTTTTTGATTTTGAAAAGAGAATGGCAGAAAGTTTGGTTTAGGAATTATTATAAATGATTTATGAACATGAGTTTTGTAATAATTTTTATCAAATAAATATTCTTATAACATGAGCATCTTAAATAATCATTTGAAGAGTAAGTTAATCGTTGAGTATGGCGGTTTTTCTAAAGAAGCATTATTAGAAAGATTGAGACTTCAAGGAATAATGCTTAATGAATTTGCTCAAATTATTTTTTTAAGTGAATTTTTTCAAACTTCAAATCAAAAACATTCTATTTTAGTTATAGAGTTATCCATAAAAGAATTAGGTTTTCCAAAAGGCGCAACAATGTTACAAATAAAAGATAGCTTAAAAAACTTTGGATTATCTGAGTGCCCTCTTGAAACAGCAGTGTATTTAAGACTTATGCTTACTAGTCAAAAAGAAATAAAAGTTTTAAATCAGGAAAAGAACAAAAATCCAGCCGGATCCTTAACTGTATTTTCAAGACCTATTATTGATGATGATGATTTTCCAAAAGGGTTCTATCTTAGAAAAATTGATGGAAAATTATGGATAAGAGGATATAAGTGTTCAATAGATGATTATATATGGGATCCAAATGACCGATTTATATTTAATGTTAAAGATATATATTAAACAATTTTTATTCAGCTACTTCTAAAGTGACATTTGGAAAATAGTGATTAATAGCAAATTTTAATTAAAAATAAACCCTCACAAAAGGCATAAAGGCAGAACCGTAAAGACTCCTTTCATCATTAAATAAAACGTCATAACGAGCCCCGACAGTTACGCTTCCGGTTCTGTAACCTGCTCCCAGAAACAAAGCGGTATTCCAATAATCATCAGAAAATGAAGGTCTGTTGTTATTGGCTTTATAATCAGTATTAACTCTTACCTGTTCCAGTTCTGCAGATAACTGAATCTCAGGAATTGGATTTACTAATCCTAAAATACTTCCTCCGTAAACGTAGGAGCTGTAGTAATTTTTAGACGATAAATATCCAAATTGCAGACCAACACCAACTGCCACAATTTCATTAATATTATAAATGGCACTCGGCATTACAGAAATATCAGTATAACCTGAACCGATTCCTAGACCCAATCCTCCTCCAAACTGAACTCTGTCCCAAAATTGATTATTGTTATCGATTACATTATTTTCTTCCTGTGCACTCATAAGATTTGAAAACAGGCTGATCAAAATCACAAAAAATGATTTGAAAACGATTGAAAAATGCATTTTCTTCATAGTTTAGGCTATTTTTAACAAATTTTTACGTAAAAGTACGTAAAAAAAACCTTTAAATAATATCGATTGTTGTACTTTTGCCATTCTATTTAACAAAAAGTATATTCAACATATTATGGATAGGTTTTCATTTTTAAATGCAGCACATACAGAGTTTTTTGCACAGTTATATGATCAATATTTAGTAAATCCGGATAGCGTTGAGCCAAGCTGGAGAAGTTTTTTTCAGGGTTTCGACTTTGGAATGACTACTTATAATGACGAAAATCCAGTTCAGCAAATCGTTGAATATGTGACTAATGACAATACTGACTACAGTAAGGTTTCTGAAAAATTACAAAAAGAGTTTAATGTATTGAAATTGATTGAAGGCTACCGCACACGTGGTCATTTATTCACTAAAACAAATCCGGTTCGTGACCGCAGAACTTCATCTCCAACTTTGGATATTGAGAACTTCGGATTAACGACAGCTGACCTGTCAACTGTTTTTGATGCGGCACAGGTTATAGGTGTTGCGCCTTGTATATTGCAGGATATTATTACCCGTCTGAAGGCAGTTTACTGTCAGCATATTGGTGTTGAATATATGTACATCAGAAATCCTGGTGTTATAAAATGGATGCAGGATAAATTAGGCATTAACAACAATCAGCCTGATTTCTCTACAGAAGAAAAACAAAATATCCTTAATAAATTAAATCAGGCCGTTTCTTTCGAGAACTTTTTACATACTAAATATGTGGGTCAAAAACGTTTTTCATTAGAAGGTGGAGAAACTATTATTCCCGCTTTGGACGCTTTGATTGAAAAAGCTGCCGAAAAAGGGGTGGAGCAATTCGTAATGGGAATGGCACACCGTGGCCGTTTGAACGTTTTGGCCAACATCTTCGGAAAATCAACTCAGGATATCTTTAGTGAATTTGACGGTAAGGATTATGATCAGGAATATTTTGACGGAGATGTAAAATACCACTTAGGGGTTACAGCCGATAAAAAAACAAGATCAGGAAAAAATATCAACATCAATTTGGCACCAAACCCATCCCACTTAGAAACGGTTGGAGCAGTAATTGAAGGAATTACAAGAGCCAAGCAGGATAAACATTTTCCTAACGATTTCTCAAAAGTATTACCAATCGCCGTTCACGGTGATGCTGCAATTGCAGGTCAGGGTATTTTGTATGAAATTATCCAGATGGCACAATTAGACGGTTACAAAACCGGAGGTACCATTCATATCGTTATCAACAATCAGGTTGGTTTTACCACAAATTATTTAGATGCCCGTTCCTCAACGTATTGTACAGATGTTGCCAAAGTAACACTTTCACCTGTATTACACGTAAATGCGGATGATGCCGAAGCAGTTGTACATGCAGTATCTTTTGCATTAGATTACAGAATGGAATTCGGACGTGACGTATTTATCGATTTGTTAGGATACAGAAAATACGGTCATAACGAAGGTGATGAGCCTCGTTTTACACAGCCTGTTTTATATAAAATCATTGCAAAACACAAGAATCCAAGAGATATTTATGCAGAGAAATTATTGTCTGACGGCGTAATTGATGCAACTTATGTAAATGCTCTTGAAAAAGAATACAAATCAGTTATGGAGGAGAATTTAGAAGCTTCCCGTAAAAAAGATTTGACAATTATAACGCCATTTATGCAAAATGAGTGGAAAGGATTTGAGCAGGTTTCTGATGATGTGATGTTAAAAAAGGTAGATACTTCTTTTGATAAAAAAGGATTGGACTCTATCATAACTACAATATCAACGTTACCATCAGATAAGAAATTCATCAACAAAATAACCAAAATTGTATCAGACAGAAAAACCGGATATGACAACAACACCTTAGATTGGGGAACAGCCGAAGCTTTAGCTTATGGAACTCTTTTAACTGAAGGATTCGATGTCAGAATTTCAGGTCAGGATGTTGAGCGTGGTACCTTCTCACACCGTCATGCGGTTGTTAAAGTAGAGGATTCTGAAGAAGAAGTAATATTACTGGACAAAATAGAAAACAAAAAAGGAAAATTCGGAGTCTTCAATTCTCTTTTATCAGAATACGGGGTTTTAGGATTTGATTATGGGTATGCTTTGGCAAATCCAAATGCACTTACTATTTGGGAAGCGCAATTTGGTGATTTCAGTAATGGGGCACAAATTATGATCGACCAGTATATTTCTTGTGGTGAAGACAAATGGAACAACCAAAATGGTATCGTTTTATTATTGCCTCACGGATACGAAGGTCAGGGTGCTGAGCACTCTTCAGCAAGAATGGAGCGTTACCTGCAATTGTGCGCCAGACAAAATATGTATGTTGCCGATTGTACAACACCAGCGAATTTCTTCCACTTGTTAAGAAGGCAGATGAAAACGAATTTCCGTAAACCATTGATCGTTTTCTCTCCAAAAAGTTTGTTGCGTGATCCAAGATGCGTTTCTTCAGTCGAAGAATTAGCAAACGGAAGCTTCCAGGAAACGATCGATGACAAAATAGTGGATAAGAAAGGTGTGAAAACATTAGTTTTCGTTACCGGTAAATTCTATTATGATATTGTGGCTGAAAGAGAAAATAACGGAAGAAATGATGTTGCAGTTGTTCGTATCGAGCAATTATTCCCTTTGCCTGTTGAGCAATTAAAAGCCATTATCGCACAATATCCAAACGCTGATGATTATGTTTGGGCACAGGAAGAGCCTAAAAACATGGGAGCTTACAGCTTTATGTTAATGAACTTTGATCTTGTAAAAT
>NZ_JBDTTP010000060.1:0-25499 GCF_039930565.1 Flavobacterium sp. | reverse complement strand
TGGCAAATTTCTAACTTTATTTTGACTTTTCCTCCCCAGGTTTTGGGATTGATCCATGAAAGAGGTATCCTTTTGTGAGGACCTAAAATATCTTTCAATGCGAAAAATATTCCCCAAAGAAAAGATACAGATAACAGTCCGGCCATGAGGGAAACGCAAGTGATAAATAATGCACTATAAATTAACTAATTAATTTCAAATATTTTATACTAATATATTGTGGTAAGAAACGTCTAATCAGATACAAATTTATGTTTAATACAAATGATTATCAGACAGCGAACAGTAATGCAAATAAACTATTAAGAATAAATAATTTGTTTTAAAACAAAAATCCCCACTTTTGAGGTGAGGAATAGTTGTTTGGAAAATGGATATATTGTTATTTGAATCCTTTCTCAAAATTTGATTCAGAATTTTTAGCTTTTTTAGAAGGTAATATAGAATCACAATTATCTTTTTCAATTACTGGATTCCAGTCTCGTTCGAGATTATTTGCAGTTGTTGTGTTGGCTGCAAATATTTTTTCCTTGGTGTATTCAGCAGCTTCGGTCTTATTTAGCTGGTGTGACCATGATATGCGATTGTCTGATTTAGATCCAGGACCATAACAATTATATTCTGCGTAAAAAGTGGTCTTCCAATTATCATACGATTTGTTTTCAGGATCTTTTGACCATATGGACCAACCGTCAGGAATTATGTGTGATTCTTCATAAGAATTGATAAAAATGGTATTTGCCCCCGCTCCCCAAGGTCTGCCCAAAGAAACTTTTGAAACAGCTGTATTAGGATATTTCATTATAACACAATCTTGGAATACGAAACCGTATTTGTTTTTTCCCGCTTCTTGATTTCCTGCAGTAATGTAGGAGTCTTTTCTGCATTGAATAAAACAATTCTCAAACAAAGCAATTCCAGCTCCAAAAATAAAATCTGTTGTTCCGTCGATAATGCAATCCTTTATATAAGTTCTTTTGTTGGCTTTAAGGTAAAAAGTATCCTGAAACCCACTCATTTTACAATTATGAAAAATAACTCTGTCCCCATTTACCATCAAAGCTACAGCCTGTCCTCCTTTTTTATACTGAGGTAATTCACTATTAATAGTATTTTCAAAAGTAATGTTTTCTGCAAAAAAATCATTGGCTTCAATTAAGGTGCTGAATGATTTACTGGTACCACCAGCGATTTCAGCATAATCATTATAGGTTAGAATCGTATTTTTATAAGATTCACCAATTAAAGATACATTTTTTTTGGCAGCAGTTAATTTTAGTTTTTCTTTATAAACGCCTGGTTTCACAAAAATAATGGTACGTTTTAAACCATTGTCAGGAACAGCATCAAAAGCATCCTGAATCTTTGTGAAGTTTCCGCTTCCATCAGTTGCAACGACAATGTCATATTTAGATTTGTTTTTTTGAGCAAACAAAGAAGAACTTAAAAAAAACAGCAAGAAATAAAAAGAGAGTAAAGATTTTTTCATGTAGTATTTAAGTTTATTAGGCCTTGGAAATTTATAAGAATAATTGATGTTTAACTAAGAAATGATGTTTTTTACTTTATGCCCAAATACTCCGAAATAAAGAATAATGAGAAAGCAAACTAAAGGAATAATATATCCAGCCTGAATATCATCATGTTTTATATCGATTAAAGTTCCCATTGCATAAGGAAGTATTGCTCCACCAACAATAGACATTACCAGCCAGGATGACCCCGTTTCTGTATTTGATTTTAAACCGACTAATCCTAAAGAGAAAATGGTTGGAAACATGATTGACATGAAAAACCCGATTCCTCCAAGAGCATAAATAACATAAATTCCAGTTCCGTAAATGGCGATTAAGGAAAGTAGAATACTAATGATACAATAGATAGAAAGTAAAACATAATCTTTTACAAATTTTAAAAAGAATGTTCCGCTAAATCTGCCAACCATGAATAAAAAACCATAGGCAGTTAAATAATAAGCTGCTGTTTTTTCATCTAATCCAGCTTCTTTTTGAGCTATTCTGATAAAAAAACTGGTAATGCAAACCTGCGCACCCACATAAAAAAATTGTGCTACAACAGCCCAGCTCAAATGCGAAAATTTCAAAACAGAAAAAAAACCTGGTTTGATTTCTGTTTCCGTTGGTTTGGATTTCATCGATGGTAAGTGCATAAAATAAAACACAATAGCTACTAAAATCAATATGCATCCTAAAATGATATAGGGCAGTTTTACAGATGAAGCTTCTTCTAATAAATAAGCTGCTCTTGCAGTATCAGACATAGCAGATAGTTGGTCTGGTGTGTGATTAACACCCGAAAGTATGAATATGCCCCCCAAAAGTGGCGCTATAGTTACAGCTAAACCATTAAATGAAGCTGCTAAATTCAGTCTAGTAGAAGATGATTCAGATGGACCCAATATTGCTGCATATGGATTAGCGCTTGTTTCAAGAATAGTCAATCCACAACCAATAACGAATAATGCAAATAAGAACAATTCATAAGTCCTTGTGTTTGCAGCGGGTACAAAAAGGAATGCCCCAATAGCAAAAACTAATAAACCGGTAATAATACTGTTTTTATATCCTATTTTTTTTATAATTATACCAGCTGGTATAGCCATTATAAAATAGGCAAAAAAGATAGCCGTGTCTATTAAGGTAGATTGGCTGTTATTGAGCTGACAAGCTTTTTTTAAGTGTGGAATCAAAATACCGTCTAGTCCGTGTGCCATTCCCCAAAGAAAAAATAAGCTGGTAATTAAAATAAAAGGCAAAAGATATTTATTTCCTCTTTCTCTCTCTGTTGGTACTTGTTGATGGTCGCTGTTTTGGTTCGTTACTTGCATTTTTTTTGATATGATTATTAAAGGATATTTGTTTACAAAATCGTATGTATTTTCAAAGAATTTAATACCGAAGGATGGAAAATAACTTTCTAAAAGCAATGATCTAATGATATGTGTAAATTAGACGATTTTTAATTAAAAAAATAAATGTAAAAATTACAAATATAGAAATAAGATTGAATTAGCATAATTCAAACCCAAATTATATTTTTAACAATCTAATCGATACGGCCTGTTTTCTACAAATCAATTCAAAAATGTTATAATTCATTAAAGTGTAGTTATTTTTGTTTGTTCTTTTTAATAATAATATTTTAAAATTTACATTTGTAATTGTGTATCTTTTACATTTATGATTTCAAATAGGATATTGATTAATTTGATCTAGCGAGCTTGTAAAATATAAATAAATTCACAATTCATAGAAATGAATCGATAATAAAAAATTAGATAATATGTTTTCATTACAAAATAAAAAAGCAGTAATAACCGGTGGCGGCAGCGGAATAGGAAGAGCAATCGCTACTTTGTTCGCCAAACATGGAGCAGAAGTTCATATCGTTGATTTGTCTGTCGAAAGCGCTCAGGATGCTGTTAGTGAAATAGAAAGTGCAGGAGGAAAAGTATTTTCTTATGCCTGTAATGTTGCGAGTCAGAAAGAAGTAATGCAAACATTTGAAAAAATAGGAAATATTAATATCCTCGTTAATAATGCAGGAATTGCCCATGTTGGTAAAGTAGATACAACATCGGAAACCGATTTTGACCTCGTGATGGATGTGAATGTTAAAGGGGTTTACAACTGCTTATTTGCTGCGATTCCAAAACTAAGATTATCCAATGGCGGTGTAATTTTAAATATGGCATCAATTGCAGCATGGGTTGGAATTGAGGACAGGTTCTCTTATTCGACTGCTAAAGGAGCTGTTATAGCAATGACTTTATCAGTTGCAAAAGATTATATCAAAGAAAATATCCGCTGTAATTCGATTTCGCCTGCAAGAGTCCATACACCTTTTGTGGATGGTTTTATTTCTAAAAACTTTGCAGGAAAAGAAGAAGAAATGTTCGAAAAATTATCTCATTCACAACCAATAGGACGCATGGGAAAACCTATTGAAATTGCAACTCTGGCTTTATACCTATGTAGCGAAGAAGCAGGATTTATTACAGGAAGCGATTATCCTATCGACGGAGGGTTTATCAAGTTGAATAACTAATTAAAAATATTAAGAAATGAAGTTAATACGTTTTGGAGCAATCGGAAAAGAAAAGCCCGGAGTTTTAATTGGAGAAAAAAGACATGATGTTTCTTCAATAGTAACCGATTTTAATGAAGCTTTTTTCGAAGATAATGGATTGGAAAAATTAAAAAAAGCATTAGAAAGCAATCCTGTTTTACCAGAAGTGAGTGCAGATGTACGTTTAGGTTCTCCGGTTGCAAGGCCTTCAAAAATAATATGTATTGGATTGAATTATGTGGATCATTGTAAAGAAACAGGTGCTCCGATTCCAACGGAACCCATTATCTTTTTCAAATCAACTACTTCTTTATGCGGACCAAATGATGATTTGATTATTCCAAAAAACAGTGAAAAAACCGACTGGGAAGTCGAATTGGCATTTGTGGTAGGTAAAAAAGCAAGTTATATTGAAGAAGCAGAAGCTTTGGATTACGTTGCAGGTTATGCTTTACTAAATGATTACAGCGAAAGGGCTTTCCAAATTGAAATGGGTGGACAATGGGCAAAAGGAAAAGGCTGTGATACTTTCGCGCCTCTTGGACCATTTTTGGCTACGCAGGATGAAATTGCCGATGTAAATAATATTCCGATGTGGCTGACTGTTAACGGAAAGAAATTCCAGAACAGTAATACTTCCAATTTGGTTTTCAAAATTCCGTTTTTGTTGCATTATCTAAGTCAGTTTATGACCTTGCTTCCTGGCGACATTATCAGTACAGGAACGCCTCCGGGAGTTGGTTTGGGTATCAAGCCGGATTCAATTTACATTAAACCGGGAGATGTTATTGAATTAGGAATGGATGGTTTAGGTTCAAGCAAACAAGTAGCAAAAGCTTACAGTAAATAATTATTGGAATTTTTGAAGAGAAAATTCTATAAACAGATTCAATTAAAATGAAATATATTGTTTGTGAAAAGCCGCAGGAGTTTCTGTTGAAAGAGAAGCCAATGCCGGAGCCAAAAGAAGGCGAAGTACTTTTGAAGATTAAAAGAATCGGTGTCTGCGGAACCGATATTCATGCTTTTGGAGGAACCCAGCCTTATTTTGAATACCCAAGAATTTTGGGGCATGAATTGGCTGCTGAATATATCAAAGGAAATGCAAAAGGTTTTGAACCGGGTGATAAAGTAACTTTTATCCCTTATTTCAATTGCGGCACTTGTGTTGCCTGCAGAAACGGACAGACAAATTGTTGTGCCAGCATCAAAGTTTTTGGTGTTCATATTGATGGAGGAATGGCAGAATATGTTACGATCCCAGAGCAGTATTTACTGCACGGTCAGGGATTGGATTATGATGAGTTGGCTTTAGTTGAACCTTTGGCAATTGCTGCACATGGTGTAAGAAGAGCTGGAGTTAAAGCTACGGATACAGTTTTGGTAATGGGAGCAGGGCCAATCGGAATTGGATTGATTCAGTTTGCTAAAATAGCCGGAGCCAAAGTCATAGTAATGGATATCAACGATTACCGATTAGGTTTTTGTAAAAACGAACTCAATGCGGATGAGACCATAAATCCGTTAAACGAAGATGTAGCCGAAAGATTAAAAGAACTGACCAATGGCGATATGGCGAACGTAGTGATTGATGCTACCGGAAACCAAAAAGTCATGAACAGTGCTTTTAATTATATTTCGCATGGCGGAAGATTCGTCTTGGTTGGGCTTCAAAAAGGAGAATTGAGTTTCAGTCATCCCGAATTCCATAAAAGGGAATCGACTTTGATGAGCAGCAGAAATGCGACTGTTGAAGATTTTGAATATGTAATGGAATGTCTGAAAGCAGGAAAAATTGATCCGAAGAAATACATTACACACCGAGCTGATTTTTCAGAAATGATCAATCAATTCGGAAATTGGATTGATCCCAAAAACAACGTTATCAAAGCGTTGATCGAAATAAATTAAGCTAAATAACTATATACAACATTATGGATTTAGGATTAAAAGGCAAAGTAATAGTAGTTTCCGGTTCTGCCGGGAAAGAAGGAAGTATTGGAGAAACCATCATCAAAAGACTGGCAGATGAAGGTGCTATTCCGGCACTTGTTGACAGAAATAGCAGAGGTTTTGGATATGCAGAAGAACTTCAAAAAAAAGGCATTGATGCTTTATTTGTTCAGACAGATGTTACAAATCCGGAACAAATGGAAAGTGCAGTGAAACAAATTGTTGCCAAATATGGCAGAATTGATGCTGTCATCAATAATGTGGGTGTCAATGACGGTGCAGGATTAGATTCAACTTATGAGGAGTTTATGGATTCTTTGAAGCTGAATGTGGTTAGCTATTTTTTATTGGTTAAATATGCTCTTCCTTATTTAAAAGAATCAAAAGGAAATATTTTAAATATAGGTTCAAAAGTAGCTTTGACTGGGCAAGGCGGAACTTCAGGTTATGCTGCTGCAAAAGGCGGCGTTTTGGGACTGACCAGAGAATGGGCGGTAGATTTGATTCAGTTTGGTATACGTTGTAATGCGATTATCATTGCAGAAAGTTATACTCCCGCATACGAAGACTGGATTAAAACAGTGCCGGATGGCGAAGCAGTTTTGAAAAAAATCAATAAAAGTATTCCGTTTGAGTCCAGAATGACCAAAACAGAAGAAATTGCAGATACAACTTTATTTATTATTTCAGAACGTTCCTCGCACACTACAGGACAATTTGTTTTTGTGGATGGAGGTTACGTACACCTGGATCGTGCTTTAATCAGTGATGTAAATTAGTTTTGTATGAATAACCGAATTGACTCCCATCAGCATTTTTGGAAATTTGATCCGATTAGAGACAGTTGGATTGATGATTCAATGCTAAAAATTCAAAAGGATTTTTTACCCGAAGATTTATTGCCATTGCTTTCCCAAAATCAATTTTCGGGTTGTTTAGCAGTTCAGGCAAGCCAATCTGAAGAAGAAACTAATTTTCTATTGGATCTGGCTTCGAAAAATGATTTTATAAAAGGAGTTGTAGGCTGGGTTGATTTGAGAGCTGAAAATATTTCAGAACGATTGAATCACTTTTCTAAATTTGAAAAACTAAAAGGTTTCAGGCATGTGGTACAGGGAGAACCGGATGATTTTATGTTTGGAACAGCATTCCGTAACGGAATCGCAGCTTTAAAAGAATTTAATTTCACCTATGATATCCTGATTTTTCATCGTCAGTTGCCAGCTGCAATTGATTTGGTAAAATCTTTCCCGGATCAGGCTTTCGTGATTGACCATATTGCAAAACCGGATATTAAATCGGGAGAAATTGCATCGTGGAAAAAAGGAATCGGGGAAATTTCAAAATTTGAAAATGTATGTTGCAAAATCTCGGGAATGTTTACCGAAGCCGATTGGAATTCATGGAAAGCAGATGATTTAAAGCCGTATCTGGATGTGGTTTTTGAAAATTTCTCAGTTGATAAAGTGATGTTCGGATCGGACTGGCCGGTTTGTAATGTGGCTGCAGATTATAATACGGTCGTTACAACTTTAGAAGATTATATTTCTAGGTTTTCTGTTGAAGATCAAAGTAAAATCTGGTCTGAAAATGTAAAATCTTTCTATCAACTTTAGAATTTCTTAGATTTGCGTGAGTGATGGCAGTGGAGCTCTTTTTTTGAGAGGCTTTTCTGCCTGTCGAAAAAAAGCGGGAACGAACAGCACGACCCGGAGGGGCACGCCCCAAGGTTTTTGAAAATTGTGTAAATAAAATTTAAAAAATAATATAATGGAACAAACATGGAGATGGTTCGGCCCTAATGATTTGGTAAAATTACCGGATATTGCCCAGGCTGGTGCAACTGGAATTGTTACGGCTTTACATCATATTCCGAATGGTGAAATTTGGGAAATCAGCGAAATTGAAAAAAGAAAAAAAACAATTTTATATAAAAATGAATCGGATGGCGAACTGACAGGTTTGAATTGGTCGGTCGTAGAAAGTATCCCGGTTCATGAAGATATCAAGAAACAAACCGGGAATTATATTCAATATATAGAAAACTATAAGCAGAGTATTAAAAACCTGGCAGCCTGCGGCATTAAAACGGTTTGTTATAATTTTATGCCGGTTTTGGACTGGACACGTACCGATCTGGCGTATGAAGTAGCAGATGGTTCGAAAGCTTTGCGATTTGATATTAATGAATTCACCGCTTTTGATTTGTATATTTTGAAAAGACCAAATGCTGAAAACGAATATTCTGAAGAAAGAATTAAAGCGGCAACGGATTGTTTTGCTAATTTAAGTGCTGATGCAAAAGTAAAATTACAGCAAAATATTCTGGCGGGTTTGCCCGGAGCAGAAGAAGCTTATAGTGTTCAGGATTTTTTAAAGGTTTTGGAAGGTTACAGAGGAATTGATGCAGTACGATTAAAAGCCAATTTATTTCATTTTCTAAAAGAGATTATTCCTGTAGCAGAAATTTGTGGTGTAAAAATGGCGATTCATCCTGACGATCCTCCTTATTCGATTTTGGGCTTGCCAAGAGTGGTAAGCACAGAATCTGACTTAGCCGAATTGCTTTCTGTAATTGATTCTCCTTCCAATGGTTTTACGATGTGTACGGGATCTTACGGGGTTCGGGCAGATAATGATTTGGTTGGAATGGTAGAACGATACGGCAAAAAGATGAATTTTATTCATTTAAGAAGTACGCAAAGAGAACCGGATGGCAGTTTTTACGAAGCCAATCATCTGGAGGGAAATGTGGATATGTATGGAGTGGTAAAAGCGATTATTCAGACAGAGAAAGAAAATAATGTTGTCATTGCGATGCGTCCCGATCACGGTCATCAGATGCTGGATGACCTTAATAAAAAAACGAATCCGGGTTATTCGGCAATTGGACGTTTGCGCGGACTTGCAGAATTACGCGGACTTGAAATGGGAATTGAAAAGAGTTTGTTTTAAGACATACTTAGAAATAAAAAAACCGTTGAAATATTTTCTCAACGGTTTTTTTTATGCTTTTTATTGTTTTAAAATATCAGTTTCTGGCGTCCATTTTTTCTGCCATTCCGGATATTTTTTCAATGCTTTTTCAGGATTGTAGGTGTACCAGGCATAACCGCTTCTTCTTTCGCGGCTTACCTCAGCCAATGAGTATAAGTAGACACTGTCTCGGTCGCAAAATAAAGGTCTCCATGTTCCCAATTCATAATATCGGGTCCAGATTGGACGTGCTGTAGAGTCTACAACAACGCGACGGTCATCTGTAACTTTTTTAAATTTTGAATCAAATTCAGGAGCCTGAAAAGTTTCTACTCGGGTATTTAGTATTTTAGAATCTGAAAACCATTTAACAGCACCTTGTACAGCTCTGATAACCTGCTCATTTGGATTTTCGATTTTCATTAAAAATAAAACAATATCAACACTTTCTGCATTACTGACACTAGGCGGTTCGAACTTTCTGGCCCACGCAGGTAATAAAGTGACTTCATCATGTTGCTGACACCAGGCATACAATTTTCCATGGTCTGAAATTTGTGTTTTTAAGATACAGTCAATTGCTTTTTCATAGGCTTTACTCACTTTGCTTATTGTTTCAGCATCTACAAAAGTAAAATTAGTATCGCTCTCAACTATTTTTTCCAACAAATTCATAATTCCCATATAAGTTCCATCGTTGAAAGTAATATGACGGCTGTATCCTTTTTCTAAAGGAAAATATTGCGGCCATCCTCCATTGGCATATTGTGCTTCCAAAATAAAACCGATTCCTTTCACGCATGCTGTTTTGTATTTTTCAATTTTAGTCTGTGTATATACCTGTGCCAGATAATAGATATGTGTGAAGGTGGTAGCATTGTCAAAGGTAGTATGTAAAATAGCTTTTGTATTTATGACATCTTTGATTTGCTCAGGTGTCAAAATAGCGCGCATGTCATAATTTTTTGGCCATCCTCCGTTATCACGCTGAAAATAGATAATATTGTCTGCTATTTTAGTGTAGTCGGTTTCTTCATATTTGGGCTGATTGGGTATTGGATTTACAATATTGTTTTTATCTGTAATATTGTACCAATGATTAACACTATCGCCAAATGGTTTTGTGCTGATTGCTGTTTTGTCATTCTTATCTGATTGCGCACCAGAATATAGAAATGAAAAAGAGGTCAAAATAGCAGCGAATAGCAAGCTTTTATTTTTGGACAGTTGGATTGTTTTCATAGTTTTATTTTGATGTGCTTTAATGTGCATTTTATGTTATAACATTACAGCTTAGATATAGCTAAAGCCTAATGGTTTAATCAGCTAAAGCTTTACTGCCGATTTAGGAACAGTTTCCCCAATAGTAGTTTTTTTAGCAAGATCTGAATTTGGTGAAGCAACAAATTCAACATTTTCTGTAGCTTCTCCATTAATAGTAACAGCCTTAGATGATGTCGAGTTGAATTCAATGTTTTTAAACGACATATTCTTTCCGTTGTAAATATCTATTACATTTGGCGATACGATATCCAGTTTGGCATTGTGAATTTTAATTCCGTTTGCATCAATAATAGTAAAACCCTTTTCTGCTTTCGCTGTTAAATTTAAAATTTCAATGTTTTCCAGATTCATTTCAGGCAATCCCTGAAGGAAAACAGCTTGTTGTGCTCCTGAAATCGTGATGTTTTTTATGGAAATATTTTTGAATTGCGGTGTTTTCTCATCAACAGGCATCATTTTGTTAACGACTTTATCGCCTCCTTCTTCCAGAGTTTCTGCAATAGATTTTCCTCCATAATAAAGGTTGAATGAAATGGCCTGTGATGGAATATCCGTCATAAAAATGTCTGATATAAAGATGTTTTCTACCACACCACCGCGTCCGCGCGCACTTTTGAAACGTAAACCAACATCAGTTCCCATAAAAGTACAATTAGAAACATGAAGGTTTTTTACACCTCCTGACATTTCACTGCCTACCGTTACACCTCCGTGTCCGTGATAAACGATATTGTTTCTTATGATTATATTTTCGCTGGGAACACCTCGGTCACGGCCATCTTTGTCTTTTCCGGATTTAATACAAATGGCATCATCACCAACATCAAAACTTGAATTCTCGATTAAAACATTTTTGCAGCATTCTACGTCAAGACCATCTCCGTTTTGCGAATACCACGGATTACGAACCGTTACATTTCTCACAATTAAATCCTCTACCATAAAAGGGTGAATGTTCCAGGCTGGTGAGTTTTGAAATACAGGTCCGTCAAAAAGGACTCTTTTACTATTCTGGATGCTAACCAAAACCGGACGAAGAAAATCATGAATAGCTTCAAATTGTTCTTTAGTTTTTAAATCCAAACGCACATTTTGGTCTATTGTACCACCTTTTGAAGCATTCATAAATACTTCTGATGGATACCAGCTGTCTTTTTTATCATTTAAAACACCGCCTGAAGCAACAAATGTTTTCCATTGACTTTCTGTTACTTTGCTTTTTTTAACCTGTCTCCATGCTTCGCCTGAACCATCCCAAACACCAGTTCCTGTAAAAGCAATATTTTCAAGATTCTTGCCATAAATAGGAGAAATACAACGCCAGGTGTTTAAGCCTTCAAAATTGGTCTCAATGATTGGATATAAACTTTTATCTGTAGAAAATTTGATCAATGCTCCTCTTTCAGCATGTAATTCGATATTGTTTTTTAGAATGATTGGACCAGTAAGCCAGATTCCAGGAGGGATAATCACTTTTCCACCACCTTTTTTTGACACAGCGTCAATTGCATCTGCAAAGGCTTTGCTATTCAAAACATAACCTCCATTTACAGCGCCAAAGTCTTTGATATTTACGCTGTTTTTTGGAATTTTCGGCTCATTTACTTTAGCCATTTTAAACTCAATGTTGGGGTAAGCTTCATTGGATTTTGATTTTTGAGCTGTTAGATTTAGTGAAATGCTTACAGCGACAACTGCCAATAATATACGTAAAAAGTGAAGTGGTTTAGTTTTCATTCTTATTGAATTAGTAAAGTTTAATTTTTGAATACCAAGATAGTCATTGACATTTAAAAAAATGTCTCACAAAAAAGACGAAAACACAATAATGTAATCGATTACACAAACTTATTAAATATATTTGCTAAAAGCAATCAAATAATTTAAAAATCAGGTAATTTCATGTAACCATAATTATGTAATAATAAATAAGGCAGGCTTAAGGGTAGAGTTACAGTACCTTTTTATTATTTTTATATAATTTTGTAATAAGTAATTAATATAAGTATTTAGCTATCGAAATTGCAATATCAGGTGCAGATAGTAAATAAATTTGATAAATTTTAAATCCAATGAAGTGTCTCCCAATTTTATTTTTTATTTTTAGCTGTATTGTATTGTCTGCTCAAACAACAGATAATAGATACGAATTGACTGTTGCTAAAGACAGTTCCGGAGATTTTAAAACCATTCAGGAAGCCATTAATAAAGTCAGGGATCATGCCGAAAAACGGGTTGTTATAACTATCAAGGCTGGTATTTATAATGAAAAAGTTGTAATTCCAGCTTTTAAAAGAAATATTACTTTAAAAGGTCTGGTTAAAGAGGAAACCGTCATTTCTTATAACGATTATTCCGGGAAGCCGTTTAGAGGTATAGATGTAACAGGAGATACTAAATTCAGTACTTATACTTCTTATACTTTAATGGTTCAGGGAAATGACTGTTCAATAGAAAATATGACTATAGAAAACACTGCCGGCAAAATAGGCCAGGCAGTTGCTCTTCATACAGAAGGTGACAGAATAGTGGTAAAAAACTGCTCAGTTTTAGGAAATCAGGATACCTTGTATTTGGCAAAAGGCGGAACCAGAAATTATTTTGAAAATTGTTATATTAATGGAACAACTGATTTTATTTTTGGAGCGGCTACAGTTTATTTTTACAATTGTACAATGGAAAGCCTAAGCAATTCTTATGTCACCGCTGCTTCGACTACTCAGTTAGATGAATACGGATTTGTATTTGTTGATTGCAAACTTACTGCGAAAGATAGTACAGTAAATGACGTTTATTTAGGGCGTCCCTGGAGGCCATATGCAAAAACCGTGTTTATCAATACACAATTAGGTTCTCACATAGTCCCTGAAGGATGGAATGCATGGAAAGGCGATAAAAATTTTCCAGATAAACAAAAAACGGTCTTTTATGCAGAATATGGCAGTAAAGGCGAAGGAGCAAAAGATCTCTCTAAAAGAGTGAATTGGTCACATCAATTAAAAAAATCAGATCTTAAAAAATATGATTTAAATAAAGTGTTAAAGGGTTGGATTCCAGAATAAGTAAGTTTAATGGTTTCCTGACATCATGTTAAGTCCTGAATGAAAATAATATTAAATAAAAGTCAACAAATCTTAACACTTTTACTATAACTTTCCTTAAGATAGGGCATGACCACAAGGGTCGGGCTGTTCATTATATCTTTTGTTTCCTAAAGAAGGAAACAAAAGGATGCCATTTCCATCCCTCATGCAAACAGTTTTCACAACATGTTTTCGGGTAAAACTGTTTGCTGATTTACAATTAAAATAATATATATTAGTGGTAATTATAGCTTTCTAATTAAATCATATAATTAAGTTTATGAATTACAGCTTAATGTAAATACATACAAAAATTGAATATTAAAATAAAAAATATGATAACGGTAAAAGCCACCTATACAGTAAAACCCGAATTTGTAGAAGAAAACAAAGAGAATATTAGCAGATTTCTAAGCGACTTCAAAAAATTGAATCCATCTGAATTTCGTTATAATGTTTATTTGCAGGAAGACGGAATTACTTTTCTTCATTTTTCAACTTACAAAAATGAAGAAACACAAAAACAAATACTCAACATTCCGTCTTTTAAGTCTTTTCAGGAGCAAAGAGATAAAAGTGGATTAGATAACACACATAAAGTTGAAGTTTTGAGTTATGTAGATTCTTCTTTTGAGGTCTTGTAAAATTACGATACTAAAATGTATACCATATATTAAGAACATTAAATCCATGAATAAAAAATATTCTCTTTTAGTTACAACAGCTTTTTTGTTTCTGTTTCAGAGCTGTAATTATTCCAATAAAAATCAAACTTCAACTGAAAAAGAAAAAAATTCAGTTAAAGAAGAAAATGCTTCAGAAATAGTAGCACCAAAACCCCAAACCGGAAAACCAATAAATGATTTTATTCCGACTGGCTACAAGATTTTTCAGGAAATAAAAGGAGACCTGAATAAAGATGGAGTAGAAGATTGTGTAGTAATTATCAAAGGAACCAAAAAAGAAAATGTAATAACAGACGAATACCGCGGAAAACTTGACCGGAACCGAAGAGGAATTATTGTGCTTTTTAAGAAAAACGGCAATTATATTCAGAAAGTAAAGAATTACGATTGCTTCTCCTCTGAAAATGAAGACGGCGGTGTTTACTTTGCTCCTGAATTAGATGTTAGCATTGAAAAAGGAAAACTCTATGTACACTACGGTCACGGACGATACGGATATTGGACATACACCTTTAGAGGAAAAAATAATGATTTTGAATTAATTGGCTATGATTCAAGTGAAAATTCCGGACCAATTATCAATAGTGAAACCAGTATTAATTTTTTAACGAAAACGAAAGTGACAAAAACCAATACAAACGAAAATGCAGAAAGCGGTGATGAAGTATTTGAAGAAAAAAAAGAAAAAATAAAAGTTGATCAACTCATTCGATTATCAGGAATTAAAGATTTCGACGAACTTGAAACAGAAAGTTAAATCATAATAAAGAAACCTAAAAATGATATTTCGAGAAGCTAAAATTGAAGATATAAAGCAAATTCAGGTAATTAGAAATTCAGTCAAAGAAAATATTTTATCAAATCCTGATTTGGTAACTGATCAGGATTGTGAAGAATTTTTAACACAACGGGGTAAAGGATGGGTTTGTGAAATAAAGGATAAAATTGTTGGCTTTGCTATTGCTGATTTAAAAGAAGACAATATATGGGCACTGTTTCTTCATCCTGATTTCGAAGGCAAGGGAATCGGAACAAAACTTCATAAAATAATGCTGGACTGGTATTTTTTAAACGGAAAAGAAAATGTATGGCTGGGAACTTCACCCAATACTCGAGCCGAAAAATTTTACAGAAAAGCAGGATGGACGCAAAATGGCTGGCATGGTACAAAAGAATTGAAGTTTGAAATGTCAAAAATACAATGGCAAAATTTGCAGAATGGATAAAGAAAAACAAAGGGCGGAATTAGTGTAATTATATTAATTCATGAGTAAATTTAGACTAAACAATAAAAAAACCTCCAAAGTCATTTAGATTTAGGAGGTTGATGGGTTTGAAAGAGACAGTTATTTATATATAGCTGTTTAATTATTTTGACAGAATTCTTAATCCCACTTATTGTTTTTTGAAATGGCTATATTACCACCACCGGTAAAGAATAAAGCCAAAGAACCAAAGAAATATAAACCTATCAATTCTAAGGCCCAGCCTCCATGTTCACCCATAGAAAATAGTTCAGAACTATGAACCAATAAAATAGCAACTAAACAATTGAAAGCATAAACAGCAGCGGCTATTCTGGTTCTGAAACCAATTAAAATAACAAGAGGTGCCAGAATTTCTCCGATTAGAACACCATACGCAATAAAGCCAGGAAGTCCTTTTTCTACAAGCATTGATTTAATAAAGTCCAGACCTGCACTCAATTTTGGAATTCCATGTAAAAGCATTAATACACCAATTGTGACACGTAAAATCAATAATCCTAAATCGTTGTTTTTTCTCATTTGTTGTCGATTAAATTAATAACAGAATCAAATATATAGAATTAGTTGCTATATAGTATGAATTAAAATAAAGAAAGTATAAGGTTCAATAAATCACAAAAAAAACTCCATTATTGCTAATGAAGTTTTTGATATACTCTGATAATTGCCATACTATTATTTCTGATCTTTGTCGCCTTTTAGAAATTTTCCTTCTTTTGTAAATTCCAAATCAATTTTATTAGTTAGATCTACATCCAGATCTTTATGTCCATAATCAATATGTGTGATTTTTTTATCTGGATAATATTTGTGAACGTAATTTTTGACAGCTACAGTAATAGTGAGGCAAAAGTGATTTTCGTTTTCATAATTGCTTTTTTTAAAATTATCCTATATCTAATTTAAGAGAACTAGAAATACAATCAAATCAATTTAAGGAACCTTTTAGTTTTTAACTGGGATATTGAAAGATATATTTATTTGTTTTAGTCATGATTTTCAAAATTTAGAAACAGGAGAATTTAATCTTAATGAGCTGTATTCACTTCTTATAATAAAATAAAGTTTTATATTAGGGAAAGTAAAACTGATCTCATATAAGATTGGCAAAAAAATATAAAAATGAAAAAATTACTTCAATGGACCATTATTATTCCAATATTAGCCTGGGGGCTTTTCTTTAGCAGAGTTGTAGACGGCAGCAGTTTTTTTCAAATTGTTGCATCCTTATTGCTGATTCTTAGCGTTATGTCTGCAGTGCATCATTCTGAAATTATAGCAGAAAGAGTGGGAGAACCTTACGGAACCATTATTCTCGCCATATCCATAACTGTTATTGAAGTATCTATTATTATATCATTAATGATTTCAGAAGGTTCTGAAGCATCTTCATTAGCAAGAGATACAGTATATGCTGCGACAATGCTCATTCTTAACGGAATTATTGGATTATGTCTTTTAATTGGCGGGCTAAAACATTATGAACAAAATTTTTCAACATCTTCTGTAACTATAGCTTTAGTATCATTGGTTTCAATTATTGTATTTACTTTAGTGTTTCCTACTTTTACAGAAAGTGTTCATGGGTCATATTACTCATTGCCACAACTTGTTTTTGCTTCAGCAGCCTGCCTTGTTATTTATGGATCTTTTTTATTTGCGCAAACTAAAGGCTACAGGCAATATTTCCTGACAGTGGGAGATGATGAAAATGAATTAGTGGCTGAGCCTTTAGCAATCAACAATAAAACTTTCTATACAAGCCTGGTTTTTCTTATTATAAGTTTAGGAATTGTTGTGTTATTGGCAAAAACGCTTTCTCCTACCATAGAAAGTATTATCGTGAGTTATGATCTGCCAAAAACGCTGGTAGGAGTAGTAATTGCAGCCATAATTTTACTTCCTGAAGCAATTGCTGCTATAATAGCTGCACGAAAAAACAGACTCCAAACTAGTATCAATTTAGCTTTAGGTTCTGCTTTGGCCAGTATTGGATTAACGATCCCAAGTGTTGCGGCAGTTTGTATTATGATGGATATGCCTATTATTTTGGGGCTTGACATAAAATCTATTGTTCTATTGGCATTATCTGTATTTACAGTAATGTTGTCTTTAAGCAAAGGGAAATCGAATATTGTTTATGGTGTAGTGCTTCTGGTTAATCTGTTTGCTTTTATATTTTTGATGATCTATCCTTGATGAAAAGTACACAAAATTAAAGTGTAGAAGCCACTAACAGTCTAAAATCAACTTGAAAAATAATTAGCCAGAAGTGTTTAATAAGTAACGTAAAAGTTAAATTCCGGATTTGAAGCAAATCCATGTGCTTTTCTTTCAAACATTTTTTAAAATCCTAATTGCTGGTAAACTTATATAGTTTGTTATAATTAAGGATTACTTTTATATACTATTCAGTTTTTTAATCAATTCTGAGCTGTTTCCTACAACGCACTAAGATAATATTATTTTTTTGCGTTAATCAATTAGTATTTTTACAGTACTGTATAAATAACAGTGTTCGATTCTAAGGAGCTTTTTAACGGGTTTCTGATTTAAATTTTTCAGTGCGTGTAAAAAGCTTCGAAAGTAAATTTTATTGGGCACTTTCCTGATGGCTAATTTCCAGCTTGTATCCTTTACTGCGTATAACAACAATGTTGATGTTCGGATCAGACTCCAGTTTTTTTCTAAGCTTGGATATAAACATATCCAAACTACGGCCAACAATAACACCTTCATCTTCCCATATCTCTTTTTGCAGTCGGCTTCTCTCTATAATTTCGTTTGGGGACAATGCAAAAATGAGCAACACACGGGTTTCTGTTCCGGTTAGGTCTATCGTTTTTCCATTTATGGTAAGTTTCCTATTCTTCGAATCGAACATTACCGAGCCTAAAGTATACAGATTAGTATATTCAACGTCAGACAAAGCTTTTCGGGGTTTAACAGATCTCAAAAAAATAAAACCGACAAATGTTAAAAATGACAAACTTCCCAGTAGATATCCATTATTTGGAGTATTTATGGCTGCTGAATTGAATTTAATACTGAGCCTGTAGCAGGCTTTGGCCTGCTCTCTTCCTATGCAGGCCACAATATCATCTTTTTTGTTTTTAGATATAGCGTATCCATAGGCTACACTGGAGTTGTCACAGTTCAGAACGTTAACAACATAATCGTTTGTCAGCGGATCTTTGGCCAATATACGACGGGTTATATCTACTAACGAGGCGGGTTCAAAAGTAAGGTCATTCTCAAACCTGATCTGGTATTCATTTTCGGTAATCTTTTTTACGGGTAGCACCCTTGATGTACTGTCACCCGACTGTAAAAGCAGCTCATGTCCAATTTTGCGGAGTAAAACTTCCCTTCTTGCGAAAACAAAGTCGTCACTATCAGTGATACTGAAAGCGGCACAGATAACAGAGATAAACGTGAGTAATATTAACCCGAATAGATATTTCCCTTTTCCTGAAAGAAGATTGTGACTAAGATGCATAGTGTCAAGTTTTTATTTACAAAGTTTACATTTTTATTTACAATCCAAATCCCTTAACCCGAAAAATATCAAAGTAATTTCGTCGAATCAATAAAATTAAGATATGAAAAATAAAAGAAATGTTTCGTACAGCCTTATCATCGTGCTGGCAGGGTTCGTTAATTTTACCTTACAGGCGCAACAAAAAAATGTTGCTCATCATACTGTTGAAACCAAATATGTTTCCACTTCCCAAGGACCCGATGGCATCGTTCGTACGATCAGGCAAGATAGAAAAGGCAATATTTGGATTGCTTCGTGGGAGGGTATTTTTAAATATGATGGAAAATCTTTTACCAATATCACCAACAAAACGAGTTCGGCCCGCTTTTTTTCTGTTTTAGAAGATAAAAAAGGAAATTTTTGGTTCGCTAGTATTGGCTCAGGTGTTTACTATTACGATGGTAAATCCTTTCAAAATTTCACAACTAAGGATGGACTTGCTAATGATCGGGTTGGAAGCATTTATGAAGATAAAACCGGTGCTATTTGGTTCGGCACCGAAAGCGGTGTTAGCCGTTACGATGGGAGATCCTTTCGAAATTTAAAAATGAACGAAGCAGATTCCGTAACTGAGACAGATTCTGTATATGTTGGTGCTGATTCTGCTGCTGTCCATACTGTAGCTGATTCGCTCCATGTTTCATTTTATCAACATCCGCTTCCGAAAGTTCATTGGATGCATAATGATGTTAATGCTGTCATTGAAGACAAAACAGGTAAATTTTGGTTTGGTACAAGAGGCTATGCCACTGTTTATGACGGAAATACATTTACCACTATAATCAATAATGGTAAACCTTTTGCAAATGTTCGTTCGATAATCCAAGATAAAAAAGGTAATATCTGGCTTGGTGGTGCTGATGGTCTTTGGCGGTATGACGGCAAAACATTTACCAGTTTTACTCAGAAGTTTGTTGGTTATGTCTTTGAAGACAAAAAGGGTAATATTTGGACTAGTTCAGAAAGTTGTAATGATCCAAATAAGGTGTTTTCTGGTAATGGAGGTAATGCATCAGTATGGGCGCTTTCCTGTTATGATAAAAAATCATTGTCTGATAAAAATCCCACTGCAACTGAAATAATAAATAAACCAATGATTTTCGGGATTTTAGAAGACAATAAAGGAAATATTTGGTTTGGCTCTTCTGATGGAGTGTACTGCTATGACGGAAAGAATGTCGGAAACTTTAAAAGTGCATCCGCTAAGCTATGATGCATATAGCTTATTTTAAATTATTTATTAATCAATATAATTTCTTTAACATGAACAACAAGACATTAATCCCTTATTTAATTTTAATTATTGCTCCTTTCATCTTAGGTTGCCCTGGACCTGTAAAAGAAGAAAATAAAAACCATGCATCGGCAAACTCTTTATCCTTGGATGCTGGAAATGAAAAATATGGTATAAAGACTAAGGAAAGTGTTGTGACCTGGAAAGGTGGTAATCTCATGGGCTCAAACAATCACGTAGGATATGTCTATATATCAAAAGGAGAACTGATAATTGAAAAAGACCACCTTATGGGAGGTACAGCTGAAGTCGACATGAATACAATTGAAGATGAAAACCATGAAAGAGATAATGGACTTATTAATCACTTAAAAGATCCTGATTTTTTTGATGTTAAAAATGTTCCCTTTTCTACAATCGTACTTACCAAAGCTGTATCAATAAATGCTGAGAACTGGAAAGTTGCAGGCAACCTGACCATCAAAGGTATCACAAACCAAATAACTTTTCCAGCCAGAATAAAAGTCAACGACGGAATTGTCAAACTGAATGGCAGACTGGTTATTGATCGGACACAATGGGATATACGTTATAAATCAGGCAAATTCTATGATCTTTTAGCCGATCAGACTATTTCGGATTCGATTGAATTCTACATTAAGATTGTAGCAAAAAAATAAATATGATTGAGCCGAAAATCTCCAAAACCTAATTATAAAAAAAACTCCTTAATTTCTTAAGGAGTTTTTTGGTGGTCCTTGCGAACCTGTTTACGAACCATTTTTTGCAGGATTTAAAGAAACTTGCAATTAAATAGAATAGTTTTTTGGATTGGTTTACGGTTACATTTGTTTTTATTTATCTTTTATAATGGTCTTTTTAATGACCGCTTAAGGTTTGGAGCTTTGCAAAGTGGGGGAATTAGAAGTACAAATGCCAAATAGAAGTACAAATACTCAATTTAGCACTTCTGCCTCATTTTACCAAACCCTTGTTCGCGGGAGTGTTTACCTTAATTATTTCAATTTTATTTCTCTATTCCTATCTACCCATCCTGCAAACAATACAATTACTGCCATAAGAATACTAAACGAAATAAACAACGTGTTATCAACCTGTTTAGGTGCTGGACCAAATGTATTGGACAGAGAAATTAGTATAAGCACTGCAACCAACGACCACAAACCCCACGAGCCTTTTTTGTTTTTAGATTTTGTAACAGCTGTATAAATGAACAAACCAATTAAGAAAATAACCGTCTCAATTATCATTGTAGCGGCGACGTGATTCCATAATCCCAACCCTACTTTGCTGTCTCCAAAAGGTGTAATGGGCAAGTCGGTAGTGTGTACTGCTAAATCTAAAAACCAATGGCTCAATACACATAAACCGATAACGATAGCTCCACGAGTATCTTTTTTAAAGAAGAAATAAAGAAGAGCTGTAAGAATACCCCAAACAACGCCCATAAGAAGGCTATGCGTATAGGGGTAATGAATAAACTCGAAGACGTTCATTTTTGTATAACCTGGTGTAATTTTTACTTTTTCGATATTCAACATGACCAAAAATGGCCAAAGTATATCTACAAATTGAGTAGCAATGAATAGTGTTGCTAATGAAACTTTTGGAGCTGCTTTTTTGGCAGCAAATGATAATCCGAAATGACCTATAAACATAATTGATATTTTTTAAATTATTAATGATATAAAAATTAATCTTGATATTTTGCTTTTGGTGCGCTATGTCAAGTGCAGTTTTTTCTTTGTTTTTTTAGGGTACCAAAACCACTTTCCCAAACACATTTCTGGATTCTGCAAATTCCATTGCCTTTGTAATTTCTGTCAATGGAAAAGTAGATGCGATTTTTGGTTTGAGTTTATTTTGCAACACTAAATCCATTAAGGAGGCAAAATCTTCTTTTAATTTTATTCTAAATTTTTCAGTGCCTTTTCCTGTCCAAACATAGTAAAAAGCGGTGTTTTTTCCATTGGGCAAAATATTTAGAAGCATTACTTTACAAAGCATATAAATAAATTGTGTCATTCTTACTATGTTACTATTGGTTTTTGACATCAAAGCATAACTTACCAGCGTTCCGCCTTTTTTTAGTATCCCAAAAGATACATTAATGCTTTTTCCACCAATATTATCAAACACTGCATCAACACCATTAGGAGCAATAGCACGAATTGTTTGTGCTAAATTGGGGTCATTATAATCCACAGGAACAACACCTCCATTACGCAATTTTTCATGATGTTTTGGTGAAGACGCGCCAATTACTGTAGCACCTGCAATATGTGCTAATTGTGCAAGGATAGTACCAACACCGCCATTGGCACCATGCACCAAAACGGTATCCCCTTTTTTAATTTTAGCATTTCTGTGGAGCATTTGCCAAGCCGTTATACCATTTACAATTAAAGCTTCGGCATCAATAACGTTAACGCCATCGGGTATAGGTAATAAATCTTCAACTTTTACTGTTGTGTATGTTGCCCAACCACCAGTTAAAGTTAAAACGGCAAATCGCTTCCCCATTAACGCTATATCTGCATTATCGCCAACTGCTACAACACTGCCCACCAAGTCATAACCTGGCACAAATGGGAACTTTGGCATTCCAGGATATTGGTCTTTACGCATTGATTTTTCAGCAAAAGAAATGCCCGTAGCTTCCATTTTCAGTATTATTTCATCACTATTGGGATTGTCTAAAATTCGGTCTTTTTTCAACAAACCATTTGGTTCTACCACACTTGGCAAAATAATTTCGATGGCTGTGAATTTTTTCTGATGGGAATTATAATTGCTCATATTTTTAATGTTTTAATTAAATATGAAGCAAATTTAGACAGGTATCATTGCCTAAATCGTTTACATAAGATAAGAAAAAAATTGGACTATTTTTTTTCTGAAATCCTTTTTCTAATCCTTGAAAGAGAAACTGGTGTAATTCCTAAATAGTTGGCTATATAGTGTTGAGGCACTTTTTGCAGAATTTCTTTGCCTGTTTTCATCAATCCCAAATAGCGTTCTTCGGGTGTTTGTGTTATAAAAGAATTGGTTCTGTCTTCATAACAAACTACTAAATATTCTGCCAATTGTCTGTTAAAACGCTCAATTTTGAATGATATTGACGGGTTGGAAAGCATTAAGTCCATATTCTTTCTACTAATCAGAATAATTTCTGAAGGTTCTAATGCCTGTATATTATTTAAAGCCACACAACCCGTTAAAAAACTTTTATAAGAACTTATATATTCGTTTTCGTAGTTGAAATATCCCGTCAATTCAATGCCATCTTTAATATAATAATAGCGAACCGAACCAACTAAAATAAATCCAATATAATTACAAATATTTCCAGCTTCTAAAAAATGTTGTTTCTTTTTGAAAGTAGTATAGTCAAGATGCTGCTGAAATATTTCCCATTCAACATCTGTAAAAACTACATACTTTTCAAGCTGCCGGCGAAAAGTGCTGAGTTGTCCTTCTGATATAGTATGCATCTTGTTTATGTTTGTATTTTTTCAGCCTTTCGCTTTATTTTGAGTGTCTCGCAATATTACCGCTAACTCATATATAGATCCGACAACCGTTGAACTTTATTTTTACTAATATAGAAACAATTCTTTATAATGCATTCAACAGATTTTTAATTTATTGTAAAGTCATTGGTAATTAGGAGTGTATAATTGATTTAGGTTGAAGTTCTGTTGTGAAACCTTAAGAACTTTGAATCATTTGTTTCAGAATAAATGGGACTTCATAGAGCTATATGAAAAACAAGTTTTTTTTTCTAGCCAAAAAACCTCCAAAATCATATGACTTTGGAGGTTTTTTAAAAATGGTGGTCCATACGAACCTGTTTACGAACCATTTTCTACAAGATTTGAAAAAAATTTCGTAGATAAACAGAGAAAAATTAGTGAATTTAAATTCTGAATACAGAGATTTTCTTAATATTTTTTCTCTTCATAGGATCTCTGCCAGATGTTGAATAACTATTTGAAAAACCAGCCACAACTCTCTTTCGAACAGATTATTTTGATGTACCTTATTTTTTAATTTCTAATATGCTGAAACTACCTGTATGCTTTCATGTAAATAGGTGTAAATAAATAACTAGTAGGTGTCTCGATCATTTTCTCTGTCTTTAGGAAAAGCTTATATACAGTACCATATACATCATTTATTCTATCATCTTTTTCATCATATTTGGGACAGTCTTTCGATATGCTATAATCTAGATAATATAAAAACACGAACCATTTAGATATTTCTTTCTTTTTATCACTAAATATCCACTTTTTTTCAGTTTCGTAAATTTTACGTTTAATATAACTTTGTAAGACTTCTGGTAAGTTACCTTCAATTTCGAAACTAGCTATTGTTCCGTTTTTTAGAACCTGAAATCGCACAGTTCCAGATCCTTTAAAACAATCATCATCGTAAGCAGTATAAACACTATTATTTATAAAATTATTGATGGTGGAAAGTTTGGGATTTTTTTCATCTTTATAAACAAAGGCAGGTTCAGTAAGTTCTTGTGCAAGTCCTCTAGAGGAAAGCATTATCAAAAACAAAATGACTAATTGTTTTAAAACTGTTTTTCTACTTGCAATTTGTACCATATGTTTTAGTATTATTTAAATTTTTAAAATTTGCATTGACAGCCGCAATAGCTCCCGTAATCCCTGTATTATTTTTCTTGTCGTCCGAAAGTAATTTTTGGTAAGCAGGTGTATCACCTAGTCCCCCCCCCATGCCAAGCCGGCTGCGTCAGCAGCACTTAAGCCAGGGAAATCTAATTTTAACTGATCCGCCATCACTTCTCGCCAGTCTCTTTCCATCTCCTCATGTTGTTCTGCTGCAGTAGCGTCAGGGTAGAGCATAGACAAAAAATTATGTATAATTTCGTGATAAATTGTTGCGGTAACATACTCGTCGGATGAATAATCTAATGCTGCCATATTAAATCTTATATCAAAACTATCCGATCCTGATTGTGCGGCGAAGGCATCTACATCGGATTTATTAGCGTTTGAATATTCTATAAAATTAATGACACAATTTAAATCCGTTCCAAAATTATCTTTAAACATTTTGGTAAAAACATTTTTACTAGCATCTGCATTTAGTACAACGTCTAAGACTTTTTTGATGCAGGGATCCTTTAAAGGGACATAACAAGCATTGTCTTTATTGTATACCGTGTCATCACAATCCTTTCCTTTAGATTGAATTTTAACCCATTCGCTGACACTGTCCTAAAAAGTGTGTAAGTTTAAAAATAACGGGGTTTGACTTTTTAATTAAAGTTAAACCCTTTTTTCAAATATAGTTAAGAACTGATTGAGTATTAATCCCCAATTATGG
>NZ_JBDTTP010000059.1:0-26357 GCF_039930565.1 Flavobacterium sp. | reverse complement strand
GACAGACCAATTAATAATATCAAAATTCAAATCAATTAATTTCACCCAACGGGTAGTGTTATATTTATAGGTATGAATTTCTTAATTAAAATCCGTTTTTTGATATACTATCACACTAATTTTATCAAATGTGTTTTTTTAAGATCATTTTTTAACTACTTTTACAAATGTAAAAACGACACTTAACATAAAACAAATCACTTTTCAAATGTCGAAATTTTGATTAATTAGGAAGATATCAAAATAATTTAATAAATATGTATATGAAAAAATCATTTTTAATAGCAATTCTTTTTGCAATTTGTAACCAGCTGACTTTTGCTCAGAAAGAAACAACTATCGTAACTCTGAAAACGGATCAAAAGGCACCTATAATTAATAAGCATATTTATGGTCATTTTGCAGAACATTTAGGAAGATCTATTTATGGCGGCTTTTTTGTTGGGGACACTTCAAAAATACCCAATACGAATGGAGTAAGAAATGATGTTGTGAAGGCTTTAAAAGAGTTGAAAATTCCCAATTTAAGATGGCCCGGAGGATGTTTTGCGGATACTTATCACTGGAAAGACGGGATTGGACCAAAAGAAAACAGACCAACAATTGTAAATCAGTGGTGGGGCGGCGTAACAGAAGATAATAGTTTTGGAACACACGATTTTTTAAATATGTGCGAATTGCTTGAAACAGAGCCTTATATATCTGGAAACGTGGGAAGTGGATCAGTACAGGAACTTTCTGATTGGGTTCAATACACCAATTTTACAGGTAAAAGCCCAATGAGTGATTTGCGTAAACAAAACGGAAGAACGGAACCATGGAAAGTAAAATTCTGGGGAATAGGTAATGAGGCATGGGGTTGCGGCGGTAACATGAAACCAGAATATTATGCCGGAGAATATAGAAAATACACCACATTTATGCCAGACGGACTTACCAGAATTGCTTCCGGTGCCAGCAGTGATGACTATAAATGGACAGAAACTTTGCTAAAAGATATTCCGTTAAAAATGTTGGGTGGAGTTGCCATTCATCACTATGCTGTAATTGACTGGAATAAAAAAGGTGCAGACGTTGATTTTACTGAAGATCTTTATTTTAAGACTATGAAAGAAGCCCTGAAAATGGAAGAATTGGTAACAAAACATTCTGCCGTTATGGACAAATATGATGCTGATAAAAAAATTGATTTGGTGGTAGATGAATGGGGAGGATGGTATGATGTTCAAAAAGATACTAATCCCGGGTTTTTATACCAGCAAAATACCATGAGAGACGCAGTTTTAGCAGGAGCAACACTTAATATTTTTAACAATCATGCAGACAGGGTTCGTATGGCTAATCTGGCTCAATGCGTAAATGTTTTACAGGCAGTAATTCTTACTGACAAGGCAAAAATGATTTTAACGCCAACATATCATGTCATGAAAATGTACAGTGTTCACCAGGATGCGAAATTAATTCCTGTAAGTTTCAATTCCCCACTTTATACTTTTAATGGAGAATCCCTGCCGGCTGTATCGGTTTCGGCATCAAAAGATAAAAATGGATTAGTGCATATTTCATTGGTGAATGTTGATGCAAAAAATAAAAATAAAGTAGAAATTGACATTAGTAATCTTGGAATAAAAAATGTATCAGGAACTATTCTAACATCTTCAAAATTACAGGATCATAATAGTTTTGATGTTCCAAACAAAATTGTTCCTGTTGCTTTTAAAGGATTTGAAAATAAAAAGGGAAAATTAGAAATTGCGATTCCTCCTTTCTCAGTAATTACACTGGAAGCTAAATAAATGATATTTTTTAAATAATAATTAAGTCACCAGGTTATATATAATGAAATTTTTCACCGTATAAATAACATTCCAATTCAGTATGATAAATTATTTTAAACTTTGGTTCGTCATTGCAATTATTACACCTAATTGTATGAACCTGTATGCACAAAACAAGGCATCTAGCACCAAAGAGCTATTCGATTATGACTGGAAATTTTATTTAGGTGATAATGATGCCGCAAGTAAAATTAATTTTGATGATACGAATTGGAGAACTCTGGATTTACCGCATGATTGGAGTATAGAAGGAGAATTTTCTCAAAATAATCCAGCAGGAAATGATGGAGCGTATTTACCTACAGGAACAGGATGGTATCGAAAAAAATTTGTAATACCAAAAGACTGGAAAAACAAGGTGATTACAATTAATTTTGAAGGGGTATATATGAACTCCGAAGTTTTTATCAATGGAAAATCTTTGGGTATTTATCCGTATGGTTATTCCTCATTTAGTTATGAGCTAACACCATATTTAAACTCTGAAAAAGAGAATATAATTGCTGTTCGGGTAGATAATTCAAAACAAAAAAACAGCAGATGGTACAGCGGCTCAGGAATTTATCGTCATGTATGGTTAGAGTCAAAAGCCAAAGTACATTTTGCAAATGATGGCATAGGCATTACCACACCTTCTATTGAAAGTGCTTTTGCAACAGTAGAAGTTAGTACAACGATTAAAAATGATAGTGATCAGCCAAAAAACATTCGACTTCAAACAGTAATTTTTGATTTAAAAAACAACAAAGAAGTAAAGCAGATTTCAAATACAGTACAGATTGATCCGAAAACTGAAAAGGTATTCAGGCAAAATTTAAAAATCACTAACCCAAAATTATGGTCACCAGAATCACCCAATCTTTACAACGCAGAAGTTAGTATAATTGATAAACAAGCGATAGAAGATCAATCAATGGTAAATTTTGGAATTCGATCCATAACATTTACTACTTCAGAAGGTTTCAAATTGAATGGAAAGAGTACTCTTTTAAATGGAGGTTGCGTTCATCATGATAATGGAGCTTTAGGTGCTGCATCTTATGACAGAGCAGAAGAAAGAAAAGTGGAGATCTTAAAAAAAGCTGGATTTAATGCCATCCGTACGTCTCATAATCCTCCCTCAAAAGCTTTTTTAGCAGCCTGCGATCATCTTGGAATGTTAGTTATAGATGAAGCATTTGATGGCTGGAGAACAAAAAAAACAGAATATGATTATGCATTGAATTTTGATAACTGGTATGAGCGTGATATTCAGGCAATGGTTAAACGTGACCGAAATCATCCTTCGATAATAATGTGGAGCACTGGAAATGAAATAATAGAACGAAAAGAACCTCAGGCAGTTATAACTGCTAAAAATCTAGCAAATGCTGTTAAGGCTATAGATGCAACACGACCGGTTACTTCTGCAATGACAACCTGGGACAAAGATTGGGAAATATTTGACCCATTAATGGCAGAACATGATGTTGCGGGTTATAATTATGCATTAAAACGGGCACCTGATGATCATAAACGCATACCTTCAAGAATAATAGTACAAACAGAATCCTTTCCAAGAGATGCATTTGACAATTGGAAATTGGTAAATGATAATAAATATGTCATTGGTGATTTCGTTTGGACCGCAATGGATTATCTGGGAGAGTCAGGTATTGGCAGATTTTACTACACTGGTGACGTGACAGGTGAATCCTGGGAAAGGGAACTTTTTCCCTGGCACGGAACCTATTGTGGAGACATAGACATGACAGGCTGGAGAAAACCAATTTCTCACTATCGCAGTATGCTATATAATGATAATGAAAAACTCTATTTGGCAGTCAAAGAACCAAATCCTCTGCCTTTAAAGATAGTTGAAACAAATTGGTCTGTCTGGCCAACATGGGAAAGCTGGACATGGCCTGAATTTACAGGAAAAGAAATTCAAGTAGAAGTCTATTCCAAATATCCAAAGGTCAGACTCTATCTTAATGACAAAATTGTTGGAGAACGTGAAACAAATATTGACACTCAATTTAAAGCAACCTTTCCTGTTCTGTATAGTCCAGGTGAACTAAAAGCAGTTGGATTGCAAAATGGGAAAGAAGTTGAATCTAAAATTTTAAAGACCGCTGGAAAATCAGCTAAGATTATTCTGAAAGCGGATCGAGACAACATCAAAGCCGATGGACAGGATTTATCCTATGTTAGTTTAGAAATTGTTGATGAATTTGGTACAATTATTCCTAATTCAGATTTTAATATTCAGTTTAGCGTTTCTGGATCTGGCACTATCATCGGAACTGATAATGCTAACATCAAAGATCTAAATTCGTATGTATCTACTACAAGAATGACTTGGAAAGGAAAGGCGTTAGCAATTATAAAGAGTAAGCGTGCAAAAGGAGAAATTACTGTATCGGCAAGTGCAGATGGTTTACCAGCCACAACTTTAAAAATTAAAGTAAAATAAAATAAATGTACAATTTAGTTTAAAGTTCATTACAACGACTTTAATCCTTTAAAATAATACAGAAGTTGAAACAAAATTTATTTATCAAAATATTTCTTTGCGGACTGTTGCTAAACGGTATTTATACCAATGCACAAAAAACGAATCTCGAAGTTAATGTCAGTAAATCCATTACCAAAATTCAGCCAACCATGTACGGTGTTTTTTTTGAAGACATCAATTTTGCAGCCGATGGAGGTTTATATGCTGAAATGATCAAAAACAGGTCATTCGAATTTGAACTTCCGTTTTTAGGATGGAAGGAGCCCAATAGTGACAGGCATAAATTGAATACCGAGTCAGGAATTGCAAAAATTATTCAGTATTCTCAAAAAGAAACCAATCATAATTATTGCAGGATTACCGTTAATAATGCAAATGGTTATGAACTGATTAATGAGGGGTTCAGAGGAATGGGAATCAAAAAGAACCTTCATTATAATTTATCTTTAAAAGCAGCAAAAGAATCCGGGACTATTTCTAAAATCAAAATACAGTTTATTGGTAAAGATAACAATGTATTAGGTGAAACTTCCATTACGCCAACATCAAATGACTGGACAAATTATACCGCACAATTAACGGCCACTGCAACTGAGGCTAAAGCCAAAATTAAAATCACGTTTGAAGGAACCGGTGTTATTAAGCTGGATATGATTTCACTATTTCCTGAAGACACCTGGAAAGGCAGAAAAAATGGTCTGCGCGCTGATTTAGTACAATTGTTATACGATTTAAAACCTGGATTTTTACGTTTTCCGGGAGGCTGTATTGTGGAAGGAAAAACTTTGGCAGAGCGTTATCAATGGAAAAAATCAATTGGAAATGTCGAAGAAAGGGAAACCATGATCAATCGTTGGAATATTGAACTTTCCCACAGGCAGGCACCTGATTATTTTCAGAGTTTTGGTTTGGGATTTTTTGAATATTTTCAGCTTTCTGAAGATATTGGCGCTTCACCCATGCCCATTTTAAGCTGTGGAATGGCCTGTCAGTTCAATACGGGAGAATTAGTTCCAATGGATCAGCTGGATCCGTATGTGCAGGATGCTTTAGATTTAATTGAATTTGCAAATGGGGATTTAAATACCGTTTGGGGAAAAGTAAGGAACGAAATGGGGCATCCAAAACCATTCAATTTAAAATTTATTGGAGTCGGAAACGAGCAATGGGGACCAGATTATATTGATCGTTTTAAAGTTTTCCAAAAAGCTATTAAAGAAAAATATCCTAACATTACGATTGTTTCAGGTACCGGACCGTCTCCTGATGGAGATTATTTTGACTATGGTATGACCGAACTTAAAAAGCTGAATGTAGAAATCCTTGATGAACATTATTATAAAGATCCGGCCTGGTTTCGTAAAAATGTAACCCGTTACGATAATTACGACCGAAAGGGACCAAAGGTTTTTGCAGGAGAATATGCCGCACAAAGTGTTGCAACTGTGAGTCCGGATAATAAAAATAACTGGGAATGTGCTTTTTCAGAAGCTGCTTTCATAACAGGAATGGAACGTAACGCTGAAGTAGTTCATCTGACTTCGTATGCGCCATTATTAGCACATGTAGATGCATGGCAATGGACACCGGATTTAATTTGGTTTAACAATTTAGAATCATACGGAACGCCTAATTATTATGTACAGAAGTTATTCTCCAATAATAAAGGAACAGATTTAATAAGCATTACAAAAGATGGAAAAGCAATTACAGGTCAAAACGATTTGTTTGCATCTGCTGTTAAGGATATGAATTCCAAAGAGGTAATTCTAAAAATAGTTAATGCTGCTTCATCAGCTCAAAATGTTTCAATTGATTTGAAAGGAGCAAAATTAAATCCTAATGGAACAGCTTTAATATTAAAAGGAGATGGGTTAAATGATGAAAATTCTTTTGTCTCTGCAACTAAAATTAGCCCTAAGGAAAGCGAATTTAAGCTAAATGGAAGTAAGATTCAATTCAGTTTTCCGGCCTATTCAGTTACTGTTTTGAAAATTAAAATGAAGTAATCGTGATTTAATAAATTTAAAATGAATTTTATCATTATTTTTTGTGGTAAAGTGCTGTTTTGATGAATTATTGGTAAAAATTAAGAAACATACTTTCGTTAAGTGTTTCTTATACACTTCATAAGTTTTTGTAGTATATTTGTCCTCTTTATTAAAACGAATTCGGAATGAAAAATTATGTTATAGGATTAGACTACGGAACAGATTCTGTTCGTGCAGTACTAATAGATACTGAAAACGGACAGGAATTGGCATCTAATGTGTCTCATTACAAAAGATGGAAAAACAAACAATATTGTGATGCCTCTATAAATCAGTTTCGCCAGCATCCTTTGGATCATATTGAGGGATTGGAAATTACGATTCAAACCGTTGTAAAAGAAAGTGGTGTTGATCCGTCACTAGTTCGTGGTATCTGTATTGATACTACAGGATCTTCTCCGGTTCCGGTTACAAAAGAAGGAATTCCATTAGCTTTGACAAAAGGTTTTGAGGAAAATCCAAACGCAATGATGGTGCTTTGGAAAGACCATACATCAATAAATGAAGCAAACGAAATCAACGAACTGGCAGTAAGCTGGGGAGGGGAAAACGTAACAAAATACGTAGGCGGAATTTATTCCTCAGAATGGTTTTGGGCAAAAATACTGCACATCGCGAGAGAAGATGAAGCGGTTCGAAATGCAGCACATACCTGGATGGAGCATTGCGATTTAATGACGTATTTGTTAATTGAAGACAAAGATTTAAAATCATTTAAAAGAAGCCGTTGTGCCGCCGGTCACAAAGCCATGTGGCACGAAGACTGGAACGGACTTCCTCCGGTTGAATTTTTAGAAAAACTACATCCATATTTAGCACAACTTCGCGGAAATTTATATGATGAAACCTATACATCAGATTTAGTTGCCGGAAAATTAAGCAAAGAATGGGCAGATCGTTTAGGACTTTCTACAGAAACAGTTGTTGCTGTTGGAACTTTCGATGCACATTCAGGAGCAGTTGGAGCCAAAATTGGAGAAAACACTTTAGTTCGCGTGATGGGAACTTCAACCTGTGATATTTTAGTTGGTTCTTATGATGAAGTTGGTACAAAAACCGTTCGCGGAATCTGCGGGCAGGTTGACGGATCTGTTATTCCGGGATTTATTGGTCTGGAGGCAGGGCAATCTGCTTTTGGAGATTTATTAGCCTGGTACAAAGAACTATTAATGTGGCCGACGGAACAATTATTAGGTTCGTCATCACTTTTAAATGATATTCAAAAAGAACAATTAAGAGAAGAATTCAGCGATAAATTAATTATTGAATTGACTAAAGAAGCTGAAAAGATCCCGTTGTCTGAAAGTGTACCAACTGCTTTAGACTGGATCAACGGACGCAGAACTCCGGATGCTAATCAGGAAATAAAAAGCGCCATTTCAAACTTATCCTTAGGAACAAAAGCGCCTCATATTTTTAAAGCTTTGGTAAACGCAATTTGTTTTGGATCTAAAAAAATTGTAGATCGTTTTGAGGAAGAAGGTGTAAAAATTGACAGCGTTATCGGAATTGGCGGTGTTGCCCGAAAATCACCTTTTATCATGCAGACTCTGGCAAACGTTTTAAATAAGCCAATAAAAGTAGCCGCATCAGATCAGGCTCCGGCTTTGGGAGCCGCAATTTATGCCGCTGTAGCTTCTGGAGTTTATTCAAATGTAATTGAAGCCAGTCAAAAAATGGGAAGTTCTTTTGAAAGTGAATACACTCCACAACTTGACAAAGTGGCTATTTATAACAAATTGTTTTTAGCCTACGACCAATTAAGTGCATTTGCAGATCCATCTATCAAAATTAAAGAAAATGAGCTCTCCGTATAAAGATTTAAAACAAGAATGTTACGAAGCCAATATGCAGTTAAATGCATTGAATCTGGTAGTGTATACTTTTGGAAATGTAAGCGCTGTTGACAGAGTAAATGGTGTTTTTGCCATAAAACCAAGTGGAGTTCCTTATGAAGATTTAAAACCTGAAGATATTGTTATCGTCGATTTTGACAATAATATTATAGAAGGAACTATGCGCCCGTCATCTGATACAAAAACACATGCTTATTTATATAAAAACTGGCCAAACATTGGCGGTGTTGCACACACACATGCAACCTATTCTGTAGCCTGGGCACAATCACAAAGGGATATTCCAATTTTTGGAACAACTCACGCTGATCATTTAACAGCTGATATTCCTTGCGCGCCGCCAATGGCAGATTCCCTTATCGAAGGAAATTACGAACACAATACCGGAATTCAGATTTTGGATTGTTTTAAGGAAAAAAATCTTTCATACGAAGAAGTAGAAATGATTTTGATAGGAAACCATGGCCCATTTGCGTGGGGAAAAAACGCTGCAAAAGCGGTATACAACAGCAAGGTTTTAGAAGTCGTAGCCGAAATGGCGTATCTGACTTTACAAATAAATCCGAATGCACCAAGATTAAAAGATTCCCTGATAAAGAAACATTACAATCGTAAACACGGAAAAGATTCGTATTACGGACAGTAAATTTAGATAAAAGAAGAAAGAGCAAAGATTTTCGGCGTTTCTAAAACTTGAAACTTGAAACAAAGAAAACCTGAAACAAAAAAATAACAACTCAAGATTGTCAGATTCCAACACGTGAAACCTGAAACTTGAAACTAAAATAACAAAAGGAAAATGATAGATATCTCTCAAAAAGAAGTTTGGTTTGTAGTAGGAAGCCAGGAATTATACGGTGAAGAAACACTAAGAAAAGTGGCGGAACATTCGCAGATAATCGCCAAAGGATTAGGAGCTTCGTCTCAAATTCCGGTAAAAGTGGTTTATAAAGATGTTGTAAAATCTCCTTCCCAGATTTTAGATGTTTGTTTAGCGGCTAACAATACTAAAAACTGTATAGGAATCATTGCCTGGATGCATACTTTCTCACCTGCAAAAATGTGGATTGGCGGTTTGAGTATTTTGAAAAAACCATTATGCCACTTACATACACAATACAACGCTGAAATTCCGTGGGGATCTATCGATATGGATTTCATGAACTTAAATCAATCAGCGCACGGAGATCGTGAATTTGGTTTTATCATGTCCAGAATGCGTAAAAAGCGCAAAGTGGTTGTTGGACATTGGGAAGACGAAAGAGTTCAGAAAAAATTAGGTATCTGGACAAGAGTAGCTTTAGGATGGGATGAACTTCAAAACTTAAAAGTGGCCCGTATTGGAGACAATATGCGTGAAGTTGCCGTAACAGAAGGTGATAAAGTGGAGGCTCAGATTCGTTTCGGAATGTCGGTTAACGGTTTTGATTCTTCTGATGTAACGAAACATATTGAGAAGGTTACCGATAAAGAATTAAATGATTTATTAGCGGTTTATGAAAATTCTTATATTTTAACGGATGCTTTAAAAGAAGGCGGAGCACAAAGAAGTTCATTAGCGGAAGCGGCAAAAATCGAATTAGGTTTAAGAGCTTTCCTGGAAGAAGGAGGTTTTGGAGCTTTTACAGATACTTTTGAAAACCTTGGTGTTTGGAAACAATTACCTGGAATCGCAACACAAAGATTAATGGCCGATGGTTATGGTTTTGGCGGTGAAGGTGACTGGAAAACAGCGGCAATGGTTCGTGCTTTGAAAGTGATGAACTTTGGTCTTGAAGGAGGAACTTCTTTCATGGAAGATTATACCTATCACTTTACACCACAAAAATCATACGTTTTAGGATCGCATATGTTGGAAATCTGTCCTTCTATTGCTGACGGAAAACCTTCTTGCGAAGTACATCCGTTAGGAATTGGCGGAAAAGAAGATCCTGCACGTTTGGTGTTTAATTCACCTGCCGGAGATGCCATCAATGTATCTTTGGTTGATATGGGGAACCGTTTCCGTTTGATTGTAAACGAAGTAGAAGCAATTAAACCAATGGCTGAATTGCCTAAATTACCAGTTGCGAGAGTTTTATGGGACTGCAAACCAAATTTAGATATTGCGGCAACGGCCTGGATTTTAGCAGGAGGAGCGCATCATACTGTTTACAGTCAGTCGCTTACTACTGAATATATGGAAGATTTTGCAGATATTGCCGGAATTGAATTATTGGTTATCGATGAAAAAACAACTATCAGGGATTTCAAAGATAAAATTAATGCCAACGAAGCATATTATCATATCTTTCAACACGGATTGTAATATATAAAGTCAAAAGTCTAATGTCTTAAAGTGCCAATGAATGAAACCTTGGTAAATTTTGTAACTTCGGATTTAGATTTTTGACTTTGACTTTCTAACTTTTAAACCAAAAAATATGAATGTATTAAAACGTTGCGCTTTCGGAATTACGATAATCAGTTTGTCAACACTTTCTGTTCAATGTAAAAGCGATAAAAAAATGGATGTAACCACTACTCAAAATGTAAAAGATTCTGTAACTATTGTAAAATCGGAATACGGAACAACTCCAAAAGGAGAAAAAATTGACAGCTACAAGCTGAAAAACCAAAATGGTATGGAAGTGGATATCATCACTTTTGGCGGCATTATTACCGATTTGAAAGTACCAAATAAAGAGGGTGTTTCAGAAAATGTGGTAATCGGTTTTAGTTCTTTGGAACAATATATGAAGCCAAATCCCTATTTTGGAGCCTTGATTGGAAGATTTGGAAACAGAATAGCAAAAGGAAAATTTTCGTTGGACGGAAAAGAGTACAAATTAGCAATCAATAACGCTCCTAATGCATTGCATGGAGGTCCGGAAGGATTTCACAGAGTTGTATGGAAAGCCGAAGAAGCAAAATCCGGACAATCAGCTGTTTTGAAATTATCTTATTTAAGTAAAGATATGGAAGAAGGCTATCCTGGGAATTTGCAAGTTTTTGTAACCTATACCTTAACAAACAACAATGAACTGGAAGTGCTGTATGAAGCTGAAACAGATAAAAAGACAGTTGTAAATTTAACACAGCATTCTTATTTTAATTTATCTGGAGATTTTTCTAAAACAATATTAGACCATGAAATTACTTTAGATGCTGATAAATTAGTTCCTGTAGATCCAACTTTAATTCCGACTGGAGAATTACAAGATGTTGCCAACACTCCATTTGATTTCAGAAAACCTAAATTAATTGGAAAAGATATTGCAGTTCAAAATGAACAGATAAAAAGAGGCGGAGGTTATGATCACTGCTGGGTACTGAATAATCCTGAAAAAGGAAAAACAGTTATTGCAAAGGCCTACCATCAGGCAAGCGGAAGAGTATTGGAAGTTACAACCGATGAGCCTGGTATTCAGTTATATTCCGGTAATTTCCTTGACGGAACTTTGCCAATGCGTAATGGCGGAACTTATGCACACAGAACAGGTTTTTGTTTAGAAACACAACATTATCCGGATTCTCCAAACCAAAAAAACTTTCCAACGACAGTTTTAAATCCGGGAGAAAATTATAAAACTAAGACAACTTTTAAGTTTTCTGTAAAAAAATAATTCTGTTAGAACTTCTTTTAGTTAGTTCTAATTCTCTGAGAAACCCCGAAAGTTATGCTTTCGGGGTTTTTTTGTTGCTTGAAATAGAATTTTTAACCAATTTAAATGAATTTTTGAAAGGATTGATTTGTGTATTACTTACTTATATTTGAGGATTTATTAAGCATAATAAAAAAACTAAATATGAAAGTTATTGTTAGTGGAGAATATAATAATGATTTGAAGATTAAATTTTCACAGGGGACTTGGAATTTAACAATTTTTACTCTTTTTGAAAATCAAAATGTTATTAGTGTTGTATTTTCCAGAGATCCAACTTTGTTTAGATTGTCAATAAAATATAATTCTGAAAAGTATTATTTTGAAAATATACTGTATGTGGGAAATCCTAATTTAGATAATTTAAAATTTCATTTCTATAAAGAATGCAATCGTATTTTCTGTAAAATTGAATCTAAAATTGTATCAGAATTAAATAAAGAAATTGTATTGAATTCACTTCCTGAAGACTTAAAAGAATTAAAAAATATAATAGAAAATTTCCAAAGCTAAAATACATGAACAAAAATTATTCGGTATTCAGAAAATATCCAACATTAGCACAAGTCGAAGAACTTGAAAACTTATTAAATAAGAATAATATTGCCACAGAGATAGCAGATAATATTCCGCCTGTCGATTCTTCATTTTCTGGAAGCACTTTGCAAAATCAGTATGAGATAAAAATTCCATTGGCTGACTTTGCAAAAGCGGAAAAGATTCTTGATGAAGTCGCCGAAAATTTAATTGATCAAGTTGATAAGGAACATTATTTATTCAGTTTTACAGATGAGGAATTGTATGAAATTCTTTTAAAAGCCGACGAATGGAATGAATTTGATTATAAGTTGGCGCAAAAAATATTAACAGAAAGAGGTAAGTCAATAGATACAGAATTACTCAATGCTTTAAAAAAACAACGTTTGGATTTACTGGCTCAACCCGAAGAGAATCAAAAGCCCTGGATTATTGCAGGTTATATTTTCGCAATTCTTGGGGGATTTTTAGGGATTTTGATTGGTTATTCCTTATGGACTTCCAAAAAGTCTTTGCCAAATGGACAAAAAGTTTACTCGTATAGTGAGAAAGACAGAGTTCAGGGAAAAAACATATTTTATATTGGAGTTATTATACTTCCATTTTATATAATTATAAGAATACTGACTCAATTATAATTTTACAATTAAGATCAAAAAAAATAAAAATACAAAATGAGTATTGACATTGTGCTTTATATAATTTTTATAATTCCATTATTTATAGCGTTTTTTCAAATAGAAAAACTAACCCAAAAAAGAGTATTTATTATTTGGATTTTGATTGCCATTTTATTGATTATTATCGGAATAATGATTGAAGATAATTCAAATAATGAAATGAGAAATAGTAGCTACTTTGGTTCTCAAATGCTTTTTGTTTTTTTAATTATTCAAAAGTCAACAAGAAATATTTATTTGAAAATATTTAAAAGAGAACCAGAATTTGGCAAATTTCCAAAATACAAAATTGATTATATCTATACATTTTTGATATCGATTGGAACAATGATTTTACCTTTTGTTATCGATACTTACCTTTTTAAAATTTTTTAAAAATGACCTTCAAACACCTCTTTAAAACAACAATATACTGGACTTCCAACAAAAATCAGGAACAATCAGTTAGAAAATTCTTCAGCAAAAGTCATCAAATAAAAATAGAAGGAAAACCGGTTTTGGATGTTTCAGCTGCAAAAGCTTTCAAAGGCGATCCGGAATTATACAATCCTGAAGATTTGCTTTTAAGCAGTCTGGTTTCCTGCCACATGATGTCCTACTTATATCTTTGCGCGCAAAACGGAATCGAAGTTTTGGAATACTCAGATAACGCCGAAGCAATTCTTGAAGTTGCTCCGGATGGAAGCGGTCGTTTTACAGAAGTTCGTTTATATCCAAAAGTTATAATTGCAAATCCGGATAAAATTCAGGAAGCTTTAGATCTGCATACAAAAGCCAATCAATTGTGTTTTATAGCCAACTCGTGTAATTTTCCTGTTCTGCACAATGCCACTTGCGAAACGGCATAAAAAAAGGGACTGTCGTTGAAACAGTCCCTTTAATATTGTCTTTTTTTTCTTTTTTTTTGGTTCTGATTTTCCCGTAAGAAAATTAATTTTTTAAGTCTTTAATTACTTTAAAAGCAACATCAACTTGTTCTTCTCCTACCAGGATCGTAAATTCGTTTGAAGTCGAAATTACCTCATTAATAATAATTCCTTCCCATGCTAAACGCTGAAAAATAAAGTAATAAATTCCCGGAACCACTATATTTTCTTTTGGTAATTTTACTGTAATAGAAGCCAGGTTATCTAATTTCTGAATCAGTTTTTCTCGTAAAAAGTGTTTTTCCACTAAATGATTGATACTACTGCTTACTACAATATTAGTTTCATTTACGCCACGTGATGAGGTATAAAAAATATCAGATAACACGTTAATATCAGAAATTAAATCGGCTTGTTTGTTTAAAACGGTGTCAGAAGCAGCAAAAGTGTAATCTGTCAATTCAGAACGAACTGTTATTTCACCAATGTTTTTAATGACTTTGTTGATTTTGTGGTTCAGCTTAAAATCTAATTCTTCGGTTAATCTTTTTAAGGACATTACTACAGCGCCTTGTTTAACTTCTTTCCCAAATTCGCTTTCCAATTCGGTCATGATGTTACGTGATAAGGAGGTCAGATTAATAATCCCTAAAGAGAGTGCATTCAGTAAAAATGGTTTGGTCTTAATGTAATTTTCTACAATAGAAGAAACAGTTTTCATAATTTTTAATTTTTGTAAGTAGTTAGTTTAGTTAATTGCGATGTTATAAATCTTGACAAAGATAAATAAAAAAACAATTTGTTACAAATATAACAATAAAAAATTATGTTAAAAATGATAAAATGCATCCGTAAGGTGTTCAATTGCAAATGATTCTCCTGTTTTTTGAACAGCAATAATGTCAAATCGTATTTCTAAACTACTATCGAAATCGTTTTCCCTATCGGTTACGTAGGCATTTACTGCTTTTATTAGTAATTGAATTTTTTTAGGTTTGACAAAATCCTGCGGAAGTCCAAAATCGATGCTTGAACGGGTTTTAACTTCAATAACGGCTAAAATATTTTCTTTTTTGGCGATAATATCGATTTCCGCTTTTTGAAAAGTCCAGTTTCGTTCTAAAATTTTATACTCATTTTGAAGCAGATATTCTACTGCAAGGTCTTCTCCTTTTTTTCCCAGTTCATTATGTTCAGCCATTAAGGAGAAAATTTAGAAGTTTTGAAATGTAAAACAATTTTATTTGAAGATTAAAGTGCTTCCTGAAGCATTTACTTCAATAGAAACCGTACTTCCCATAACAAGCGCACGATTATCCTGGATATGCCCTGCAGGAAAATTAAAAATCACCGGGATATTATATTTTTTTGTGACATCATCCACAATTTCAAGCGCATTTTTCCCCCACGGAATATCGTTGTCTTTCATTTTGGTCATGGCGCCAATCACAATTCCTTTTAGGTTTTCGATACAGCCGTTTCGTTTCAGGTTCATCATCATACGATCAATATGGTAGAGATATTCATCAAGATCTTCAATAAATAAAATTTTATCCTTGCAGTCAATCGCCGATTGTGAACCTAATAAACTGTAAAGAATCGATAAATTTCCGCCCACCAATTCACCCGTTGCGCTTCCAAAACGATTCATTTTATCCGGACCAACAGAGTAGGAAAGCGGTTCTCCAAACAAGCTCTTTTTTAAGGTATTGATGGCTTCAGGAGTTGCTCTTGGAACGCTCACCGGCATAGTGCCATGAATGGATTTGTAGCCCATTGTATTCAGATGATTGTGTAAAACCGTAACATCACTAAAGCCAATTATCCATTTTGGATGTTGTTTGAATTTGGTAAAATCCAGTAAATCTATCATTCGAACAGTTCCATACCCTCCACGAACACACCAAATTGCTTTGATATTCGGATTATCCAGTTGTTTCTGAAAATCGGCAGCACGCTGTTCATCAGTTCCGGCCAATTGGTTTAGGTCAAGACCTATTGTGCTTCCAATTACGGCTTCCAAACCCCAACTGTGCAGTAAATCTAAAGTTGGCTTTAAATTGTTATCAATATTTTTTCTGGCTGTAGCTAAAATCGCTACGGTATCGCCTTTTTGTAAATACGGTGGTGTTATCATATTTTGTTGTGATTGACAGGTAAAAGAGTGCAAAGCAAAAATAAGCAATACGAATTTGTAAAAAGCAAAATAGTTGTTTTTCGGAAATATTCGGCTGGTATTCATTTTTCTCTTTTGCTTAAAGGTTTCTTTCAACAAATATATAGATTTAAAAAAATAAAAAAACTAGAAATTTCTGACAAATTGATTATTTTGATTAATTTCAGCATTTTAAATTTAAAATTATTTATGCGAATTATATTTAGAATGTGCCTTATTTTTTGTTTTTCAGTTTCTTCTTTCGGGCAATCCAAAAAATATGTCATTCATACCGTTGCTTTCTATAATTTCGAAAACCTTTTTGACACTGTTGATGACATTTATACGAATGATGATGAATGGACACCAACCGGAGCACAAAATTGGACACAAGAAAAATACAATCAAAAATTATTGAATCTCTCCAAAGTTTTATCGGAAATCGGAACACCGGAAAATTCTAATGCACCCACATTTATTGGAGGTTCTGAAATTGAAAACCGGGGAGTTTTAGAAGATTTAATCAAAGAACCCAAATTACTAAGCTTTGATTATGGAATCATTCATTTCGATTCACCGGACAAACGCGGAATAGATGTGGCGTTATTATATCAGAAGAAATTTTTCAAACCCACTTCCTTTTCGAATATACCTTTATATATATTGAAAAATAAAAACGCTGTTGCGGAAGAAAAGAAAGAAGAAGAAACAACAGATGAGGAAGTAGAAATCAAAATTGAAAACAATCGTGTTTTTACCCGCGACCAGCTTCTGATTACCGGTTTTTTAGAATCCGAAGAGATTCATATTATAGTCAATCACTGGCCATCACGATCAGGCGGAGAAAAAGCAACAAGCGAATATCGGGAAGCAGCCGGAAAATTAAATCGCAAAATTATCGATTCGTTACAACAGCTTAATCCAAATGCAAAAGTGATTACGATGGGCGATTTAAACGACGGTCCGTATAATAGAAGTCTGAAAATAGCTTTAGGAGCAAAAGCCAAAAAAACCGAAGTTCGGGAATTGGGCACTTTCAACCCGTTTGAAGAAATGGCAAAACGCGGAATGGGAACTACAGCCTTTAGGGATTCCTGGGATATTTTTGACCAGATTATTATAACGGAATCGCTCATAAAACCTGATTTCACCACATATAAATTCTGGAAAGCCGGAATTTTCAATAAACCCTACCTCATTCAGAATTCAGGACAGTATAAAGGATATCCGTTACGGCACAGCACAACCGAAGTTGGTTTCAGTGATCATTTCCCCGTTTATATTTATTTGATAAAAGAAAAGTAAAACGCAGAGATAACTGCTGTGCGTCTCTACAAAAAACTTTTCATTAACTTAGCCTTTCAGAAACTTAGAACCTTAAAAAAATGGCAATAGCAAAACCTTTCAACCTGACTAAATGGATAGACGAAAACCGTCATTTACTTAAACCGCCCGTTGGAAATAAAAATTTATATGTTGATTCCGGTGATTATATTGTAATGGTTGTTGCGGGTCCAAATGCCCGAAAAGATTACCATTATAACGAAACAGAAGAACTTTTTTACCAGCTTGAAGGAAACATAAAAGTTGTGATTCAGGAAGATGGCGAACGCAAAGAAATGGTTTTGAATGCCGGTGATATGTATCTGCATCCTGCAAAAGTTCCACATTCTCCCGTTCGTTCAGAGGGTTCTATAGGTTTGGTGATTGAGCGAAAACGTGCCGGATTGGGTTACACCGATGGTTTGCTTTGGCATTGCGATAACTGCAATCATAAATTATATGAAGTGTTTTTTGAACTGCATAATATCGAAAAAGATTTCCTGCCGCATTTTGAACATTTCTACAATTCAGAAGAACTGAGAACCTGCGATAACTGCGGAAACGTGATGGAATCTGATCCGAGGTTTGTGGCTAAAAAATAATTGTAAGATTTATAAAATATTAAAGACCGATAGATTTTTTATGTTTATCGGTTTTTTTAGGAGCTATTCCCGCTATTCGTTGCAATCTTTTTTTCGATAAAGAATCTCAAAAAAGGATTTCCACTTCTATCGGGGCTAAAACAAACTTATTCATTTGACCAATATGCAAATGATTGAGGAGGAGTTAAATTATAATCTGTTTTCAAACATTTGGGATTTGTAAATCTTTTTTTATTTTTTATTTGAATTGCAAAACCTTGTTCTCTATTTTCGAAATATTCATAAAAATAATCTTCAGTTATACCGGAATACTCTTTGGTTTTATCCCACAGTTCCTTAAGATCTAAATTGAATATTTCACCAATTTCGAATTCACCAATTACTTTTTGAACAGGAGAAGAAGCATAAACTAAAACCGAAGTAACATTTTGGTTCTTGAAAATAGCTTTTCTGAATTCAAATTTTTTTGTCCCATCAAATATTTTATTTGCAAATTGGGGCTTAATTGACATTACTACTTTCATAATTATTTTTTGATTTTATATGCAAAATTAATTAAATCTTTGAACTGTTCATTAGTTAATTTTATAATACCCAAAGGTATACTTTTACTGTCTTCAAAAATCTTTAAGTCTATTAAATCTTTTATTGTCGGTTTAGGAGTTGGTAATGAATGGGCAAATAGAAAATTGATTATAAATGGTCTATATGTAGGGAATTTATCCCACCATTTAGTTCTTAAATCTTCTTTTGAAATCATTGTTTTTCTATTACAAGTTTCAAAAAAATCATCAAAATTTTTAAATTCATTTTTAATATTTTCAACGATACAGATTGTTGTAATAGTACTTGTGTAAATTTTTTGAGTTCCTTCTTCTCCAATTCTGTAAATTAAAACTATATCCCCCGATTTTAAATTTCGATCTTTTGAATGTGATATGTAGACTTTACTTATTCGATTTCTATGTGGTTCATTTTCGATATATTTAGATTTATCTTCCCTTGTATTTATACTGTCTGGGAAAAGTTCTGTATGATATTGTGGTTCAATTTTTATAATGTATTTATCTGTTTCTCTAGAAAAGAAAGGAAAAGTTAATTTGGGATTTTGAATATTCTTCGGTAAGTTTTTACCAAATGATCTAACATATACTCGTTCTTTACCATTTTTAGTTGTTTTTAATCCGTGGTAAACAAATCCCCATTCCTCAAGCATTTCAATTAACTGTTCCTGTTCAGGCCTTTTGGCAAAAAGAGTAACATAAACTTCTCCTACATTATATTGAATTGCATTGTCAAAAATAGTTTTAAGAAAACGTTCGCCTATTTTATAACCATTTCCAGTAACTTTTAATGTGCCTATTTTTAATCTCTTTTTTGGTTGAAAAACAGGTGAAATGTTTGAATAATTTTCTTTTTCACTTTCTATCTTAACAAAAAGAAATGCTGTTAGGTTTCCATCACTGTAACAAACATAACATGATTCTTCCGATTTGTCATTAAACCAAGTATTAAACTCTTCGTAATCTTCTCTAAAGCTATCAAAAAATGAGTCTTTAATGTTGACTTTAGCAAAATCAACTTTTTGAACTGATAAAACTTTATAATCAACTAATTCTGGATTTTCAGAAATGACTTTTTCTAAAAAAGTTTGGATTTTATAAACTTTATTAGAAATCCCTAATAAACTTGCTTTGGTGTGGATTTTTTTATCTTCTGAAATTAAGATATCAACTCTACCTTCATAAACTTCGTTTAAGATTTGAGTGTCATTTATATCATTGTCTTGGCGATCAATATTTTTGCTGATCTTTAATATTTCCTTACCTAAAGGAGCTTGATGTTTTAGTAAATTATAACTTTCAATCTTAATACTCATTGTACCAAGAGTATTTGGATCTTTATATCTTTCTAATTCTTCAACAGTTAATGGATGAATATATTTCGAATATTTAAGATTATCAATCCATTTAAAAAGTTGACCAATTTCTGGTTTATATATTTTGTTTGCTTCTCTATGAATAATGATATTAGTGTCTAGTAAAATTTTCATCAAATATTTTCCATTAGTTGATTATAATTTCCATCTTTTATTTCGATATAAGGAATTGAATACTTTTCTGAAAGATATTTTGCATATTCTATTTCCATTTCTTGCAATTCATTCAAAATTTTAAGATTATAAATTTTACCATCTCGTGATTTTAATCTTTTGACAATTTTTTTAACATCATCAATTACAATTATTATTGCTTTAGGGTTAATTTGATCGAAAGTATCTTCATTAATTCTACATGGAATGCTATCTGAATTCAATAAACAAAAGTGACCATCAAGAAGATATATTTCATCTTTTTTAATAATATTTTTTAAGTTTTTGATTAATCGGTCTTGTGATGAACTAATATTTTTTACAAGTTTATTATCACTATCACTGATTTCCTCCCACTTTAAAACTTGACTTGCAGTTATATGGATTAATCCAGTTTTATATGCTATTTCTTTACAAATAGTTCCTTTTCCACCACCATGAATTCCGCCAATAAAATATATATTTTCAAATAGCTTCATAAATGAATTTTCGACTAAGATATTAAAAAGAATGAAATGTATTACATTTAGTTCTTCACACTCCCGATAATCCCCTTCAAAAACCCATTAAAATCAAAAGCCGGATCTTCTTTCAATCCCATTCTCACAATTACCATATCCAATGACGGAATAATCGCTACCATTTGTCCCTGAAAACCATTGCAATAAAACATATCGCGGGGTACATCAGGAAATTTTCCGGCTGCGTTGAGCCAGAATTGCGCACCATATCTACCTTCAGAGGTATTTGTTGGTGCTGACGTGTATTTTATCCAGCTTTCGTCCAGAATTTGGTCGCCATTCCAATTTCCTTTATTCAAGTACAACAATCCAAATTTTGACCAGTCGCGAGGTGTTGCCCATGCGTATGAGGAACCTATAAAAGTTCCGCTCATATCCTGCTCAACAATCATCGAGTTCATTCCTATTTTATCAATTAAGGCGCTGTACCAAAAGTCCAGGTATTCCTGTTGGGTTTTAAATTGTCTCTTCAGGATTAATGACAATAAGTTTGTAGTTCCGGAAGAGTAATTCCAATGTGTATTAGGTTTAAACTGAGCCGGTTTATCCAGTTGGACTTTGCCCATATCTGCTGCAAGGAAAAGCATTTTGGTAGCATCACAAATGGTGTTGTAATTTTCTTCCCATTCCAAACCGGAATTCATATGAAGTAAATCATTTATGGTGATTTTTTTACGTTCGTCTTTTTGCCATTCAGCGATTGGAGCAGGTTTGTTAATGTCAATTTTTCCTTGTTTGGCAAGGACTCCAAAAGCGGAACTAGTAATGCTTTTGGTCATTGACCAGCCTAAAATTCTGCTGTCTTTGTTGAAATTGATATCGTATTTTTCTGCAATCAATTTGTTTTTATACAAAACCACAACGGCACGGGTTCTTTTTGATTTCCCACCTAATCTGTCAAAAGCGTTATCAATTGCTTTTTTCAATTTAGAATAATCAATGTTAGAAAAAACAGTGTCTGTTGGCTCATTATTCCCGTAAGGAAAAGATAAATTATTTTCTAGCTTTGTTCTTTTGGGTACTAAATAAGGCTTTGAAACATCAAAATCATCATTAATTAAAGTGGCTCCCAAACCTTCGCGGTAAATCGCTTTTCGTTCCTTCAGTCCATAAACATTTGAAGTTGCAAATTTTCCGGCTTCGTCAATTGTGTTGGCTGCCAGATCGATTAAATTGATGTCATTGTCGGTTTTTTCGATTAATTCTTTGGAACGATTATCCAAAAAATGCCCGGAAGCTATACTTTTGGCTGAAAAGCCTGAAATTAAATCCAGCTTAGGATACGTGGTGAATCCAAAATATAAAATGATGAGGACTAAAACAAGTGCCAGTAATTTGATGATTTTTTTCATATTTGAAATGAGATATATTTTATGCAATATAAATAATTTAAAGGCATGATTTTATAACTGATTTTGCATTTCAATTTGTTGACTCACATCAATTGATAGTGCTATAAAAGGAAATTATCGAATTGACGGATAAAACAATTTAGTTTTAGTACTTTTGTAAATAGAATTTTTCTAAATAAATTATGCTGGATATTCAAAAAATAAGAGCTGATTTTCCGATACTTTCTGAAAAAGTCAACGGAAAACCATTAGTATATTTCGACAACGGGGCAACTTCACAAAAACCACAAATTGTGATTGATGCCATCGCGAAATATTATCAGGAAATAAATGCCAATATTCACCGCGGAGTTCATACATTAAGTCAGTTAGCGACTGATGCTTATGAAATTTCACGTGTAAAATTGCAACATCATATCAATGCCAAATTTGCACACGAAGTACTTTTTAATTCCGGAACAACACACGGAATCAATTTAGTAGCCAATGGTTTCGCTTCGATTTTAAAACCAGGTGACGAAGTTTTGGTTTCTGCTTTGGAACATCACAGTAATATTGTGCCCTGGCAAATGTTGTGCGAAAAAACAGGAGCTATTTTGAAAGTGATTCCAATCAATCAAGAAGGCGAACTGATTATGAGCGATTACGAATCTTTATTATCTGATAAAACGAAGATTGTAACCGTTAATCACATTTCGAACGCATTGGGTGTTATCAATCCTGTCAAAGAGATGATTGCAAAAGCACATGCCGTTGGAGCTGCTGTTTTGATTGACGGCGCGCAGGCGGTTCCGCATTTAAAACCAGATGTTCAGGATTTAGACTGTGATTTTTATGCCTTTTCAGGACATAAAATGTGCGGACCAACCGGAACCGGAATTTTATACGGAAAAGAAGAATGGTTAAACAAATTACCTCCCTATCAAGGCGGTGGTGAAATGATTAAGGAAGTGACTTTCGAGAAAACTACCTATGCCGACTTGCCTCATAAATTTGAAGCCGGAACTCCAAATATAGCGGGCGGAATTGTTTTAGGAACTGCTGTTGATTATTTGAACAACATTGGTTTTGGAAATATTCAGCTTCAGGAAAATAAATTATTAGAATACGCGACCAAACGTTTGCTTGAAATTGAAGGTTTGAGAATTTACGGAAATGTGAAAAATAAAGCTTCGGTAGTTTCGTTTAATATCGATGGGATTCATCCGTACGATGTTGGTTCGATAATTGACAAATTAGGAATTGCGGTTCGTACCGGACATCATTGTGCGCAGCCTATCATGAATTTCTTTTGTATTCCGGGAACGATTCGTGCCTCTTTTTCTTTTTATAACACGAAAGAAGAAATTGATTTGATGGTAGAGGCCATTAAAAAAGCAAAAACAATGTTAAGCTAAATTGCATCTTATGAGAATACTATCTTTATTGGTACTGGTTATGGTTATCGGAACAGGATGTTCCAGCCAAAAAAAAACAGATATGACGTCAACAGTTATTGAATATTCGGCTATGTCAAGAGGCTATTTTAAAAAGATAGTGGTCCAAAATCAATCGGTTTCAGTTACGAATGGACGGGATGCCCAAGCCGTAGAAAATAAAATTGATGATGCAAAATGGAAACAGATTGTAGCAGAATTCGAAAAAATAAATTTAGAAAATATTTCTACTTTAAAAGCACCAACCGAAAAACGCTTTTATGATGGTGCTGCAATTGGGAATTTAAAAATAACCCAGAATCAGAAAACGTACGAAAGTCAGGCTTTTGATAATGGTTTCCCTCCAAAGGAAATTGAGAAACTGGTAAATTTGCTGACTGATTTTGTTAAAGAATAATTATGACTATTAAGGAAATACAAAACGAAATAATAGACGAATTTTCGATGTTTGACGACTGGATGCAGCGTTACGAATACATCATCGAATTAGGGAAAAGTCTACCGTTAATTAAAGAAGATTACAAGACTGACGAAAATTTAATCAAAGGATGCCAGTCGAAAGTCTGGCTTCAGGGTGAACAGAAAGACAATAAAATTGTTTTTACAGCAGACAGCGATGCCATTTTAACCAAAGGAATTATTGCCATTTTAATTCGGGCTTTCTCGAATCAAAAAGCAGAAGATATTATAAATTCTGATACTCAGTTTATTGACGAAATTGGTTTAAAAGAGCACTTATCAGCAACACGCGCCAATGGTTTGGTTTCGATGATAAAAAATATCAAAATGTACGCTTTGGCATTTGATTCAAAAAACAAAAATTAAAAAAATGGAACAAGAGATAGACACAAATGAATTAGGAGAATCAATCGTAAAAGTTTTAAAAACGATTTACGATCCGGAGATTCCTGTAGATATTTACGAATTGGGATTGATTTACGATGTAATGGTTAACACAGATTACGAAGTAAAAATCCTGATGACTTTGACCTCTCCAAACTGCCCGGTTGCGGAAAGTTTACCAAGAGAAGTGGAAGAAAAAGTAAAAAAAATTGAAAACATTAAGGATGCTGAAGTCGAAATCACTTTTGATCCGCCATGGAGCAAGGATTTAATGAGCGAAGAAGCAAAATTAGAATTAGGAATGCTTTAAAAATTAGTCATAAAGTCATAAAGTCGAAAGTAAAGACTTTATGACTTTCGACATTTGACTTTAAGAATTCATAAATGGAAGAAATTATCAATAAAGTTGCCAACAGTGTCTTGGAAGTTTTTGATCTGGAAGATTATTATCCAAAAGGGAATCGTGTGCAAATTGATATTTCACAATGGCTTTTGGAAGGTTTTCTATTAAAAGAAAAAGACTTTAGGGAACACTTGAAAAATCACGAATGGTCACAATACCAAGATCAATATGTGGCCATACATTGCAGTACTGATGCTATTGTTCCGGCCTGGGCTTTAATTTTGGTCGCTGTACAATTAGCGCCATTTGCCAAAAAAGTAGTCAATGGAACCATAGAAGATCTGGACGGAAGCTTATACGAAGAAATCTTGCCAACAATTGATTATTCTACATACAAAAACAAACCTGTAATTGTAAAAGGCTGTTCAAGGAAACCAGTTCCAATGAGAGCTTATATTTTAGCTACGACTTATTTGCAGCCATTTGCCAGAAGTATCATGTATGGGGAAGCCTGTTCTGCCGTGCCTTTATATAAGGAAATTAAGAAGTAACTTTTCTTTTAAAATCAATAATTTCCAGACCTTTTAACGATTTTAGTATATTTGTTACTATACACTTAAACTTATCAACCATGAAAAAGATAACGTTACTACTCTTCATTTTAGTGAACATTACTTTTGTTCAGGCACAAAATACAGAAAAGGAATTAATTCAGAATACCGAAAATGCGGTAAAAATAATAAACGATACTGTTATAGATAAAGGTTGGAAAACCAAAGGAATTGTAACCCTTTTGTTTAACCAGTCAAGTTTTAATAACTGGATTGCCGGAGGGGAGGATAGTTTCTCAGGAACACTGGGAATTAATTACGACTTCAATTACAAAAAAGACGATATAACCTGGGATAATAAAATATTAGCTTCCTACGGACTTCTTCAAACAAAAACGGCAGATTTCGCAAAAAAAACAGATGACCGTCTGGAATTTAATTCAATCGTAGGGAAAAGAGCTTTTGGAGAATGGTATTACTCCTATTTTCTGAACTTCAGGACACAATTTACCAAAGGTTATATTTACGGTCAGGATGTAAACGGAAAAGAAATCAGAACCGAAAGCACTAAGTTTTTATCACCGGGTTATCTTACTACGGGTCCAGGCATTTACTGGACAAAAGATGCCAACCTGAAAATTAATTTTGCACCATTAACGTCAAAATTCACTTTTGTTGATAATGCCTATACTTCAGGTATTGGTTATATAGATGGGGATTATTTTGGTGTAGATGCCAATAACAGCATGCGTTATGAATTGGGGTTTTATGCCTCGATTTATTATAAATTAGCCATTATGACCAATGTTACTGCTGAAAACACATTGAATGCTTATTCCAATTATCTGGAAGATCCACAAAACGTAGACATTGATTACTCCTTAAATATTATTATGAAAGTCAACAGGTTTTTATCTGCCAACTTTTCCTTTCAGGCCATTTATGATGACAATGCTTATGAAGGTTTTCAAACCAGACAAGTTTTTGGCTTAGGAGTTAATTTTGGATTTTAATATTCAGGGAGCAAAACAATTGGTTTTATAAGGGCATGATTTCCCGCCATTCACTATATCTTTACTTGCCATAAAGAAGGCAAGCAAAGGATGCCGCTTCTGTCCTACCGTGTGGACACAAATATAATTTTGCTATTTTTATTTCAGAAACAATTAT
>NZ_JBDTTP010000058.1:0-27220 GCF_039930565.1 Flavobacterium sp. | reverse complement strand
TATTCAGGCTAACAGGAATTTGCTGGAGTCAGTAAATATATCTGATTGTCCTAATCTGGAAAGTTTAACTTTATATGACAACAAACTTATTTCTTTAGATGCAAATCAATTTAAGAAGCTTACTAATCTTGATTTAGATAATAATGCAAATCTAATCTCGGTATCAATTAAAAATGGTTCACCTGAAAAGCAATTATATACTGATGTTTCTAAATGTCCAAATCTAAAATATATATGTACAGATGATTTTAAATTAAAACCTGTTCAAAGCATGGTTGATCAATTAGGATATACTAATTGTAATGTAAATAGTTATTGCACTTTTGTTCCGGGTGGTGATTTTTATACCATAAAAGGAAATACTAAGTATGATGAAAATGCAAATGGGTGTGATGTGGGTGATATTAATTTTCCTTCTCTAAAACTTTCAATTTCAGACAATATCATTGGAGAATCAATATCTAATAATTTGGGTTCTTATTCTATTCCTGTTTCAGCTGGAACATATACGCTTAAGCCAGTATTAGAAAAACCTAATTATTATACTATATATCCATCAACTGTAAAGGTTGTTTTTCCAGCTCAGGCAAATCCTTTTATTCAGGATTTTTGTGTTACAGCAAATGGCGCTCATCCAGATTTGGAAATAACATTAATTCCTATTGACGCGGCACGACCAGGGTTTGTTTTAAAATATAAAGTTGTGTTTGCAAATAAAGGAACAATGACCCAATCAGGTACAATTAATTTAAATTTTGATGATTCGATTTTAGAGTTGGAAAATTCTAATCCGGTAGTTTCCAGTCAAAAAATAAATAACTTAAATTGGAGTTTTACTAACCTATTACCATTTGAAAGCAGAGAAATTACTTTGACAATGAAGGTAAACAGACCAACAGAAATACCACCGGTTCGTAATGGAGATGTTTTGAAATACTTAGCAACAATTGCTTCATCAGAAACAGACGAAACTCCAATTGATAATACATTCACTTTAAATCAGACAGTTGTAGGTTCTTATGATCCGAACGATAAAACTTGTTTAGAAGGAGATATCATTACGCCAGATTTAATAGGCGAGTATGTACATTATATGATTCGTTTTGAAAATACCGGGACTTATCAAGCAGAAAATATTGTAGTAAAAGACATGATTGATTTATCTAAATTTGATATTTCAAGTTTAATTCCAACCAGTTCAAGCCATTCTTTTGTAACTAAAATTTCAGAAGGAAACAAAGTAGAGTTTATATTTGAAAATATCAATCTTCCTTTTGATAATGCAAATAATGACGGTTATGTTGCCTTTAAAATTAAGACACTTCCAACCTTAAAAGTAGGAGATACATTTGCTAACGAGGCTAATATTTATTTTGATTATAATTTCCCGATACTTACTAATAAAGCGACATCAAAATTTCAAACTACTTTAAGTAATCCCGATTTTGAGTTTTCTAATTATTTTGCATTGTATCCAAATCCTGTGAATGATGTTTTGAATATTAGTGCTACTCAAAATATAGAAATACAATCATTCGCGATTTATGATATTTTAGGACAAATAGTGATTGCTGTCCCAAATGCAAAATCTGTTACCAATATTGATGTTTCAAAGCTAAGAGCGGGAACTTATTTTATAAAAGTAAAATCAGACAAGGGAAGTTCCAGCATAAACTTTATTAAAAACTAATATTATACAAAAGTCCCACAGAAATGTGGGACTTTTTTTGGTTGTATTATGAAATAATTTAATAAAAAAAGTTGTACAATTACTCTGAAAAACTATTTTTGTTTAAAAATTTATTTATATGAAGAAAATCTACTTCCTGGCTCTGGCTTTATGCTTTTTTAATGGTTTGAATGCACAGTTTATTTCGTTTCAGGATTTTAATCTTAAAATGAAGTTACTGTCATCTCCTGTGAATAGCAACTCTAATTCTGAAATTGAAATTAGCGAGGCGTTAAACACGACTTATTTGGATATTAGCAATTCTAATATCACTTCATTACAGGGATTAGAAAATTTTACCAATCTTGAGTTTTTAAATTGTAGTGATAATCCAATTATGATGGATATTGATTTTAATGTCTTAAAGAAACTGGTTCATTTAAGATATTCTAATATTCAAAGCAAACAGATTTTACAAATTGAAAATTTACCAGAACTGACTACAATACTCGCGGATGGCTTAACGAACTTAACATACGTTCAATGTACTGGAAACCCAAAACTGACCACATTAAGTTTAAACGGAGCAGCCAAACTGACTGAAATTGTAGCTTCAAATAATAAATTGACTTTACTAAACCTGCAGGGATTATCAAGTCTTACTAAGCTACGCTGTTCAGGAAATCAATTGGCAGCATTAGATGTGAGTAGTTTGACAAGCCTGGAGAGTTTGAGTTGTGAGGGTAATATCTTAAAATCGACTGAATTTAATGTAGCCGGATTACAAAATCTTAAGTTTTTGTCCTGTCAGAATAATCAATTGGTAAAGTTAAATGTAGATTTTTTATCAAAACTTACCTATTTAAGCTGTTATTCTAATGAGATTATTGATTTACCTGTAAGTAACCTTAACAATTTGGAAGAATTGTATTGTGATGGGAATAATATCGCTTCATTAAAATTAGGCAGTTTACAAAAACTGATTTGGTTGAACTGTAGTGATAATGCATTACCTCAATTATATGTATATGGTTTAACGAATCTTAAAGGATTAAAATGCAGTTATAATAAATTGACATCATTGGATGTAAGCGAATTATTCAAGTTAGAAAGTCTCGAGTGTTTTAATAACAAGATTGACACCTTGGATTTAAGTAATTCAAAAGACCTGAATCGTTTAGACTGTTCTCAAAACGAGCTTGTTTCACTATTGATAAGAAATGGAAGTACAGAAAAAGACTTTTTAAAGTTCTCATCAAATCCTAATCTAAAGTACATTTGTGCAGATGAAAACCAACTGGACCAGGTTAAGGCTTTGGTTACACAATATGGTTTTTCGAATTGTAATGTAAATGCATATTGTTCTTTTAAACCGGTTGGAAATTATTATACTGTTCAGGGAGAAAGTAAACATGATGCAGAAAATAATGGTTGTGATGCTCAGGATATCAATTTTCCAAATTTGAAATTTAATTTATCTGATGGCACAAATTCAGCAAATATAATAGCAGATGTGAATGGAAACTATTCTATTCACCTGCCAGCAGGAACACATTCTATTACTCCTGTTTTAGAAAATCCAACTTATTTTTCTATTTATCCTACTGCTGTAAATGTTACTTTTCCAACACAGATCGCTCCGTTAACGCAAAATTTCTGCGTAACTCCAAATGGTGTACATTCTGATTTAGAGATTTTGGTTTTACAAACTGTTCCTGCAAGACCAGGTTTTGAAGCTTCATATAAAGCGATTTATAAAAATAAGGGCAATATAACACAATCCGGAACAGTAAATTTAAATTTCAATGATTCAGTTTTAGAACTTGTTACCGCTAATCCAGTTGTTAGCACACAGGCAACAAATTATTTATCATGGAATTTTACCAATCTTAAACCATTCGAGTCAAGAGAAATTAATTTCACACTTGAAGTAAATGCTCCAACGGCTATTCCTCCGGTAAAAAATGGAGATATTTTGTCTTATACTGCAAATATTGTATCTTCAAATACAGATGAAACTCCAATCGATAATACATTTACTTTTAATCAAACTGTTGTAGGATCTTATGATCCAAATGATAAAACCTGTTTAGAAGGTAATGTAATTACTCCAGGGCTAATAGGAGAATATGTACATTATATGATCCGTTTTGAGAACACAGGAACTTATCCGGCTCAAAATATTGTTGTAAAAGATATGATTGATCTGTCAAAATTTGATATTTCTACTTTGATTCCAACAAGTTCAAACCATTCTTATGTAACTAAAATTTCGGAGGGAAACAAAGTAGAATTCATTTTTGAAAATATTAACCTTCCTTTCGATGATGCTAATAATGATGGATATATAGCTTTCAAAATAAAAACAAAATCAACATTATCAGTTGGAGATACATTTGAAAACGATGCTAATATTTATTTTGATTATAATTTCCCGATACTTACCAATAAAGCAACATCAAAATTCCAAGCCAATTTAGGCAATCAGGATTTTGAGTTTTTAAATTATTTTACTTTGTATCCAAATCCTGCAAGTGATGTTTTAAATATTCATGCTGTACAGAATGTAGAAATACAGTCAATGGAAATTTATGATGTTTTAGGGCAAGTGGTAATTGCGGTTCCAAATGCAAAATTAGTGTCTGCTATTGATGTTTCAAAACTCAAAACTGGCAATTACTTTATAAAAGTAAAATCGGATAAAGGAAATTCGACAACAAAATTTATCAAGAAATAAGATAGCTATTAAACTTGAAAATCCCACATTGCTGTGGGATTTTTTTATGTCTTTAATTAGAAGGTTATAATTAAATGCAGCTTCAATATTAAATTTTTAAGGAGCTATTCCTGCTGTTCGCTATATCTTTTTCTGGCTAAAGAAACCAAAAGAGGATGCAGCTTCCATCAGGGCTAAGCCATTGGTTTCATCATAAATTATTTTATTGCTAGCAAATTAGTTTCTTCAGGAGTGTAATAATCTACAATTGCATAAGAATTAATACCTGTTATTTCCATCTCATCAAGAATACTAACCAAATTCCCATAATTGGATTTTTTACTTGGCTTGATAATTACTGTAACGCCTATTTCTGGTCTTCCCATTGCAGCTGAATAAGCATGAGTTTTCTTATCAATAAATAATAATTCTTTACGTATTCCGTCTTTTCCATATTTTATTTCTTTAGGCTTTTGGACAGGAGAATGTATCAATCCGATATAGCTAATCATTTTATCATTATCATCAAGAAGAATGGTTAAAATACGATTTTCGTCGGGTCTGCTACAACCTAAATCTCCTCCACATCCCCCTTCACGAGGAAAATCAAACTCCATAAGCTTTGGTTTCTCCAATTCTGTCGTTACCATAAAAAATACAATTAATAAAAAAGAAACACTAACCATTGCAGTTAAATCGACTCTTGTTTGTAACTTTTTGCTTCTAACTTTTTTAGGCAGATTATCCATAATTCAAAATATTTTATAATTATTTAGAAGCTAATAATTTAGATTCTTCCGGAGTAAAATCATTTACAATTGTATAAGTGCCAATATCTGTAATGGCCATTTCATCCAGAATATCTACTAAATTTTTGAAATTGCATTTTTTGCCTGGCTTTATAATTACAATCGCCCCTTTTCTATAGTCACCTGTATATTCCTGAATTTTTTTTTTGTTATTTAATAGTTCTTTCCGAATACCATTAGCTCCATATTTAACTTTTTTAGGTAATTTATCTGAATATCCAAGTAACCCTGAATAGGTAATAATTTTATCATTGTCATCAAGTAAAACTGTTATAAGACGATAATCTATACCAGCTCCACAACTAATAACTCCATCCCAAACGGGATTTTTTTCAGGCAAACCCAATGCCATTATTTTTGGTTTTGCCAATTCAGTTGTGACCATAAAAAACACAATCAGTAAAAAAGAAACACTGACCATTGCAGTCAAATCCACTCTTGTTTGTAATTTTTTACTTCTAACTTTTTTAGGCAGATTTTCCATAATATATGAATTTATTAGCTAAAATTAATGATAAACTGTTAACAAAATCGCTATGCTTTAAAAAAAATTGAAAATAATTTTATATACTTAACGCATTGTTCTGCAACGATTTTTAATAACTTGTGATAAAAATTTCTATTTTTTTATTTTTCTGAAAAAATCAAATCCAACTAAAAACATTGTTGAGCACGCAGTTTATTCAAAAAATCTGCAACATCATTAGCCTGTAAACGTTATTACATTGGAAGTATAACATGAAATTCAGCGCCTATATTCTCTTCAGATTTTGAAAAAATAATTCCTTTATGATTCTCTACAATTTTTTTACCAATTGCAAGACCAATACCCGTTCCTGTGTAAATTTCATTGGTATGAAGTCTTTGAAAAATAGTGAAGATCTTACTTTCATATTGGTTATTAAAACCTATGCCATTGTCTTTTATTACAATCTCACAATACTTTATATTTACATCAAGAACAGGGTGCTTTTTGATCTGACTGATCGTCATTTGATGAGAATTTATCTCTATTTTAGGTATTGATCCATCATTTTTATAAAACTTAATGGCATTACTGACCAGATTGTAAAAGAGCTGATTCATCTGTAATGGGATTGCATGTAAAACTGGCAATTTCCCGACTTTAATTATCTGTTTGTGTTCATCAATTAAAAGTTCAAAATCAATAAGAATATTAGAGATAATTATATTTAAATCTGTCACTACAAATTTTCTTTCTGTATTATTAAGATAGGAGTAGACCAGTAAATCCTTAATTAACGTATTCATCCTTAAAGAAGATTTGCTGATTTTTTCGAGCAGAAGGAGCGCGTCATCAGAAATATTTTCTTTCATTCCCATCAGCCTGCTGATAAACATTAATATTTTTCGCAAAGGCTCCTGAAGATCATGACTGGCTACATATGCATATTCCTGCAGCTGAACATTGGCATCATTCAGGTTTTTAATAGTGCTTTCCAATTCGGTATTTGAGGTTAACAAATCCTTTGTACGTTCCTGAATCTGCATTTCCAAACCATCAGATAATTCCTGTAATCTTTTTTCAATAATTCTGCGTTCCGTAATATCTTCAATGGCCAGCAGAATCAGTTGTTCCTTACTGGTTTCATTGGTTACCTGTCTTGCATTTAGGAGCATTATGCTCTCTCCGTATGGCATTAGATTTACAGAAATCTGATAATCATCCAGCTGTGTTTTTTCAGGAAGTACTTTTTCAAGCATTGCCCGCATCGGAATATTATCAAAAAGATGATTCTGTATTTCATAAATCAGCTTTCCTGCTGCCTCATCTTTAGCGATATTATATTTTTTTGAGAAAGCCCTGTTAATGTTTTTTATCCTTAAATTAGTATCCAGAACTACTATTGGTTCCCTTAGAGTGGCCACTATGGCTTCTGTATAATTCTTAGAAATATTAATTTGCTGCTGCTTATTTAAAAGCTCCTGGTTAATCTGCAGAAGCTCTTCATTGCTGGACTGTAATTCTTCCTTAGAGGTTTCCAGCTCTTCATTGAGACTTTGCAGCTCTTCACTGCCGCTCAGTAATTCTTCATTAGCACTTTGAAGTTCTTCATTTGAGGATTCGTGTTCCTCACTGATGGCGTTGACATCATCATGTATTTTAGCCAGTTCTTTTTCAAGCTGTGCAATCCTTCTTAAATTACTATTATCACGCAATTCCTCTGTAGTAAATTTACTGGAAGGCAGATCTTGGTCTTTAGTGGGGCTTTTGTAAAATAATACTAAAAAATAAAGTTCTGAAGTGTCTTCCAACTGTTGTATTTCAATCGTAATTTCACTGAAACTTCCTTTTTTCTTGATTTGAATTCCTTCTTTGATTATGACAGAACCCGTTTCTTTGGCTTTGTGCCATGCGTTACGTAATTCGAATGCCAGCCCGTCACGAGCCATTTTCAAAAGATTAAATGTTGGTTTGCCCGGTAATAGTTCAATAAATTCTGCAATTGTACCATTAATGTGCACAATATCCATCTGTTCATTTACAATTACACTTGCAGGTGTATATTTTGAAAGCAATAGTGCTTCTGCGCTTTTTCTGAAATCTTCTTTGATAGTTTCTTTTCTTTCGACATTTGTTTTTGGTACTATGGTTTTTCCATTAGAACCCATGCCGGAATGTACAAATCTGCCTGAAATCTGTTTACGCGTATAAATTTTGCCTGCTTTATCAAAAGGCTGAAACAGCTCTCCTGCCGGAACAGTAGTTTCTGATTTTCCTAAAAGTAAAAAACCATTGTCTTTTAAAGCGTAATGAAATGTTGTCAATGATTTTTTTTGAAGATACGAATCCATATAGATAAATACATTCCTGCAGGAAACTAAATCCATTTTGGCAAAAGGAGGATCCGTTAAAAAATTGTGTACCGCAAAAATGCATAAATCGCGAATCTGCCTTTTAATTTTGTACCCATTTGTATTAGATGTAAAATACTTTGTCAGGATTGTTTCTGAAACGTTCTTCATCTGAGATTTTCTGTAAAACCCTATTCTTGCTTTGGCTATAGCGATTTCTGAAATATCTGAAGCAAAAATCTGAATTTCTTTTCCTTCTAAATTTTCTCCCAAATATTCGTGAAGCAAAATAGCCAGCGTATAGGCTTCTTCTCCGGTAGAACAGCCTGCAATCCAGACACGAACTGTATTTTCTTCACTTACCTGATTGCATAACATCGGAAATACTTTTTCACGCATCGTCCTGAATATTTTAGTATCCCTAAAAAATTCCGTTACTGGTATCAGCATATCATTAAATAAATCCTGAGGTGCAAGTTTGTCTCCCTGAAGTACTTTTAAATAATCCTTTAAACTGGCAATTTTGTTCAGTGCCATTCTTCGGGCAATACGACGACGGATTGTAGTTTGTTTATAATAGGTAAAATCTACACCGCTGTGAAGCCTCAGGATTTTAATAATTTCCTGAAACACCACCTCATCTTTTGGATCATTTTCTTCACTTATAGTATCATTTTTCCTTGAAAGTTCGATGATTTTTTTGACTATTTGTGCAGGTGACAATACGTAATCTACAACTCCTGAATTAATTGCGTTTTGAGGCATTTCATTATTAGACGCATTCATATCCTGCGCAAAAGTAATTCCGCCATGTTTTTTAATCGCTTTGAGTCCTATGGTTCCGTCAGATCCATTTCCTGAAAGCAATACGCCATAAGCCAAATCAAGATGCACCTCAGCCAGTGAAGTAAAAAAAACATCTATTGCCTGGTTTTTGGTGTTTTTCTCACGTGGACTTAATTTTAAAACACCATCAAAAGAGGTAAGCATTTTATTCTCCGGAATTACATAAATATTGTTGGGAGCCAGATGGATGTCATCAGTAATTTCATTAATCGGAATTTTTGCAACACGGGACAAAAGTTCGGTAAGCATACTCTCATGCATAGGGTGCAGATGCTGAACAATAACAAAAGCCATGTCAGAATCATTCGGGGTTGCATCAATAAACTGTGTAAAAGCCTCAAGACCCCCTGCCGAGGCACCAATACCAATAATGGGAAAGTCCTGGCGTGCAGCTTCAGGTAAGTTTTTTTGATGTTTAAGCATGTGTTACGTATTTATTCAATGGGGTTTAGGATTACAAATAAATTCTTCAATATTGAAATTCTTTTTATGCTATAACCGGATGATGAAAGATTCAAGTTCGTTGTGTTTTAATTTTTGCTCCCAATCTGTATCAATCACTTTTGTCAGTAATTCTTTTAAATCACTGAAGGAAATTGGCTTTATAACGTAGGCATTGGCCCCTAATCCAAAAGTATTTTTTACACCATCTTCGGTTGCAGATGTTGAATAAATGGCTATTACCGGAATGTCTTTGAATCTGCTGTCTTGCCGAATTCGCTGTAATGTTTCGAAACCCGAAAGTATCGGCATGTTAAGATCTAAAAAAATGATATCCGGAATTGTAGACTTTCCATCATCAAGCCTATCCATGAGCTCTAAGCCATTTTTACAAAATTCAACAGGATAATTAAGAGAAAGTTCTGACGCTGCCTCAGCAAAAAAATCTCTGTCATCTTCATCATCGTCTGTTATTAAAATTCTTAGATTTTTTTTATCATTCATTTTTAGGTAGGGTTTGTCTCAAATGTAACATTTAATAAATGGTAAGGAATGTTTAGGGAAGTATACTTAAAATTGTATCATTTATAAATAATAATATTTATATATAAATTAGCAAAAAGCCTTGCTGTTACTCATTTTTTGGTTCAAATTTATTAATTAAACTGATTATTATTTAAATATTTTTAACAGTATTTTCGCTTCTTTTTATTTCTTACAATTAAATTGTTTAATCAAATCTTGAAATCCATATAGAAATAAATGACGCAGTTAAATTTCTGTATTTTTTAAAGCTGAAAAAATTGGAGTAACAATCAAAAAAACGGTCATCTTTTATTTTGAATACAAAGTGATTTCTGTCATCTTATTGAATGACGAAGCACATTTTTTTTAGTTATAAAGGAAAGTAATTTTGAATTTCAAATTATTTAATTTTAGAAATTATGGAAAAATATACCTTTTTAAACAGAATTTCAGATCTTAGAAACAGAATCGCGCAGAGTAATGTAGAAACATCCTTTTTCAACCATCTTTTCGAACAATACGATTCCATGTGCCTCGATTTAGAGTTATTATCATCCGGACCTGATAAAGCCTCGAAAGATTTATTGCTGGCACTTCAAAAAGGCTTAAAAGAGGTTGAAAATGAAATCATTGATCTGGAAAAAAACTATAAAGCGATTGTAAATAGAAACTGAATTAGTATTAGTTCAGAAATAAATAATGTAACGTTTAATATTAATCATCATCATTATACAGCATTATATTTTATCTGACACTGTATCATAATGTTTCGTTTACAAGTGATGACTTTTGATAATCAATTTCTTCTATTGTAAATCTGGCATAACTGAACTCACCATTTTTTAGTTTCCAGGAAGCTTCAACAGCTGTTGGGATCAGGACATTATTTAACATTTTGTAATCGGACATTTTTCCAACCCATGTTTCTAATTTATCTGGCCCCATATATCTTTGTGCTTCAAGCTGTACAATTTCTGCTGCACTATTAAATAGAACGTTATAACTCACCTTGATCCCTCTGTAGTTAAAATCTAGTTTTGCTGAGTTCTTGTCTAATGCGGACCATTGCAAATGTTCATTAGGGAGCAGGTTGGTTGGGAACCAGACACTTTCACCAAGCCAACGCAGCAATTCGCCCTGATCATAGTGCTCTCCTTTTTCATTCAGGATATTATAAACAGACAGCAGCACTACCTTAAGGTTACCCTGTCCATTCATATATTTATCAGTAGCGGTAAACATAGCCGTTTTTCCCTGCCAGATAAATCCGGGTTTCTCGGCAGTAAAATATTCTTCCCCGCTCATTTTTATCCAGTCATTATTTTTCCCCGTTTTAAACAGGCCGTTGTGTGTCAGATTTACGTAACTAATGTATGGCTGTCCTTCCTTCAATACATGTCTAAAGTATTTTTTTACAGGTTCAGGCAGGCCTGAAAGCTGTTTATAGCTAAAGGTTTTACCTGAGATATTTTTTGATTGGGAGTAAAGCCTTCTTATCTCATCACTCAGATTTCTGTAATTAAAGCCGCTAAACATCAGGAAAGCCGTTAGGACTATAGCAGCTGCTAGTATGGCATAAAACATTTGTTTTTAATTTAAGAATTACAGATCGGTAGGAAGTAATAAATGAAAACAGTTTCAGATCTGGATATTGGCTGTCTTTTCTTTATTGCTGGTGATTACCTTTTCTTGTTCATACTACTAGTTATTATTTACTTATAGCAATAGAGTTGAAGCTTTTGATATAATACAAAGCTGCGATACTCAAGGGTAATAGGAAATGATAGAAATCATTTGTAAAAGTGATAAAGGACACCTTCTGATGGTTTGGGTTTTTAACAAATACAAATTAATTTTAAAGATTATCAAAGTTTATTGTACAGCTGTTTCGCTACTACTATTTGTTATATAATGTACATCAGTTAACTCCATTTTCTTGGTGTAAGAATAAATACGAGGTATTCCCGTTGCAATAGTAACTCCCGCAATAGCCGTTACGCTAATATTTTCCAAGTACATCATTAATGCTCTCAAGCTGTTACCATGAGCAACTATCAGTACGTTTTTTCCTGATTTCAACTCAGGTTCAATTTCTTTAAGGTAGTAGGGCAGAATTCTGTTGTAGGTATCTTTAAGGCTTTCGCCTTCAGGAGGTGCTGTATTAAAACTGCGTCTCCAAAGGGCTAATTGCTTTGACCCGTATTGTTTTTCGACTTCCGCTTTGTTAAGACCTTGGAGATTTCCATAATTTCGTTCGTTTAGTGCAGACGATGCTATTACCTGTGGCTTTGTATCAATTTTGGTTAATATAATATTTAGTGTATGTACAGCTCTTCGCAGCACAGATGTAAAAGCTACATCAATGTGTAAGCCCCTTAAAAGTATACCAGCATTGGCAGCTTCTGTTTCACCCAAAGGCGTAAGTTCTATATCAGTTTTGCCGGTAAACCTGTTTTCGAGATTCCAGAGCGACTGGCCATGACGCACTAGTATTAATATTGACATAATAGGTTATTGTATCATTTTATAAGATGGTGCTTTACAAATCATACTTGTAATTTTCATTGAGATCCTTGGAACGAATCACCTCAATCAGAACATGATCATAACGATGGTCTGCTTTTAAAAAATTATACAGTTGGGACTTGGCATCAGAAGTACCAAAAAGAACAACGGAGTCATGCTTTTCAATTTCTAATGCAAGTTTTTTATAGTATGTCAAAGCCTGATTTTGTTGCTTTTCAGAATTGATTTTTTCTTTTTCAAAACTTGTAAATGCTGAGGCAATTTTTTTAATTTTATTAGTGCTGAATTCTATTAAGTCGGCACTTATATTGTCCATACAGATTCCTAATTTCTTTACCGTTTTCATTTTAGTTTATTTAAGTTATTTAATAGTAAGTACGGAATATGTAATAATATTTTAGATAATTTTTCATCAGTATTTTACTGATCGTCAGCAGGCGGGAGATTGAGTTCATTGAGCTGTATGTTTACTTTTTGCCATTGCATTTTATCTAATCCAACGGTATCGATGTCTGTGGTCCAGTCGATAAGAGGAACAATTTTTAAGCGTTCTATAATACGTTTTCTATAGCCAAAAGCAAATCTGCTTCCCCTCAGCTGATAGTCGATGGTTTTATTACCATTTTGGATATTCTTATAAACAACAGTCTGTGTTTTCCAGTCGCCGTCCCATGTTAAAAAACCTTTTATAAAACAAGCCATGCCAAGAATTAAAAAAGTCAAAAGAATCGATTTATTACTTTTAAGTTTTCCAAACAAATGACCTGTAATTATTGTTAGGGATGCTGCAGCAATAAATAATACTATAAAATGTAAAATGGAATTGTTAATGTAAAGAGGAGTATATCGGTTCAGTAAAATCAATGCTGTTGTGAGGATAAACAGTATATAAATTATGATATGTTTCATGTTGTTATTCTTTTATTACTTTTTTTTAATGAATTTAACTGCTGATTATCCAACTTTATAACTTGTTTTCAGAAATTGTATTTTACTCTGCTATGGCAAAAGTTAGTTGGTTGTCCACTTCTAAAACACCGGGTGCACTCCAAACAATCCGACTTGCTTCTTCTTTTTGATGCAGGGATTGCACAGCGCCGCTTAGGGTTACTTTACTGTCTCCTGTAACAATTACTTTAATGCCATTATGATCTATCGTAGCATTACGCCAGAGCGCACTTTCTATATCATTTACATTGATGGACGCCTCGCGTAATTTGGGTCTGATCATAATATTGTTTATGATCCCTTTTATCCCTAAAAGATTGCTTACTGCCTGTTTGGCTACCTGCTTTTGGTAGTTCCATTCTATTTCTCCCTCCAGGGTTACCCAGCCATTTTCTACTTTAACTCCTATGTTTTCATTTGGAATGTCCCAATGCCACTTAAATACATTTAGTATTTCTGCTGCTATTTCAGTATCTGTTTTTTCACCAGCCAGATCAAAATGCACTTCAATTTTTTCAACTATTGCCCTGACACCAGTAACATATTTTGCAGCTTCTTCGGCCTTGGCTTTTTTAGCATAACTGTCCACCGTTCCAAAGAGTGTAATGATTCCGCCATCTGCTGTTACGCCAATTTCTGTGGTATTTAAAAGCGGTTCCCAGGTAATAGCGTTCAGAACATCTTTCTGCAAATCCTCGTTGCTTTTCATGTTGGTTTATGAATTAAAATAGTTGTCTAAAGCAGTGTTTTGAAGGCATTTATTTGTTTTGATTATTTTCATTTACTTCAATTCTAAATTTGTTATTCTCTCAAAGTTCTAATGTTTTTGTTATGCCATAATTTTATTAAATTTTAAAATTATTGGTATGTTAACTTTATAACAAAGGTCAGTTATAAACTACTGTTAAAAAGTGATGGGTGTCACTTCTAAAGCTGATTCGTATCAGTTTAAATTTTCCTTTTTTTTAAAATAATTCCTGCATGTGTTGCTATATTTAGGATAATATTTTTTGATCCATTTGTTTGTATTATAATAAGTTAAGCCTTGTTTTAGCTGGGTTTTAAATGTGTACATTTGTTTTGATGATTATTATAAGTCATTACAATGATCATGGAAAATGCTGCCTGCTTAAAGCAATAGTGCATAATGCTATTGATGGTATTTTGACAATTGAAGAACGTGGCATTATCGAATTAATCCATCTGCCTGTAAATTATTCGGTTATATGGAGCAGGAAGTTATAGGAAAAAATATTTCAATGCTCATGCCTTCTCTTCAAGTATGCTGAAGATTACAAAAATGATCATATAAACAAACATGTTGGTAAGATTAAAAATGCAGTAACAAGCCTTACTGCTATACTAAATGACTTTCTTTATGCAGAAAATCTGGAACTAAATAAATTAAAAGCTTCGTTTGCAGATTTCAGTCTTGTAGGACTTGGTAAGGAAATTGCAGAAGAAATGCAGCTTCTTGTAATTACCCGAGATGATCTTGCTGCCATGTCCGGCACAGCTTCTGAAACAGTAAGCCGTACTTTAACAGACTTTAAAATGAAAGTTTAATAAAAAAAAGCAAACAGCGGCTTAAGGCTGCTTGATCTTGAAAGGATGATAAAACTTAAAAATTGATATCTTTTAGAAAGTTTCATTTTAAGATTTAAAAATAAAATGTTGTATGTCATTTGTTCACCTGATGAGCATCATTTTACTATTTCTCTATACCGCTTAATTTAGCATAAGAAATAAGTCCAAATTAAAAAATACAATAGAAAATCAATAGTTTTTAAATAAGGGGAAATTTATATACTCTTTATTTTTTTTAAAACAAATTAAATGAAAAGTATAACACAACTGACCAAAGATATTTTTGAGATCACAGCTGATATTGAAATGCATTATCCTGAACTGTATGAATTTCTAAATGAAAATCCCATAACAATCCCGTCAAAAAAACATTCTGTTATGGATAGTCAGTTACTTGCTGATTATTTGAATTCACTACAGGAAATACTAAAGCATTATTTAGAAAGTGAAAAGAGTAAAGACAGATAAAATTTCAACTATTTATGGATTAGAAAAAAGGGGTACTTTTCAGCTCCACACATTTCACGGCATACAAATACATTGCTGCTGACCAAGTTTGCCAATCCTGGCCCATGGGCTGTCCGTCCTGGGCTTTGTACCACTCGTTAAAGCCGTATTCCAGTTCTTTGTTATGTGAAACTTTTATAAGGGAAGTAAGGCTGTCGAGTTTTTCTCTGGCCAATTTGTGCTTTCCTGCCGCGGTGAGCGCTGCAATATGAAAGCCAGAAACAAAAGGCCAGATTCCTCCATTATGATAATCGCCCGGCCTGTTATATATTTGATATCGTGGCAGCCAATCCTCATCTTCGGGAAGGATAAATGGAAACAGGTTAGGAGCAAGCGGCATGGCCAGCTCACTGTTTTGTATCATACTCTGGCATTGCTGTTCGATCCATGAAATCATATTTTCAGCCCTGTCCAGAGGTGCAAGCCCTGATAGTATCGCCAGACTGTTTCCTAATAGATCAAATCGTTCACTGCTGTATATTTTATAAGACCACAAAGCATAATAAGGTATTTTTTTGACTACCATTCCTTCCTGAAGGTGTGTTTTATTCGAACCTTTTGTTATAGTAAAATGCTGCATTGCATTTTGGATTTTTTTAGCCCGTTTCCTGTTCCCTAGCATCTTTAGTGCGGCATAATTTAAAGTATTTACATAAAGACCTAATCCCAGTACCCATTGTTCATCACGCCAGTCGCTTGGTTCAGGATAACCCTACTGCTGTTCTTGGTAATCCATGAAAGGGACCTTCTGCATTGTGGAGTAACTGCTACAGCGGCATTTTTTGCCTTTTCGATTTCCTGCCAGTTGTTGGGCTGTGGGTGATAATAAGATTATAATTTTTATTAGGCAGCAAATCAAGCAGCAGGTTTTGTATTTTTTCTTTATTTTGAGGTATCTGGTCTGAGCCGTCATCGAGATCACCCATCATTCCCTCAGCATTTAAAGCTTTTAGTATTTTGTAAAACCTGGTTGCTCTGTCCGAATCAAATTTTCTGCAAAGTGATACTATGGTACATTCCCAATGTGGATTATCAATCAATAATCCGCCGGCCCATAAAATTTCATCATCGGGATGTGCTACTATAACGGCAACAGTTTTCTTGTCCATAATTTTTACAGGAAATGTTTACTGCAATGTAGTTGTAAGTCTGGTGAAGCAAAATGATGACAATTACACTAAAAGGTGATTAAGGTCACATAATGAGTTTTTACAGAAAAAAAGGATGTTTTTTAAAAGTATAATAGTCTTTGGAGTCTGGCTATTTCTTATTCAGGTAATTTTTTAGTATCCTTATTAATTAATCCTTCCATAGTAGTATTTAAATCAGCTATTTCCTGAAGAAATTTATTTTTAAATGCGTTGTTAGCGGAAGCAGATGATCCGTCATAATCATTTAATTCGCGTGCAAATCCCTCGTCACGCCTTTGCAATTGTTCCTTTAGGTCTGTAAGGTCATAGTCACATTTGGCGTAAATTTCCTCAAGACCGGCTTCTGAGTCCTCTTTTTTCCTGTTGTTCCTCAAACTAAGTGATTTAAGATTGCTTTCTGCAATAGCCACCAGATTATCTGCCGTTTTGTGAAACGTATTCCAGTCGGAAGTTGTCTTTTCCGGACTCTGGTTATGTAGGAGATCCAGATAGGCCTGATCTTCATCTATATTCAAGTCATCAGAATCTTTTGCACAACGCGTTGACATCAATGTAACTAGTAGTAGCAAAAACAGGATTTTCTTTATCATAATCTTTCTTTTAATAGTTTAAGCAGGTAAGGTTTATTGTTTAAAACAGTCAGTTTATTTACAATCTGGTGCAGGTAATAATTTTGTCTTTCCTGGCTTGTATCACAAAGGTTTCTAGGATAACAGCATTTTTTCTGTAGTCTTTTCTTGCTTTGCACAAAGTTCTGTCTTTTATAATAACAGAAAAATGACATTGTGCATTTTAATTGGTGATAACGATCACTTTTTCAATATTCGAAATAAGATTGTGTATTTCGCAATTGACAATTTAAATGGAAATGCAGAACTAAAAAATGAATAAGGTGAGGTATTTTATTTATTCAATTTTATGATATATCAGAATTATAAAAATCAATTTTTTGCAATCTTTAAATTGAAGCAACTGATTAAGCCTCAAATTCTTTACAATTACGTTTCCATACTTTTACTAATTCGTACCACATAACAGATACAAGACCAACTCCAACAGCCATGCATAAAAGATAGGCTTCTAACGGCTCAAAGGCAAAAAATGCTGCAAATGGTTTTATATAAAGCAACATTCCCGTTATTAAAATAGTTGTTCCAATAATAATAGGAACCAAATTATTTTTGTAGCGCAAAGTGGTAAAAACAGAGTAGTAAAAGGAACGGTTCATTAGTGTCAGAAAGATGTTTGCCGTCACTAAAACAATGAAAGACATCGTTCTCGTAATCTGTTCATTAAATCCATGATGGATGCAATACTGGTAAATAAAGAGTGTTCCAATTGTTATCATTAATCCCTGAACAATACTGGTTGATAGTTCTTTCCAGCTAAAAAATGTCAAAGTGAAGGGTCTTGGTTTTTGTTCCATTGTATTTTTTTCCATTGGCTCATTTTCATATACTATTGAGCAGGTTGGCCCCATAATGAGTTCTAAAAAAATAATGTGAATAGGTGAGAAGATATTGGGATATCGCCAGCCAAGCGCCAGTGGAATGAAAACGGTAAATATGATAGGGATATGGATTGAAATAATAAACTGAATTGATTTTTTGATGTTGGCATAAATCTTTCTGCCCATAGCTATAGCATGCACCATTTTCGACAGATCATCATTTACCAGAATTAAGGAGGCAGCCTGCTTTGCAATTTCAGTTCCTTTTTTTCCCATTGCAATTCCGATATGTGCTGCTTTTAGAGCCGGACCATCATTTACACCATCACCGGTCATCGCGACAATTTCTTTATTTGCTTTCAAGGCGTTAATAATTTTGAGTTTGGCTTCAGGAAACATTCTGGTAAACAGGTTAATATCCTTAACTTGTTTTTTCAGTTCCTTATTATCAAGTTTCATCAATTCATCGCCCGTAATGCTTTTATCATAACCTTTAAAGCCAATTTGCCTGGCAACAGATGAGGTGGTCAGGGCATTATCACCAGTAATAATTTTTACTTTTATACCAGCTTTATAAAAATGCTGCAAAACCAATTTGATATTCTTTTTAGGAGGATCATAAAAAGCTAATAATCCAATGAATTCGAATTTGAATTCCTGTTGTGTTTGGGGATAATTTTTAGAAGGGAAGTGAGTTTCGCCCACTGCCAGGATTCTGTAACCTTCGAGTGATAATTCTTTAATTGCTTTTACTATTATTTTTTTTTCTGCTGCCGAAAGAACTGCTGCTGACATTAAAGCTTCGGAACCCCCTTTAGCCGCAATAATTTTATTACCCGATTTATTTTCAAAAACGTGTGTCATCATGGGCGGCTTTCCTGACAAAGGATATTCATATACCAATTTATAATCCGGCCGATCGTCTTTTTCAATAACTCTTGAGTAGGTCTCATGCAGTGCAATTTCCATGGGATCAAAGGGAATGGGTTCACTTGCCCACATCGACACGGTAATTAATTTTTTTTCATCTTCAGATAGTGGAGTCTCCAGTGCGGTTATTTTTCCGGATTTTAAAGAAAAAATTTTAGCCAGACTCATTTTGTTTTCAGTAATAGTTCCTGTTTTATCAATACAGATTACCGTGGCGCTTCCTAATGTTTCGACTGTTTTCATCTGCTTGACGATAATTTCTTCTTTCATCATTCGCCAGGCACCAATAGCCATAAAGGTTGTAAAAGCGATCGGAATTTCTTCGGGAAGAATGCTCATAGCAAGCGTAAGTGCTTTTAGTAAGCTATCGAAAACGTTATAGGAATTAAAATAATTGATGGCCCAGACAATTAAAAAAACTGCCGCACCTGCTATCACCATTTTTTTTACAAAATTAACAATTTGTTTTTCTAAAGGTGTTTTTTCTTCTTGTATAGCTTCCAGGCTTTTACCAATCTTACCTAGTTTGGTATTGCTTCCGATAGCTGTTACCGTCGCAATTGCTAGGCCTCCAACAACCGTTGAACCTTGATAAATGGCATTGTCCTTGGTTATTTTATCTTTACTAAGAGCCATAGATTCTCCTGTGAGTATAGATTCATTTACAGAAAAATCATTAGAATGATGAATTATTCCATCAGCAGAAATTAAAGCGCCTTCTTCTACCAGAAGACTATCCCCTATAACAATTTCTTCTGTTTTTATTTCAGTTACATTCCCATTTCTAATGACTTTACATTTTGGTTTTGTATAATCTTTTAACTGTTCCAACGCGTTACGGCTTCTTGCATTTTGAAAGGACGATATAGCAGCAATCAAAACGATTGCTGAGGTCAGAAAAATACCATCTGCAGTTTTTCCGCTAATGAAATATATACTTGATGCTACAAATAATAAAACCATCATAGGTTCCTTAATCATACTAATAATCGCAGCGACATATCGGTTTGTTTTTTTATATGAGACTGCATTCGACCCATATTTTTGCCTGGCTGCAAGTACTTGGGCAGTGGTTAAACCATCGGTATTAAATTTATTTTCGGTCATTGGTATTGGCTGGTTTTTTATTTTTTATTTTTATTTTCTAAAAACAAGTATTGGCGTACTGGAGTCAAAACCAAACTCTTTAGTTTTACTTGATAAAAAATGACGTTCAAACCAGTCGCGGTTCTGTTTGGTAAACATCACAATGATAGCTGGTTTTAATTTTCGGATATCCACTTGTAAATGATCCAGTAAAGAAAATTCTATATTTAATTTTTTAAAGTTAAACGAGACTTTATCAGATTGGTAGTTTTGTGCGATCTTATTAAAATCTTTCTTAAAATCGCCCTTATCAAGTAATTCATTGTAGTGATACACTGCTATATCACTATTGAAAAGCGCCGCAAATTTTTTTACTGATTGAAGTTCAACACCAATTCTTGTAATGTCTGATGAATATAATAAAAGATTGATTGGCTTCCTACGATAATTATAGGGGACAACCAGAACGGGAACAGGGGAAGTAGTCATTAGTTTTGAGGCGGTTGTTCCTATCAATTGATTAAAGATTCCGGGACCTGATGAATTGATACAAATAAAATCGGCATTGTATTTTTTAGCATAGTCGATAATGGCTTTGTCTGCATGGGCTTGATTTTCGACTATAAATTCTACTTTACCAGTCTCTTTTTTAGTTGTCTTGTAAATAGAGAGTATAAATTTTCTAAGTTTATTTTCTACAGGGGTATTTTTATAATCTTTCTGGTCTTGATACGGCTGCGTTTTTCGAATGGTTGTTTTATTTACATGATAAAATAGTAGTTCACACGGTGTCTGAGAAGCAAATTGGATAGCAAATCGTATTGCTGATTTTGATATATTCGAAAAGTCTGTGGGAACAAGTATTTTTTTCATAATAATTATTTTTAAAATTGAAATAAATATTTTAAAACAGGTTTGCTTAATTTTAAAAGTTCAGGAAAGAGTTTTTTTCTGTGATGCCGTTTAGAGTTTTAAGAATATGATAACGTAAAATCTCCAAAACGAACTTCGTTTTTATAAATCAGAAAGAATTCTGAAAATGCTCTGAAGAATTGCCAATTTGACAATGTCTTACCTAACTTTTGCGCTTGTTAGGATTGTGCCCTCTTTTTTTAAACTGTTCTGATTGTTTCAGTCTTTTCCAAAGTTATTATATTTTTTCCGTTTATCAGGATTTTCCTAATACGTGTTTTTTATTTTAGTTTCATTTCAGAGAGCTGCTGACTGACCTTTTTCCATTTGGTTTTATCCAAATTAAGGGTATCCATATCTGTTGTCCACTCCATGAAAGGTGCTAAATAATAAATCCCAATAATCCGTTTTTTAGAACCAAAGGCAAAGCGATCTGCTCTTAATTGATAATTAATTGTCTTACTTTTATTTTCAATATTTTGATAAAGTATACTTTGTGTTTTCCAGTCTTCTTCCCATGTAAAAAAAGCTTTCAGGCCACACAGGATTCCAATTACGATACAAATCGAAATCAACGATCGGCTGTTTTGTGCTTTTTTAAGTAATTGTCCAATAATAATCGCCAATGATGATGCGGCAAAAAAGAGAAAGAAAAAATGCACCCGATAATCATTGATATGAAACTGGGTATATCTGTTGAGTAAAATCAGACCTGAAGAAATTATAAAAATAACAGGAAGGGTTAGGGGGGATTTTTTCATCTTTACTATGGTTTTTTATTTAAGTTTTACAATGCGGCATAGTCATATTCCACTACCAGTTCATTGTCAATTGACCATATTCCCGGCGTTTTCCAGACAATGTGTTCCGCTTGGTCTTTCTGATAAATTGAATCAACAAAACCTGATAATTTTACTTTATTACCATCTACACTTACTTTGATATTTTTAGCGTCTAAAGCCCAGGCTCTTCCGAGTGCTTTTTCGATATCTTTTTTTTCTATAGCATTTTTGATATCCGATTTAATTCTGATTTCATTGGTAACTCCTCTCACCCCGGAAAGATAGCTAATGGCAGTTTTGGCATCGAGTCTCTGGAAATTCCAGTTAAGTTCTCCTTCTAAAGTAACCCATCCATCTTCTACTTTTACCTTTATATGGTCTTCTGTGACAGCCCAGTTGTCTTTTAAGGCTTTCAATACTTCAACGGCGATTTCATTATCGGTTTTGGCGAAGGTATTTGAGTATTTGATCTCTATTTCCTCTACAACGGCTTTTACGCCAGTTACATTTTTAGCTGCCGTTTCAGCTTCCTGTTTTTTGTAATAGCCATCTACAATACCAGATAAGGTTACTACACCGTCTTTTGCCGTTACACCTATCTCTGCAGCATGTAAAAGCGGTTCCCATTTAATGGCATTTTGAACATCTTTCTGTAATTCTTCATTAGTTTTCATAATATATGTGTTTTAAAATTTAAAGTTTGTTTGTTTTTAAGGAAATGATACGCTTTAAAATCCTACAGTGGCTTCTAACATAAAGCCATCGAATTGCCCGCCATATCTGATATCTGTATTGGGGAAATTTTTATATTCCTGTTTTACATATTCCGCTTTCATCAGGATATTTTTAGTTAAGAACCATCCTGCAGAACCGGCTATGCGATTAATTGTTTGGTCATTTTGGCTGAGTGGGGTATCTGTCACAGTATTGTATCGGCCTGCAATCCAGAAATTCTCTTTTCCCTGTGGAAATCTGTAAATCAGATCAATAGCAGTTTGTACGATCTGGTGGGTATCTGCCTGGGTAATTTTTCTGCCCTTGGCTACTTCGTACGTTCCAAATAATTCAAAACCTTTAAATTTGACAAAAGGATTTATCATAAAAGCGGTCACCTGCTGACTAAATTCAGGATTGTAACGGCCAGACCTGAAATTAGTAACTGCCGTTGCTGTAGTATTCTCCAATACATAAAAATAATGGGAACCTGTCCGGTCACCTGCAAAAAGCGTATTGTTGGCAGCCCTTTTTACATCGTAAAATGAACTGGTCATTCTAAATCTGAAATCTTCGTTTATTTGTTTGTCATAACCCATTTTAGCATGAAAAGCCGGTGTAGGTTTGTTTAATTCCCCAGTTGCAGCATCTATTTTTTCTGAAACGACTACTGTAGGGTTTAGAGCACCATTTGTTACACCAAGAAGCCCCATCCAGCCTGAATCATGGTGAAAATATACTTCACCGCCAATTTCAGTGGCAAATTCATCCATAATGTAATTTTCGACAAAAGGGTTATGGATTGCATTTCCACCATCACTTCTTCTAAAGTGCTGATCGCCAAAATCAACATCATAAGCACCTACTTTCAGGGTTACGTATTTCATAATCTGATCTGCAAAACTGCTTTTCAGAAATAAGAGTTTATCAAATTGGATATAACCTCCCTTTACCCAGGTTTCTTCATGATGACGGGAAGATAAATAGATGGTAAGATTCATCCTTATTCCATCATCGAGCTGCGTATCGAGATTTAGATTGGCCATTGCCAGATTGAATCCATTGGTAATACCAATCAGCTCATTGGTATTTACACCATCAACAAGTACTGGAGCAGCACTATTTTGATGGTTTAATCCCTGGAAATCCAGTGTTAAATTACCTCCCATTTTTACTGCAAAACCTTCAAAGGATAGGGTATCTTTCTTATCAGTTTCAAAAATATTTATTCCTCTTTGGTCATTGCACCTAAAATACTGAATAGGTTTCTTTTGTCCTTGTGACAGTGCTATGCCAAAACAGAACAGTAATGTTAATGTATTTTTCATGTGTGCAGATTTTGGAGTTAGATTTTTTCAAAGAGTATTGAAAATTCAAGAGTAATGGCATCGCCGGTTTTCATGATTCCACCCATAAAGGTGGGTGGAATTACGTTATAATCACTCATGTTTATTTTGTAATTTCCATTACAGCTGACATTTCCGTTTTTATTTTCAAAACAGTATAAATCAATAATGACATCCTTAGTAACTCCTGCAATGGTAAGTTTTCCCGCAGTTTTAATATGGGTTTTTGAATCGTTTGAACTCATTACTTCAGCAGAGACCTGCTTGTAAACAATATTTTTAAACTGATCAGTTTTGAGGGCTTTGTAAGTGTTTTTGTCTAATTTTTTCTGACCGCTTTTAAGCGTGAGTACGGGAAGGCTAAATTCCATTCCAACGAGTTTTGAGATCTGATTTTCAGTATTGATTTTAAATGTAGCTTTGCCTGAAAAAGTAGCGGTTTGCATTGTCCAGTCATGGAAGGTTGAAGTCCCGGATATCTTCATTTTATTGTCCTTTGAGGAGTCAATTCTGAAATTGGATTGCCCCAACAGGGTCTGATTCAGACCTGAGAAAATGATGATGATGAGCAGCATCTTTAGTTTTAGGTTTGTTTTCATGGTAATACTGTAGTTATTTAAGGGAATTATTTTAGATAGGAGCGAAGGAACCAAACCATTTTCTGATGACTTTCTGTAAGTATTGTAATAAAATCGTCTGATTGATTCTCTTGAGAAACATTTGCAAGTAAGGGGGTATTGCTTTTTAGTTTCGCAATAAGCGTTTCATGATCGTTTAATAATTCTTGCAGGCAGCTTGTGGAATCTTTTATTTTATTTTTCTTTTTATTAAACCGGGTCACCTTTAAAAGAGCTTTTAGCATAGCATCGGCATAAGAGCCTAAGTCACTGACCCGTTTTTCAACATGTGCAATTATAAGATCAATTTCATTGGATTGTGCTTTGAAAAATTGATATTCATCCTGAAAGTCACTGCTAAGCAAATTCCTGTAGGCATTTTTAGTTTTCGTCAGTAGGATGTATTCATCGCAAAGGATACCAGAGAGTTTATTTGTAATATTTTTTTTGTTGGCAGAAATAATGCTTTTCATTTTGTATTTACTTTAGAGCTGGTGATTTTCATGCAAAGCTGCGCCAAATACAGACGGTTGCAAATGACAGCGAACACATTAATAGGTGATTGTTGTTACTAATTTATTAAAATCAGTGCAGAACTCTCATAAGCAGATAATGAAGACTGATTTTCGATGATATTGTTTTTAGTTAAAAAAAAAGCATAGTAAAGTAAAATTAGGTATTGTGCTGTAACTGTATTCTAAACTTTCAGAAGCTATAAATTAGATGCAGCTATTCTGGAATTAGAAAATTGGCTACTCAGACTATATTTTTTCTATAGAATTTGGCTAATAGTTTTGGAATGCTTTGGGAAACCATTATTAAATTTAAACTGAACATCATAATTTAGAATTAATTCTAATGTGTGATTTTATATTTTATTTGTTTGTTTAAAACCAAAACTAATATTAAAGCGTAAATGACTTTATAACTTAAAACATTCATTATGAAAACTAGAAATTTTTTAGCTACAGCAATTTTAACAGTAGGATTAGTATTTACTTCATTTGCTCAGAAAAGCGTAATGGTTGGCGGAGCAGCGATGTATCCAACTAAAAATATTGTTGAAAATGCCGTTAACTCAAAAGACCACACTACACTGGTAGCTGCTGTAAAAGCGGCAGGATTAGTAGAAACATTACAAAGTAAAGGACCATTCACCGTTTTTGCCCCAACAAATGCCGCGTTTGACAAATTACCTGCAGGAACTGTAGATACATTATTGAAACCGGAAAACATCAAAACATTGCAAACTATCTTAACCTACCATGTTGTTGCAGGAAAAATGAATGCTTCTGATATTGCAAAAGCAATAAAAATGGGTAAAGGTAAAGCCACTCTTACAACTGTTAGTGGTGGTACTTTAACTGCCTGGATGGACGGAAAAGATTTATATATTTCTGACGAGAGCGGAAACAAATCTAAAGTAACTATAGCAGATGTAAATCAGTCAAATGGAGTAATTCATGTAGTGGATACAGTGTTATTACCAAAAATGTAATTCAATTTTAGTTCTGTTAATTGAAAAAGTCCTGTTTTACAGGACTTTTTTATATTTAAAATTAACGCTTAGCAGTTAAGGTTGATCCTGCTGAAGCAGTGATTACACAAATAACAGCTGAAATTTCATAGAAATTCAGATTTTCCTGTAAAAAAATAAAACCGCAAATAGCAGCTGCAGCAGGTTCCAGACTCATTAAAATGCTAAAAGTGCGTGAAGGAAGCTGACCCAAAGCTTTCATTTCGAGAGTAAACGGAATAGCACTTGACAAAAGAGCCAATGCTACACCCATACCAAAAAGCTTTGGAGTAAGATTAACAAGCCCATTTTCGAAAAAACCAAACGGAAGGATTAAAATAGCAGCAAATAACATTCCTATTGAAACTGCATTGCCGCCATTCATGATTTTTGAAATTTTCCCACCCAGAACAATATAAGCAGCCCAAAGTCCACCTGCGATAAGAGCAAATAAAACCCCTAATAAATCTATTCGTGCATTCGACCAAGGAGCAATCAGGGCAATTCCCATTGCTGCGAGTAGTACCCAGCAATAATCAATCAAGCGTTTTGATCCGATTATGGCGACTAGTAAAGGTCCAATAAATTCTAAAGTAACAGCCAGTCCAATTGGAATTCTTTCAATAGCCATATAAAAAATCAGATTCATGGCTCCCAATGACAAACCGTAAGGAACAACAATCTTCCATTGCTGTGGCGTAATTTCTTTTAAATTAGGACGGTAAGCCAATAATAAAATTAAAGACGAAATACCAATTCGCATTGATGCTGTTCCTGCTGCTCCAATTGCAGGAAAAAGAGTTTTAGCAATCGCTGCGCCACATTGCACACTAATAATGGCCAAAAGGACTGCAGGAACAGGAGGAAGGCTGAATTCTTTGTTTTTCATGGAAAACTTTTATGCAGTTAATTTTTAAATTCCAGTTAATTTCTGTTATCGAGCTTTTTCCAGTTGAGCTGTAAGGCAAAACACGATTTATCCTCTTTGGTAATGCTGAAAGTGGTATCGGTTTCTGTTTCACTTTCGTGAATGATTACAGAATCACCCAAAGATAATTCTTTCATGAAGTTCATTTCGAAACTTTCAATTTCCTGATTTAAAATACGTTTTGGGTCAACATGGTCAATAGACCATTCGAGGTATTTTACATTATTGACATGATTGACAATATCCAAATCTGACAGGTAAACAGTTTTTTCAAAAACTGATTCTTTTTCAGGATTGATAGTTATTTTTGAAAAACCTTCTTTGGTAGCTCTTTCTTCGGGAAATAGTTCAAAATGTTCAAATGGTAAAGCCAACCCTTCCGGACGACGTGCTTTTG
>NZ_JBDTTP010000057.1:0-28401 GCF_039930565.1 Flavobacterium sp. | reverse complement strand
TTTAATGCTCTATCGATATTTTCTCCGTCTTTAATTGGTATAATTAACATAATATTGACACCTCCTCTCGTTAAGGGTGCAAAAGTAACTATTAATTATGAATTATACGTTATAAATTTTGAATTATTTAAACAGACACACAATAAAGAATTTCACCGCCATTATTCTTTTAATAAGTTCCTGGAAATTACCAATTTTTGAATTTCAGTAGTCCCTTCGCCAATAGTACATAATTTTGAATCGCGATAGAATTTTTCGACAGGATAATCTTTAGTATATCCGTAACCACCATGAATCTGAACCGCTTCATTAGCTACTTTTACACATACTTCCGAAGCATACATTTTAGCCATAGCTCCCATAGTTGTAACAGGTTTATGTTGCTGTTTTAAGAAAGCTGCTTTGTGTAATAACAATTCAGAAGCTTCGATTTCGGTAGCCATATCAGCTAACTTAAATGAAACGCCCTGAAAACTACTGATAGGCTGACCAAACTGATGTCTTTCTTTTGAATATTTTAATGCTGCTTCGTAAGCTCCTTTTGAGATTCCGAGAGATAAGGCTCCAATTGAGATTCTCCCTCCATCTAATATTTTCATAGCCTGAATGAATCCTTGTCCTACTTCACCTAATCTGTTTGCATCGGGAATTTTACAATTATCAAAAACCAATTCGGCCGTTTCACTGGCACGCATTCCTAATTTATTTTCTTTTTTTCCTGATGTAAAACCAGGCATTCCTTTTTCAAACACAAAAGCGGTCATTCCTTTAGAATCTCCTTTTTCTCCGGTACGAACAATTACTACTGCAACATCTCCGGAAATAGCATGTGTAATAAAGTTTTTAGCTCCGTTTACAATCCAAAAATCACCATCTTTAACTGCTGTGGTATTCATACCTCCTGCATCTGAACCTGTATTGTGCTCGGTTAATCCCCAGGCTCCAATATGTTCTGCAGTCGCTAATTTTGGCAGCCATTTTTTCTTTTGCTCTTCATTTCCAAAAGTTAAAATATGATTGGTACATAATGAATTATGAGCCGCAACAGATAGACCTATTGAGGGATCTACTTTTGAAATTTCTTCTACAACAGTTATATATTCATGATATCCTAAACCCGAACCCCCATATTCTTCAGGAACCAAAACCCCCATAAATCCCATTTCCCCTAATTCTTTAAAAAGGGCAACCGGAAAAATTTGGGCTTCATCCCACTCCATTATATTAGGTCTGATATTTTTTTCTGCAAAATCTTTTATTGATTGCGCAATCATAGATTGCGTTTCGTTATATTCAAAGTTCATTTTGTGCTGTTATTTTTTAGAACTCCAAATATAAGGCAATTATATTAGCTTTTTCAACAGGAAAGCCTTTAATTTTTGACAAATCCTCAATATTCTTGATATTTCCGTTCATGCTTCTGTAAGTTATAATTTGTTTTGCCAAAGTGTATCTGAAATAGGAAAAAAGAGCCAACTCTTTTAAACTTACATCGTTTATCTTAATTTTATTAATCTTAGGAGAATTCAAAACTTTAAAATGACTTTTTAATTCTGTTATTACTTCTGGTGATAGTCCCCAAACATCATTCATTTGTTCCATAGAAACAAATGCTTTTAGAATTTCTTTTTGTTTAATAATCCGAAGTGATAATGCTTCTCCTATTCCCTTTATTTTCATAAAATCTTCCTGACTTGCATCATTAATATCCATGATTGTAAATTTTTCTTTTTTAGAAAATGATTTTGAGGGGAATTCCTTGTTATAAGTTTTAAGCGCTTTTTTATTATTAACCCAATCCGGAAATTTAAACAACGGTGACATCGTGTTTAATAATGAATCGGAAACTTTGGTTATATTTTGAAATTCTTTAGCAGAACTGACATATTTGTTTTCTTTTCTGAAAGCCAGTAATCTGTCAATTTCTTTTAATGACATCCCTAATTTATACCCTTTATAATCTGAAATAAAATTTGGATTGAAGAGATAAATTTTTGGCTTACCAATATTTTCTATTTCTTTTAACGAATCAATCTCTAATTGCATGGATAGCCATTGTTGCTTTTCAATTGAGTCATTATAATCTGAATTAAAATCTAAAAAGAAATACATTAACTGTAGTAAGACAATAATAAAGAATAATATAACTACACCTGTACGCTGTTGATTTGTAAAATTGAAATATATTTTTAACGTTTTGAAATTCATAATTTGTATTAAATTGTTAGAAGCCATAAAATTATAAATAATTTACTACAAATAATAAATTCGCAACAGCAAAGTGGTTTAATTTAATTTCAAGATTTCATTAGTTTATGAATGTCTTTTACTCTCATAATTAAAGAAAATTGCTTTAAACTTAGATAAAATTTATTTTTTTATAACTTAAAACTTAATTATTGTTTTTATTTTTTACAAAAAACAATACATTTGAAGCTTAATAATAATAAAACCATTATATATGTCAATTTGGAAAAGAAAACCCTTAGACCAGCTCTTAGCAGAAGCCGCTGATTCTGAAAAAGGATTAAAGAAAACACTAACAGCACCTGGACTTGTTGCTCTGGGAATTGGAGCGATTATTGGAGCTGGATTATTTTCAATTACCGGACTTGCAGCTTCAATGAATGCAGGACCTGCAATAACTATTTCTTTTCTTGTAGCAGCATTTGGATGTGTATTTGCCGGTCTATGCTATGCCGAATTTTCATCTATGATACCTGTTGCAGGAAGTGCTTACACATATTCATTTGCAACAATGGGAGAGTTTATAGCATGGATAATTGGATGGGATTTGGTATTAGAATATGCAGTGGGTGCCGCAACAGTTTCCATAAGCTGGTCGCGGTATTTCGGGAAATTTCTAAGCGGATATGGTATACATATTAATGAAGCCTACATGCTTTCCCCTTTTGAAGGAGGAATAATCAACATTCCGGCAGTGATCATTGTAATGATAATGTCATTGATATTAATTCGAGGAACAAGAGAATCGGCTTTTATTAACGGAATTATAGTTTTATTAAAAGTTACTGTTGTGTTAGTTTTTATTGCTGTTGGATGGCAGTATATCAGACCTGAGAACTACACTCCATACATACCTGAAAATACTGGTAAATTTGGAGAATTTGGTTTCTCCGGAATAATAAGAGCTGCAGCAATCGTATTTTTTGCTTACATCGGTTTTGACGCGGTTTCTACTGCAGCACAAGAAGCTAAAAATCCGAAAAGGGATATGCCAATTGGAATTTTACTGTCATTGGCTATTTGTACTATCTTATATATCCTATTTGCTCACGTAATGACTGGTGTTGTTAACTATCAGGCATTTGCAGGAAAAGATGGTATTGCACCAGTAGCAATTGCAGTTGAATCTATGGGTCATGTGGGAGCAAACGGAATGATTACTCCTGCTTATCCATGGCTAAATAATGCTATTTTACTTGCTATTTTGGGTGGTTATGCTTCTGTTATCCTGGTTATGTTAATGGGACAAAGCAGAGTGTTTTTCTCTATGAGTAAAGATGGATTAATGCCAAAAGTGTTTTCTGAAGTACATTCAAAATTCAGGACTCCTGCAAAAAACAATTTATTATTTATGGTAATTGTCAGCCTTTTTGCAGCTTTTGTTCCTGCGAGAGTCGTAGGAGAAATGACTAGTATCGGTACTTTATTTGCTTTTATTCTGGTTTGTATCGGTGTATTGATTATGCGTAAAAAAATGCCGGATGCCCCAAGAGCTTTCAGAACTCCACTTGTACCTTTTGTTCCTATTGCGGGTGTACTAGTATGCTTGTTTATGATGGTCTTTTTACCTTTGGACACGTGGATCAGACTTATAGCATGGATGATGATTGGTTTTGACTTATACCTTTTCTACGGTATGAATAACAGTATTCTAAACAAAGGAACTTTTAGTTCAGGTAACTATAAAACTATTGCTTACGCAGGATTTGGAATGGTGGTTGCGTTGGTAGCTGTTGCCTATATTAACCATTTAGATACGAATGTTGATGGTAGTTTCCTTTATTATTTCTCATTAGCTTTTGCAGCAATACATGCTCTTATTTTTGCTTACAGCTATAACAAATCAAGATAATATATAATTAAAATAAGTAAAAAAGGTTATAAAGTCTAGCGATACTTTATAACCTTTTTTGTTTTTTAGCTCGATTTACAAATCAAAAACTGAAGTACGCTTGGCTCGAATCAGATCTTTTAATCTAATCCAGAACGCCAAAGTCAGGTAAACTCCAAAACCTAATCCAGCAGTAACAAAGGAAATATAAATAAAAAACAATCGAACACTAGTTACTCGCATTCCAAGCTTATCAGCTAATCGTGATGATACATGGAAACCGTATTTTTCAAAAAAGAATTTTAGTTTTAAAATTAGTGACATATTAGATTAATTATTAGCAAAAATACAAAATTTTAACTGGTTACCTGCATTTTAACAACTCCATTCCAACTGCACATTTCATACATCCGTTAACATCACAATATTGATTTTTAAGCTGCAATAAAGATTGTGTTTCAAAAGCATTCTCAGAAGAGATTCCAAACGATTTAAATTTTTCTATAATTGAGTTTTTTTCAGGAGAAATGCTGTCTAAAATTGAAATTAAATCTTCTGCTATTGATTCATTTATTGTTTTGGCATAAGCAAATTGTAAAGGAACTATTGTATTAATCACTAATAAGTCTATAAATGAATCAGACAATGATTTTTTCTTCTTTGAACTCTCTTTGTCAAATTGATAATGGTTTTGCCAGTATAAACTGGCCGAAACATTAAATACTTTATAAATAGTATCAATAGACTTTAGTTCAATAATTTTAGAAAACAAGTTTTGATGCTGATGATATAAACCTGCTAATTGAGAAAGACGAATAGTAGGGAAATTATCCGGACGATGTTTAAAAAACTGAACCGGTTCCGTATACACTTTTTCTAATTGGTATTTATGCAAAAGATAAAAATATCTGAACTTCAAATCTTTAAAATATACATCTTCCCTGTCAGAATCTAACAAGCCTGCCATTCCGAAAAATAAGGCTTCCAGATTTTCCAATTCAAAACTTTCTTTTCGGATAATTGAAAACGGAATTGCTTTTGCTAATTGCAAAAAAGAATTTCCATTGGTATTTAAACCAAAATTCTTAGCCAATAAACAAAACAAAACAAAACAGCTTCCCAGTCCTGATTGGTTTCTTTTAACAGATCAAAAATAGATTGTGATTTTCTTTCTAAACGTTCAAAAAACAGACGCTCCTGCCAATTTTTAAAAATAAAACTCTGTATTTGGGAAATTTGCTTTTCACAATAAATCCACGACTTTGGTGATTTCAGGTTATTGTAATTTAAAATTACTTCAGAAGACACATAATTTTTTAGAACCAAAACCGGTATTTCTACATTATTTTGTCTGTAAATATCAACATCATATTCCCAAACAACATGCAAAATGACATTTTCATAAGCGGGATCTTTTTCATGGACATGCAAATACCAATCTGAAGATTTTAAATGTATTTCGACATTTCCTGCCCACTTTTGATCACCAATTTTTATTTGTGCATTGAAAAAATCAGGTCCTGCAAGTTCTAAATAATCACCCGTATTAATAATCGTAATTTCTTCCTGATTTACAGTTTTTAAATTCAGCGTATCAAACTTCTTGAACTTCCAGAGGTAATGAAGAAAATCTTCTTTCATTTATTAGAATATTATATTGTTACAATATTCTAAAAGTAATAAAAAATAGTATTAATATTACAAATTGAAATCGATATTAACGCATTAAGTATAATTTTGCGCAGGCTCTGGCATCAGATAATGCTTCGTGATGATTAAGCTGAATTTTCATTTCCCGACAGCAATCACTTAATTTTGTTGGCTTTAATCCTTTTGACTTATAGATTTTTACAGTACATTCCCAACGAGGGGCAATATTCAAATTTTCATAATTTAAGCCATGAAGCATCATTGATTTTGTCAAAACATTACGATCAAAGCTTTCATTATGTGCTACAACAACTCTGTTTATTAATCGTTTTTCTATTTCGGGAAAAACCTGTAGAAATGATTTGGCATTTGCAGTATCGCGAGGATATATTCCGTGAACCTGAATGGTGTAAGGATTATATTCATTGTTAGGCGGTTTAATCAAGGTCACAAACTCATCAACAATAATCCCATTTTCAACAGTAACAATTCCAACAGAGCAAGGATGATAGGCAGTTGCCGTTTCGAAATCTATAGCAGTAAACGTCATTCTTTAATTTTTTAAAGAAGCAAATTTAACGTTTTAAACTGCTATTATCGGAAATCCAATTTAAAAAAATCAGAACGGATATCCAATCGCAATATTAAGAATCAGATTGTCTTTTCTCCAGGAACCGCTTCCAAAATTAATATCATCAATCACCCATCTTTCGTTTTCAGGCAAATAAGGTTTTCTTAACGGAAAAGCTAAATCTGTTCTCAAAACAAGGAAAGACAAATCAAATCGAAGTCCCGCACCTGCTCCTACGGCAATTTGTTTCATGAAATCTTTGGTAATCTCAGCTCCGGGTTTATTAGGGTCAGCATTTAAAAGCCAGATATTTCCGGCATCAACAAAAATTGCTCCTCTTACAATACTAAAAAGTTTTGCTCTGTATTCCGTATTAAATTCCAATTTTAAATCTGCAGACTGATCAGGCAAATAAGTACTGGTAGGTTCGGCCTTAAAAGTTCCAGGCCCTAAAGATCTTGCTCTGAAGGCGCGTATACTGTTGGTTCCTCCTACTACAAATTGTTTTGTTGTAGGCATCGTTGTAGAATTTCCATAGGCATAACCTGCTCCCAGAATAATTCTGCTTGCCAATTCACTTTCTTTTCCAAGCTTTAAGTAATGCCTAAAGTCGGTTTTGATTTTCACATATTGACTAAACGGAACATCTAAAATAGTTTTTTGATTATCATTTTTAACATCGGCACCTGTTACTAGCCCAGTAATATTTCCTGCCAAATCTATTTCCCCATTAAAATAGAAAGTATGTTTTTTACGCTTTTGCATTGTATTGGTAAACGTATACTGATAAGTTGGTCCAAAAATCAATTGCTTTTCAATAACTCTTCCTAAAGCAGGATTCTCAAGAATATCTTCCTGATATTCCGGTGTTACGTTATTTGGACTCACATAGGTAATGTCGATTACATTCAATTGATGTTCTTTTCTGATATTTTCTTTCCATAAATACCCAAGGGAAGCATTAAATGAATTGAGGGAGTATAGCTCTGTTCTGTTTTGATATTCGTATCGCAATGTTGCTTTCGTTCTTGGTACAAATCCACTGGAGCCTTCGATATTAAAGGGAGTAACAAATCTCGGCCAGGTCAGACTTGTTTCTGCTCCCAGCTTATATATATTATTACCTTTATTTTCTCCTGCCAGCTGAAAATCGGCACCACCAAAAACGGAGATCGTTAGTAATTCTGCACCTCTAAATAAATTTCTGTTGTTCCAATTTACGTTAATTTCCGTTCCTGTATAACTTGCCGAATTGGTCTTTCCTAAAACCTCGACCCTGATAAATTTTTTAGGCAGCAGGGTCAGATAATAATACGAATCCAGTGATTTTGGTATGCTGTCTGAAACCCTGAATTCATTTTTAACAAAACCGAAAGTTCCCAGGTTTACAAAACGATTCAAAGTAAGATTATGGTCTTTTCTATTGTACAAATCGCCCTTTTTAAAATAAATGGAACGGTCAAAAACACGCGGATTAAAAGTGTGTGCTGTATCGATAATTGTAAAATCTTTATACTGAACAATGTCTTCTTTTTTATATTTTACGCTGTCTTTTGAAACTGTAAAATTTGGATAAACAACGATTTTATTAATCTTATAAGCCGTAAGTGCTTTTGGGGGAGCATCTGCTTTTATGACCAGTCTCACTTTTACTTCATGGTCGCCTTTAGTGCTATCCACCTGAGCTAAAATATAATCAGGGTTAAAGTAAAAATAACCTCGCTCCTTAAGTCTGGCGTCTATTCTTTCCCTTTCTGCTTTTATAACATCTAAGTCATACGGATTTCCGACTTTTAATAAACTTCTTCGGCTTGATCTTCCAATTATTCTTGACATTGCTAAAGAGTCATCAGGAAAAATTACACTTTTTATCGTATACTGTTTTTTTGGTGTAACCGTATATTCTGCCGTAACTCTTTTATTGCTAACGGTAGAATCTGCACTAACACGGGCTTTAAAATAGCCACGGTTTTCTGCAAAACTTCTTAATACAGATGAATTGTAATCTAAGTCAACCTGACTAAAAAGTACCGGAGCCTCGCCTACTTTATTGCGTAACCAATATCTGATTCCTTTTTCTTTTTTTGGTTCACCGGCCAAATTATAAATCCATAATTTAGGACGCAAACCTAAGATTTGTTTCGTCGGTTTTGGACGTAATAAATCCTTTAGCTCCTTTTCAAGTGCTTTTCTTTCTTTCTTTTTAATCACAGAATCTTTGACTTTTACAGAAGCTCCTGTATATAATAAATCACCCTCCGGCAAATATTTGGTATTGCTGCAGCCAAAAACAAAAAACAAGGACAGCAGCAGTATATAAAATTTCATATATCTGTTTTCCATATTATTATGTTTTTTGCTCATTTCCTTCAATTTTATCTTCCTGATTTTCTTTATTTTCTTCTTTTTCTTTCTCTTTGAGTTTTCTTTTTTCCTTAAGCAATTTTTCTTCCCTGATCATTTCTTTTTCCTCAGCACTTCGATGAAAAAGTTCACGGAATTTATTGTAACTCATCGTAATGATAAAAGCAACTCCCGTCTCTACAACCTGTCCCTCAACAGCAACCTGATATTCATTTTTTCGATAGGCACGAACCATATAACGACCATCTTTGGTGAGCTGATAATCCAGTGCAACATCTCCGGCAATATTGGTACTTTCTTCGTTGGCACGTTCTTGTCCTTCGACCCCAAAACTGCTTCCAACGGAAACTTTTAACCTGTCATTAAGGAGTTGTTTAGAAAGCCCAACACTCAAATCGGTTCTGTTTTCTCTTGTTCCCGTTGTGTAATCATCTGTAGATTCCAAATCAAACTCCAGTTGAACTCCTTTAATTAAATCTCCCGCAAGGTCATTTAATTGCTGCGACAATATTTTACTTACACTTTGTCTGGCCAGTGATTCTCCACTTGTTCCGCCGCTTTCACTTGCAAACGGATTTTCACCAATAAACCGATTCAATAATAAAAGGGCAAAAACCTGTTTGTTTAATTCTGCCGGTTCTTGTCTCAATTGCTCTAACTTTGTTCTTGACATATCAATAACATTGGATGAAACACCATAATTACCTTCCGGAAGAATTATATCAAACGTAATTTCAGGTTTCAGCAATTCACCTTTCATTTTTAAATGTGTCTGAAATGGAATTTTCTGCTTGTACGTGTTTTTTTCTGTTGCACTCATTGCTCCCAACTGATTTCCTAATAAATCTATTGGTGCCGTTTCGACTTCATAAATGGCTGTAATATTTAATGTAGCCATTGTTGGTTCTCCATTCCAGGTAATAGAACTTCCTTTCTGAATGTTGAACTTTCTACGGATCATATTGAAATTCATCTCATAAGCCCCATCAGAGAATTCATATTTACCCGTCAACGTTGTTTTACCTGAAGGATCAATTCCACCGGTAAGCTGAGCTTCTCCTTTTAGATTCAGGTAATCTCCATTTCCTTTATCGATAACAAGTGTAAGCTCTGCTTCCTTTTCAATCGTAATTTCAACACTTACATCCATTCCTTTTAATGGAGACTGATTCAGTTTATTCTCCATTTCAATCGTTTGTTTGAGATATAAATTATCTTCATTCACAAACTCTACAATCCCTTCACGATCTGCAATAGAAGGATCTGACTGTGGTAAAACAACAGAGAATTTAGTGTCTTCGTTGATTTTTATATTTCCTCCAATAACCGGGCTGTCTAATGTTCCTTTGATATTTAGTTTGGTATCCAAAAATAAATCTCCGTAAAACAAATCATTGTCAGTTGCTTTAGAATTAATAGCCCTGAAATTATCCGCAGTAATGATTAAACCGAAATTATAATTCTTGAAATCAGGAGATTGAATAGTTCCATCTACAGATAATTCATTGTCGTTTTCATCATTCAGCGTAAACTTATCGAAAGTGATGACGTCATTATTGAAAGTGATTTTTTCCTGATCTGTTTTAAAATAAGAATTCAGCTGGGTAATTCTAAGACCGGCATCATTGAAATTTAATTCCCCTGAAACTTTAGGGCTTGATGTTTTACCAACAATTTTAAAATTGCCCGATAAGTAACCTGTTCCTTCAGTAACATTTTCCATCGTAAATCCCTGAATACTTTTAATGGTAAGTTTGTTAATATCAACATTAAAATCTAAATTACCATCATTGATTCTGTAGTTTCCATTTACATTTACATCATTTTCCTGACCAGTAAGGATAACATTTGCTGCTAATACATTATTGGTTTTATTGTCTACTTTTACTGTAATATCTCCAACTGCTTCTCCTCTGAAAGCAAAGTCATCAATTTTCAAATCCGATGTAAAAGTGGGACTGGTCATTATGTTTTCTACCACTGCGTTTCCGTTGATCAAACCCTGCATCAGCAATTTGTCTTTTTTGACCATATTAAGGATGGTCTCAATTTTAAAGTTTACAAAGTCAACCTGCAACGGTGCATTATTCTGAGTTCCCTGCGATTGAATTTTCAATTCGTTTCCGGCATTAGCTAAATAAAACTTATTGATATAAAGTCGCTTATCTCCAAATTCGATTGCATTTTCAGGATCAATATTCCATTTTTCATAATTTAAAACAAAATTTTCAGCATCGATTTTAAGGATGTTTTTAGAATTCTCTGCTTTAAATACACCTGCAATAAAATACTGCTGTTTTTGTTTTGCATCCTGAACTTCAAGTGCATATGTCAAATTATTGTTTTCGACTTTCCCGGATAAACTTGTAAACGGAACTTTTATAGAACCGCTTTCAATTGTGGCAACAGAAACCATATATTCTAAAGCGTTTTCTTTTGCTTCAATATTAATTTTTCCGTCTGCAATTGTATTTGTTCCGTAAACAATTCTCGGAATCGTTCCTTTTACTTCTAAACTATCGGTTACATTATTATATTTTCCTGTAATGTTGATAGGCTCTAAACCTGTTAATTTCGGAACAAGTTTAAAAAGTATCGGATCGTTATCGATTTTTAATGTAAAAGTCAATCTTTGTTCATCCGATTCTCCATTTACTTTTGGATTTTTTAAATCAATGTATTTTGACAATGATTTTTTTATAGCAGAAGAAAGCGTTGTCAATTTATATTTTCCATCTACCTCAGCTTGTAAAAACTGAGAAGATATTTTGATATTGTTACGTGTATTATCTGAAAATGCAATCACACGAACCGAATCCAGAACAATCGGTTCTGCATCCTGTAAAATTTGAACATTTGAAAGAAATACTTTTCCGTTTAGAAAATCCGGATTACTATTGGCTACATCCGCATCAATATTTCCTCTTAATTTCATTGGACCGGCATGAAGATTCAGTTTTTCCAAATCGGCAATATCCAGGTTCAGTTTTAACTTGATTGATGGGTATTTTTGCTTTGTGTTTCCGCTGGCTGTCAGGTTAAAATTCAAATTTGGGTCTTTCATTCCTGATTTTACAGCAAAGGATCCGTTTTCGATATTTCCTTTTAAAGCTAAATTTCTATAAGTATATCTGTTGAAAACTGCTTTTTGAACGATTCCGTCTAATTCTGCCTGCGCCGTTTTAGGATCCAGGCCTTTACCTTTTACTTTTGCTTTAAGCGTAATTTTTCCGATGGAATCATTTTTGATCAACCTTCCTAAATCAAAATCCAATAGATAAACTGTTGCGTCGTATTTCTCTTTTTTCTTAACACGCTGATCAAACAAAGCATTGACTTTTGCATTACCAAAGCTGCTGTGTAAAGCTAAATTGGTTTTGAAATTCTGAACTGAACCTTTAAATTTTCCATTTAAATTAAACTGTGAAGGCAGCTGAATATTCTTCGGAATCGTTCCCGCCGGAACAAAAGAATAAACATCTTTGGAAGTGCTTGATAGTTTTTTGATATCCAAATCGTAATACGCTTTTTTGGCATCAGGCAAACCGGTAATCTTCCCCGAAAGGGAAACCTTTGTCGTTCCTATTCCGCTCATTTCGAATTGTGAAATATTCAGGTTTTTTATTTTTCCGTTTAAACGTGTATTTAAAGATAAAACTGCATTTGGATTATCTTTAAACGGATTTGTTTTTTGTAAATCCGGAGCAAATAACAAAACATCTTTAAAACCAACTTTCGAATCTTTTAAATTGGCATCAATAGCAAGATTGGCAATATCTTTTTTTAACGCGGCAAGAGAAGCATATTTTAATGTTATTTTATCCTGTAAAAGTGTCTGAGGAGTTCTGACATATAAATTTTCCAGTGTTGCATTTTTTGGTCCGTAAAAGAAATTGGTCTTTAAGGACTGGATATTCAAACCTCGCTTTTCATTTGCGGCAAGCGATTTTATATTTCCGGAAATCGTATCATTTCCATAATATAATTTTTCTGCTTTCAGATTGAATTTACTTAAATCCAAATGGCTGTAATCGATACCTTTTTGAGTTGGTGCAGATTGCATATCATCAAATTTGAAAGCAATATCCTGAATATCAACATCTTTTAATCTTACTTTCCATCCAGATTGTTTTATTGAAGTTGAATCCAGACTTGGAGTTTTCAGATGTTTATCTTTGGCACCTAATCTTAAATTCCCTTTTAGATTTTTTAATTCGAAAGTATCAAAATCCAAAAGCTGTTTGTTTAAATCAACTTCGTTAACCGATAAATTTAAATTCCCCAGTTTTATTCCTGAATCCAAGTTAGAATCCTTGTTGCCGTAGGAAACATCAATTTTAGATAAATGGATTTTATCTAATTTTAATTTGAAGTCTTTTCGTTTTGAAATGGTATCCACTGTTTCAACAGAAACTTCTGCGATTTTTTCTACTGCATCCTGATCCAAAACCAATTTTAATCCGTTTAAATTAATATTCGGAATATCGAAATCCATTTTATCCAGATCAAATTCATTGAACTTTGTGTCAAAATGGGTCAGTTTTACTTTTACATCATTTTTAGCAAAATCATCCTTGAAATTAAAATTGATATTATCCAGATTTACTTTTACAACAGAAATTTTAAAAGGTTTACTATTTGGATCTTTTGGTTCATTTGATTCGAAAGCTTTAATAATGTAATCGAAATTAAAAACACCTTTTTTATCCCTGGAGATATTTGCACTTACATTTTCCAAAGAAACCGAATTGATTTCAAGTTCACTACTAATCAGTTTGAATAAATCAACATCCACTTCTAAACGCTTTCCTGCTAATAAAGTATCCTTTTTTTGATCTTCAAAATAAAAACCTTCCAGCACTACCTCTTTCGGAAATTTAATTGCAATTCTATCTAAAGTAACTTTAGTTTTAATCTTTTTATGCAGGTAAGTAATTGCCTTATCTTTTGCATAATTCTGAATTGAAGGAATCTGTATTAAAACAGTTAAAAGCAACAATAACGCGATAATAGAGCCCACGCACCAAAGTAGTATACGTAGTGTTTTTTTAAGAAAATAAACTGATTTCTTATTCATATGCCAATAAACACGTTAGATTGAATGCGTTATTAAAAAAGTGTATTTCTACATTTTACAAAATTCTGAATTTTTAATTGTAACAATTTACACAATTGCTTGAAATTATTCTAAAATTTCAGGTGACAAATAATTATTCCTAATTACTTGTAACAAAGATTTTAAAACTTAATTGAAGAACATTTTGCTTCTAAAAGTTTAATTTTTTCATGAAGTTGGGATAAAAATTTCTGATGTTCTAAAGATTCAGGGTTGAAGCTTCTATGACGAAGACTTCTTTGAATTTCATCTACTTGCTGCATGACTGAAATGCTGTTTTCTGAAATGTAATTTTCGCAGAAAAGTTTCCAGATATAATCAATTGCAATTTGGTTGGGATGCAGCATATCTTCTGCATAAAAACGATAATCACGAAGTTCATCCATCATTATTTCATAGGAAGGAAAATAGTTGATGGTTGGTGATTGATGGTTGATGGTTTTGTGCAGCGCAGTAAATAAATGAGATTTGCTGAGTTGATTTTCGATAAAGCCATCTTTTATATGACGGACCGGTGAAACTGTAAAAATGAATTTTACATTTGGATTGAATGTGTGAATCAAAGCAACTGTATTCTGAATACTCTTCTCAATAACCTCTACTGATAGTAATTCTTTTGAAAATTGCTTTTGAGGTACTTTATGACAATTGGCAACAATCTCATTACTTTCAATATTTCGGTAAACCCAGGAAGTTCCGTAAGTAATAATAATATGAGTTGCTTCCTTTAAATGTTTGTACGTAACTTCAATTGCTTTATTCAAAGTTTCCAGCAATTCTTCCCTGTCGGAATTACTCAAATCGGAATGCGCTTCAAAACAATGCCAGCGTTCGTTATGAAAAAAAACATCTTTTTCTGTAAATAAGTCCTGGTCAACGACCCTTTTAACATTTTGAAATATTGAAACCGCATTAAAAATTATCCCAAATGGATTTGTTGCATTATCAAACTTGAAATAATCCAGTTTATCTGCCATATTTTCGGCAAAGCAGGAACCTAACGAAACAATTTTGGAGTTATAATCTATCGGAAATTTCGTTTTAGACACTATTATTTGGGTTCTGAATTGCATAATTGAAGATTATTAATTTCTGTATTATAGTTTTGACATTATTCAAAGAGGAGAATAATTAAAAAATGTTTTAATTTATTCAAATTTACTGTTAATCTGCAAAACTAGAAAGCAGGAACAGGTATTAAAATAAAAAATGACTTCAGTGAATCCTTATCAGATTCACTAGAGCCATTTGCATTAATTGGTTCACTATAGTTTTATTCTATTATAATTTTTTTAGATGAGGCAATATTGTTATTAATTTTTAAACGATAGACATACATCCCTTTTTGCAAATCATTACGGTCGATACTTATTTCTCCCTGCTTGTTTTCTGTAATGTCAATTGTTCTCAATAATTTTCCCTGAAGATTAAAAATATCTATTGATTTTTTTTCTTTTGAATTATCAACCGGAAAAGTTATAGTTGTAGCACTCGAAAATGGATTTGGATAAGCATAAAAGCCATTTGATTGGTCTGTATTAACAACTGCTGCCTGGGTTTTGAATGACGATACTGGATACAATTTCCATTTTTGACTGTTACCCGTGTCTAATGTCCTGCTTGCTGCTTTATCAGTTCCGCCAATCAACTCAATATCCAGTCTTTTTCCCAGTGCATTTTGTGGTTCAAAACGATACAATCCCGGCTGATCAGCAATTGGATACGCTTTCCACTTTTGATTTGCGTTATTATTATTCTGATATAAATTAATCAGTGCATTATTAGCGGAGCTGTTCCCACTAACATCTAAACGTTTACCAATTGCATTTTGTGGTTCAATAAGATAAATATCATTTCCTAAACTGATAAATTTCCATTGTTGATTTGAATTTCCGTTTCGTGTATACATTTCTACTAAAGCACCATTTTCTGCAGAAGCACCATTGACATCCAGGCGTTTTCCAAGTGAATGTTGTGGTTCCATTTCATAAATACCTCCATTAACAATCGTATTTCCTCCTTGCTGTAATGTAAAATTTGCTGTATAGGAAAACCCATTATCCGGAGTGGAAATCGTATGAGCCTGAGTTCCATTATCTGACCAGGAAGAAAAAACATAGGTATTGCCATTCAGAGTTTGTGGAGAAGGTGCTTCAATAGCCCTGTTAATTCCTTTGGCCCCAGTAAAAGAGTAAGGGGCCGTAACCTGGCTTCCGTCTAATTTTAATTTTAGTCCGGGTGGATTTGTTACAAGATTAACTGTTGAAACGACAGGGACAATATCACTGCTGACAGTTTTACTTGCACCATTTGAGTCGGTTACGGTTAAGAATATACGAAACAAAACATTGGGAGAAGTTTCCATATCTGTTGGTATTGTAAAAGTTCCTGTTTTAATTCCAGATGTAAAATCTAATGCAGGATGTGAATGCTGAGGATCATCAAAATGAAACAAATCTATTCTCCAGGTAAATGCACTTGCAGGAAGTGTACCGTCTTCAGTATCTGTAGCAGTTCCTGTAAACGTGATAACATTTCCGCCACTGTATTGGGTTCCAGTTGTAGGGGCGGTTATTACAGGTACCGGAGACTGATTATTAATTACTGTTAATGTAGCCGGATTACTTGTTACTGATCCCGCAGAATTGGTTACCTTAACTTTATATTGGGCTCCATTGTCTGCTAATACGGGATTAGTAAGTGTATAACTGCTTTGAGTCGCTCCGGCAATATCAACATTATTGCGTTGCCATTGAAAAGCAGGTGTTGGATTACCCGAAGCTACAATTTGAAATGTAGTACTCTGACCAATTGAAACTGTTCTGTTCGCAGGCTGAACACCAATCACCGGAATACCATTTCCTGTATAATTCACTTTCCAAAGTACCCCTTCACTACTGGACGTATTGGCATCATTAGAACCTCCATCTATTCCTCCTCTTGCTATAAAATACAAAACACCATCCTTACTAACTGCGACATCCAGAGGCCTGTCGATTCCTGTAGCAAAAGTAGCCACTGTTCCGTTTGCATCAATAGTTTTTAGCCATCCTGCACAATAATCCCCAAAGAAATATTTTCCAATATACGAGGTTGGAAATACAGCAGTAACAGGATTATAAAAAGCTCCTGCAGTAATACTACAAGCCCCATTACTATGGTTGTAAACATAAAATGGATCTTTATAATTTGCCGGTGCAGTTTGGTTGGTTCTTATTCCTTCAATTGTAGGCCAGCCATAATTTTTGCCTTTTTGGATTTCATTGATTTCTTCCCAGGTTCCGGCTCCTACATCGTTACAAAGTATTTTTCCAGTTCCATTTTCTACAGATAATTTAAATGGATTTCTAAGGCCTAATGCCCAAATTGCCCTGTATACTCCACTTGCCGAAGTATAATAAGGATTATCTGTCGGGATTGTTCCATCAGTATTGATTCGCAATACTTTACCTTTTAAAGTAGTAAATGATTGTGCATTTGACGCTACCGTACTTTCGCCTGTTGAAATATAAATCTGATTATTTTTAATGGCGAGACCACCCCCGTTATGGTAACCCGTATTTCCATCCACAGCGTCAATATTGATCAAAACCAATTCACTGCCGGGAGAAGCGATATCGCCTGAAACAGTAAATCTGCTGACTCTGTTATTTACTACATTGTTTGCCTTGTGCGTGTAAAAAGCATAGATGTAACCATTAGTAGCAAAATTTTCATCGACTACTACTTTCATCAATCCTCTTTCACTAAAATTATCCACTGTTGGAATTGTAATTAATGGTGTTGACAGAAGAGCGCCATTTTTAATGACTCTTATTTTTCCCACTTTTTCAGTTAAGAATACCCTTCCATCAGGCACAACATCCATTCCTACCGGGTCTAATCCTGTTGCCAGTTGAACACCTGCAAAATTTGTTGGAAATGTTTGTGCAAAATTTACATTCCACATTAAACAGAAAATAAAAAAGAAAAACAGTTTTCTTTCTACCTTGCTGATTTTTAATTTTTTAAAGTTTTTCATTGTACTATTTTTTAGTAGTTTATAAGAATAAAATTACTTTAAAAAATCCTTCTTCTCTTTTTAATAACAAGACTAAATGCCTAAAATGCTAACTGATTTTATTTTTTTTGTTATATAAAATAATGCATTATGTAACTTTAGAATGAAATTATACAACAGTTAACACATTCAAATTGTTCTTCATGGTTTATATTTGGATGTAACACATTTGAATGAAATATCTGAATTTCAAAATTTAAGTCTTAAAATTATAATTCCTGAATTCCTATTCGGCACAATAAATTTAAAAAGTATTTAAAAAAAATTAACTTTTTAATACACAAAAATCAGCTTTACAAAACCAATCTATTCACTACTTTTACACCTTGTTTTTTTAATTCAACCTAAACTATGAAATTATTATATTCTTATATAATCAAACATAAAATGCTTTTGTTTTTCGCTTTGATTATGGCTACCATAAATATCTGTTTCAGCTTATCAGATTCTATTATTACCGGTAAATTAATGCAGGATTGCGGTGTAGGGCTTGCTAAATACAAAGGAAACGAAATGGCATTCATCAAATCTCTTTCGTTCTGGCTCGGGCTTTCACTAGGTGCGGCGATGATTTCGAGAATTACAAAAAATTTTCAGGATTATTTTACCAATGTTGTAATTCAACGAACAGGCGCTCAAATGTACACGGACGGAATCAAAAAATCACTTGATTTGCCTTACGCCGAATTTGAGGATCAGCGAAGCGGTGAAACTTTAAGTAAGTTAACCAAAGTACGCTCTGATTCTGAAAAGCTAATTACCTTATCAATTTCCCTAATCTTCCAAACAATAATTGGATTCATATTTGTAATCGTTTATATAGCACAAATAGATTATCGTATCTCCATTATTTTTTTAGTTACGGCTCCCATTATTGCTTTAGTGAGTTCCTATTTGGGTAAAAAAATAAAAATCGTTTCCCGAAAAATTGTTAATCAAACTAATGCACTTGCAGGATCTACAACTGAGAGTTTAAGAAACATTGAACTTGTAAAAAGTTTGGGACTAACTTATCAGGAAGAAAAACGTCTCAACCTGAATACCTTTAAAATTTTACAGTTTGAATTACAAAAAGTCCGTTTTATAAGAAGCTTGAGTTTTATTCAGGGTACAACAGTTCATTTTTTAAGAACCTGCGTCGTTTTTACTTTATATTATTTCTTATTTGGAGATAAAATTATTATAGGCGATTTGCTGACGATGGTGTTTTTTACTTTCTTCATTTTTGGACCTTTACAAGAATTGGGGAATTTCATTATTACTTTAAATGAAACTAAAGTATCAATGGAAAATTTCAAAACCTTATTGAGTGCCCCGAAAGAATTCCGCCCAAAAAACCCTAAACATGTTGGCGCCATTGAGTCGTTGCTTTTTTCTAATGTAAGCTTCCAACATAAAACAGCCAAATTCAAAGCGGTTGAAAACATTAATTTTGATATCAAACAAGGAGAAACAGTCGCTTTTGTTGGGCCATCAGGTTCCGGAAAAACAACTTTAGTCAAATTATTAGTGGGATTATATACTCCGGCAGAAGGAAATATACTATATAACAACATTGATTCAACCGAAATTGATTTGCTGGATCTAAGAAAACAATTAGGATTTGTTACTCAGGATGCACAATTATTTTCCGGCACCATTCGTGAAAACTTGCTATTCGTAAAACCAAATGCAACTGATGAAGAGGTATACGATGCCTTAAAAAGAGCCAGTTGTGAAAAATTATTAATTCGAGCAGAAGACGGATTAAATACCACAATTGGTGAAGGCGGAATCAAAGTTTCAGGGGGAGAAAAACAACGTCTGTCAATCGCCCGTGCTATTTTAAGAAATCCAAATTTACTGATTTTCGATGAAGCAACTTCTGCTTTAGATTCCATTACAGAAGAAGAAATTAATGCCACAATCCGAAATATATCAGACAAAAACAGGATCACGGTTCTAATCGCACACCGATTATCTACGGTTATGCATGCTGATAAAATATTCGTTCTGGAACAGGGAAAAATTATCGAACAGGGAAAACACGACGATTTAATTCTTGAAAAAGGTTTGTATTATGCGATGTGGCGCCAGCAGATTGGTGAAAGAAAATAATTTTTAACATCCAATCGAGTAAAATTTCTGAATTAAAGTTTTTTTCTTTAACAAACAAAAGCCCTTTCATCTCCATGAAAGGGCTTTCGTTTGTACTAAAATCTTTTTATTTAATAAGTGTACTCAAAGGTTTCATCACCCTGTACGGATTTAATTAAATAATTATCACTATTATAGGTGTTTACATAAGCAAAAGTACCAGTATCAATTCCTCCCGTATTTTCTGTTATTTTTGATATATTATTAACTGAATTAGCTTCCTGATCAAAAATACCTGAATCTAATAAGAAGGTGTATCCTGTTATACTTTTAAAAGGATTATTTTTAGTATCATACTCAAATGAATTTACTAAATCATTAAATTCAGCTTTAATTATATTACCATTAGCATCTAAAGTTAATATACTGGATGAATCTTGTATCTCTTGCTGTGTAGTTGGATTAATTAAAACTGTTGTAGTCGAAATTGTTCCATTAGCATTATAAGTGTATGTCTTCTTTCTGCTTGAGGAGTTTGGTGACGTCTCCAGAAAAGACTTTAATTTATTATTTTCATACGTAAACGTTGTAGTCGTTGAATGATCTTCATCATCTTCAGTATAAATTGCTTTTGTTATTAAATCTCCTGTATAAGTAAACACTATTTTCGTACCGTCATCATAATTTAAACTATCAATTTTGTTTCCAGTATAAGAATATGTTATTGTATTGTTCTCTCCGGGTTGAGAGCCATAAGTGTAAATTTGCTTTTTAGGTAATAGCGAATTTTCTTCAGAAGAATCATTAGTACAGGAAGTAAGCAGTAAAGTTAAAGCACCAAATAAGCATAAAATTTTTTTCATTTGCGTAGGTTTTATTTATTAAAATTTCCTACAAATGAACTACTATTAAAACAAAAAACCTAACCCATTTTAAAATAAAAACCCAAAAAAAGTTAAGTTCCTTTTTTGGGCCTTTATTTCTAATATCTGAAAAATTTTAAAATACCTTATTTCACAAATTCACTTGCATTTGCCAAAGCTTGTTGGATCCCATCTGCATTTTTCCCCTTTCCTGAAGCGAAGAAAGGTTGTCCTCCTCCATTTCCTTCAATATATTTTCCTAGTTCTTTAATAACAGCGTTTGCGTTTAAGCTTTTAACTGCTACCAATTCTTTAGCAATATAACAATGAATATTGGGTAAACCATTTTCAACAGAAGCTAGAAACACAAAAGAATCCGGTTTTGAACTTCCTAATGCCGAAGCTAAATCTTTAGTCGACGCCATGCTCAAATCTACTTGTTTGGCAAGGAAATTTACCCCGTTTACTTCTTTGAAATCATTCTCTAATTCTATTTTTAACGCACTTACTTTTTCTTTAAGTAACTGCTCGATTTGTTTTTTCAACTTCATGTTATCATCTTGAAGTGAAGCAACAGATTTCAAAACATCCTGTGGATTTTTAAGTGTTTCTTTTATCTCTGCCAAAGTATTTTCCTGGTTGAGATAAAAGTTTTTTACTGCATCTCCGGTAATTGCTTCAATACGACGAATTCCGGCAGCAACAGCACCTTCAGAAATAATTTTGAAGTACCAGATCTCAGCTGTGTTTTTTACGTGAATACCTCCGCAAAGTTCTTTACTTTCTCCAAACTCAATCAAACGGACATTATCGCCGTATTTTTCTCCAAATAAAGCCATTGCACCTTTATCCAATGCTTCCTTAATCGGAATATTTCTGTGTTCAACTAACTGTAATTGTGCTTCAATCTGCGCATTTACACTTGCTTCAACCTGACGTAATTCTTCATCAGAAACTTTACTGAAATGCGAAAAGTCAAAACGTAAATAATTCGGATTTACCAACGAACCTTTTTGTTCAACATGCGTTCCTAAAATATTTCTCAAAGCCAAATGCATTAAATGCGTAGCAGAGTGATTTTTAGAAGTTGATGTTCTTAAATCGGTATTTACTTTTGCCACAAAACCTGCTTCTATATTTTCCGGAAGCTGTTTTGCAAAATGCAAGATCAAGTTATTTTCTTTTTTAGTATCGATGATTTCGATTGTTTCATTTGCAGAAACAAGCGTTCCTTTATCTCCAATTTGTCCTCCTCCTTCAGGATAGAATGGTGTATTATCCAAAACTATTTGGTATAGAATTCCATCTTTCTTAGAATCAACTTTACGGATTCTTGTAATTTTTACTTCATTTTCTACTTTATCGTAACCAACGAAAGTCTCTACATTTCCAGGAATCAATACAATCCAATCTTCTGTTGAAACTTCGGATGCTGCGCGAGAACGATTTTTTTGTTCTTGCATGGAAGCATCAAATTCTGTTTCATTAAAAGACATTCCTTTTTCTTTCAGAATCAAAGCTGTTAAATCTTTCGGAAAACCAAAAGTATCATACAATTCAAAAGCTTTTGCTCCAGAAACTTCAGAACCTGAAGTTTGTGCAATTACGTTATCTAACAATTGTAAGCCTTGATCTAAAGTTCTTAAAAAAGAAGCTTCTTCTTCACGAATTACATTGGTAACCAATTGTTGTTGTGATTTGATTTCAGGAAAAAATTCTCCCATTTGGTTGGCCAGAACTTCAACCAGTTTATTGATAAAAGGTTCTTTTGTGTTTAAAAATGTAAATCCGTAACGAATGGCACGACGCAAAATTCTACGAATTACGTAACCCGCTCCAGTGTTAGATGGTAATTGGCCGTCTGCAATTGCAAACGCAACCGCACGAACGTGATCTACCACAACACGAATCGCAATATTGGTTTTATTTTGTTCTTCACTGATGTTTTTAATTTCATCAGATGTATAGGTAAAACCTGTAATTTGCTCTAGTTTTTCGATAAGCGGAGTAAAAACATCAGTATCATAATTCGAAGTTTTTCCTTGTAAAGCCATACACAAACGCTCAAATCCCATTCCGGTATCAACGTGTTGTGCCGGAAGTTTCTCTAAGGAACCATCTGCTTTACGGTTGAATTCCATAAATACATTATTCCAGATTTCAACTACCTGCGGATGATCATTGTTTACCAGGCTTTTTCCACTAACCAAAGCTTTTTCTTCTTCTGAACGTAAATCAACGTGAATTTCAGAACAAGGTCCGCAGGGTCCCTGATCGCCCATTTCCCAGAAATTATCTTTTTTGTTTCCAAGGATAATTCGGTCTTCATCGATTAAAGTTTTCCAGATATCCCAGGCTTCCTGATCAAAAGGCACATTATCTTCTTTGCTTCCTTCAAAAACAGAAACATAAAGATTTTCTTTTGGAATTTTATAAACATCTGTCAATAAAGTCCACGCCCAGTTGATGGCTTCTTTTTTGAAATAATCTCCAAAAGACCAGTTACCCAGCATTTCGAACATCGTATGGTGATAGGTATCAAAACCTACATCCTCAAGATCGTTATGTTTTCCTGAAACACGAAGACATTTTTGCGTATCGGCTATTCTTTTACTTTTTGGCATTCCGTTTCCTAAAAAATATTCTTTAAACTGAGCCATTCCCGAGTTATTGAACATAAGGGTTGGATCGTCTTTAAGAACAATGGGAGCAGATGGAACTATTAAATGTCCATTACTTTGAAAAAAGTCTAAAAATTGTTTACGTACGTCTTGTGATTTCATATTTAATAATGAGATAATTTGAAAATGTGCCAATTAGATAATTCAATTAATCTGAAAATGTGCCAATTAGATATATTCTATTAAAACCCTAAAATTTTAAACAATAAATTTCGTTCTTAATACAATATCTAATTATCAAATGACACATTGTCTAATTGTTTTTTATTCTTTAAAAAAGCCGTGAACAACTGAAACATTTATTAAATTTGTTCGACTAACATTTTTACAGTGTGCAAAAATAGGGTATTTTAAAATATGGCGAAAGTAAAATATTATTACGATTCAGAAAATCTGGCCTATAAAAAAATAAAAACTAAAAAGCGGACTAAATTAGGGTTTGCCATTTTGTTTTTAGTAGCTTCGGCGCTGTTTGGTTTTTTGGTTTTTGTCGTTTTAATTAACACTCCGTATTTTGAGACTCCAAAAGATCGTTTTCAGGCACGTGAAATTGAGAATCTGAAATTGCAATATTCCATTCTAAATAAAAAAATGGATGAGATTGATGATGTAACCCAAGCTCTTGAAAATAGGGATAACAATATATACAGAGTTTATTTTAACCGTTCAGAAATCCCGGATTCCATTAGAAAAGCAGGATTTAAGGATTTAAAAAGATATAAGGATCTAGAGGGTTTCAACAATTCGAAATTGGTATTGAATACCACAAAACGAATTGACAGGTTGTCAAAACAACTGGCAATTCAGTCTCAATCTTTGGATGAAATTTTAAAATTAGCCGGGGCCAAAAAAAATTTATTACTAGCCATTCCGGCAATACAACCAGTTAGTAATGAGAATTTAAAACAAATGGCTTCGGGTTTTGGATACAGGACAGATCCTTTTACGAAAGTAAGGAAAATGCATAATGGAATGGATTTTGCTGCTAACACGGGGACTCCAATCTATGCGACAGGTGACGGAATTGTAGCCAGAGCTGACAATTCGGCTTCTGGTTATGGAAACCATATTGTAATCCGACATGGTTTTGGATATGAAAGTTTATATGCACATTTGAGCAAATACAACTGCAGGGCTGGCCAACATGTAAGACGTGGTGATATTATAGCATACGTAGGAAGTACCGGAAGATCTGAAGGGCCACATTGTCATTATGAAGTGCATAAAGATGGAAAAGTAGTGAATCCGCTTAATTTTTATTACGGAAATATGTCGGCGGAGGAATATATCGCCATATCAAAATTAGCGAATCAGGAAAATCAGTCATTAGATTAATACAATTAATATTAATCATAAATAAAATATTAAAGCGAAACAGCATGCATATCGAGCTTTCAAAGGATAAAAGATATTTCAGTATTGGCGAAGTTGCGAAAGCCTTTAATGTAAACGCTTCATTGATACGTTTTTGGGACAGTGAATTTGATATTTTAAAACCTAAAAAAAACGCAAAGGGAAACAGGATGTTCACGCCTGAAGATATTGTAAACCTGCAATTAATTTACCATTTGGTAAAAGAACGCGGTTTTACCCTTGAAGGTGCTAAAATCCATTTGAAAGAAGGTCAAAAGAAAACATTAGATAAATTCGAAATAATACGTAAATTAGAGACCATAAAAACACAATTGACAGACATCAAAAACGAATTGTAATTAAATAAACTTAAAATCAAAAAAACATGAAAAAATGGTTAATCCCCGTAGGAATTATTGTTGTACTAATTGCTATCATCGCATTTTGGTCAATCGGAATTAAAAATACAGGTTTGAAATACAATCAGGCCGTTAATAAAGAATGGGGAAATGTAAATACTGCCTACCAACGTCGTAATGACCTTATCGGAAACCTTGTAAATACTGTAAAAGGTGCTGCAGATTTCGAAAAATCAACTTTAACTGCTGTAATTGAAGCAAGAGCAAAAGCTACTTCTGTTACAATTGACCCAAGTAATGTTACTCCTGAGCAATTGGCACAATTCAATCAGGCTCAAAGCGGCGTATCATCTTCTTTATCAAGATTATTAGTTTCTGTAGAGCAATATCCTACCTTAAAAGCTAATGAAAACTTTTTAAAACTACAGGATGAACTGGCTAGTACAGAAAATCAAATCTTAACTGCCAGAACTCGTTTCAATGAAGCTGTTCAGGAATATAATGGTTATATATTATCCATTCCTAACAAATGGTTCCTGGACTATAAAGAAAAACCATATTTTGAAGCTGTAACGGGTGCAGACAAACCAGTTGAAGTAAAATTCTAAAATAATATACTATTTTGATTAACGATTTTAGATTGCAGAATTAAGTTACAACCTAAAATCGTTAATTTCACTCTAAAATAATTTCAATGTCAAAAGTAGAAGATTTTTTAACCAAACAGGAAGAACAAGAAATTGTTGATGCAATTCGTACGGCTGAACAAAATACTTCTGGCGAAATCAGGGTTCATTTAGAAAAAACTACTGATAAAGTACCTTTTGACAGGGCATTAGAAATTTTTCATGAATTAAAAATGCATGAAACACAGTTGAAAAATGGTGTTTTGTTCTATTTTTCTGTCGCCGATAAAAATTTTGTAATTTGTGGTGATAAAGGAATAAATGATGTTGTGGCATCAGATTTTTGGGATTGCACCAAAGATAAAATGGCTGTACAGTTTAAATCAGGTAATTTTAAACAAGGTATTGTCGATGGGATTTTAAATGCCGGAGAACAACTAAAAAAACATTTTCCCTGGGCTGAAGAAGACACAAATGAATTATCAAACGAAATATCAAAAGGATAAATAATGAAAATTTTCAAAAATAAAATATCAAATTCCAACGGAATTTTTCAGTTTACATCCCTGATAATTGCATTTTTTACTTTTAACAGTGTTCTCGCTCAGTTTACAATTCCAGAAAAACCAAGTTTCCAAACATCTGTTTATGATTATGCCAGCGTTTTAAGTGCATCTGAGAAAACACAACTGGAAGAAAAGTTAGTGCGTTATTCTGATTCAACTTCAACACAAATTGTAGTAATCACGATTGAAAGTCTGAAAGGTGAAGATATTGGTATCCTTACTCCAAAATGGGCACAAGAATGGGGCATTGGTCAGGCTAAAGAAGATAATGGTGTTTTAATTCTATTAGCCAAAACCGAAAAAAAAATCTGGATATCCCCTGGCTACGGGTTGGAAGATCGTTTAACTGCCGGAATTGGAGGTGAAATTTCGCGAAATATTATTATTCCGGAATTCAAGGCTGGAAGTTATTATCGTGGACTCGATAAAGGTGCTGATGCACTTTTTGATGTTTTTACTGGTAAATACAAAGGAGAACGCAAACAAACCAAAGGCAAAGATTTTCCGATATTGCCTTTTATTATTATTGGTGTAATTGTATTAATTTTAATTTCTCGCAATAAAAAAGGTGGAGGAGGAAATTCCGGCAATAATAGCGGAGGCGGCCCTAGCCTGATGGATGTAATTCTTCTAAGTAGTCTGGGCAGAAGTGGCGGTGGTGGTTTTGGAGGTTTCGGCGGAGGATCATCAGGTGGCGGTTTTGGCGGAGGCGGTGGTTTCGGTGGCGGATTTGGTGGTGGCGGATTCTCTGGAGGAGGTTCAGGTGGAAGCTGGTAACCAGCTGCTTTTTTGCTTCACGTTCCGGAGTTATCTTAGTTTCAGTTTCAATTTAATTTACAATTCATAATTAAACAAGAATGTTATCACATAAAGCAAAATATGCCCTTAAAGCTTTACTTTATTTAGCCCAGCAAGACGAAAATCACATTTCTAAAACTATAGAAATTGCTGATGGAGCTAATATTCCAAAAAAGTTTTTAGAACAAATTTTATTAGACCTAAAACGAGGACGTTTTGTAAGCAGTAAGCAGGGTAAATTTGGCGGATATTATCTGATAAAATCTAAAAACGATATCACTTTAGCTGAAATTCATCGATTATTTGATGGTGCAATTGCACTTTTGCCCTGTGCCTCCTTAAATTTTTATGAACCTTGTTCTGACTGTAAAACCGAAGAAGAATGCAGTTTGCGTCATGGTTTAATGATCATTAGGGATGAAACTTTAAAAGCTATGCAAAACATTACTATAGCGTCATTAATAAAAAAATAAAAAATATTTTTTTAAATACTACTATGTTTATAGAACTTGTGTATATTTGCCAAAAAAATAATTAACACTATTACAAAGTTTAAAGCAATGAAAGTAAAATTAAGTAAATCTGGTACCTTAAAAAATCTTTTTAATAATAATACAAGTTTCACAAATGTGATAAATAATTCATCTATGATGTGTATGTGTTGGTAAAAAAAATTTAATTTAAATTCTACTAATTACATATACATAATATAAAATGAAAAAATCTATAAAAAATATCTTTACAATATTATCTGTTTTAACCTTTTCAATATCAATTGGACAAAATATTGAAGGTACAATCACAACTTCAGAAAACATTCCTTTGGAAGCCGTTAATGTAGTTATAAAAGGCACAACTTTCAGTACTGCCACAGATGCCAGCGGAAAATTCTCCATAGACTCAAGAGCAAGACTTCCATTAACACTTTTAGCGCAATATGTAGGCTATAAAACAGCAGAAATAGAAATTACATCTTTGCCAATACCTTTGTTACAAATAGCACTTAAAGATGAAAACGAGCTTGTTGAAGTTGTTGTTTCTTCAAGACGCCGTATAGAAAAAGTTCAGGATATTCCAATTGCCGTTTCTGTTATTACTGGTAAACAAGCCGAACAAAGTGGTGCTTTTAATGTAAACCGTATAAAAGAATTGGTACCATCTGTACAATTATATTCTTCAAATCCAAGAAATACCGGAATTAACATTCGAAGCCTTGGTTCTCCTTTTGGACTTACCAATG
>NZ_JBDTTP010000056.1:0-28413 GCF_039930565.1 Flavobacterium sp. | reverse complement strand
CATCGCCTGCACCGGAAATTTTAAGTAATAAAAAAAAGTCAACCATACTATGAACGGCTGTTTCACTTTGACCAACACCAACGGTTTCGATAATAATCGTGTCAAAACCTGCAGCTTCACATAGAATAATAGATTCGCGTGTTTTTCTGGCTACTCCGCCCAAAGTATCACCCGAAGCACTTGGTCTGATAAAAGCATTTTCATCTTTTACCAACTCTTCCATACGGGTTTTATCTCCTAAAATACTTCCATGCGAAAGCGAGCTGCTTGGGTCAACTGCCAAAACCGCTACTTTTTTGCCTAATTGCGTCAGGAAAGTTCCAAAAGCTTCAATAAAAGTACTTTTTCCAACACCTGGAACACCGGTAATTCCAATGCGAATTGATTTGTTTGCCATTGGTAAACATCCGTTAATTACTTCATTTGCTTTTTCAGCATGTTTCGGATTTGTGCTTTCGACTAAAGTAATCGCCCGGCTTAAAGCAGTTCTGTTTCCGTCAATAATTCCGGTAATTAACTCATCTGCAGAAGGTTGTTTTCTTCTGCTTTTCTGAATTTGACTGATGGCAGATACATTGATAATTTCAGGAATTGAAATTCCAGCTTTTTCATGTAAACTGCCTGAATGTTTTTTTGGACTTGACAAAATACTTTTTTTTGGTATTGTAAAAGTACTGAAAACAAAAACAGTTTCAAAAGCACAATTTGCTCTAGAAACTATTGTGAATTTATTGTCCATGTCCAATTTTAATAACCCGCTGTAAATCGAACCTGATGATGCTTTGGGTTCTCAGTTTCATCAGCAATAACTACTGCTAAATCTTCTACAGATAAAATACTCCTTTGCTCATCATTAAAAACCGGATTTTCTAAGCCTAAACGATATTTTCCTGTTCTGCCGGTTTTTGTTCCGGCATGCATTTCGAAAGCCGGACTAAAAAATGCCCAATCCAGTTCCTTTTCTTCTTTAATAATATTTAAATATTGTCTTGCTGCATTTGCACCGGGATAAATTTCTTTTGGAAAATCGGGAGTGTCTACAGCCTGTAAATCCGGAGCAACAAATAAACTTCCCGCACCTCCAATCGTGATAAAACGTTTCACTGCTGATTGTTTCACTGCTCCCTGAATGGCTTTAGAACCTGCTAGAAAATCATCGTATATATTTGGGTTCGTCCAACCGGGATTGTATGCACTAATAACTACATCATTTCCTTTTAAAATTTCTGCCAAATCATCTGTATTGAAAATATCTGCACCAACCCAATTTACACTTACAGTTTCCTTCGGAGTTCTTGCAATTGCAGTAATTTCATGTTTTGTGTTTACCAATTCGTTTAAAATAGCGGAGCCAACAAATCCTGTTGCTCCTATAATTGCGATTTTCATAATATATAATTTATTTAGTAATAAAAAATGTTACAGTTTTGATTAAAAAAATAGTTTTAAAATTGAGCTGAAAAATCTTCAAGTGAGATATTATTCAGTTGTAAACTTATTTTTTGATTTATTTCAGCATATAATACACTTAAATTTTGATTGATCATTTTTCCAACCGGACAATCCGGATTGGGCTTATTTTTGGCATAACCTAAATTTATCGTTTCAAAAGTCATTTCAAAAATTTCTTTCAAAGTCAATTTTGACGCATCTACCGCCATTTTTGTGCCGCCATTTTTACCCTCTTTACTTTCTACAATATGATGTGCTTTTAAATTGGCAATTTCTTTTCGGACCAAAACCGGGTTCAAATTGATACTTCCTGCAATAAATTCCGATGACAAATAATCATTTGGGAATTTAGTCAGCAAAGTAAGAATGTGAATCGTTATGGCAAATTTACCTGAAATCATACTGTAATAAAATATATTACAAGTATAGGATGTTTTTTTGAATTAAAACATTTTACCTAAAAATTAATGCATTCTAATAATTTAGAATGCTTATTTTTGTAGTCAAGCCTTGATATGAATAACTTTATTATAATATTCTTCTTTTTATTTTTAGGATTGCTTTTGCAGAATGTAAAGCGATTTCCAACACATAATTTATAAAATCATCAATAAAATAGTAATTTTTGTATGTCTGCCAGCAGTCACTTTATATCATATTCCAAAAATAAAATGGAGCAATGAATTATTATTTCCAATAGGTGTGCCGGCTGGATCACTTTTATTTTCGCGTTTGTATTTTTTCATTTTTTAGGAAGAAAATTGGGTTGGTCCAATAAGCTTATTGGATGCTTGATTTTAACAGCGGGATTAAGTAATTCTTCATTTTTGGGTTACCCAATAATTGAAGCTTTATTTGGGAAAAAAGGTTTAGAAACAGCTGTTTTGGTTGATCAGCCGGGGACTTTTGTGGTGGTTTCAACTTTAGGGGTTTTCGTTGCCGCTTTTTATTCTAAAGGAAATCCGGATACATTTAGTATTATTAAGAAGATAATATTGTTTCCGCCATTTATGATGTTTGTTTTGGCTTGCTTAATGAATGTTTACAATTATGAATTGAATTTAGATATTCAATCTGTGCTATTAAAAACAGGAAGTCTGGTAACACCACTTGCTTTGTTATCGGTCGGATTACAGCTGAGTTTTGATAGAAAAAGCCGGCATTGGAAATTTTTACAGCTCGGACTTTTTTTTAAGCTTATTCTGGTTCCGTTTGTAATTTTGGTTTTATACGTTTTTATTTTCAAGCAACATTCAGAACCTATAAAGATTACTATAATGGAAACAGCTATGGCACCGATGATTACAGGTGCAATCATGGCTTCGACTTATGGGCTAAAGCCAAAACTAAGCAGTATGATGGTTGGATTTGGAATTCCAATTTCCTTTCTAACCCTCGCCATTTGGTATTTTATTGTTATTTTTGTACTATAAGTTTGATTATCAATTTTTGTTTGCCTTAATATGAATTCATCTACACAGACTGCCACAGTCGATAGCAGTACATTAGCCCAAAAAACAGTTTATTCCGTATTATTTTCTATTGCATTTGCTCATTTATTAAACGATTTAATGCAATCGGTAATTCCGTCAACATACCCTATTTTAAAAGAAAATTTCAATTTAAGCTTTACCCAAATCGGATTGATCACCTTCGTATTTCAGCTAACAGCTTCTTTGTTACAGCCTTTTGTCGGATTTTATACAGATAAAAAACCAAAGCCTTACTCACTCGTTGCTGCCATGGTTTTTACTATTTTAGGATTAGGATTGTTGTCTGTTTCAGGTTCGTTCTGGATGTTATTAGTCTCGGTTGCTTTAGTAGGAATTGGATCTTCTATTTTTCATCCGGAGGCTTCGAGAGTAGCGTTTTTAGGTTCTGGAGGAAAACGCGGTCTGGCACAATCCATTTTTCAGTTAGGAGGAAATGCCGGAAGTGCAATCGGTCCTTTGTTAGTTGCTTTAATTGTAGCACCACACGGACAATCTTATGTGATATGGTTTGTGATTGCCGGAGTTTTAGGAATTATACTGTTATCAAAAATTGCAGTATGGTATCAAAATCATATTATTTTAAAAGCTTCTAAAAAAGCGGTTTTAGAAGAAGAAATTGTTCATTTGTCAAGTAGAAAAGTTACTATTTCGATTATCGTCTTATTGTTGCTTATATTTTCGAAATTCTTTTACATGGCTAGTATGTCAAGCTATTTTACTTTTTATTTAATTAGTAAATTCGGATTAAGCGTTCAGAATTCACAGTTTTATTTATTTCTTTTTTTGGCTTCAGTTGCAGCAGGAACATTAATAGGCGGACCATTAGGGGATCATTTTGGAAGAAAATACATTATTTGGTTTTCTATTTTAGGAGCAGCACCTTTTACTTTGCTATTGCCTTATGCTAATTTATTCTGGACAGGAGTTTTAGCAGTGATTATTGGAATCATAATTGCCTCTGCTTTTTCAGCCATTTTGGTTTTTGCCCAGGAATTAAAGCCAGGAAAGGTGGGAATGATTTCAGGTTTGTTTTTCGGTTTTGCTTTCGGGATGGGAGGTCTGGGATCGGCCGTTTTAGGATATATTGCAGATAAAACCAGCATTGAATATGTTTATACTATAAGTTCTTATTTGCCATTAATTGGGGTCTTGGCTTATTTCCTGCCGAATATTAAAAAGCAAAAAGCATTATAATTTTCTTAAATAGATAGAAAAAGTAGAGTTTCGTTTTTTTTAATTATTTTTTTGAGTAACTTTAGGGGAACTTAAAAAAAATAATTATGTCAACATTACGATTAGGCGATATAGCTCCGGATTTTCAGGCCGAAACAACACAAGGACCAATTAGTTTTCATGAGTGGTTAGGTGATTCATGGGGCGTTTTATTTTCGCATCCTTCAGATTTTACGCCAGTTTGTACAACTGAATTAGGAACAGTAGCCAATTATCTTCCTGAATTCACCAAAAGAAATACAAAAGTTATTGCTTTAAGTGTAGACGGTTTGGAGTCACATTTGGAATGGATTAAAGATATTAATGAAACTCAAAATACAGAAGTTAATTTTCCAATTATTGCTGACGAAGATAAAAAAGTAGCCAATTTATATGATATGCTTCATCCTAATGCGAGCGATAAATTTACAGTTCGCTCAGTTTTTGTAATTGGTAACGATAAAAAAATTAAATTGACGTTAACTTATCCGGCATCAACAGGAAGAAATTTCGACGAATTACTTCGCGTTATTGATAGCTTGCAATTAACGGCTAATTATAGTGTAGCAACTCCGGCAAACTGGAAAGATGGAGGAGATGTGGTAATTTCTCCAGCTGTTCCGGATAGTGATATTCCTGCTAAATTCCCTAAAGGACATACCGCAATAAAGCCGTATTTGCGTATGACGCCACAGCCTAATAAATAAGAACAAAAAACCACAGAGAATAAAAATTTGTGGCTTTGTTTTTTGTTAATATAAGAGCATAATGTCGTAATGATATTATGCTTTTTTCATTAATTCACTCATTCGCTTTTTATCACCAACAACCCAGATAATATCATTTTTTTGTAATACTATATTCGATTCCGGATTTAGAATTCGGTTGCCGTTTCGCTCTATTCCTACAACCATTCCGTTGGTTTTGGATCTAAATTGTCCAATGCTTTTTTCGATAAATTCCTCATGCGATACTTCTAATTGTCGTAGTACAATATTAGATTCTTCAACACTTTTAGCCTCTTCAATTTCGTTTTGATTGAGATACTTGGTAAATTCAGTAACCTGTGCATCAGTACCAATGACGCATACTTCATCTCCAGGAAACAGACGTTCATTTTTAGTAGGAATCGGAATCGTGACATCTCCTCTTTTAATATAGGCAATATTAATTCCAAGATGCTCCCTAATACGCAATTCTTCTAATGTTTTACCTGCCAGATTCGATTCTCTTCCAATATCAAAAAAAGACATATGGCCATCCCAAGGCATTAAATTAGCATAACGTCTGTCAATTTTTTTGTTTTCACGATCGTTTAAATTCTTTAAAAAGTGATTTTCAATTTTATGATATTGTTCGTTTAGTTTTTTAGGGAATATCTGATAAGCTGTAATAGCAATAATTAAGGCAACAAAAGCAACTATTGGAGAGAAAAAGATATTTAGTAAAAATCCAACCAAAAAAAGTCCCAGACTCATCCGGATTAAAATAAGCATCAAAAGTGCACCACGATATTTACGTTCTTCCCATAAAATTTCTACTTCCTCAACAGCAACACGTCTTAATGATAAAGCCCATAAAAAAGGAGCCATTGTGATGAGTGTAATCAATACTGCCAATGTGTTGCCAAACCTTGTATCAGCTACCAAAGGAGCCACGTATTTGGATGACAATAATATAATAGCCATAATAATTATAGTGTGCAGGACTATCTGGATAATAGATGAATGAAGTACTTTTTGCCATGTGCTTACAGATTTTATGGCTTGTGCATTTAAACTATAACGATTAATGTTTTTAACCCATTTTTTAGGTAATTTTTGTTCTAAAAAATCAGAAAAAGGAACCGCATATTTTACCATAAATGGAGTGGTGAATGTTGTTATTGCTGATACAGCCACAATTACCGGATATAGAAACGAACTCGTAACATTCAATGTCGTTCCAAGTGTGGCAATAATAAATGAAAATTCCCCAATTTGTGACAAACTCATTCCGGTTTGAACCGATTGTTTAAGAGGTTGTCCGGCTAATAATGCACCAATTGTCGAACTCACAGATTGTCCAATAATAGTAATAATCGTTAAAATAGCTACCGGTAGAGCATGTTCATATAAAGTGGCAGGATCGATTAACATCCCCACAGAGACGAAAAATATGGCTCCAAATAAATCTTTTACTGGTTTTACCAAATGTTCAATATGCTCAGCCTGAGTGGTTTCGGCGATTATGGATCCCATTATAAAAGCACCTAAAGCGGGTGAAAAACCAACATTTGAAGCAAAAATTACCATAGTAAGACACAAAGCCAACGAAAGAATCAACAACATTTCATCTGTTAGCAAATGTTTTGCTTTTTTAAGTAATGTTGGAATAAAAAAGATACCGCCCAAAAACCAGGCTGTCAGGAAAAATATCAGTTTCAAAACAGACATTAACAATTCGGTTCCTGAAAACTGTTGGCTGACGGCTAAAGTAGACAATAAAACCATCATTAAAATAGCAACAATATCCTGTACAATAAGGGATCCAATAACGATTCCGGCAAATTTTTGTGCTTTAACGCCTAATTCATCAAATGTTTTTAAAATGATTGTTGTTGATGAAATTGATAAAATAACACCCAGAAAAATACTATCCATATTTGACCAGCCCATCCATTGACCAGCGAGATATCCAATAGCCACCATGGTAATTATTTGCGTAATAGCTGTAATAGAAGCTGTCCCGCCTACTTTCATTAATTTCTTAAAACTAAATTCGAGTCCCAGGCTAAAAAGCAATATTATTACACCGATTTCTGCCCAGACTTCTACACTTTTAATATCAGAAATTGAAGGAAAAAAATCAAAATGGTTACCTGCTAAAAATCCGGCAATAAGATACCCTAAAACTAAGGGCTGTTTCATTTTTTTAAAGATCAAAACGGCAATTCCGGCGGTCATCAGGATTAATCCCAAGTCGCTAATTAATGGCTTAAGGTGGTGTGTAGTTTCTGCTGCTGCGATTAAGGCAATCATAAATGTAAAATTTTCTGGAGCTTTTCCGGCTTTTCATTTGAAGCTTTTATAAAAAACCTATTTTTTAATGCAGTTCCAGAAGCTTCTGCTGGTCGCTCTGCACCTGCAAAAAAATACAGTTTTTACAAAAGGCTTTTCATTTCAAATGAAATTAACTGAACTCCTATGAAAATAAAAGTTAAGTGAAGTAATCCGGGCTAATTCCAATAGGATTAAATAAAAAAAAGCTATCAATAAAGATAGCTTTTTTTTTAGTAAAATATTTTAGGATTTCTTTAAATTCCTGTGAAATTTGCTGGTGTTATTTGCATTAATTCTTTCTTAATGGCATCTGAAACTTCTAAAGTCGCAATAAAATTATGAATTGCATTTTTATCAATTGCTTCATTAGTTCTTGTTAGTCCTTTTAAAGCTTCGTAAGGATTTGGATACGCTTCACGACGTAAAATAGTCTGTATCGCTTCTGCCACAACCGCCCAGTTTTTTTCTAAATCCTCAGCAAATTTAGCTTCATTCAAAAGTAATTTATTTAAGCCTTTCAATGAAGCTTCAAAAGCAATAATAGTATGTCCTATCGGAACTCCAATATTACGTAAAACGGTACTGTCAGTTAAATCACGCTGTAATCTCGAGATTGGTAGTTTAGCTGCTAAATGCTCAAAAATAGCATTTGCAATTCCTAAATTTCCTTCAGAGTTTTCAAAATCAATCGGGTTAACTTTATGTGGCATTGCCGATGATCCAATTTCTCCGGCTTTGATTTTTTGTTTAAAATAATCCATCGAAACGTACGTCCAGATGTCCCTGTCTAAATCGATGACAATATTATTGATTCTTTTTAAAGCATCAAAAAATGCTGCAAAATGATCATAATGCTCAATTTGAGTAGTCGGGAAAGAATGGTGTAAGCCAAGAATATTTTCTACAAAATTACCGCCAAATTTTTTCCAGTCAGTTTGTGGATACGCTACATGATGTGCATTGTAATTTCCGGTTGCACCACCAAATTTAGCAGCAAAAGGAATATTGAATAACAAACGCATTTGTTCTTCCAATCGCTCTACAAAAACAAGAATCTCTTTTCCCAAACGAGTAGGAGAGGCCGGCTGCCCGTGCGTACGAGCCAACATTGGAATAGCTGACCAGTCTGTGCTTAATTCTTTTAATTTTGAAATCAATGAAATTAAAGAAGGCATATAAACGTTTTCAAAAGCTTCTTTAGTAGAAAGCGGAATAGCAGTATTATTAATATCCTGAGATGTTAATCCGAAGTGAATGAACTCTTTATATTGAGATAAACCTAATTTTTCAAAAGCATCTTTAATGAAGTATTCAACCGCTTTTACATCGTGATTAGTTACTTTTTCAGTCTCTTTAATCCAAAGTGCATCTTCGGTAGAAAAGTTTTTATAGATATTACGTAAGCTGTCAAATAAATTTGAATTTACGTCTTTTAGCTGTGGTAACGGAATTTCGCATAAAGCAATAAAGTATTCTATTTCAACTAATACACGATATTTTATCAAAGCTTCTTCAGAGAAAAAAGGGGCTAAATTTTGGGTTTTACTTCTATATCTTCCGTCAATTGGCGATATAGCATTCAATTCGTTTAGAGTAGTCATTGTTGTATTGTTTTTTCGAAAGGTGCAAATATAAGGTATTGTTAAAACTTCTGAAAATTACTGAAGTGTTATTATACGCGAACTTTAAAATTAAATTTTTGTTTTGAAAATTTTGTCCCAGATAGTAAAGTAAAAACCATAATTGTGAGATTCGCTTTTATGTTGGTCTGCATGAAATTTAGTGGATCCGTTTTTACTGATTTTAGTATTTTCGTACTCGATAATTTTTCCAAGAACAATAGAAAGAACGATCAGAATTAAATTTTCAACCAAAAAGAAAATAAATAAACAGAGTAAATTATATGGAGACAATGTTTGTAACCAGCTTGGAATATCATATTTTTTCTATTTCAAATAGTTTTTCCCTTAAAATGGCAACACCTTCAGAAGCCGGTTTAGCGATAATTTCAACTTTGTTTTGAATATTCGGGATTTCAATTGGTTTTGGGTCAATATAAAAAACCGGAGTAATGCTGTAGGTGTAAGAAATCAATCCGGCCGCAGGATATACTTGTAATGAAGTGCCAATTACAGCAAAATAATCAGCCGTTTCTGTGATTTCAATTGCTTCTTCAAGAGCAGGAACATCTTCGCCAAACCAAACAATATATGGACGTAATTGATGTCCGTTCTCATCAAGATCACCTGTGTGTAAATCTTCAGACCAATCTAAAATATGATTTCTGTTGTGTGTACTTCTTACTTTTAATAATTCACCATGCAAGTGCAATACTTTTGTACTGCCGGCGCGTTCGTGTAAATCATCAACATTTTGTGTGATAATATGCACATCAAAATCCTGTTCTAATTCGGCTAGAATTTGATGACCAAAATTAGGTTTTACTCCCTTGAGCTGTTGGCGTCTTTTATTGTAAAAATCCAAAACCAGTTCCTGATTTTTACGCCAGCCTTCCGGAGTAGCAACTTCCATAACATCATGACCTTCCCATAAACCGTCGCTGTCACGAAATGTTTTGATACCGCTCTCTGCACTAATTCCGGCTCCGGTTAAAACCACTAATTTCTTTTTCATTTTATTTAATTAAAAGATAAAAATAATGATTTAGACAAACAATAAAAGGGTATTTATACTTATTGTTTCATTCCTGCAAAATATTTAGTTTTAAGGTGAAAAGAAACAAAGAAAATTCTAAATGATTTTAATACAATTTACAGGATTATCAGGTTCGGGAAAAACGACATTGGCAGAAAATGTTCGTGGCTTGCTAATAGAAAATGGTTATAAAGTCGAAATCGTAGATGGCGATGTTTACAGGAAAACGATCTCCAAAGATTTAGGATTTTCTAAAGATGACCGATGCGAAAATGTGAGGCGTCTTTTTAATCTAGGACGAGATTTTATCGAAACCAATACAATTGTTCTGATGTCGGTAATAAATCCATACGAAAATCTAAGAAAAGAATTGAGAAATCATGAATTTGTCAGAACTGTATTTTTGGATTGTTCTCTAAGTAATTTAATTGAAAGAGATTCAAAAGGATTATATAAAAAAGCTTTATTACCAGATTATGACATCAATAAGATTAATAATTTCACAGGGATAAGCGATGTTTTTGAAACTCCTTTAAATGCAGATTTAGTTTTAAAAACCGATTTTGAAACAGTTCCTGTCTCGGCCAATAAACTCTATAATTTTATTATTGAGAATTTATCCGGCTTAGCCTAATCTAATTTTAAAAGTATATGAATCCTTCTTCAAGCAAACTTCCAATTTATTTTTCTATAGAAAAACTACAAAAAGAACTCGCAATATGCGAAAATGATTTATGGACACCGCACTTTAATACCAATCGTTACGAAGGGAATTGGACGAGTGTTTCTTTAAGATCACAATCTGGCATGGTAAACGATATTACATCTTTTGCAAATACGGAACATAAAAATACAAGCCTTTTGGATCGCTGTTCGTATTTTAAAGAAATTATGGATTGGTTTGAATGTGAAAAAGAAGCTGTACGATTGCTTCGATTAGGGCCGGGAAGCGAAATAAAAGAGCATTTCGACAATGACACTTCATATGAAGATGGTTTTTTTAGAATTCATATTCCTATAATAACAAATGCTGAAGTGTTTTTTTATGTGGATAAAAAACTTGTTCCTATGAAAATGGGCGAGTGTTGGTACGCCAATTTTCAGCTTCCGCATAGCGTGGAAAATAAAAGTAGCGAACCTCGAATTCATCTGACACTTGATTGTATAAGAAACGACTGGTCAGATAAATTATTTGAAGAAATGGGTTTTGATATCCATTATTGTCAACAGGAAGCTCCCTATTCAGATGAAATGAAACAAAAGATTATTGCCGAACTTTCTCTAAATCCCTCAGAAGCCGGAGCAAAAATAATCGCTGATTTATTAGCAGAATAAAATAAAATAATGGAAAATTTAAATCATCCTCTTTCAAATTGGATTCCGTATAAGTTGATTGTAAAAGATGGCGAAATTTATTTTGAATGGATTTATTTAGCAGATTTAAAATATGCTGATCCATTCTTTGATGAAACAATTGCGAAATGCAAAAGTCATGTTTATAATTCAAAGTTATTTAGAGTCTTTACGACTGTAGAAAATCTTATAAATTGGTCCGAAGAATTAGTTTCAGTAGAATTAAAATCTTTAATCTTTCATGTATCCCGATGTGGCTCTACAATGTTGAGTCAGTCATTGGCTACTTCACAGGAGAATATAATGATATCTGAAGCGCCTGTTATTGATCAAATTTTAAGGAGTGAGCTTTTCAGTTTAGATAAAAAAGCTATCCTTTTAAAGTCTGTAATAGGATTATTGGGACAAAAAAGGTTTCCGCAACAAAAGAATTTAATTATAAAATTAGATGCATGGCATATATTTGATGCTAATTATTTTAGATTAATTTTTCCTAAAATACCTTTTGCACTGCTTTACAGAAATCCAGTTGAGGTTTTAAAATCGCATCAAAAAATGTTGGGTATGCATATGGTTCCTAATTTATTGCCATTTGATATTTTTGGAATTTCTGCTAAAGAAATTAATGAAGTCACTTTTCAGCAATACGGAGCTTTGGTTTTAGAAAAATATTTTCAGGGATTTTTGGAATTTTACAAAACGGATCAGAATGTAATCAAATTGAATTATAATGAAGGAATGAAAAATGTCATAGAAAATTTTATATCCTTTATTGATGTGGATTATGTGCCTGATGAACTTGATAAAATGTATGAACGTTTAAAAAAGCATTCTAAAAATGAGAGCGCCGTTTTTACAGGTGATTTGTACCATGAAGAAGATTTGCAAATTGATGTAGTGCAGGTAAATATGCTGCATGAAAAATTAAATAATAGTTTTATTAGCGCTTAGTGGTTGAAAACAGTGTTGGATTTTTCTTTCTATTTCATTTAAAATGTATTTTTGTTCTAAATAATATTAAAATGATTGATTTAGATTACCTCGCTTTCCTCGAAAATATATTAACAGATAACCGTAAAGAAAGATTTTTGAATGTTCTGGGAAACCGCACCAAACATTTTACAATTGCCGTTGAAGATGTTTTTCAAATGCATAATACAAGCGCTGTAATGAGAAGCTGCGAGGTTTTTGGAATTCAGGAACTGAATGTAATTGAACAGCGTTACGGAAAAAAGATTGATAAGGAAATTGCAATGGGTGCTCAAAAATGGGTTGATATCAATCAATTTGATTCGGTTAGCAATTGCATTTCGACTTTAAAAAATCAGGGTTATCAAATTATTGCTACAACGCCTCATGAAAATGATTGTCTGCTGGAAGATTTTGATATCACAAAACCAAGTGCTTTGTTTTTTGGAACAGAAAGAGATGGTTTGTCAGAAGAAATTCTGGAAAAAGCAGATGGTTTTCTTAAAATTCCGATGGTTGGTTTTACAGAGAGTTTAAATATTTCGGTTTCCGCAGCGATCATCATTCAGAACTTAACCAACAGATTACGAAATTCAGATATCAATTGGCAATTATCTGAAGAAGAAATTCTCGAAAAACGTTTGTCCTGGGCGAGAAATTCAATCAAAGATATTAAACGGATTGAAGCACGTTATTTTGAAGGAAATCCTAGATAAAAAGGTTACCACGAATTTTTACTAATTTTTTTCTCAATTTGTTAACTTGTAGAATGAATTAATTTATGAAATTCGTGCCAGAAAACTTTAAAAACTATCTTCCAAAAGAATCATAATTATCTTCCGCGTATTTTTCAAAACGTCTTAATAAAAGGATGTTTTCTTTTTCTACCGCTGTTAATTGATCGTCTACGTTTGTTGAAACCGGAATATACCACTCAACACTATCAAAAAACTGACGAACTGTTTTGGTTTTAAAAGAAAATCCATGTCTGGCAAAAATCGTATTCCTCAAAATTTCCAAATCAATTTTTTTTAGATTTTTGATGTCAGATTCTTTTAGTTTTTTTGTTGAAGAATTGATCGTTACGATACTTTCAGAAGCTATTCTGTAAAGATTTTCTACATACGTTTCAGGTTCTGTACCTTCTTCAATTTCTTCTTCGCTTTGTGTAATTTGTTCTTCTTTCGGATTTTCGTAATCAATATAATCAGAATCGTTCGGAAGCATTACGTTTGGATCATATTGGAATTCTTTTTTAGCCAATTCAAATTTTCTCTTTGTAACTTCTTTTTTAGCATTATTGGCAGTCCAGGTACCTGCTAAAAGTGTGTCATTTTTTATTTCAAAATCAAAAACACCATCATTTTTATCATCGCCCGGTTCTTTAAGTATAAAGTGAGCAGTACTTCCATTTATAATCATTTTTCCGGCAAGCGGTCTGTTATTTCCAGCTACAACACTTTGCCCGATAACTTCCGAATCTGTAATTTTTTTAATAATGATATTAATCTTGTTACTGTATCTTTCTTTTTCGGGTCTGGTTGTGTCGCGTTCCTGAACAATAAAGTCTCCTACCCATGAACCATACAGTTCTGTCATTATTTCTTTTTCTGCCACTTTAGCAGGAGTGATTTTTACCACTTTTCTCTCTTTTGAATTACAGGAAAAAACAAGAATGGATACTACTAAATAAAAGACTTTTTTCATTTTTTTGATTGATTATAAAGGTAGCATTCAATAATTAATAAGTTAGGAATCCAGCCCAGCCAGGCTATTATCTGATACAGATCCATGGGTGAAGGCTGAAACAAATATACAAGAATAACCTTCCAAAAACGCAAGGTTATGGCAGAAAATGTTAAGGTAAAACTTCGTAGCATATACGCTTTGTGTAGAGCGATATTTTTATTTTTGATGTGTAAAAAACCTTTTAGCGTACAATAAAACCATAAGATAGATAAAGTCACAAAAGATACTTTTGAAAAAAATCCTCCGTTCGCAAAAATCCCAATAAATAAACCGGATGGAGCACTTAGAAACACAATAATAATTACATATAATTTTCCGATATTTCTATGAATTGCAGGATATTTTTTTAAAATGAAATTGCTAAACTGCGTAAATCCTGCCAATAAAACAAAAATAGCCGAATATACATGGATATAAAATAGAGTCAGGTAAGATGGAATTTTGTGAACTTCAGTTTGTTTTATTTGAAGAAAGGCAACATCATTTTTAATGGGAATATATTGTAAAGTGATGTTAATCATTAAAATGAAAAAGAAACTAAAAATCAATGTCCACACAATTGGCAATAATAGAGATAGGTTCTTTTTCAACTTTAGATTTGATTATGATTTCCAAATATAAAAAAATCCCTAACTACTTTGGTAATTAGGGATGTATTATGTTTTTGGTATTTACTTTTTCAAAAACAATATAAAACCAAGAACACTAACAATCAAAATGGTCAATGCGGCCAAAACCATTGCCAGGTCCCGAATATTTTTTCCTGCCCAGTCCATGAACAAAAATTTATGCAAAATTGCAAAAGAATATCCTTCTGCCTTATCTGTATTTTTAACAACTGCTGCCAGTCTTGAAGTTGAAGTTTCTATGAAATATGTTGTTTTTTCGGGTGTGTCATAGGCTAATTTTACAACCGGCAATCTTTTGTTGACAAAGCCATATTCCCTGCTTTCAAAATCGGTTACAACTTTTGATTCTAATAATTTGGCATTTTCTAACGAAGCTTCTGGCTCTTCAGAACTTTCTACCATTTCACAACAAGCCGCTTTTGTAGCTCCGTCTGTAAAATAATAGGCCAGGAATTCAGCATATTCAAGGTCAATGTTGGGTACAGCCTTATTTGTTGCTGCGTTAATATAAACCACCTCAGATTTTTTATCGCCTTTTCTATTCCATTTCGAATTAGAATTAGATTTTGGTTTCCTGAATTTTCCTTGTTCCAATAATTGACAACGGAAATAGGTTGAGTCATTTAGAGTAATGAGGCTTATGTTTTGAAAACGACTCCAGTCTAAATTTAAATCATTATTGGAAACAGGAATTTTTTTGGTTTCAAAAGTGGGTTCGTAAACCATTTGCGATAATGTGTAAGGAGTCCATTTTGTAGTGGCATGATAACCACCGCTAAAAGCAAATGTCAAAGTAAAAAGAGAAACCCAGATTCCGATTTGGCGATGGTATTTTCTAAGTCCTTTTTTAGGTTGTAAATTATCTGTTTTTTTGAATTGTTTCCAAAGTAATCCATAAATCAAAATCCCACTCAAGGCAGAAAATCCAATAATTGATAATAAGAAAATCATGGTGATAATTCGGATACTGTTGTTTGAAATAGCATCAATAAATGACCAGTTATGAAAAGTATCAAAAAACCAGATAAACCGTTGTCTTGAAGTTGGATTGTAAGTCGCCAGTTTGCCTGATGAGGTTTCTACATACACTTCCATGGTATCAGGACGATCAAAACTCAGTTTGTAAACAGGTAAATAGCGGTTTACATATTTGTATTGCGAAGTGAATTCGGTTACAACTTCGCTCTTTTTTACGGCACTTTTTTGGTCATCCAAAAAATATCTGGATAGCCATTCTGCATATTTTTGATCTCCGCTGTCTAGTTTCTCCGCTGTTGCCGTATCAAAATACCATAACTCTCCAATGATAGTTTTAAGCTGATAATACGTTTTATTGTTGAAAGTAACGATTCTGAAATTTTTGAATTGTGTCAATTCGTTTTTTTGTAAAACTTCCTGAATCGAAAAATGCAATTGCTTTTTATCAACGATTTGTTGTTCCAGTTTTTCGTATGCAATTTCAGGTTTGAAAAAATGCGCCATAAATGGATGCATCAATCCTGATAATGTCCAGAATATTACCGGAATAATAGTAATCAGTCCAATAGCACGATGCCATTTGTACATGTGTTGCTTGATTTTTTTGATGATTTTAGAATCTTTCTTTTTAGATTTTTTGGCTGTTATTTCTTTACTCATTGTTCTGTTTTTTAGCCCCGATCGAAGCGATATCCTTTTGTGGCGGGGGTTCGCCACAAAAGATATAGCGTAGAGCGGGATTAGCTTCTAATAATTATTTTTTTAATGATAAATTATATTGTATTCCGAATACAAAAGTTCTTGGAGCTGCTGCTGTATAGGTAGGTTGCGCATTTGTTGTATTGGCTCTCGAAACATTATAAGCATATAATTTATCGGTTAGGTTCATGACATTTCCATAAACCTCGATACTTTTCCATTGGTAACCAATTCGGGCATTAAACAAATTATAACCGCCATATTTTACGGTATTAATCTGATCCTGATAGTAGCTGCCAACAAGCTGCCATTCGAAAGAAGTCCTTAAATTAGGAAGCCAGCTTGGGTAATAACTCACCTCTGAGTTTCCGGACCATTTTGGTGCAGCCGGCATTTCTTTTCCGTTTAAATTCTGAACCGGATCTGATGGTTTGTCTGAAAGTTTGAAGTCGATATAGGTATGCTGTGAATAAGTTCCACCAAGTCGAAAGCTGAATTGTTGTGACGGTTTATAAGAAGCTCCAAATTCAATTCCCTTATGACGGGTTTCTCCGGCCGAGCGATAATCTGTTGAATTATCAGCAAGTTTGATATTTAATAGTTCATTTTTGCCTTCCATAAAGTAAAAAGCATAATCAAAATTTAATTTATTTTCTAATAAAGAAAGCCATCCTCCAACTTCGTAATTATTGAAAGCGGCAGGTTCCAGATTATAATAAAAATCAGCTGGAACACCGGTTGATCCGCCAGTTCCGGGCTTTGTCCTGAAAATTGAAGTAATTCCGGGAGGAGCAAAACCTTGTGAGTAGTTGCCATAAAAACCTGCGGATGTTGTTGGGTTATAATTGGCACCAACTTTAAAAGTAGCTTTGTCATAAACTTTGCTTCCTGAAGAAAGGTCTAATGCATTGTTATAATCAGCCTTCATCTTATCATAACGACCGCCAAGGGTGATAATTAATTTTTCGATTGGAGTAATGCTTATCTGAGCATATCCGGCCGTATTGAAAATATCGGCTGTGTAATCTGCCAGTTTTGAGTCTGGATGTTCTGCAATAATTTCATAAGAATCTACGGTTTGTTTGCCTGGCTCACCCGGATTTAAATTGGCTTTTAAATCAATTACATACGACCAATAGGTTACAGGCGAATAATCATATAATGCTCCGGCGACCAATTTTGTATTTAAGAACTCGAATTTTTGTGTGTGTTGTCCGATGGCTCCGTAACTTTTAAAATTATTCGAATTAATTTCCCCTTTTGCAGTGGCAGGATTTACTGTTGGGCTCCATCTGATTCCGTATGAAGGATTTTGGCCCAATTTATTATCACGTAAATAGGCTGTAATATAACTGCTTGAATTGCCGTTCCAATCATGTTCTAAAGTTAATCTGGTTCGTAAAGCATCTGATTTTCTATACGTAAAATCGGTTGTGCTTTTATAAGTTCTATTATTAAAAGCGTCTTCATTTACACTTCCGCTCATGTCTGAATAATATTTTCCGTACATGGTATTGCTGATCAATCGGGTAGAAGATGAGATGGTGTAATCAATTCTCGCATTTAGATTGTCTTTGTTATAATCAGAATAGGTCATCCAGCCGTTTTCCTGTAAACTTGAAATCCCGGCAATATGAAAACCAACTTTTCCAATCGTTGCGCCGCCGGCAGCCTGAAGTCTTCTGTAACCATAATTATCAGCCTGAACGCCAAATTTGAATTCGGGATTAACAGGTGGTTTTAGCGAAATTAAATTGATAGTTCCCCCAACAGCTTCTGGTCCATAAAGCGAAGAAACAGGACCTTTTACCACTTCAATACTTTGTAAATTAAACTGATTGATTTCTAATAAAGCATTGTGATTGAAAATTCCCATTGGGCGAATTGGCAAACCATCTTCCAGATATAAATAATACGCATTGGTCGTCATGGGTTGGCGAATAGACATCATGTGCTGTTCATTTCCTAAATTGACCATTATAACCCCCGGCGTTTTGTTTATGATTTCGTAAACGGCTGTGGCATTGGTTTCGTTGATTGTTTTTGCCGTTAATTTGCTAATGGCAACAGGCGTTTCTTTACGCAAAGTTGCAGTACGATTGGCAGTTATAAAAACATTTTCGAGTTCCTGAGATTTTGTTGTGTCTTGTTTTACTTCATTTTGTGCAAGAACACATTGCCCTATGATTAATAGGGTAAAGTATATATTTTTCATTTTAAATTATATGAATTTTAAAAGTAACATGTTGTTTTCCTGACGTTAAGGCAAGAAAAATTTTTTCAGTTTTGAATTGAAAAGTGTGCTAAAATTTATATAAAATAGGATGGAGGGTGAAAAGTGCTATTTGAAACCGAAATAGGTTTCGCATCAAAAGAAGCAAAAATTTTTGTTGTAGATTCGATAGAAGTTACTAATTTGAAATTAGCTACAGGTGTATTTTGAATGTAAACAACTTCTACTTTTTCTTTCAGGTTGTTTTGCATTTTCTTTTCGTTATCGGCGTATTTCTTTAAACTTTTTTGAAGTTCGCATCGACCGTTACAAGAATTAAAAACCATTTTTCGTTGTACACAGATGGTTTTTGAAATTTCTTCCTGATTTAATTTGAATGAGGTATAAACAAAGAAACTGCCAAATGATGGCATTAAAAGCATACAGCAAAGAAATGTGATAATTAAACTTTTCAAAAGTTGTTTCGTTATTTACGATTGCAAAAGTACATTTTTATCGTTTTAGAAAGAATAAATTTTATGTTTTTTAAAATAAAAAAATCCCCAAATACCAAAGTACGGGGGATTTTGAAGTGTATTATTGTGAAATATTATTTAACAAGAACCCATTCGCCATTAGCAATTAAAGTTTCCGCTTTTTTAAATTTCATTGTTTCAGTTTTACCTGTTGCAACTTCCTGAACCGTTACAGTATCATTACGATTAATTTTTGGCATATCTCTCACAATGGTTTCAGTAACCTGACGTTGCTGAGTTTCTCCAGCTTCACGGTTGATATCTTCGCTGTTTGGAACTTCATCTTTGCTTAGTTTGAAGTTTTCTTTTTGACGAACTTCTCTTGCTTCGTGAATTTCAGGAACGTTTTGAGCTGGTAAGTCACCTTTGAATAAGAATGAAATAACTTCTTTGTTAACGTTGTCCAACATGCCTCTAAACAAATTGAAAGCTTCTAATTTGTAGATAAGCAAAGGATCTTTTTGTTCGTGAACGGCCAATTGAACAGATTGTTTCAATTCGTCCATTTTGCGCAAGTGTTTTTTCCAGGCTTCATCAACAATAGATAAAGTGATGTTTTTTTCAAAATCAGCAATTAACTGAGTACCGTGGCTGTCATAGGCCTGCTTCAGGTCAGTTACCACGTTCAAAGTTTTGATTCCATCCGTAAACGGAACTACGATACGCTCAAAATGATTATTAGGCTCTTCGTAAACACCTTTTATGATTGGGAAAGCTTCTCTTGCGCTTCTTTCTGTTTTTTCTGTATAGAAAGCTAAAGTTTCTTTATAGATTTTTCCTGTGATTTCAATATCAGTTAATTTTGCAAAATCAGCTTCTGAAATTGGAGAAGTGATAGAAAAATAACGAATCAGATCAAATTCGAAATTTTTAAAATTATTCGAAGGTTTGGTCTGGCTTACGATTAATTCGCAAGTATCATAAAGCATATTGGCAATATCCAGTTTCAAACGCTCACCAAATAGTGCATGACGACGACGTTTGTAAACTACTTCACGTTGCGAGTTCATTACATCATCATATTCTAATAAACGTTTACGAACACCAAAGTTGTTTTCTTCTACTTTTTTCTGAGCACGTTCAATAGATTTGGTCATCATAGAATGCTGGATAACCTCACCTTCTTTTAATCCCATTCTGTCCATTACTTTAGCCACTCTTTCAGAACCGAATAAACGCATTAGGTTGTCTTCAAGAGAAACATAGAATTGAGAACTTCCCGGATCTCCCTGACGTCCTGCACGACCACGTAACTGTCTGTCAACACGACGGGAATCATGACGTTCTGTACCCACGATCGCTAAACCTCCGGCAGCTTTTACCTCCGGAGATAATTTAATGTCGGTACCACGACCGGCCATGTTAGTAGCAATAGTTACCACTCCGGCTTTACCTGCTTCTTCAACAATTTGTGCTTCTTGTTTGTGCATTTTAGCATTCAAAACGTTATGTGTAACGCCTCTCATCTTCAGCATTCGGCTTAATAATTCTGAAATCTCTACAGATGTTGTTCCAATTAATACGGGTCTTCCTGCATTTGATAATTCCGTTACGTCTTCGATTACGGCATTGAATTTTTCACGGGTAGTTTTATAAATATAATCTTCTTTGTCTTGTCTTGACATCGGACGGTTGGTTGGAATTTCAACAACATCCAATTTATAAATCTGCCATAACTCTCCAGCTTCTGTAACCGCTGTACCTGTCATACCACCCAATTTGCTGTACATTCTAAAATAATTCTGTAATGTAACGGTTGCAAAAGTTTGTGTAGCAGCTTCAATTTTTACGTTTTCTTTGGCTTCAATCGCCTGATGTAAACCATCAGAATAACGACGGCCATCCATAATACGTCCTGTTTGCTCATCGACAATCATAATTTTGTTATCCATGATTACGTATTCTACATCTTTTTCAAAAAGAGCATACGCTTTTAAAAGCTGGGTTAAAGTATGAATACGCTCGCTTTTTACTCCAAAATCCTGAAATAATCTTTCTTTTGCTTCTGCTTCAGCATCTTTGTCCAGTTTTTGTTTTTCGATAGCAGCAATTTCAGTCCCAATGTCCGGAAGTACGAAAAAGTCGGAATCGGTATCTCCTGAAAGATATTGAATACCGTTATCAGTTAATTCAACCTGATTGTTTTTTTCTTCAATTACAAAATACAAAGCTTCATCCACTTTATGCATTTCGCGATTGTTATCCTGCATGTATTGATTTTCGGTTTTTTGAAGCAATTGTTTGATTCCTTCCTCACTCAAAAATTTAATTAATGCCTTGTTTTTAGGTAAACTTCTGTAAGCTCTTAACAATAGGAAACCACCTTCTTTGGTTTTTCCCTCTTTGATTAACCTTTTAGATTCTGCCAGAAAACCATTGGCTAACTGACGTTGTTGCGCGACTAAATTTTCGATTTTTGGTTTTAGCTCATTAAATTCATGACGGTCTCCCTGCGGAACCGGCCCTGAAATAATAAGTGGCGTTCTTGCGTCATCAATCAATACAGAATCGACCTCATCGACAATAGCGTAGTTGTGTTTTCTTTGTACAAGATCGCTGGGCGAATGTGCCATATTATCTCTTAAATAGTCAAAACCAAACTCGTTGTTCGTTCCGTAAGTGATGTCAGCATCGTATGCTTTTTTTCTTTGTTCTGTACTTGGCTGGTGGTTATCGATACAATCAACACTTAAACCGTGAAATTCGAACAAAGGCGCTTTCCATGTACTATCACGTTTTGCCAAATAATCATTCACCGTTACTAAGTGAACACCATTTCCGGTTAAGGCATTTAAATAAAGAGGAAGTGTAGCAACCAATGTTTTACCTTCACCAGTCTGCATTTCGGCAACTTTACCTTCGTGCAAAACCATTCCCCCAATTAACTGAACATCATAATGAATCATGTCCCAGGTAATTTCTTTACCAGCGGCATTCCATTTATTAGCCCATGTTGCCTTGTCACCTTCAATAGTTACGTATGTTTTTGCCGCGGAAAATTCGCGGTCTTTTGCGGTAGCAGTAACTTCAATAAAAGAATTATCTTTAAAACGACGCGCTGTTTCCTTCACCACAGAAAAGGCTTCCGGAAGAATTTCCATCAGCGTTTTTTCTGAAAGTTCGTAAGCTTCTTTTTCAAGAGCATCAATAGCATCATAAAGATCCTCTCTTTTATCGATGTCTTCAATGTTTTCTACTTCCGTTTTAAGTGCAGCAATTTTAGCATCTTTATCAGCTCTGGCTTCTTTTATTTTTTCTTTAAAATATACCGTCCTTGCTCTTAATTCGTCATGAGACAAACTCATTAAGCTGGTTTCGAATGTTTTAATTTTGTTTAAATAAGGTTGTAAAGCTTTGACATCTTTTTGGGATTTATCACCTACAAAGACTTTAATAATACTGTTTATGAAACTCATGATTTATTGTATTTCTATATTATGTAAATGTGTATCTGAACCAAAAAAAAAGTCTCTGTGATGAGACTTTTTCCTTTGGTTTATTTTTTAATATTCATCCTCATTCCAAAGATAATCTTCGTCTGTTGGATAATCAGGCCAAATTTCTTCCATTGATTCATATATCTCTCCTTCATCTTCAATTGACTGAAGGTTTTCTACTACTTCTAATGGAGCACCAGCTCTAATAGCGTAGTCAATAAGTTCGTCTTTGTTAGCAGGCCATGGTGCATCACTTAAATAGGATGCTAATTCTAATGTCCAATACATCTTTTGTCGATTTAGTTTGTGCAAAAATAAATTTTTTACTGAAAAAGACAAGTAAAATTTGATTTATTTTAATAAAATTTAAGAACGTCCCTATAATTGTAGATTATGGATTGTTGATTTTAGATTTTGAAATACACAAAATACATGAATATCTGCAATCAAAGATCGTCAATCTTAAATCATTTTATTTCCTCGGTATCCATTTCACTTCCTCCGCTTTTAAGTCTGAGGACAACTTCCGTGCCAAGACAAAAAGGTAGTCAGAAAGTCTGTTTAAATACATAATTGTAATTTCAGGTACATGCTCATTATGGCTTAAATGTACTGCCAAACGCTCGGCACGGCGACAAATACAACGCGCAATATGACAATGTGACACAGTTGAATGTCCACCAGGAAGAACAAAATGAGTCATTTGAGGAAGTATTTCTTCCATTTTGTCGATTTCCTTTTCTAATAATTCGATATCGGTATCAATGATTCCGAGATTTTTCAACCGGAGTTCACCATTTTTTAAAACTTCTTTTTCCTGTGGAGTTGCCAAAACAGCACCAACTGTAAATAGGCGATCCTGAATTTCGATTAAAATACTTTTGTAGTGGCTGTCAATTTCCTGATCGCGAATTAGTCCTATATAGGAGTTCAGCTCATCAACAGTTCCGTAACTTTCAATACGGATATGATCTTTAGGAACACGGGTACCTCCAAAAAGAGACGTTGTTCCTTTATCTCCGGTTTTAGTATATACTTTCATTTTTGACTATTCTAAGAAACTAAGTTTTATATTTAAATTAAACAGTTTAACTATTTAGTGGTATCACTTTCAATTAATCCATCGCGTAAACGAATCACACGATGTGCGTATGCCGCAATGTCTTCTTCGTGCGTAACTAAAATCACTGTATTTCCTGACGCATGAATGTCACCAAAAAGCTTCATGATTTCTACAGATGTTTTACTGTCTAAGTTCCCTGTTGGTTCATCGGCCAGTATAATAGAAGGTTTATTGACCAAAGCACGGGCAATTGCTACACGCTGACGCTGTCCTCCTGAAAGCTGATTGGGCTGATGATCCATTCTGTCAGCAAGATTTACTTGTTTTAGAACCTCTGCTGCACGTTCGTTTCGATCTGATTTTGAATATCCTGCGTAAATCATCGGTAAGGCAACGTTGTCTAAAGCGGTTGTTCTTGGCAAAAGATTAAAAGTCTGAAACACGAAACCTATTTCCTTATTTCGAATTCCGGCCAGTTCATCATCTTTCATTTGGCTGACATCTTTTCCGTTTAAAATATAATGTCCTGAAGTTGGTGTGTCAAGACAGCCTAAAAGATTCATTAAAGTAGATTTTCCAGATCCTGAAGGTCCCATGAGAGCTACATATTCACCTTTATTAATTTCTAAATCTATACCTTTTAAGACATATACAATTTCGTTGCCTAAAACAAAATCACGTTTGATGTTCGTTATTTTAATTAATGGATTTGCCATTTTGGTTTACAATTTTGGATTTAAAAGTACAAAACACTTTTTTAATAATTGATAAGTAGCATATAATTCATTTTTGTTACATCACTTAAAATCCACAATTGATTTAAATTAATGATATAAGACATTAATAAAATATATTCTATAAAAAAAAAGTTGTTATATAATTTTAAATTGTTTTTACATAATTGTCATATTATCTGTTTTTTATTAAATTATTTTCATTTTATGCGTTAAATTTTCGCTTAATATTTATAATTGTATGTTTTTTTAACTATATTTGCCTTATAACTTTTAATAATCAAAATTATGAAGAAAATACAAATTTTATCAGGAATTGCATTAATTGCATTAGGTTTTACATCATGTAAAGATGAAAAACAAGAACAAGCTCAAAAAACAATTGACTCTTATGTAGCTTACGTGGATTCAGTAAAAAACGTTAAAGCGGATGATTTGAAAGCCGACTGGAAAGATGTTGATGCTGAATATGAAAGAAGAGCTGAAAATGCTCAGATGGCTCTTGCAGACTTAAAAGATAATACTGCAGAGACTGAAAAAATCAACACAAGTAAAATGAAATACGAGGAGTTCAAAAATGAAATGAACGCCGTTTTTGCCCCAGTGAGTTCAAAACAACAATTGCGTAATGCCTTATTTGGTGAAGGAAAAATTGGAGATGATATGAGTTTTGCATGGGTAAATGCAAAAAATATTCTTAGTGTCTACCAACAATTTGTAGATACTGCACAGAATAATAAAGACAGTTATTCCAGAGAAGACTGGGATGAAATTAAATTGATGTATGAAGCACTTGACAGCCGTAAAAATACTGTTGAAAAAGAAGGTCTTTCATCTGAAGATAATAGAAAAATTGCAGGTTTAAAATTAAAATTTGCCCCTATGTATACTGTTAACAGGATGGGAGCTAAATCTGAAGAAACTGCTGCAGCTAAAAAATAGGTTAGTTAGGTTTAATTAGTTTTTTTAAAAATGACAATCAGAAATGGTTGTCATTTTTTTATGTCCGAATAATAAAATGTTCTTTTTCCTGCTCACGTCTGAAAAATACAAATCCCCATTGAAAAGTATCGATTGTAACGGTTACTTTTGGATGGTTTTTTATAAATTTCCAGGCTTCTTCCATATCTGGAGACCAATGAATATCATCAAAAATCCAAACAGAATTATTCGAGGCTTTAGGTAATAAAAGATTGAAATACTGTAGAGTGGCTTTTTTTGAATGATTGCCATCGAAATAAATTAGTTGAAAGTCTAAAATCGAAAGTTGAACGTCATTTAGGTAAGTTTCAAATTCTGTTTCTATAGATTGTACATTGTTACAATTAAATTTTTGTAATTGAATTTCAGCAATATTTGCTGTTTCATTACAGCCTTCTAATGTGATTACTTTTGTTTTTGGATTACCTAATGCTAAAGCGGAAGTAGCCAATCCTAATGAAGTTCCAATTTCAAGAATATTTTCTGGCTGAAAATAATTAGTTACGCGAAATAATAATTCAGCACGGTTGTTAGAAATTCCTGCAGTTTTTGCAATTTTTGCAATTTGTCTTTTGTTAGATTTAAATACTTTCGAACCTGCACCAAAATCAGTTACTTCGATAAAGTTTTTATTTTGAAATAATAATTTTCGATAATTTTTTAGAATTGCATATTCTGGTTTATACTTTTTATCATAGAAACATTTGGTTACTAAACTAAAAACAAATGGAGAATGTACTCCATGTTCATTTTTGGAGTTCCAAAGGAATTTTAGATATGATTTTATTTGGAATAGCATTTTAACATTCTGTTATCAGTTTAAGTTTTCAGTCTGTAATAACAACTGAAAACTTAACTGTAACTTTTTTTAATTTACAGAAATTAATTTCACATCAAAAACTAAAACGGATCCTCCTGGGATTCCTCTGTAATCAAAACTTCCGTATCCTAAGTGAGAAGGAATGAGAAGGATACCGCTACCACCGGTTTTAAAATAAGGAATCCCTTCTGTCCAGCCTTGAATTACCTGTTGAAGTCCAAAAGAAACTCCTTCAGCTTTGCTTTGATCAAATATATTTCCATTAGTGTAATAACCTTTGTAGGCAACAGTTACATTAGAATTAGCTGTTGGTTGTGTGCCTTCACCAGGCTCAATAATTACATAATACAAGCCAGAATCGGTTCTTTGTGCTGTTAAGTTGTTCTCAGCTATATAATCTGTAATTTCTTTTTCATTTTCAACAGTGTAATCTTTTGCTATTTGTGGTTCTGCGTTATCTGGGTTGCAGGAAATAAAAAGTGTTAAGGCGATTAATGAAGTTAAAATTTGTTTCATTGGATTTAAATTTAGAAGAAGCAAATATAATAAAATCTGTATGGGATTATGTTAAAGAATTATCTACAGGTATTAAATGTATTTTAGAATTGCTAATAGAGCTTTTAAATCTTAAAACACAGTACTATATTCTAAAGAAAAAACCATTACAAAATATAATTTCGTAATGGTTTTAATATGAATTTTATCTGCAAACTAACGATAAATATTTTCTCCTTTATTTGATTTCCATTCCTGCTCAAAATATTCTGCATCTTCATCATTACGAGTATGAACTCCCAAAACTACATGACCATCTTTAATACCTGACTCGTAAATTTTTGCTCTTTCTTCAGGTATACCAGATCCTACTAGAGCTCCAATCAAACCGCCTGTAATTCCTCCGGCACCTGCTCCGGCTAATCCTGCTGCCAATGGACCAGCAATAATTAATCCTAATCCAGGAATAACAAGGCTTGTTCCTAAAGCAGCTACAATGCCTACAATAGCACCAATAGTTCCTCCAATAGCAGAACCTGTACCGGCTCCTTCGGCAGCCTTTGTTCCAAGTTCAGAATGGTCGTCTTTATCTGAATAATGTTTTTTTCTGGTTTCGTCAGACATGATGAGGTTGATGTCATCTTTTGTATAACCTCTGTCATTTAGAGTATTGTATGCTCTTTCTGCACTGTCACGATCTGCAAACATTCCTGTTAAGATTTGACGTTTAGTTCCATCGGGATTATGTAAATTTTCCATTTTTGAGTTTTTTAAATTGGTGAATTCATTTTCACTATTACAAATCTCGCAAAACACATTAAATTATATTTATACAATTTTTCTAAATTATTATATATTTAATAATTGTTGGCTTTTTTATTTTTGATAACTAAAAAAATCCCCTATTCAGTTTAAACTGAATAGGGGATTGATAAAGTTTTTTAAATACTGCTATCCTTCAATCTTAGCCGAAAGTTCAAACCAGCGTTCTTCTTTCTGGTCTATTTTATTAATGATATTCTGTAGTTCGTTTGCTTTTTTCTCTATATCGGCATCAGCCACTTTTCCTTCAGAAAACAATTGTTCGATTTTAGTTTTGTCAATTTCAAGATCTTTAATTTCTCTTTCCAGTTTTTGATATTCTTTCTGCTCATTAAAAGTCAGATTTCCTGTCGGATTATTTTGCTTCCAGTCTTTTTTGTCTGCTTTGTTTTCTTCTTTCTGGGCAACATCGGCACTATCCTCGTAGGCCCTGAAATCAGAATAGTTTCCCGGGAAGCTTTCGATTTCACCATTTCCTCTGAAGACAAATAAATGATCCACAATTTTGTCCATAAAATAACGATCGTGAGAAACCACCAATAAACATCCGGGATAATCTAAAAGAAAACTTTCCAAAACGTTTAGTGTTACAATATCCAAATCGTTTGTTGGCTCATCCAGAATCAGGAAATTGGGATTCTGAATCAAAACAGTACATAAATACAAGCGTTTCAATTCTCCACCGCTCAATTTTTCTACAAAATCATATTGTTTTTTGGCGTCAAAAAGAAAACGCTCCAACAATTGAGAAGCTGAAATCATTCGGCCTTTTGCCAACGGAATAAATTCCCCGTATTCTTTAATAATATCAATAACACGCTGATTTGGTTTCGGGTTGATTCCGCTTTGTGTATAATAACCAACTTTAATCGTTTCTCCTTTTACAACCCGTCCGCTGTCTAATGGAAGTGTTCCGGTAAGCAGGTTTAAAAAAGTAGATTTTCCGGTTCCGTTTTTACCAATAATCCCAATGCGTTCTCCACGTTGGAAATCAAAACTAAAATTATCCAGAATAACGTGATCCTTGAATTTTTTAGAAATTTTGTGAAGCTCGATAATCTTGCTTCCCATACGTTCCATATT
>NZ_JBDTTP010000055.1:0-28471 GCF_039930565.1 Flavobacterium sp. | reverse complement strand
TAATTGTTTCTGAAATAAAAATAGCAAAATTATATTTGTGTCCACACGGTAGGATAGAAGTGGCAATCCTTTTATGCCGGTGTTCGGCATAAAAGATTAGAACGGATAGCGGGACTATTGGCCTTTTCAAACGATTAAGTCTGCTTCCAATTATTCATAACGCAAAGCTTCAATCGGATCCAGTTTTGATGCTTTGATTGCAGGATATAAACCAGACACTATGGCAACCATAAAACTGGTGGCGAAGGCGGCAAAAATAGCTGTCCACGGAATAACAAAATCAAAGCTCATTGCGTTAGCAATACCAAATCCAAGAAGGATTCCCAATACGATTCCGACTAAGCCTCCAATCTGACCAATTAGTAAAGTCTCTATAAAAAACTGAGTTGCAACTGTTGTTCTTTTTGCTCCCAAAGCTTTACGAACGCCAATTTCGCGGGTACGTTCAGTTACTGAAACGATCATGATATTCATCAAGGCAATCGATGATCCTAAAACAGTAATGATACTGATGATCCAGGCGGCCCAGCCTAAATACTGGGTGATTCCCAGTATTCGATTGATTAAATCATCGCTTCTCACTACTCCGAAATTATTGTCACGTATCGGACTTAATTTCCGCACCCTTCGCATGGTGCTTGTTGCATTGTCGATAGCCTGGTCCAAAAGTTCTTTTTTGGAGACCATAACGCTCATCGTATAATTAATATTGGGAGCGGTGAATAAGGAACGTGCTACCTGAATCGGAATCAAAACCCGTAAATCCTGACTGTTTCCAAAAGTGGAGCCTTTTTCCTTTAAGACGCCAATGACTTTGAATTTTGCGCCTCGTATCGAAATTACTTTGTCAATTGGGTTTACATCTTTTAAAAGCCCCTTTTCAAAATCAGAACCTACGATGCAGGAATAAGTGTTGTTTTCAATATCAAACTGATTAAAAGAACGTCCTAAACTGGTTTCTAATCCTGAGTTGTTGATAAAATGTTCATCGACCCCTACGATTTTAATTTCAGGATCTGTTTTTTCGGCACCATATTTTACCTCTGCAGTTGAAGTGGCGGTAAAAGAAAGTGAAGTTTCTGTAAAAGGATATTTGTATTTTGTTTTGAACGCTACTGCTTCCGGATATGAAATAATAGGATTTACAATCTCACGTTCATTTCCACCGCGGTTTCGAACATTGCTTTCGTATTGATTAATGTTGAAAGTATTGGCACCCATTGAGGCAAAATCGGTAGAAATCGTATTTTCCAGAGCAGATACAACGGTTAAGATTCCAACCAAAGCCGTAATTCCAATAGCGATAATTAATACGGTAAGAATGGTTCGTAGTAATTGTGTTTTGATAGAACCAAAAGCAATTCGGATATTTTCTTTAAATAATTTTAGCATCATGACCAATTTGACACGAAAATACGTTTTTTGTTACAAGTTTGTTTTCGAACTGGCTTAATTTATTTTAAAAAATAAGATATTTGCAGACTTAATTAAGTCGAAAGTTGGAAAGTCATAAAGTCAAAAGCCTAAGAATCCAATAATCAAAATCAACAATAAATTAATTTAAAGATTTGTGAATTTAAGTTTCAAAAGAAATCTACAATCTACAATCAACAATCTAAAATAAAAAAGATGGCTTCAAAACCAAGCATACCAAAAGGAACAAGGGATTTTTCGCCTGCAGAAGTGTCAAAACGTCAATATATAATTCAGACTATTAAAACTAATTTTGAGAGATTTGGTTTTCAGCCGATTGAAACACCTTCGTTTGAAAATTCGGAAACGTTGATGGGGAAATATGGAGAAGAAGGAGATCGTTTGATTTTTAAGATATTAGATAGTGGTGACTATTTAAAAGATATTAAAGACTTTTCTCAGATAGTTTTTGGAGATGATTTTAAGACCAAATATAAGGATGAAGATATTGATGGAATGCCTTCAACAGATGGAGATTTTTTCAAAATTGATTCTAAAAAATTAACGCGTTTTATTTCAGAGAAAGCATTACGTTACGACTTAACCGTGCCATTTGCGAGATATGTAGTTCAGCACCAAAACGAAATTGAATTTCCTTTTAAAAGATACCAGATTCAGCCGGTTTGGAGAGCAGATCGCCCGCAGAAAGGTCGTTTCAGGGAGTTTTTTCAATGTGATGCCGATGTAGTGGGTTCAAAATCTTTGTGGCAGGAAGTAGAATTGGTGCAGTTATATGATACTGTTTTTAGTTCTTTAGGTTTGGAAGGTGTTACTATTAAAATTAATAATAGAAAAATACTATCGGGAATTGCAGAAGTTATTGGGGCATCTGATAAATTGATTGATTTTACGGTAGCTTTGGATAAGCTGGATAAAATTGGTGAAGACGGCGTAAAAAAGGAAATGATCGAAAAAGGTATTTCTGAAAAGGCGTTGATTAAAGTGCAGCCACTTTTTAGTTTTAGCGGAACATTTTCGGATAAAATCAGTCAGCTTTCCAATTTATTAACTTCTTCGGAAGAAGGAATGAAAGGAGTTGAGGAGTTGAAATTTATTTGTGACAATGTGGCGACTTTAGGATTGTCAACTGCGACATTAGATTTAGATGTCACTTTAGCGCGTGGATTGAATTATTACACAGGAGCCATTTTTGAAGTTGAAGCACCAAAAACCGTTTCAATGGGTTCTATTGGAGGTGGAGGAAGATATGATGATCTGACTGGTATTTTTGGTTTGAAAAACATGAGTGGCGTTGGAATTTCCTTTGGTTTAGACCGAATTTATTTAGTTTTGGAAGAATTGCAGTTGTTTCCTGAAACCGTTGCAGCAACATCAAAAGCATTGTTTATTAATTATGGCGATGCTGAAGCTTTGTATGCTTCGCAGGCGATTCAGAAATTACGAAAAGAAAATATAAAGGTAGAATTGTATCCGGATAATGTTAAAGTGGGTAAACAATTTCAATATGCTGATAAACGTTTAATTCCGTTTGCAGTAATTGTGGGAGATGAAGAAATTGCAGCTAATTCGTATTCGCTCAAAAATTTAGTTTCAGGAGAGCAGGTTTCAGTAGATTTTGAAGGATTAAAAAAAGCTTTGCTGGATTAACAAAAAATAAATCACAAAAAAAAGCTTCGTCAATTAGGCGAAGCTTTTTTTAATATAAGGTAAACTTGAATTAATAATTTATATAAGCCGAGGCTAACCCTTAAATTCAATTTTGATAGGTAATACTACGATTTGGTTACAGCTTCAAATATAGATAAAACGAAAACGTAATAGTCTTAAAATTATACTAAAATTTTTGAGACATTTATAAAAAGCAACGTGTAAATGTCAAAAGTGACAATTTGACATTTTAAAAGATTTGGCAGTACTTTTGCAATCCAAAAGAAAGAATTGAAAATGAAGTTTAAGAATATTTTTAAAAATACAAATAATATGACTACGGAAAATACAGAATTCGATCAGGAATTAGATGATGTAACGTTGGAAAACAATGCAAACGGAGAACAGTTAATTGTTGAAGAATTAAGTGTTGAAGAGCAATTGGCTCAAGACTTGGCAAAAGAAAAAGATAAGTTTTTGAGATTATTTGCCGAATTTGAAAATTATAAAAAAAGAACTTCAAAAGAGCGTATCGATTTGTTTAAAACAGCGAATCAGGAAGTTTTGTTAGCGATGCTTCCGGTTTTGGATGATTTTGACAGAGCAACTGTAGAGATCAATAAATCTGATGATGAAAACCTGAAAAAAGGAGTAGAGCTGATTCATGAAAAACTGAAAAGTACTTTGGTGGCTAAAGGTTTAGAACAGGTGGAAGTAAGAGCGGGGGATACCTTTAATGCTGATTTTGCTGAAGCGATTACTCAAATTCCAGCTCCTTCTGACAAACTAAAAGGGAAAATTGTTGATGTAATTGAAAAAGGATACAAATTAGGAGACAAAATTATTCGTTTCCCTAAAGTGGTCATCGGAAACTAAAAAAGTGCAAAAATAAATTCAGGTTTAATGTTTAAGTTTGAATTTAAGATTGCAAATGAGCGCTAGCGAACTGACGAAAGCAATTTAATCTAACTATGAAAAAAGATTTTTACGAAATATTAGGCATCTCAAAAAGTGCTGATGCTGCCGAAATTAAAAAAGCGTACCGAAAAAGTGCGTTAAAATATCACCCGGATAAAAATCCAGGCGACAAAGAGGCAGAAGAAAACTTTAAACTTGCGGCAGAAGCTTATGAAGTTTTGAGTGATCCACAGAAAAAAGCTAAGTACGATCAATATGGACATCAGGCATTTGATGGCAGCGGTGGTTTTGGCGGTGGCCATGGCGGAATGAATATGGATGACATTTTTAGCCAGTTTGGTGATATTTTTGGTGGTGGATTTGGTGGTTTCGGCGGAGGCGGAGGCGGTCCTCGTCGTGCTAAAGGAAGCAATCTTCGAATTAAGGTGAAATTGACTTTAGAAGAAATTGCCAATGGTGTTGAGAAAAAGGTAAAAGTAAAACGTAAAGTTCAGGCTAAAGGTGTAACGTACAAAACATGTTCGACTTGTAATGGTCAGGGACAGGTAATGCGAGTAACCAATACTATTTTGGGAAGAATGCAATCTGCATCCAGTTGCCCAAGTTGTGGAGGTTCCGGACAAATACTAGATAAAAGACCATCTGAGGCAGATGCTCAGGGAATGGTTGTAGAAGACGAAACAGTTTCAATTAAAATTCCTGCGGGTGTTGTTGACGGTATGCAATTGAAAGTTTCCAATAAAGGAAACGATGCTCCGGGAAATAGCGTGCCAGGTGATTTGATCGTTGCCATTGAAGAGTTAGAGCATGAATTCCTGAAACGTGAAGGTGAAAATGTTCACTACGATTTATATATCAGTTTTCCTGAAGCCGTTTTAGGAGCTTCAAAAGATATTGAAGCAATCAACGGCAAAGTCCGTATTAAACTGGAAGAAGGAATTCAATCCGGAAAAATACTACGATTAAAAGGAAAGGGTATTCCAAGTATTAATGGTTACGGAAACGGAGATTTACTGGTTCACGTAAATGTGTGGACACCAAAAACATTGAACAAGGAACAAAAACAATTCTTTGAAAATGCTTTAAATGACGAACATTTTGTTCCTAATCCTGAGAAATCAGAAAAATCATTTTTTGAAAAAGTAAAAGACATGTTTTCCTAAACTAACTTGTAAAAGTTCAAATAATTTTAAAACCCATTCTAATGTAAATTTAGAATGGGTTTTTTGTGTAATATTACGCAATTTCACTTCTAATTATTTACTTTTACAGCCAGTTGGCGAAAATTGTAAAAGCTGACATACAAAACATCAAATGCAATATGAGCAACTTACTAGAAGTACATAGAGTCGTAAAAAAATACGGTGATTATGTAGCGCTTAACGAAGTTTCATTAACTGTACCAAAAGGCAGTATCTACGGGCTTTTAGGCCCAAATGGAGCCGGAAAAACTTCCCTTATCCGAATCATCAATCAAATTACATTGCCAGATAGCGGCGAAATAATTTTAGATGGAGAAAGATTACAGCCAAAACATGTACAGACTATTGGGTATCTTCCTGAAGAGAGAGGTTTGTATACTTCGATGAAAGTAGGCGAACAATGCTTGTATCTGGCACAAATGAAAGGACTTTCTAAAGCCGAAGCAAAAAAACAACTCGATTTTTGGTTTGACCGTTTGGGAATTCAGGGCTGGTGGAACAAAAAAATACAGGAACTTTCAAAAGGGATGGCACAGAAAATTCAGTTTGTTGTTTGTGTATTGCACAAACCTAAATTGTTGATATTTGATGAGCCTTTTTCTGGTTTTGATCCGGTAAATGCCAATATTATCAAAGATGAAATTTTAGCTTTGAAAGAACAAGGAGCGACCATTATTTTCTCAACTCACCGGATGGAAAGTGTAGAGGAACTTTGTGATGATATTGCCTTAATCCATAAGTCGAATAAATTAATTGAAGGAAAACTGAGTGATGTAAAACGTCAATTCAGGACCAATAGTTTTGAAGTTGGAATCCTGACCAATAATGTTGAAGGCCTGATGTATGATATTACGCAGAAATTTACCGTTTCTCAGGCTAATTTCAAGTCGTTAAATGAGGATTTAAAATTAAATATCCAGATAGGATCTGCCTCTTCAAACGAGTTATTGCATCTTTTAACGCAACGTGGGCAAGTAACTCATTTCGTTGAGAAAATTCCAAGTGTCAATGATATTTTTATCCAAACGGTAACCGAAAATAAAGTTTAGAGTTGAAATTCTAAAAACATCAATCTAAAATCTAAAAACAGGAAATGAGTATAATTTCATTAATCATAAAAAGAGAGTTTATTGCAAAAGTCCGCAATAAATCTTTTGTTGTCATGACTTTTTTAAGTCCTTTGCTGTTTGTGGCAATTGCCGGATTTATTGGTTATTTAAGCTCCATGAAAGCCGAAACCAAACGAATCGCGATTCACGATGAAACTGGTTTATTTGCAGATGATTTTGTAAAACAGAATAAAAAAGAAGCAGAATTTAAATACCTGAATTTATCTGAAATTGATGTGAAAGCATTAAAAGACAGTATTGCCAAAGAAAATCTCGATGGTTTAATCTTAATTCCAAAAGAAGACTTAGAAAATAAAACGGAATATATTTCAAATAACAGTCCAAGTATCAATTTTATTGAAAATACTCAGGATGTTATTGCTTCAAAAATCACAAAACTCAATTTAGAAAAGGCGAAACTGGATACTTTGGCGATTCAAAAAGCACAGGCAACCGTTAATATTCATTTGGCTAAATCCTCAGGAGAAGAGAGTTTGAAAGGCCTGAATGAAATAAAAATTGGAATTGGTGGTGCTTTTGGTTATCTTATTATGATGTTTATTATCATTTATGGTAATATGGTAATGCGCAGTGTAATCGAAGAAAAAACAAATCGAATTATTGAAATCATTATTTCATCGGTAAAGCCGTTTCAGTTAATGATTGGTAAAATCGTTGGAACTTCACTTGCCGGATTATTACAGTTTACAATCTGGGCAATAATTGGATTAGGATTAATGTATGGAGCTTCTGCTTTTTTTGGCGTAAATGTTGGTCCAACAGCCAGGATTTCGCCGGAATTGATGGCATCAGCACAACATGAAATGTCCGGTTCTGCACAAATGTATATCAGCGAATTGTGGAATTTACCAATAGCGGGTATTTTAATAGGTTTCGTAATTTATTTTATTGGAGGCTATTTTTTATACAGTTCGTTTTATGCCGCAATTGGAGCGGCAGTTGACAATCAAACTGATTCTCAGCAATTTCTTCTGCCTATTATTATGCCGCTTGTCTTAAGCGTTTATATTGGATTTTTCACTGTAGTGAATGATCCACATGGCACTGTTGCAGTTGTATTTTCAATGATTCCATTGACTTCTCCAATTGTAATGTTAATGCGTATTCCGTTTGGTGTTCCGTGGTGGCAAATTGCAATTTCGGTATCATTATTGTTTGCTACGTTTTTCCTTGTGGTCTGGTTCGCTGCCAAAATTTACCGCGTAGGTATTTTAATGTACGGCAAAAAACCAACCTGGAAAGAATTGTACAGATGGCTTAAATATTAAATTCCAATTCTAAAAGGAATCGGAATAAAATCCAAATTCAAAATAATTGTCTTTTGGAATTTTTAAAATTGAAAATTACTAAGAATGAGTAAAATATTAATTATAGAAGACGAAGCAGCGATCAGAAGAGTTTTGGTAAAAATATTATCAGAAGAAAATGATACGTATCAGGTTGATGAAGCCGACGATGGTGCTGCAGGTCTGGAAAAAATAAAAAATAACGATTACGATTTGGTTTTGTGCGATATCAAAATGCCAAAAATGGATGGTGTTGAGGTTTTGGAAGAAGTAAAAAAAATAAAACCGGAGATTCCGATGGTCATGATTTCCGGTCATGGTGATATGGAAACGGCTATTCATACCATGCGTTTAGGCGCTTTTGACTATATCTCAAAACCACCTGATTTAAATCGTTTACTCAATACTGTTCGCAATGCATTGGATAAAAAACAACTAGTAGCTGAGAATAAAATCTTAAAGAAAAAAGTCAGTAAGAACTACGAAATGGTTGGTGAAAGTGAAGCTATCAATCATATTAAAGTGATGATTGACAAAGTAGCCCAAACCGAAGCCAGAGTTTTAATAACGGGGCCAAACGGAACAGGAAAAGAATTAGTAGCACATCAATTGCATGAAAAAAGCGAACGTGCCAATTTTCCTTTAATCGAAGTAAATTGTGCTGCGATTCCAAGTGAATTAATTGAAAGTGAATTATTCGGACACGTAAAAGGCGCATTTACATCAGCAGTGAAAGATCGTGCCGGAAAGTTTGAAGCAGCAGATAAGGGAACTATTTTTCTGGATGAAATTGGCGATATGAGTCTTTCGGCGCAAGCCAAAGTTTTACGTGCCCTTCAGGAAAGTATGATTACCAGAGTGGGAGCTGAGAAGGATATCAAAGTGGATGTGAGGGTAGTAGCGGCAACTAATAAGGATCTGAAAACTGAAATTGCCGAAGGCCGTTTTCGTGAAGATTTATACCACAGACTGGCGGTCATTTTAATTAAGGTTCCGGCATTGAATGACCGCAGGGATGATATTCCAGATTTGGTAAGACACTTTGCAGAGAAAATTGCTTCGGAACAGGGGAATGTGGTTAAAGTGTTTTCGGCGAAAGCCATACAGTTATTGCAGGAATACGACTGGACAGGGAATATCCGTGAACTTAGAAATGTAGTGGAAAGATTAATTATCCTGGGTGGAAATGAAATCTCTGAAACTGATGTTACAATGTTTGCAAGTAAATAAATTTAATGATTTCAAAATTGAACGATTCAAAGATTTGGCTTAAGCTTAAATTTTCTATTTTTCAATTTTTAAATCTTTTAATCATTAAGAATGAAACTAAAAAAAATAAACGAAAAGTTACAGGACGCTTTAATCGAAAATGGTTTAGTAGAGCCAAATATGTTACAAAAGGAAACTTTTTCAACCATAAAAAGTGGAGCCGATTGTATCGTTCTTTCTCCGGCAGGAAGCGGAAAATCGACTACAATTGTCTTGAATGTTATTCAGCAATTAGTAGGTCAGGCAGAAGAATCTCCAAGAGCTTTAATTATTGTTGAAGATAAAGCCAAGGTTTTAGAAATGGTAGAACTTTTTGCTAAATACGGAAAATATGCTAACCTTGAAGTTTATGGAGTTCATGATAAAGGAGATACGGATTACGATAAGAACTATATTTCTACGGGAATTGATGTTCTGATTGGTACTCCAAATAAATTGAACGATATGTTTACAACAGCAGGATACAATGTAAACCGCCTGAAAATGTTTATTCTGGATGATGCAGATCCAATTTTAAAATTGCGCCATGAAACCAAAATTATGCGTATTTCAAACAGTATTGCAAAAACACAGCGAATTATTTTTGCAGAACAATTAACGGAACGTATTGAAATTCTGGCCGAAAAATTCTTGTTGGAACCTTATATTTTTGAATTGGATGAAGAAGGACAAGAAGAGCTTGACGAAGAAGAAGGCGATATTGAAGAGGAATAATAATTCATTAACAAAAAAAAAATAATTAAAAAAAATAGAATGTTATGGGATTAATGAAGGTGTTTTCGGGAAGTGAAGTGTTGGCAATTGCCTTGCAGGAAAGATTAGAAAAAGCGGGAGTAGAAACTGTAAAAAAAGATAATATCCAATCGGCTCGTTTAGCAGGTTTTGGACAAACAGATTTAGCCGTTGAAGTATTTATTCAGGAAACTGATTTTGCCAAAGCAAATCCGGTTATTGAAGATTTCAGAATGAGTATTTAAGTTGATTTTAATAAGAAGGAAAATAATGCAATACAAAATGCTGGTGCTCGACATGGATGATACCTTGTTGAGAGACGATCATAAAATTTCAGAATTAAATAAAAAATCACTTCTTGAAGCTCAGGCCAAAGGAGTATATGTGGTTTTGGCTTCCGGCAGGCCTACATCTGCAATGACTGCTTATGCTAAAGAGTTAGAGTTGGATTTGAACGATTCTATATTATTTCATTTAATGGTGCTGTAATCAGTGCCGTAAAAGAGGATCTCATTTTGTTTGAGCAATGTTTAACGCCGGAACAAATTCATGATTTATACGATTATAGTGTAAAAATGAAAACACATATCATCACGTATCTGGATGGTGAAATTATAAGCGAAACAGATTCAGAATATATTGACATTGAAAAAGATATTACCGGATTATTACATAATAAAGTTTCCGATTTTAAAGCAGCAGTTACAAAACCTGCTGTAAAATGTATTTTATTAGCGGAGCCTACTTATTTGAAAGAAGTAGAAAAAGATTTGAAATTAGCAATGCCTCATTTAAGCGTTGCCATGTCGAAGCCTTTTTTCCTGGAGGTTGCCCAAAATGGAATTGATAAAGCAGCGAGTCTAAAGCTGTTGGCCAATAAGTTAAACATTCACCAGAGTGAAATTATAGCGGTTGGAAATGCAGGAAACGATCTCACAATGATAGAATATGCCGGTTTGGGAGTTTGGGTTGACAATGTTATGCCTGAATTACGAGACAAGGCTGATTTAATTGTAGCTTCCAACAATGACGATGGAGTTGCTGAGGTTGTACAAAGATATATTCTAAATGATTTTGTTCATGAAAAAACAAATTGAAACAGAACGATTAATTCTGAGAGAATTACTTTTTTCTGATGCTGAAGGAATGTTTGAATTGGACTCTAATCCGAATGTACATCTTTTTATTAGAAATAAACCAGTAGAATCTATAGATGAAAGTGTTGCTGTAATCGAAAATATCCAGAGCCAATATAAAGAATTTGGTATTGGTCGTTGGGCTGTTATTCTAAAAGAAACTAATGAATTTTTAGGCTGGTCGGGAATAAAATTTATCACTGCTGAACTTAATAATCATCGCAATATTTATGAAATCGGTTATCGGTTTATAGAACGATATTGGGGAAAAGGTTATGCAACAGAAGCCGGACAGGCTTTTGTAAATTATGCTTTCAATGAAATGAATATTGAAGTTCTTTATGCTTCTGCGGATGAACAAAATAAAAGCTCAAGAAAAATTTTAGAAAAACTGGGTCTTCACTATGTTAATTCTTTTGACTATGAAGGGAAATTAGAAGCCTGGTATGAACTAAAAAATCCAAAGATATAGTTTTTATAAAAAATCCCAAATTTTAAACTTTAAAATTTGGGATTTTTATTTTGATTTGTTCCGGGATATTATTTTTTCGCTACAGAAACAAAATATTTATTTCCATCACCCATAGTCAGTTTTACTCGTTCATCGCAAAGATCGATTGCAAAATTAGCACTTTCATAACAGCTGCAGGTGGTGTTTTTGTCTTTAGACATTTCCGTTTTACAGTTGTTGTTTTTAAATGTTGCCAATTGTGGTGTGTATAAACTCACCAAGTCCGTAGAAGCTGTCACTAAAGATATGATGCTGGCAGAATTATTATTTGTGATTCGGTAGACAATTCGGTCCGTATAATTGACTTCATTAACCACTACTTTTCTTATGTAAGTAAATGCAGTAGATCCTTCACCTGGTTCTTTTACTTCAAATTTAAATCCAACAGCACGAATTGCAATATCAAATTGTGACTGAGAATTCAAACTTGCCCATGTTGTCAAAGTGCTGATAGTTGGAAATGGATTTCCATTGTTGGGCGTTATTTGTGAATGCGAACTGAAAACGGTCAATAGCATTAAGCAGATTGTGGGGAAAAATGCTTTCATAAGAGGATTTTTTTTAAAATTTGCCTACTCTGATTGGTTTTCGGCTTGCCCATTTATTCTTTCAAATTTAATCTAAACAAAAACAAAATAACTAACGCATGAATTTAAAAATTGTTATCACTGATTTATATTTTGTTACAAATTAATTTTCATTGTAATTTTCAAGCGTGAATTTACATTTAAAATCAATGTTAACAAAATTGAATATTAAAAAAAATAGATTTAAAATTTAAAAAGATGTTTTATATCCGTTTTATTTACTCTTTTGGGTCTTTTTTAATTGATTTATAGTGCTTTATGTCTTTTGTAAATATTATTTTTTGATTTGATTTGAAATTAAATGTTTTAATGATGATCGTTTTTGCTGTTGAATTAATATTTGTTTGATGCAAAATATTGATTTTTAATATATTATAGATTTTATTTTAAGGAATATTGTATGTAAATTTGCAGACTTCTTAATTAACAGAAATTATAATTATCAACTACTTAAAACGTAGTTCATTCCTATGGAAAACAGAAAAAAAGTTGCCTTTTACACACTGGGTTGCAAACTGAATTTTTCAGAAACCTCCACCATTGCCCGAAATTTTAATGATGAAGGTTTTGATCGTGTTGATTTTGAGGAAGTAGCTGATATTTATGTTATCAATACCTGCTCTGTTACTGAAAATGCTGATAAACAATTTAAACAAGTAGTTAAAAAAGCAATGAAACTTAATGATAAGGCTTTTGTTGCTGCTGTAGGCTGTTATGCACAATTAAAACCGGAAGAATTGGCAGCTGTTGATGGTGTTGATTTGGTTTTAGGAGCTACAGAAAAGTTTAAGATTACCGACTATATTCATGATTTAAGCAAAAATGATATGGGTGAAGTGCACTCCTGTGAAATTGCTGAAGCTGATTTTTATGTAGGGAGTTATTCTATAGGTGATCGTACCCGTGCTTTTCTGAAAGTTCAGGATGGTTGTGATTATAAATGTACCTATTGTACCATTCCGCTTGCAAGAGGAATTTCACGTAGTGATGCCTTGGAGAATGTATTGGAGAATGCCAAAGAAATTTCATCCCAAAATATTAAAGAGATTGTTTTAACCGGTGTGAATATTGGTGATTACGGAAAAGGGGAATTTGGAAATAAAAAACACGAACATACTTTCCTTGATTTAGTTCAGGCATTGGATCAGGTTGAAGGAATTGAGCGTTTACGAATTTCATCCATTGAACCGAATTTATTGAAAAACGAAACCATTGAATTTGTTTCAAAAAGCCGCACTTTTGTTCCTCATTTTCACATTCCGTTGCAATCCGGTAGCAATGCTATATTAAAGTTAATGAAGCGCCGTTATTTGCGGGAAGTTTACACAGAGCGAGTTAACAAGATTCGGGAAGTAATGCCACATGCCTGTATTGGTGTTGACGTTATTGTAGGATTTCCCGGTGAAACCGATGAACATTTTCTGGAAACGTACCATTTTTTAAATGAAATGGATATATCTTATCTGCACGTTTTTACGTATTCTGAAAGGGATAATACAGAAGCGGCGAATATGGACGGAGTTGTTCCTGCTAATGTGAGAGCAAAACGCAGTAAAATGTTACGTGGTTTATCAGTTAAAAAACGACGTGCATTTTATGAAAGCCAGTTAGGGACAGATAGAACTGTTTTATTTGAAAGTGAAAATAAAGAAGGTTATATACATGGTTTTACAGAGAATTATGTCAAAGTAAAAACACCATGGAATCCTGAATTAATTAATACACTGCAACAAATCAATCTGACAAAAATAGACGAGGATGGAAGCGTTCGTTTAGAATTTTTAAACAAATTTGCGGAAGCTTAAATCATATGTTTATAAAAATATAAAAGCCCTTTTTAATCAAGGGCTTTTATATTTTATTTATTTTTGGTTTTCTTCAGATACCAATTTCAACGAATTGATGTAATCCGAATCAAATTCGATAACCCGTATTTTTTCCGGATTAAAACTTAATTCTCCGCCAAAAGATCCCCGGATGTCAAGGAAATCAATGGTTAGGATTTCATCGTTCACTTCAATCAGTTTTCCTAAATAAACCGACTTCGGAGATTTTTTGACAATCTGAAAAATGCCGTATTTGTTTGTGATATAATTTAGAATTGTACTTAAATCCCTAATCGGAATGATGTCTTCCGAATTTGTTTTTAAACCTTTCAGGCGAATCACTTTCTCATTAAATTCCAATTCTTCGTCTCTTTCGATGGCTTCGATGTTTTTGTTTTTTAAAATTACAAAACCGTCAATTACAAAATCAATAGGGTTGTTTTTGAGTAGAATCCAATCATCTGAGTAATCGATCAGGAAACCGGTAAAGATTTCTTTTTTGTCTGTAAATGCAATTGAAATCAATTGCCTTAAATATTGTTCCATTTGATGTCTAAATTTTAATTAAGGATTTGTTGACCAGATACTGCTGCTTTTTATGAATACCCTGCGATTTAGTTTTAACTGGGCAATTATCAATTCGGCTACATCTTCTGATTGCATTACTTTTTCCGGATTGCCATCAGTTAGTTTTAATTCCAGAGATAAGTCGGTTGCCACAGTACTTGGAGTTAATGCGGTAACACGAATGTTATGCTTTCTCATTTCCTGCATTAAAGAATCCGTTAATCCCATAACAGCAAATTTTGAAGCACTATAAGCGCTTGTAAATGCATTCCCGTTTAATCCCGCTGTAGAGGAAATATTGATGATGTCGCCAGTTTGTCTTTCGATCATATTGGGCAAGATGGCACGGGTCGTGTAATAAGTTCCCATTAAATTGACCTGAATGATTTTTTCCCACGCTTCGGGTTCTAATTCAAGAAATTTCCCAAAAGAAGCAATTCCGGCATTGTTGATTAAAATGTCGATAGTTTTGAATTCAGATAAAGCTGTTGCAACAGCTTTATTGATGGAACTGATATCCGAAACATCAGCAGATAAAGCTAAGGATCGTACACCTAAATTAGAAGTTTCAATTGCCAGCTGATCAACATCGGACTGGGTTCTTGAAACCAGAATTACGTTTACGCCTTCTTTGGCTAAAGCAATGGCAATCGCTTTTCCTATTCCTTTCCCGGCTCCCGTAATAAGGGCATTTTTATTTTTTAAGTCTGTCATGATTAATATTTAAAAATACAAAAAAGCATCATTTTGATAATATACAAAAATACTGCTTTTGTAAACTAAAATGATGCTTATAGCTATTTTCTTAAACTAAGTTTAACAACTTTTTATTCTTTCAAAACCATATCAATACACATAACAGCTGCGAGAATTAATTGTCTGATTGGAGAATCTGCTGCTACAGCTTCTTCAATCTGAAGAACATAATTGTCAGCACTGGTAAAAAATTCTTTACCCATTCCGGCCCATTTTTTATTTACCTGGGCCAATTGCTTATTTTCATGTGTGAATTTAAAATCCCAACCGGTCCATTTTCCCTGCAGCGTACAAACGGGTCTTTCATTTTTATCAAGAATTTCAAATCTTCCTCCAAAAGAGAAAAATTTCTGTTTGAAAGTCCCCACTAATCTTTCTTTTTCATCAAAAACATGAACCGTTGAGCGAAATAAAGCAACGCCACGTTTTACCGAAATTAATTTTTCACCGGATGCAGTGGTAATTTCAACATTAAAAGGTGTCATTCTTTTATAATCGGTAAAACGTAATATTTTAGTAAAAATGCCTAAACTATTCTCTCTGCAATTCATAATAATCTGATTGCTGGCAGGATCATAAATATCATAATTATTAGCCGCCTTAAACATTCCGATGTGTTCTTTTACAAGAAAGAGATTCTGATTTAAAATAGGATTCATGAAATTTTATTTGAAATTGATTGATATTAGTTTATTATAATTTTTGTGTTTATAATCAAATTCAAATGTAAAGAAATAGTTGTTAATAATCCAGTTTTACGGCTTCAACAAGGCGAATAAATTCGGCTTTGTAGCCTTCGCTATCGTTTGTCAATCCTTGTTTTGCTAATTTCAAAATATCTTCTGATGATTTATTCGAGATTAATTTAGAATCCCTTAATTTTAATCCGAACCAGGCAACGGCACTGCTGAATTTAAAATCTTCTGTTGCTTTTTCCAAAGCGACTGATTTGTTTGGAATTACATTCACCATTTCGATACTTTTATCTCCGTCAGGCTTTTTGTAGCGGAATTTTATGGTCGCCAGTTCTCCATTATAAGTATTGGAAGTTTCCTGAACTTTGGTATATTTTAAATCATCAGGCTGTTGTTTTAAATAATCGCTTTGAATTCCTGAGGGAATAATTTCATACAAAGCCGTAACGGTATGATTACTTCCTAATTCTCCTGCATCAATGGCATCATTTTTAAAATCTTCAGGGCGCAATTTTCTATTTTCATAACCAATCAATCGATACGCCTGAACTTGTTTGGGATTAAACTCAATCTGAATTTTTACATCTTTTGCAATGGCAAACATCGAACCTTTAAATTCTTTGCCAAGAAAACGATTCGCTTCCTGTATATTATCGATATAAGCGTAATTTCCGTTTCCTTTATCCGCTAAGGTTTCCATTTTACTGTCTTTATAATTTCCCATTCCATAACCCAGACAAGTCAGGAAAACGCCTGATTTTCTCTTTTCTTCAATTAATTTTTCCATATCTGTATTGGAAGAACCGCCAACATTAAAATCACCATCCGTGGCAAGTATAACTCTGTTATTTCCGTTTTTAATAAAATTTTCAGAAGCAATTTTATAAGCCAGATTAATTCCGGCTCCACCGGCAGTACTTCCACCTGCACTCAATTTATCTAAAGCCTCTACAATTGTTTTTTTCTCGTCTCCGGATGTTGGAGATAAAACCAATCCTGCCGCTCCTGCATAAACAACGATTGCCACTTTATCTTTTGTTCGTAATTCATTTACTAATATTTTCAGGGATTGCTTTAATAATGGTAATTTGTTAGGTTCGCTCATGGAACCTGAAACATCAATTAGGAATACTAAATTGGAAGCCGGTAAATCATCTGTCGGAATATTTTTTCCCTGCAAGCCAATTTTTAAAACCTGGCTTTTAGCGTTCCACGGAGAATCACTCAACTCAGTATTGATAGAAAATGGATGCTGGTCATTTGGCTGTGGATAATTGTATTTGAAGAAATTAACCATTTCCTCAACACGAACTGCATCTTTTGGAACTGCTTGCCCGTTATTGATAAAACGTCTCACATTCGTATAAGATGCATTATCAACATCAATAGAAAAAGTAGAAAGCGGAGCCGTTTTCGGACTTTCAAAAGCATTCTCAATGAAAGTATCATAATCTTCCTGATTTACTTGTTCAGGCAGAATAGGATCAATGTGTTTTAATTTGGTATTCAGTTCTTTTTCCGTAAGATTTTTATAAAGATCATTTTTAGTAGCTATCACAACAACGCCGTTTGCACCTTTACTTCCATAAACAGAAGTTGATTCTGAATCTTTTAAAACTTTGACATCTTTAATGTCATTCGGATTGATTTGAGCAATTTGATCTGCATTTGCCCGAACGCCATCAATAATATACAAAGGCTCATTTTTAGATGAAATTGTGGCAACACCCCTAATAGTTACAGGGCTTGGTGTATATGGGCTATTTTGAGAAACCTGAATACCCGCAATTGTGCCCTGAAGCATTTGAGCAGAAGTTTTTTTTTCTTTTCGTTTTGATGGGCTGTAGTTATTGTTTTCATATTCGTCAGAACTGGTTCCGTAACCTACAACGACAACTTCATTCAGACTTTGAAAAGCAGGAAGCAGTTTGATATTTATCGTTGTTGCGTTTTCTACTTTTTGTCTTTGAGTTTCATACCCAATGTAATTAAAAATCAAGAGATCTCCTTTTTGTGCCTGAATGCTGTACTTTCCATCAAAATTGGTTTGAGTGGTTTGTTTAGAGTTCTGATTGGTAACATTCGCACCTGGAAGTGGTTGTCTGTTTTCATCTGCAACCATTCCTGTAATTGTTTTTTCCTGTGCAGCTGTTACGAAACATATAAGCATAGAAAGGGCTAATGAAATAAGTTTTACGTTTTTCATGATAGTAAGATTTTAAATTAATGTTGTGGTTTTGGCTATTTTTTCAAAGCCGGTTTTCCGTTTTTTGTGGTGATAATTACAACTCCTTTTTTTCCTTTTTCGCCGTATTTAGATGTGGCTTCAAGATCCTGAAGAATCGTAATGGTTTTGATTTCCTGCTTGTTCAAAGGAGCGTAAGGACTTGTTGGATTATTGCCGAACAGATCATTCTCTGAATAATAAATTCCGTCAATAATATATAAAGGTTCATCTAATACAACCAGCGATTCTACATTTTCGGGACTTAAATTAGGAAGTTCATCCTGCATCATTTTATCCCTTTTTGCATCGTCTTTATGAGCAATGGCGTTGCCGTTAAGAATCACCAATGGAGCACTCTTTTTAACCATTTGAGATTGTTTGGCAGCAAAAGCGACTTTAGCAGATTCTTTTTCTTTTGATTCTGAATAGCCATTCATCATTTCCATTTTTCCTTTTGCGGCTGAATTTTCTTCTTCATCATTTTCAGCTTGGGTTTGAACAGGCGCGGGGTTATAAACTTCATCTGCCATCATATCTGAAGTTCCGGTTCCTATTGGTTCAGCATTCTGGATTTGGATCTCCTGAAAGGCTACTTTTTGTTTTTGCCTAATTTGATTATTTAAGATTTCAGTTGCTTCAGCCTGGGAAACTATTTCAGCTTCTTTTGCTACAACAGCATTGTCTTTTTTTGAGGCTTTATTTTGAATATCTTTTTCATTAACTACAACATCCTGATTCTGAATTGTATTTTTCTTATCGGATCTTAAAAACTGTGATCCAAGAGAAATCAATAGTAACAGAGAAGCGGCAATGGCTATTTTTTTCCATAACGAGATGGTTTTTTTGTCTTCTTTTTTGTCCAGTTTATCTTCAACGCGCGACCAGACTTTATCCATTGCAGGAAAGTCCTTTTGTTCCGAGTTGTGCGCGGCTTCTTTAAATTTATCGAATATTTTATCCTGATTGTCCATGACTACTTTGCTTTTTGATAATACAATTTGTTTACTAATTCCTTCAGCTTGGTTTTAGCCGCATTCAATTGTGATTTTGAAGTCCCTTCAGAGATGTTAAGCATGTTGGCTATTTCCTTATGTGCAAAACCTTCAATAACAAAAAGATTGAAAACGGTTTTGCAGCCGTCGGGAATATGGTTGAGTAAATTGAGTAAATCTTCTTCTTCCAGCGAATTTATTTCATCTGTAAAAGGTTGTGACAGCAATTTGACATCATCAAGATACATGTTGAAATTGGTATGTTTCTTAATAGTTGCCAAACAGTGATTGACGGTTATTTTCCTTGACCAGGCTTCAAAAGCTTTCTCTTCTTTAAGTTGATCCAGTTTAGTGAAAATAGTGTAGAAAGCATCTGCCAAAGCTTCTTCAATTTCTTCTTCCTTTTTTAGATATCGTTTGCAAAGACGATACAATTTTGGAGCCATATGCTCATAAACCTGACGCTGGGCATCCCGGTTCATTTTTTTGCAATTAGAAATTAGTGTTTCGTTTATCACAGTGATTGTCTTTATACTAAAGAGAGATAAAAAATGAAAAAGGTTGGGATCGAATTGAAATAAATGTAAAAATAAATTAATTTACAATGTAAAAGACTTGTAATGAGTGATTTATTTTAACTTGTTTTTATGGACAAAAGAAGAAGATCCCATAGAAAATGACAAAGAATTACCATTTTGATGTTTTGGTATTTTTGATATTGAAACGCAAGTACTAATCCAATAACTGCCGGACCAATCATTTGAAACAAAGTTCCGTAACCATAATGCATAAGTCCAAAAAGAAGACTTGACAATACTATAGCCAGTTTTGTATTTTTAAGTACTATTGCTAATCTGGGCAAAAGATATCCGCGAAAAAATAATTCCTCGGTAATGCCAGCAGTTACGCAGGTAAAAAACAGCAGAAAATAATTATTTTTAAAAAGCGCCAAAGCTTTATTCAGCACTACACTTTCTACCTTAATTTTAAACAGTAAAATGATGCTGCCAACAATAATAACTGCAATAAATAGTTTAAGGAATGTTTCAAAAACTGCAATTACGAAAGGGGAAAACGAATATTGTTTTTCTGTCCATAAAAGGAATGGTAATTTCTCTATTTTGTAATTATAAAGAAATAATAAAAGTAATGAGAACCAGATACAAATTCTCGAGATGAAGAATTTGATTTCACCTGTAAATCCGGTTTGCTTGAATAGATAGGAGGAAAGAATAGCCAGAAATGGAAGTAATATAGAAATTAGTATACCGACTATTACTATATGATTTTTGGTTGAATTTGTATTGTTGGGCATTTATTTAATTGGCAGAATTAATTTATAAATCTTAGTTTCTAAAAGCTCCGTGTCATTATCCTCGCAAAGTAAAAACTCAATTTTATCATTTGATTTTTTGTAGAAAGTCAATCCTTCAAATTTATTGGTTGAAGTGATTTTTTGGGTAAAATCGATTTTCATGGTTTTAAGATCAATTCTTCCAATGAAGCTTCCAAGAACTTCGCCGTCATCGTAAGTTGATTGTGTATCTTCGGCCGTTGCAAGAAAATAGATTTTATCTTCAACCAAAATTGCATCGGTAAAACTGGAACGAACGCCTTTTATTTTAGGTAATTTATAATTGGTTGCCACCAATGCAAATTCCTCATTAAGTTTTTTGGCATGAATAGTAAAAATGGTGTTTTTGTTGGATATTCCGTTGCCGCGATTGAATAAATACCAGTTTTCACCATCAAAAATAGCACCTTCCAGATTGAAATCTTCAGGTTTGATCTCTCCGAAACTTTGCATCAGGGCATACAAATCAACCAGATCGTTTTTTTGTGAAATGGTTTTGGTTTTCAAATCGAATTCAATCATTCTGTTTCGGTTTTCGGTTGAGCCGGAACCAAAAACATATAAAGTATCGTTATGATGCGTTATGGACTCAAAATCGGGTTTGATTTTTTTGGGAATGTTTTGCGACGGATTATCGATTAAGGGATGATGGCTTAATTGCTGATCCTGGATGTTGTATTCGTATAAAAAACCGCTGTTGTCGCCAATAATATAAAGGGAATCGTTATTGAAGAACAATCCGGATGCCGAACCGATTCCGATGATTTGAAATACTATTTCTAATGTGAATTTTTCCATGAATGTTGTTTTGAAGTCTTTGAATTGGAATTAAGACTTATTTTTTTTTAATTAATTTTAAAGTTTGTTCGTTGATAATTTTTTTTATTGTTTGTAAGGAACTTGTTGATAAACATTCTGCAACTGAAATATACACTAAATTATTGTCGTCAATTATGTTTTAGTTTTTCTTTTAAGCTTCATATGAACTATCCATTCCGCTTGTTAAATATACCGGAGTTCCTTCATTATAAAGAAGAACTGATATTTCGACAGCTCTTTTTGAAATTGCATCCTGAATGGTTTTTTCGTCTTTTGCATATTCAAAACCCATAACGCATTCTAATAAACTACAAAAAGATATAATTTTCAAAGGTTGATGATTTTCTATTTCTGAGATTGGTTTCAGGCTCTCAAAACATTTACTGTAAATTTTATGCTGAATCTTCTGTTCAGAATCTTCATCTTTATTTTGACAAAAAGTTTGATTTAAACAGAAGAAAAAAAGTATTAGGAATATTTTGTTCATTAGAAATTAAATTTGTCTAGCGAAAATAAATGCTCTTTTGAATACTGAATCCTAGCCCTGATAGCAATGAAAATACTTTGATAAGAAATTGAATTTTTTCCTGACATAATAAAGCGACCAGCGTAAGCTTTTTTATGGCTTAGGAAAAACAATTTATTGAAAAAGTATTGCAATGAATAGCAGGAATATGCTTCGTAAAAATACTATATTTACTATTACAAAAAAATGAAATATATGAAATCGCTGGTATAATAAAAGTTTGTGGAAACAAAAAAATTCATAGCGATCCCATATATGACCAATCAAAAATAAAATTTACATATATGAAATCTATAGATCCAAATGATTTTAAAGTTACAGATAAAATAAAGTTGTCCAAGACTCCAACTTCGCTTAAAATTGAAGCAAGTGATGATGAAAAAGAGGAAAAACTGGATAAAGTTCAGGCAAAACTGAGCGATTTGCAGGATGTAATGTATTCACATAACAAATATGGTGTTTTAATTTGCCTTCAGGGAATGGATACTTCCGGAAAAGACAGTCTGATCAGGGAAGTTTTTAAGGAATTTAACCCTCGTGGGGTAGTGGTGCATAGTTTTAAAACACCCAATTCGACCGAATTAGAACACGATTATTTGTGGAGACATTATATTGCTTTGCCTGAAAAAGGAAAATTTGCCATTTTTAACCGTACGCATTACGAGAATGTTTTGGTAACACGCGTGCATCCGGAATTTATTCTGGCAGAGAATTTACCCGGGATTAATTCAGTAAAAGATATAACACCTAAATTTTGGAAGAATAGAATTAAACAAATTAATAACTTTGAAAAGCATATTACATCCAACGGAATCATTGTAATGAAATTTTTTCTGCACTTAAGTAAAGAAGAACAACGTGAACGATTATTACGCCGTTTAGAAGAAGGAAAACACAATTGGAAATTCTCTCCCGGAGATCTGAAAGAAAGAGAGCATTGGGATGAATATCAAAAATATTATGAAGAAGCCATAAATGAAACTTCTACAGATTATGCACCCTGGTATGTAATTCCGGCAGATGATAAAGAAATGGCACGTTATATTGTAGCGAAAATCATTTGGGAAGAGATGCAGAAACATACAGACATAAAAGAACCGGAACTGGATGACAAAATAAAAGCCAATTTTGAAATGTATAAAAAGCAATTGAGCGAGAGTTAGAAACCAAAATAGTTTACAATATAAAACCCGACAGATTCTTAAATCTGTCGGGTTTACTAATTCAAAATATAAAATAAGTTTTTATTTTACAAATCAAAACCATACGCTACACGAAGTGCAATCTGATTAGTTTCGAATTTGTCATAATCCTCATATTTTACACTGATATCAATATTTTTACCTGCATATCCAATACTTGGAGCCCATAATAAAGAAGTTTCGTTGTAATCGTTAGTTACTGCAAAAGCAGCACCTACTTCTCCCATTACATAAAATTGATCTTCCCAAAAGAAAGCTTTGAAACCAGCTTTTGCAGGAATAAATCCTAAATCTGGTAAATCATCTCCAACAAATAAATTAGTAAAACCAGTTGTTAGCGTTAAAGATGTTCTTTTAGATAAATCGTATTGTAATCTTACATCACCTCCAAGAGCCCAATCGTAATCATCACCATCAGTCGGAATTCCTGCACTTACACCAAATCCTAATTTAAATCCTTGATTATAGTTGGTAGCTTCAGTACTTTGAGCAAAAGTTGTACTTGTAAGAGCTAATGCAAACGCTGCAAAAAATAGTGTTCTGAGGTTTTTTAAGTTTTTCATTCTAATTTTTATTTTTAATGATTATTATGGTGTAAAAGTATTATTAGTGTTTTGATATAATGTTATAGAATTTTTTCTAATAGTTATATAATGCTGAGGTTTGTGCAAAATACTATTCTAAATGAGTTATAATTTAATGATTCTGCAGGAATTAAAAAGCGTTCTCGTTATCTTTGCCCACTTAAAAATTGAGAAAATTGAAATTAGCGCAGTATACAAAAGAGTTTTCCTATAATTTAAGATTAGCTTATCCTGTTATATTAGGAATGGTTGGGCATACCTTAATAGGTATGGTGGATAATATAATGGTGGGTAAATTAGGAAGTACTGAATTAGCAGCAGTTTCTTTGGGAAACAGTATGATATTTATCGCGATGTCGTTAGGAATTGGATTTTCTACAGCCATTACGCCAATCGTCGCTGAAGGTGATGCGGAGAAAAACGACAGTAAAATTAGGTCTGCCTTTCATCATGGTTTATTTTTGTGTACCATTTTAGGATTAACCCTGTTCGGAACAGTTGTGTTGGCAAAACCAATAATGGAGTTGCTGCATCAGCCGGCAGATGTTATTGCACTTGCAAAGCCTTATCTTGACTGGGTTGCTTTCTCGCTGATTCCTTTAATTATCTATCAGGGGTATAAACAATTTGCTGACGGATTATCGATGACCAAATATTCGATGTACGCTATGGTTATGGCCAATTTGCTGCATGTAGGAATTAATTATGTATTGATTTATGGTATTTGGATTTTTCCTAAAATGGGAATTATCGGAGCAGCTTTAGGAACTGTAATTTCCAGGATATTTTTAGTCATGTTCATGCATATTATGTTGTCCCGAAGAAATGATCTGAAACGATTTTTCAAGGATTTCAGTTTTGATGAAATTAAGAAAGAAACGATAAAAAAAATAATAAATATCGGATTTCCATCCGCCATGCAAATGCTTTTTGAAGTCGTCTTGTTTACAGCTTCTATCTGGCTTTGCGGAAATATAGGCAAAACCAGTCAGGCTGCGAATCAAATTGCCTTAAGTCTGGCTTCGATAACTTTTATGTTTGCAATGGGATTAAGTGTTACTTCAATGATCAGAGTTAGTAATCAAAGAGGATTACAGGATTATAAAAAATTAGTAGTCGTGGCACGATCTATTTTTTTGCTCGCGATTATAATAGAAACCGTTTTTGCAATACTATTTATCGCTTTCCATAATTTACTGCCTCCTTTTTTTTTAAACATGGAAAATGAAGGGCAAATACTGGATAATAATGAAGTAATCAGTATTGCATCAAAACTACTTTTAATTGCAGCTGTATTTCAAATTTCTGACGGAATTCAGGTTGTTGTTCTTGGAGCTTTGCGCGGATTACAGGATGTAAAAGTTCCTATGTATATTACTTTTGTGGCGTACTGGGTCATTGGTTTCCCGATTTCCTATTATTTGGGAGAATATACTTCATGGAAAGCTGAAGGAGTCTGGATCGGACTTTTGGCCGGGCTAACTTCTGCAGCAGTATTTTTGTACATTCGCTTTCATTACTTAACCAAAAGATTAATTAATAATTCGGTTACAAATACTTAAATTTGAAGCCTAAAATAAAACAAAATGGAATTACCTAAATTTTTACTCGGAGACAATACTGATTTCCCGGATGATATTTTCATCGTTCACCTTGATTACCCAAGATTTATTATCAATTTAAAAGATGATGAGGTAGAGTTTATGGAAGAAGCAGAAGATCTTGACGAAGCCGAATTAAATTCTGAAATGGAAGGGCTGATTGTCTTGGCTAATGAGTTTTATGACAGAGAAATAAAACGTTACGAAGAGTAGAAACTCAAAGTAAACGTCTCTAAGTGTATCTCAACCAAAACCACCTAATGAAAAAACTACGTTTTTTAAAACCGATTTTTAATTTTATTGTAATCGGATTGCTAATCACTACCTTAAGTAGGATATTTTTATTTTTTATTTTTAAAGACAGAGTTGTCGAAACACCCAATTTCTGGTATATTTTTCCAATCGGTCTTCGAATGGATCTGATTTTACTGTGTTATTTGTCTTTTCTGCCTGCTGTTTTAATTACTTTTTTACCCAATAAATGGTTACGATTCACTAATTCGTTTTTAGTAATTTATAGCTTTTTATTTCTTTTTCTGATTCTTTTTGTAGAATTGGCAACCCCGGATTTTGTAAAACAATACGATACGCGTCCGAATAAGATTTTTCTGGATTATCTTATTTATCCTAAAGAAGTAGTTGGAATGCTTTTAAAAAGCTACCTGACTTCTATCATTATTACTTTTTTAATTTTAGGTGTAGTGCTCTATTTCGCCTTTAAGAAAGGAAAAAAATATTTTCATACAAAAAGTGTCGACTATAAATTCAAATTGATGTTTTTTCCATTAGTAGCTTTTTTGTTGTTTTTTGGAGCCCGTTCAAGTCTTACTTCAAAACGTCCCATTAATGCCAGTAATGCTGTTTTTTCAACTGATCAGCTAACCAATACTTTAGGTTTAAATTCATTTTATACCGTTGCATTTGCTGCTTATTCGATTAAAAACGAAGGCAATACCAAGATGTATGGCAAAATGGATGAGGCCGAAGCAATTGCGCGTGTAAAAAAATACATGATGGGAGGTCCGAATGATTTTACGAATGCTGAAATTCCGTTTTTGCATCTACAGCAGCCTGATTCTGTTATGAAAAAACCATACAATCTGGTGATTTTTCTACAGGAGAGTTTAGGAGCAGAATATGTTGGGATTTTGGGTGGAAAACCACTAACTCCCGAATTTGACAAATTATCGAAAGAAGGTTTGTTATTCACGAATTTATATTGCACAGGGACCCGAAGCGTTCGCGGAATTGAAGCGGTTGTAACCGGATTTTTGCCTTCACCATCAGAAAGTGTTGTAAAACTTGGAAATTCGCAACAAGGTTTTTTTACATTGGCGGGTGCTTTAAAGCAAAAAGGATATGATACCAGTTTTATTTACGGAGGAATGGCTAATTTTGACAATATGGCTTCCTTTTTTAATGGAAATGGTTTTGAAGATATTGTTGATCAGGAAGATTTTGATGGTGATGGAAAAAAATATGCTTTCAAAGGAACCTGGGGGTATTCAGATGAAGATTTGGTAACGAAAGCAAATAATTATTTTAAGGCAAAAGGGGATAAAACATTTTTCTCTTTAATGTTTTCAACTTCTAATCATGAACCTTTTGAATATCCGGAAGGAAGAATTAAGGGATACGACAAGAAACCCGCAACAGTAAATAATGCCATGAAATATGCTGATTTTTCGATTGGAAAATTCTTCGAAATGGCAAAAAAAGAGGCTTATTTTAAAAACACTGTTTTCATTGTAATTGCGGATCACAATACCAGAACATACGGAAAGAATTTAGTGCCAATAAACAAATTCCATATTCCGGCTTTAATATTGGGACCGGGAGTTCCAAAAGGAATTTCATATAGTAAATTAGCCAGCCAGATTGATATTCCGCCCACATTATTGAGTTATTTGGGACTTTCTTTTGAAACACCAATGGTTGGGAGAAATCTAAATCAGTTAGATGCAAAAACTCAGGGAAGATCTATTATGCAATTTAATGATATCAATGCATTTAGAGTCGAAAATCAGGTGGTGATTATGCAGCCCAATTTGAAACCGCTGCAATTCGAAATTAAAAACGATACAACTTTACTTCCCGTTAAATTAAACGAAGAACTAGCAAAAGATGCTTTGGCACATGTTATCACTGCGGGCAATTTGTATAAACAAAATAAGTACAAGCTTAGAGATACGAAAAAATAGGTTTCAATTTATTTATAAAAAAAGCTGTTAGGTGTAATTTCATACTTAACAGCTTTTTTTTGTATTAAAATTCAAACGAAAGGGTAACAAAAAAATAATTTAATTGATATACAATAAACCAAAAGGCGTAACCTGAAAAGCCAGTAATAGAGTAGGGGCAATTAAATTATATTTATTATGAAAAATGTACAACTAATTTTAAAAGAATCTGAAGTATTATCGACTTCATATTTAATGTTTGGAAAAATAAAAAGAGTAATGTTAGTTTTTGTGTTTGCAGCTTTTTTTATCGGTTGCAATGCAGAACCTGAGCCTGTTGAAAATCCAAATACTGAGTTATTAAACACAGAGCAGCAAAATCAGGTAAATACTAAAAGATATTTACCTCATTATGAAGGAGTTATTGTGCGAGATTGGGGAGCGCATAATATTGACTGCAGCCAGCCAGAAGGGTTTTGTAATTTTGTTCGTTACATATGGGGCTTTGCAAAGCCAGACTCTGACGGAACGCCAGTACGTGTTACAAATGAAAAAGGAAATTTTATTATAGAAATTCAAAAAAGTGCTTTAACGGAAGAACATAAAAAAGTATTATTACGAAATGGAGAAGTTTATGTAATACCTGAAGGACAGACTATACAACCGGAATTAGTTAAATCTTTAAAATTCAATTCAGATATTTTAATTCCTGGTAAATATGCTATTCAGGAAAGTGAAGAGGCTTATACAATTTCAATTAATGTAAAATAAATGAATTTGAAAAAAGAATTATAAGCTTTTTTTATATTCGTTCAATAAAAACTGAGCGGCTGCAAAAGGTGATATTTCATTATTTTGCACCGCTTTTTTGGTTGCTTCCAATTGCGAAATAATTTCCGGCTGATTGTAGAAATTGTTTTTCAGTTGTTCATTGATAGTTTCTATCATCCAAAAATAATTCTGATCTTTTCTGTTTTCTGTAAAATGATTATTTTCTTTTGTATGTTTAAAATAATCTGAAATTGTTTTCCAAACTTCAGGAATTCCTTCTTTTGTGATGGAACTGCAAGTCGTGACTTTTGGCTGCCAGCTTGATTTTTTGGAAGGGAATAAATGCAAAGCTCTATTAAATTCAACTTTAGCTAAATTGGCTTTTTTTATATTATCGCCATCCGCTTTGTTGATGACAATGGCATCGGCCATTTCCATAATGCCTCGTTTGATACCCTGAAGTTCATCGCCTGCACCGGAAATTTTAAGTAATAAAAAAAAGTCAACCATACTATGAAC
>NZ_JBDTTP010000054.1:0-28511 GCF_039930565.1 Flavobacterium sp. | reverse complement strand
AATCAACACAAGATTTTAAAAATTTAATCAAAAGAACAATAACTTATTATTAGAAAAAAACTCCGGCTAACACAACTCTTAGGCGTGATTACAATTTTAATGTAATTAGCGTTTTTATTATATATCTTTTCGGTAGAAAATAGCCTTCTTCAAATTTTCCAACCTCGGCAAGCGACCAAACGTCAGGCTGTGAAAAAACCTCTTTTTTCGATTTAAATCTTCAAAATTTGCGATACTGTAATTCAAATAAAACCTTTTGAGAAGGCTCTTTTTTCAGGCGGCTAATTTGGTCTGAGAAAAATTGTTAGCTTTATTTAACTTTAAATAAATCGTTTCCACTAAAAACAAGACTTTTGCCTTGTAGGGTGAGTTCCATTTTTGGAGTTTTGCAATAAGTTCGGGAACGCCCAGTATAGTAATAATGCGTTTAATGTTATAGACTAACATTTTTACTTAATTATCTGTAAAGACGCGTTGTAAACGCTTTATTTAGTTTGCATTTTAAATAAGTACTCGTTGCAAACCAGATTGACAGTCATAATAATCAATATTCATGCTCAAAGATATAGGGTATTAGATTGCTTGGTTGCTCGAAATGACTTCAGACGAAAATTACTTAATAATCCCCTCCTTATAAGTCGCAATAGCGCGATCCCTTGCAAAAGCATGCTCAATCATAGGTTCATTGTAAGCCATATCAAATTCAGGAATCCATTTGCGGATGTAAATTCCTTTTTCGTCGAATTTCTTCAGTTGAATTTCCGGATTAAAAACCCTGAAATAGGGTGCAGCGTCACAGCCTGTTCCTGCAGCCCATTGCCAGTTGCCTACGTTAGACGCCAATTCGAAATCTAATAGTTTTTCGGCAAAATACCCTTCTCCCCATTGCCAGTTAATGAGCAAATGTTTGCATAAAAAACTGGCTACTACCATACGCACACGGTTGTGCATGTATCCGGTTTTGTTCAATTGCCGCATTCCGGCATCCACCATCGGATATCCTGTAGTTCCAGAACACCAGCGTTTAAAATCATCTTCGTTATTGCGCCACTGAATGCCATCATATGCCGGTTTGAAATTGTGATTCACAACTCTGGGAAAATTAAAAAGAATCTGAATAAAAAACTCCCTCCAGATCAGTTCGCTTAAAAAAGTCTGGTTTTTCCTGTTGGCCCAATTCACTAATTTCCGAATACTCACAGTGCCAAAACGCAGATGCGGCGACAAATAAGAGGTGCTGTCTAAAGCCGGAAAATCCCTTGTTTGTTTATAATTGGCAATTTGCGTTAAGTTGTGCGGCTGTACTTTAATACCGCTTCTTTCGAAACCGATTTGGGATAATTCAGGAAAAGGAAATTGTATTTTGGTAAAATTATGTAAAAAGAGCTTTGTATCATATTCAGGAGCTTGTCCTGAAAGATGGTATTTCTCCAGCCATTTATTTTTATAGGGTGTGTAAATCGTGTACGGAAGTCCGTCCGCTTTTGTAATTTCTTTTTCTTCAAAAATCACATGATCCTTAAAGGAAAACGCTTCTATATTATTTTCTTTTAATAATTGACCAATTGCCAAATCCCGTGTAATGGCATACGGTTCATAATCTTTATTAAAGAAAATATTCTGGATATCAAATTCTTGTAAAAGTGATTGCCAGACTTCAAAGGTTTTTCCTTTTTTGATTAGAATTGAAGAACCAATTGTTTTAAGTTCCGTATTTATTTTTTCAAGTGAATCGTAAATAAAGCTTACTCTCGCATCATTTTGAGGCAGGTTTTCCAGAATTTCATCATCAAAAATAAACAACGGAATTACAGTTAAACCTGATTGTAAGGCATGAAACAATCCTGTATTATCTTCTAAACGCAAATCACGCCGGAACCAGAAAAGGATAACTTTTTGTTTTGTCATCATTTGTGTATGATTTTAACACATAGAAACATAGATCTTAATTTTTGTTTAAAGAATAAGTTTAAGAAGCTGGTTTCTCACACATAGCTATGTGTTTTATACAAGTGAAACGCTTTTTCTATAATTTATAAATCTATGTTTCTATGTGTTTAAATTCTTAACAAGTTTTACATTTTTAAGCAATTTTATCATTTACGTAGTAATCTAAAGTTGCAATTTTTGGCACTGAGATCCCTGCGGAATGACAAGCGATGTTTTAAAAATGGTGTAATTTTAAATTAAACAATTCCTCGATTTTAGTACGACGAAAGTCAAAAATGCCATTAATCTTTTTATTTACCACTAATTTATTCATAATACGGCCTAGATACCCAAAAGGTATCGCGTAATGTACAATGTCTGTCATTTTTGTTCCGCCGTTTTCTGCCGGTTCAAAAAAGTGTTTGTGATGCCACAAGGCATATGGTCCAAAACGCTGCTCGTCTACAAAATACTGGTTTTCCTGAGAAACAGTAATCACTGTAACCCAATTGATTTTAATTCCCAACAATGGTTTTAAAGTGTAGCTTATAATTTGTCCCGGATACATGCGTTTGCCATCAAAATCCTGGATTTCGAACCTCATGTTTTCAGGAGTTATGGTCTGAAGGTTTTTTGGACTCGAAAAAAAGTCCCAGCATTCTTCAATCGTGGCGTTAAGATGTTGAACCGTTTCTATTTTATATATTTTCATAGATGTACATTAAAAAAGTTTTGGATTTACGAATGCGTTAGGGGTTGCAGTGTAGCTCTTTTTACAGCTGGCTTTTGCTTAGTAACTTCACTACCGCTTATGTCTGCCTGCTGTAAAAAAGCGGGAACGAAAAACCCGACCCCGCTTTTTCTGCGGGGTAACGCCCAACTAATTTTACATTTTATAATATTTGAGAGGAACAAATAACATTCCGAAACATTCTCCGTGTTCTTTTCCGAGGTGTTTGTGATGGATTTTATGTGCTTTTCGCAATCCGATGAGGTATTTGTTTTGGGTGTTTTTGAACCATTTAAAACGCTGGTGAATTAAAACATCATGTATCATAAAATAGCAAATCCCGTACAGCGTAATCCCACAGGCGACAAAGAACAAATAATTCAATCCGCCCTGAACGCCCAGATAAAATAAGGTAATACTTGGAATGGCAAAAATGACGAAGAAAATGTCGTTTCGCTCAAAAGTATGTTCATATTTTGGCTGGTGATGATCAGCGTGAAAGTACCACATAAGTCCGTGCATAATGTACTTGTGGGTAAACCAGGTCACACATTCCATGAACAGAAAGACACCTAAAAATATTAAAAAAGAAACCATTTTGCTTTTGTTTTTTGGAATGAATTTTAGACTAATTTTAATTTGTAAGTTACGAAAGATTGCGCTAAAAGTCCGGCTTTTGTATAATTAGAAACACGAATTCGTGAAGTTCCAATTTGGTGGCAAGGCGTGTTCTTTAGCTTTTTCAAAAGTTTTTTATAATAAACAAAAGCTGTATAAACGCCAAATTGTGCTTCAATTGGAAGTCTTACGATACCTTGGTATGCTATTCTGAAATCTTCTTCAATTTCATTAATGATGCTGCATTTTGCGTCTTCATCAAATGAATTCAAATCAACTCCTGGAAAATATGTTCTATTTAATACTAAATTATCATCTTTTAAATCCCTGAGGAAATTTACTTTCTGAAAAGCCGATCCAAGTCTCATGGCCTCATTTTTAAGCTGTTCGTATTTTTGCGGATTTCCTTTTACGAAAACCTTCAGGCACATTAAACCTACTACATCAGCAGATCCGTAAATGTAATCCTCATATTCGGTCTGGGTATTGTAAGTCGATTTTACAAGATCGAGTTTCATGCTTTTTAAAAAGGCCTGAATCAGGTCGTCTGTAATATTATAGTGTTTAACAGTTTGCTGAAAAGAATTCAAAATAGGATTTAAGCTGATTCCTAATTTCATTGCTTTATAATATTCTTTTTCGAAATCATTGATGAGGTTTTCTTTGTCATAATCATGAAAAGAGTCTACAATTTCATCAGCGAAGCGAACAAATCCGTACACGCTGTAGATAGCATCGCGGATGCTTGGTGACAGCATGTAAACTGCCAGCGAAAACGAGGTGCTGTATTTCTTGGTTACCAACTTGCTGCATTGGAAAGATACGGTGTCAAATAGTGATTTCATTTTCTATGATTTGATAGATTTTTTAATTAACTCAGCAACCAGTTTTCCTGAAATGAGAGCTGGAGGAACACCCGGACCCGGAACGGTTAATTGTCCTGTAAAATATAAATTCTTTATTTTTTTGCTTTTCAGCTTTGGTCTTAAAAAAGCCGTTTGCAATAAGGTATTTGCCATACCGTATGCGTTACCTTTATAGGCATTATAGTCGGTTACAAAATCGTTTTTGCAGAAAGATTTCTTAAATATAATGTTATTTTTAATTTTTTGCTGTGTAAGTTGTTCAAAACGAGTGATTATTTTTTCGAAATATTTTTCTCTAAGCGCTTCACTATCATTTATTCCTGGCGCCAGCGGAATTAAGAAAAATCCGCTTTCCATTCCTTCCGGTGCGGCAGTTTCATCGGTTTTTGATGGAAAATTAGCGTAAAATAACGGTTCGGCAGGCCATTTTGGATCGTCATAAATATCAGCTGCATGCTGATTAAAATCAACGTCAAAAAATAACGCGTGATGGGAGATGTTCTCTATTTTTTTATTGAAGCCAATATAAAACAGGAGAGAGGATGGTGCAAAAACACGGCTTTCCCAATATTTTTGAGAATAGCTACGATGCTCTTCCTCTATTAAAGTTTCGGTATGCTGGTAATCGGCACCGCTTACAATAATATCAGATTTGATGATTTTTCCATCGATTACAATTCCAATTGCAGTTTTGTTTTCGACAACGATTTTTTCAATGGGTGAATTGGTTTTTATGGTTACTCCTAATTCCAAAGCTAACCTTTCGATACCCTGAACGACATCAAACATTCCCGTTTTAGGATGCCAGGTTCCTAAACCAAAATCGGCATAATTCATGAAATTATAAAAAGAAGGTGTTTTGGATGGTTTTGCACCTAAAAACAATACCGGGAATTCCAGAATCTGAATTAACCTTTCATTTTTAAATTCTTTTCTAATGTCAGCACTTACATTTGATAGAAACTGACCCAGTTTTAAAGCTGTTTTAGGGGTAATTAATTCCAAGGGAGAAACTCCGGGACGATAAACCAAATCTTTTATAGCAATATCGTAATTGCTTTTGGCGTGATTGATGAAGGCTAAAAGTTTTTGACCACTTCCTTTTTCTATTGATTCAAAAGTTGCTGTTATCTCTTCTAAGCTATCAAAAATACTTATGAAATCGTTAATTCCAAAATAAACGCGATAAGCAGGATTTAACTTTATTAGTTCATAATAATCAGATTGTTTTGCATCAAAATCCTGAAAGAAACGCTCAAAAATATCCGGCATCCAGTACCAGCTTGGCCCCATATCAAAGGTAAATCCATCTTTTTTAAATTGTCTTGCACGGCCACCAATTGAATCATTCTTTTCATAAATAGTAATAGCATGTCCTTGTTGTGCCAAGTAACATGAAGCGGCTAAAGCAGAGAAGCCAGACCCTATTATTGTAATTTTTTTTCTCATTTGTTTAACAAATGTACAAAAACTTTAAACAAAAAAAATTAAATTTTATTAATTGTTTCTTCCATGGAGTTAAAAACAAAAGTTCTTTCGGATAAATTTTCTCTGTCTATATGCTCTGCCATCTTGCCCATAAGCCAGATTTCATTATTTTTTAGCAGTAATCTTTGCTCCATTTTTTTTACATATTGATTAATTATACTGCGTTCAGGCTGTACAGTCATGAAAGTAACAAAGGTGATAGTATCAAAATGTTTGGTAAGGTCTTCAAGATTTTCAATTGGCATGCTTTCGCCCAAATAAATTGTCTTGTAACCTTGTAATAAAATTTCATACTGAAGATACAACAATCCAATTTGATGAATTTCATTCATTGGTAAGGAAAGTACAAATATTTTATTGGTTTTAGTAGGTTTTAAAATTTGAAGACCTTCTGTATAAATTAATATTTTTTGTTTAATGAGGTGGCTCATGAAATGTTCATTAGCCGGACTTATAGTTTGGGATTGCCATAAAAGACCTAATTCTCTCAATAAAGGAAGAAAATGATCCTTAAAAACTTCCTTGAATGATTTTTCAGAAATCAGCCAGTCAAAAGTGTTAAAAAAAATCTCCTGATCAAAGTTCATCATCGCCATTTTAAAGGAATTGATAGCGAAGTTTTGTGCATTTTTCTTAGAAATTATTTCTCTTACCAATTGAGGTATTTTCTCTTCAGAAAAAGTAGCTATTTTAGATATTTTATAACCATATTCGTGGAGTAATGTAATGTTAAGAAGCTTTTGAAGACTTTGTAAATTATAAAGTCTGATGTTAGTATCCGTTCGCATTGGTTCCAGGACGTTATATCTTTTTTCCCAAATACGAATAGTATGCGCTTTTATGCCAGATAAGTTTTCAAGATCTTTTATGCTGAAAACCGTCTTAATGTTGTTCATCATTTTTAATTATTTGATAAACAAATGTAGAATAAAATCCGATTAAAACGATATGTATTAAATTTTTGTTGATTCAAACCAATTTAGCTGGTCTAAATGTAAAATAGTTTTTGAACTATCTTTACTTCTATTGTACATATTGTGAAATTTTGCTCCATATATTATTTCATCAAAAGTATAGGAAGTTCTGGCGGCAACTGTATTGCTGAACATATCATCAAAAGTAGTAATGAAAACTAAAATTTCACCCTGAGTTTTTTTAAAGTCTTCTTCTGTAAAATTATATAAAGGGCTATTTTCATTAATAGGATGAACTAGTGTCCAGCTTAAAGAAAGTGCATTGATCCTGTCCAGTTCCAAATCTAAAGAATAAAATTTATTTGTCATTTTTCCATTTTCCTCAACACTCATTCCCAGTGTAACTTTTGCCTTAGCATCAGTAAAATTGGTGTTTTTAAAAGGTACTAAACGAATCATTAAACCTTTGCCGCTTCCATAAGGGGAAATTAAAGCATTATGAGAAAATTTTAAAAATGCGGTCGGTTTGCTAAACCTCCCAAAAAACAAACCTGTTGCAATGGCAAAACTCAATAATCCAATTAAAGCTTCTGCAGCAGAAAGAGCACTGGTTAAAAACCCAGTTGGACTTATATGCCCGTAACCAACGGTTGTAAATGTTTGTGCGCTGAAGAAATAGGCCTGCCCAAATTGTGTTAATGGACTTTGTGACTGCTCAATACCATTAAGATGTTCTATACCAATTACATAATAAAGAATCGCAAAAATAAAATTGATAAGAATATAGAACACAAATAAAATAAACAAGAATTTCCAATTCGGCATATCAATCATGGTGTGGTACCAGCTAATACGACTTAGCAAATGCATTCCTCTTTTTTCAATGTTGGCAGTCCCGTTTTTATTTACAAAACGTCCGCCATAACTATTTGCATTGGTTCCAAACCCGGAATTTTTATCGGCCTGGGCTTTATTGTTTATCTTTTTAAGAAGCGCCATGAAATAAATTTGTTAAACAAATGTATGATATCTTTTATTTTAGTAGCATAGTTTTAAATAAAAAAGCAACCTGTAAAATGATTTACAGATTGCTAAAAGTTGTAGCGGGTTGTTTTATTTACAAAAAGTAGCTCTGTTTTTAATGGCACTTTTGCTTCCCAGCTCGATAGCTTTAGTGAAATCCTTGCAGCAGCTTTTTTTATCCCCAACTTTATTGTAGGCTAAAGCTCTTAAATTGTAGGCGATATAATCTTTGGGATTTAAATCGATACAGGAAGAACAGTCAGCAATTGCTTCTTTAAAATTCATTAATTTGTAATTTACGTTTGCTCTGCCGGTAAAAGCATCTGAGTTCATGGAATCTAATTCGATTGCCTTCGTAAAATCAGCCATTGCTCCTTTATAATCGTTTAAATTATATTTGGCAACTCCTCTGTTCTGATAAGCTTCCACAAACTGCAAATTCATGCCAATTGCTTTTGTGTAATCAGCAATTGCGCCTTTAAAGTTGCGGGATTCGGCTTTTTTTAAGGCTGTATCAAAATAACCGGTGGCAGATTGTGCCCAATTAGAGCATGCTGTCAATAAAAATAGGGCTAATAATAGGTTTTTCATAAAATTAATTTGGGGTTACATTACTATTTTACGAGACGAATATAGCAAATATTTGTTTTGTTAAGAGGTTTCTTTTTTACTAAATAATTAAAAATATAGTTACAATCGAGACTGTTATAAATAGAATAATTCCTTATTTATAAAAATTATTTTTTTTATAAATAAGCATTTAGTAAAAATGAAAACGTTTTCGTTAGTTTTAGTTGTTAAACCTTATTAAAAAACCTTTTTTTGTTTCAGTACTTTGATTACTTTCGCATCCAATATGAAAAGATGGTTTGCTTTTTTGTTATTCATGAATTTCCTTCTGGTAAGCGGAGGGCAATATATTCATGCAAAAACAAATCATACTGCTTCATTTCATAATATTGAAAGAAAACATCACATAAAATATACAAGTCAGGATCAAACCACTTCCATAATTGAAGAAGCTGATGTTGAAGAAGATTATTCTGGAAATAATGATGTCAAAGGCTTGCCGGGTGTTAAAAGTTTTTCTTCCAGATATAGTTTACTTAATCAATGGTATTTGACATTTCCTCGTCAAATTATTACCGATTCTTATAATTATTTTGAAATTTTCGGGTCTTCTTATGGCCAATCCAATCCTATTTACATTACTCAGAGAGTTTTAAGAATTTGATTCTGTCTAAACATCGGTTGCCATAGCGTGATCATGGATAGATATGAAATTTATTTTTAGATACTTTTCATTGTGAGATGTCACGTTTATTCTGGCGACTGATAATTTTTACCACTCAGGAATTTATATTCCTAATATTTCAATCGCTTAATTTCCATTTTTTATACCATGAAAAGAATAGTCGTATTAACGGGCTTATTAGCCTTGTTGTGCTTAACCAGTTGTACATCAAAAAAAGAAGAAAAAGAAGAAGAAGAAAAATTTACAGTGACCAGTCCTGTAGAAATCGACACTTCATTTACAAAAGAGTATGTTTCACAGATACGTTCTGTGCGGAACATCGAAATACGGGCCCAGGAAAAAGGGTTTTTACAAAATATTTATGTTGATGAAGGTCAGTTTGTAAAAGCAGGTCAGATCTTGTTCAGAATCATGCCAAAAATGTACGAAGCTGAATTGCTTAAAGCCCAGGCAGAAGAGAAACAGGCCGAAATAGAATTACTAAATGCCAAAACCCTGGCAGATAAAAACATCGTTTCTAAAAACGAACAGGCTGTTGCGCAGGCTAAACTTCAGGCAGCAAAAGCTGAGGTTGCACTGGCTAAACTTCATTTATCATTTACAGAAATCAGAGCTCCGTTTGACGGGACAATCGATAGAATTCCTTTAAAATTAGGAAGCCTTATCGACGAAGGAGAATTGTTGACCAGCCTTTCAGATAATAGTCAGATGTTTGCTTATTTCAATGTTTCTGAACCGGAATATCTTCAATACCAAACCGATGTAAAAGATCGTGCAGGGAAGAATGTTAGTTTGCTTCTGGCTAATGGAGAACCTTTTAAATACAAAGGAAATGTTGAAGTAATCGAAAGTGAATTCGATAGTGAAACCGGAAATATCGCCTTTAGAGCAAGATTTCCAAATTCAGGAAAATTGCTTAGAAACGGAGAAACAGGAAAAATTCAAATGCTTGTTCCTCTGAAAAATGCTATTGTGATTCCGCAAAAAGCGACTTACGAAATTCAGGATAAAAAGTATGTTTTTATTGTGGGTAAAAACAATAAAGTTAATTCTAAAGAAATTACGATTACAGGTGAGATTCCGGATTTATATGTAGTAAGCAGCGGACTTACGGCAAATGATAAAATTTTGCTGGAAGGAGTTCAGAAAGTAAAAGAAGATGACAAGATCAAGTACGGTTACATCGCTCCTAATAAGGTAATCAACAATTTGCGAGTTAAAGCAGAATAGGTTTAATCATTAAAAAATAAATAAATGTTTAATAAATTTATACAAAGACCTGTACTGTCGATAGTGATATCGCTGATAATTGTCTTTTTGGGGGTATTGTCAGTGCTGAATTTACCGATTACCCAGTTCCCGTCAATCTCTCCGCCAATGGTAAATGTTACGGCAGATTACCCTGGGTCTAATGGTGAATTGATGATCAAATCGGTTGTTATTCCATTAGAAAGAGCTTTAAATGGAGTTCCGGGAATGAAATATATGACTTCTGACGCCGGAAATGACGGTGAAGCGAGTATCCAGATAGTTTTTAATCTGGGTACTGACCCTAATCAGGCTGCCATTAACGTCCAGAATCGTGTTGCTTCGGTTGTAAATAAATTACCGCCACTGGTAGTAAGGGAAGGTGTGAAAATTACCCGTGAAGTACCAAGTATGCTGATGTATGTGAATCTTTTTAGTACGGATAAAAATACCGACATGAAGTTTCTATACAACTATGCAGATATCAATGTGCTGTCAGAGTTAAAAAGGGTTAACGGTGTTGGATCCGGAGATATTTTAGGTACACGTGAATATGCCATGCGTATCTGGCTAAAACCCGATCGTATGCTGGCGTATAAAATTTCTGCCGAGGAAGTAATGGAGGCATTATCCAGCCAGAGTTTAGAAGCCTCCCCTGGTAAAACAGGAGAAGCTTCAGGAAAAAGATCTCAGGCATTTGAATATGTATTAAAATATTCAGGACGTTTTACAACTAAGGAACAGTATGGAAACATTGTAGTACGATCTAACAGTAACGGAGAACTTTTACGTTTGAAGGATATTGCAAAAGTAGAATTTGGAAGTTCCATGTACGATATTTATTCGAACTTAAATGGAAAACCTTCGGCAGCGATTGTGTTGAAGCAATCCTTTGGAAGTAATGCCAATCAGGTTATTGAGGATATAAAAGCCAAATTAGAAACCATTAAGAAAAAATTCCCAAAAGGAATGGATTATGAAATATCGTATGACGTTTCTAAATTCCTGGACGCTTCTATTGAAAAAGTAATCCATACGCTGATCGAAGCCTTTATTTTGGTGGGATTGGTTGTTTTTCTTTTCTTAGGAGACTGGCGCTCGACGGTTATTCCGGCAATTGCAGTTCCGGTTTCGCTTATAGGAACATTCGTGTTCATGACCTTTTTCGATATTTCACTTAACTTAATTACGCTTTTTGCCTTAGTATTAGCAATTGGAGTCGTCGTCGATGATGCGATTGTGGTTATTGAAGCCGTTCACGCCAAGATGGAAGAAGAACATCTTGGACCAATAAAAGCGACTAAAAAAGCGATGCATGAAATTGCGGGGGCCATTATTGCGATCACTTTCTTAATGGCTGCGGTGTTTATTCCGGTTGCCTTTATGTCCGGTCCTGTTGGAGTTTTTTACAGACAGTTTTCGATTACAATGGCAACAGCCATTATACTTTCGGGTATTGTGGCGTTGACTTTAACGCCGGCACTTTGTGCGATGATGCTAAAAAACAATCACGGTAAACCTAAAAAGAAAACTCCTGTAAACCGATTCATCGATGGTTTTAATAATAAGTTTAACCTGGCACAGGGCAAATACCAAAATGTTTTAGGCAAAATTATAAACAGAAGAGCAGTTACGATTATTGCGCTTCTTGGTTTTTGTGCCGGAACATGGCTGGTTAGCAGCACTGTTCCTTCAGGATTTATCCCGAATGAAGATCAGGGAATGTTTTATGCCATTATCCAGACACCTCCTGGATCGTCATTAGAAAGAACAAATAATATTGCAGAACAATTGCAAAAAATAGCCGAAGGAATCGAAGGCGTAAAATCGGTTTCGTCATTGGCAGGTTATGAAATTCTGACAGAAGGTACCGGAGCAAATGCAGGAACTTGTCTGATTAACTTAAAAGACTGGAACGATCGTAAACAATCCGTACAGGAAATTATGACGGAGCTGGAAGAAAAGTCAAAAGATATTCCGGGTGCCAATATTGAATTTTTCCAGCCACCCGCAGTTCCCGGATATGGAGCCGCAGGAGGATTCGAACTTCGTTTATTGGATAAAACAGGTTCAAGTGATTTCAAAAAACTGGAAGAAGTCAATAAGGAATTTGTGGAAGAATTGAACAAACGTCCTGAATTATCTAATGTATTTAGCTTTTTCAGTGCCAGTTTCCCTCAGTACATGATGAAAGTCGACAATGATTTGGCGCAGCAAAAAGGGGTTTCGATCGAAAATGCGATGAACACTTTATCAACTCTTGTGGGTAGTAACTACGAAATCAGTTTCATTAAATACGGAATCAATTACAAGGTAATCGTTCAGGCCGCACCTGAATATCGTGCTCAGCCCGAAGATATTTTGAAACTGTATGTAAAAAATAACCGTGATGAAATGGTACCTTTTTCAGCCTTTATGAAATTAGAAAAGGTGTACGGACTTTCAGAAATTACGAGACATAATATGTATACTTCTACCGAGATTAGTGGTGGTCCTGCTCCGGGATACAGTTCCGGAACGGCGATTAAAGTGATTCAGGAAGTAGCCGCCAAAAAACTACCGAGAGGATATGATATTGACTGGGCAGGTATTTCTGCCGATGAGGTGGCACAAGGAAATCAGGCCATTTGGGTATTCCTGATTTGTTTAGGATTTGTGTACCTGGTTTTAGCAGCACAATATGAGAGTTTTATTCTGCCATTATCAGTAATTCTTTCTTTACCGGCGGGTATTTTCGGAGCTTTTCTTTTGTTGAAATTAACGGGACTGGAAAATAACATCTATGCACAGGTTGCGATGGTAATGCTTATTGGTCTATTGGGTAAAAATGCCGTATTGATTGTGGAGTTTGCGATTCAGCGGCATGCAGCAGGAAAATCGGTTCTGGAAGCGGCTATGGAAGGTTCAAAAGCCAGGTTTAGACCTATTTTGATGACTTCGTTTGCCTTTATTGCCGGATTGCTTCCGCTTGCTTTTGCTTCCGGACCGGGTAAAATTGGTAATAGAACCATTGGAACGGCCGCTGCGGGAGGTATGCTTATCGGAACCATTTGCGGTGTATTTGTGATTCCGGGATTGTATTACATTTTTGCAAAAATAGCAGAGAAACATAAACTGGTGAAACATGAAGAAGAAAATCCACTAACAGAAGAAATTGACAACAATCATGTATAAATTAAAATTATATAAATACACTATTACAGCAGGTATTTGTCTTGCTGTAATGAGCTGTAAAGCTCCGTCACCAGATTTTGCAAGTGCAAATAAACCTGTTCCGGAATTTTTTGGTACTGTCAAAGCTCAGGATACTACCAACATGTCTGCAATTGTATGGAATGACTTTTTTAAGGACAAAAACCTGGTTGATCTGATTGATGCTGCCCTGAAAAACAATCAGGAACTGAACATCACATTACAGGAAATTGAAATCGCAAAAAATGATATCCGAATCAGAAAAGGAGCCTATCTGCCAACTGTCGGAGTACGCGCCGGAGCTGGAGTAGAAAAAGTAGGAAGGTACACCAGTCAGGGTGCTGGTGATGCCACTACTGAAATAAAGCCAGGTGTAGAAACGCCTGACCCACTTGGAGATTTTACCATTGCGGCTTATGCGAATTGGGAAGTGGATATCTGGAAAAAACTGCGCAATTCTAAAAAAGCAGCTGTTACCAGATATTTAGCTTCGGTTGAAGGTAAGAATTTTGTAATTACCAATCTTATTGCCGAAATCGCTGATAATTATTATGAATTGTTAGCGTTGGATAGCCAGTTGGATATTGTGAAACAGAATATTGAGTTGCAGACTAATGCTTTGGAAATTGTAAAAGTACAGAAAGAAGCGGCAAGGGCAACTGAATTGGCTGTTCAGAAATTTCAGGCTGAGGTTTTGACTTCTAAAAGTCTGGAGTTTGAAATTCTTCAGAAGATAAAAGAAACTGAGAACCGAATCAACTTTTTGGCAGGGCGTTATCCGCAGGAAATCAAAAGAGAGAAAACCAATTTTACCGATTTGGTACCAGCAACGGTAAGTTCAGGTATTCCTTCGCAATTATTGCAGAATCGCCCGGATGTTAAACAGGCCGAACTGGAATTGGCAGCAGCGAAACTGGATGTAAAAGTAGCCCGTGCCGAATTTTACCCATCTTTGGATATTTCAGCTGCGGTAGGCGTACAGGCTTTTAAATCTTCGTATTTGTTTACTTTTCCGGAGTCAATTTTATATTCGCTTGCAGGAGATCTTGCGGCACCCTTAATTAACAGAAATGCCATAAAAGCAGAGTTTGCGAGTGCCAATTCCAGACAGCTGCAGGCGTTGTACAATTATGATCGTACTATTTTGAATGCTTATCTAGAAGTTTCGAATCAGCTTTCTAAAATTGATAATCTTCAAAAAGGTTACGATTTAAAATCGCAGCAGGTAGATGCCTTAAACAAATCTATAGCCGTTTCTAATGATTTGTTTAAATCGGCAAGGGTTGATTATTTTGAGGTTTTGATGACACAGCGTGATGCTTTAGAATCAAAATTAGAATTGATTGATACCAAAAAAGAGCAGCTTAATGCTGTAGTACATGTTTACAGGGACTTAGGCGGAGGCTGGAAATAATATTGTTAGGTTATTAATTGTAGGACTGAACCTTCCGGGAGTAAAATTTCGGGAGGTTTTTTATGTATTATTATTTAGTTTTTTGAGATTCTTTGTACTATAAACATTGTTATATTAGCTGAATTAATGCTATGCATTATGACACAAAATAAGTGAAATTCAATTTTTATGGTTAATACAAATAATTGCTTAAATAAAAAAAATGTAATGAAAAAAATAAATCTTATTATCCTGTTTAGCATTATGGTCTTAAACGCATCTGGACAATATAAAAGTCCGGATAGCCTATCATTAAATAAAAATATAAAATTTAAATATCAGGCATTAATTATTCCCACAACTTTAATTGCATATGGTGTTATTGGACTGGAAAGTCATACTCTAAAAGACATTAATAATGATACTAAACAAGAAATAAATGAACATATTGATAACAAATTAACAATTGATGATTTTTCTCAATATAGTACATTTTTATCTGTGTATGCTCTAAACGCAGCCGGAATTAAAGGGAAAAATAATTTCAAAGACAGAACAATTATTTTAACTTCAGCCTATTTGATTATGGGAACAACTGTTAATGTTATAAAAATGACTGGAAACGAGTTAAGACCTGATCGAACCTCAAATAACTCATTTCCTTCAGGGCATACCGCAACAGCTTTCATGGGTGCTGAGTTTTTGTATCAAGAGTATAAAGATGTTTCAGTCTGGTATGGAATTTCAGGTTATTTAGTAGCTGCAGGAACTGGATTTTTTAGAATGTATAATGACAGACACTGGTTTAGTGATGTTGCTGCCGGAGCCGGTATTGGAATTTTGAGTACTAAAATAGCCTACTGGCTTCATCCATTGATTAAGAAAACAATATTCAAAAACAAGGAAAATATGAACGGTATAATTATGCCTGTTTATGATGGAAAACAATATGGTTTAGGGATGTCAATGTCGTTTTAGTATTTGTAACATGGACTAGTAAGATAAACTTCTAAACTAAAAATCATGAAATATGTAATTACAATTCTAATTTTAATTAGCAATCTAACTTACTCACAGCAGAAAATTAGTGTTGAAAAAGATTCGACTGTTTATAGATTTAAAAACTGTGATGAAGGAAGAAATGAAGCTCAGATAGCATTTTCTAAAGGAATTTATAATAGTGTTTCATACGGTCTTATTATACATAGGAATCCAAAGTTTGATACTTTTTTAGTCAATTACAGAAAAGAAAAATATGGAATCATTTCAAAGACTGGAGGTTGTGTAGTTACGGATTATACAGAATGTTATTCTGAAAAAATGCGGGACTTGATTTTTAAAAAATTTGGTAATGATATTTTTGAAAGAAGTAAAAAAGAAGCTGAAAAATTATGGCGTGAATAATTACTCAACTATTATATTGGTTCTAAACGAGTTCTAATGTTAAAATATATGATATTGAAAAACTCATAAATAAGCTAAATATGATATACATTAACAAAATTAAGTTATTGATTAAAGGCATTTTGACCAAAGATCCAAGATGTTTTTTTATTTTATTCTTTGTGTTTTTAATATAAAACTGCGTTTTTATCAATAAATACCAATTATGTAAATTATTTTGAAAATTATGAAACAGATTTAAAACGTGTCGAACGTAAGTTTGTAAGTATAAAATCAAACATAATTTTTAAAATAAAACAAACATGAAAACAAGAAATTTTTTATACGTATTAGCACTAAGTTTTGGGTTATTTGCAGCAACATCATGCAGCAGCGATGACAATGATGGAGAAACAATTGTACCAATCCAGGGTAAATACGAACTTAGTAAAACAGGCGGAATTGTTAATGGAAATGAAGTTTTAATTGACGCTACAGAAAATACAAGCGGATGTAATAAAGATTATTTAGAACTAAAATTGAGTAATGTTGCAGTTGTTGGGGATTATACACCAGGTACTGATTGTGTTGTGAGTGAGTCTACCGGAACTTATGTGAGATCTCATAACGATTTAACTATTACTATTGGTAATACTGCTACTGTAAGCGATATCATGAATCTTACCAATAATGAATTAAAATTAAAAAACAAAGCTACTGGTGCAATTACTGTTTACACCAGATAATTTGATATTAAAGAAAATCTGATTCTTATGAATTGGAAGTGAAACGGGAATAACTTATAAAGTTATTCCCGTTTTTTATTGGAATTATATGGCATTTTAACTGTTGATACTAATTTTTAGGTTATTGCTGATTTTCTATTTTAAATCCAGTTATGTGGTCAAACAATAAAAGTTCAGTTTTTAGAAATAAATTTATACACATTTGAAATTCACTAATTATCATTTTAATTAGTATTTTAGTTGCCTATTGTAAAGAATGTAATTATAATTATTATTAAAATGACTCAAAATAACACAATAAACATAACACATTTCCTAATTTTAGATGATGGCAAAAAAGCTCTTGATTTTTATGTTTCTGCTTTTGGTCCAACCGAAAAAACAAAGCATGAATTGCCTGACGGAAAATTAAACGCTGAATTAATAATCGGAAATGCCTCATTTTTATTGGTGATGAAGAGCCGGAATTTGGCAACTTAAGTCCTGATAAAAATCTAATAATCCTGTAAGATTAATTCTTATAACCCGGGAAGCAGATAAGCTGTTTGATCAGGCCTTAAAATTTGTTGCGATCTCAATTTGTCCTATGACAACAGAAGAAGAATGGCGAATTGGAAAATTAAAAGATCCTTTTGGCCATATTTGGAAAATTGGTTATGTTCTATAATGACAGTAATTTACAATAAAAATAATCTCTACTCAGTTAATGTAACAAGGGGCAAAATGTTATTTATAATTTAAAAGAATGATGATTAAATGTCTAACCTACAGTATTTCGATAGCATTTATTTCCTGGATCGTTGGCATGCTAATTAATGCCCTTTTGATGAAAACAGAATTCTATAACAAAAACCTATCAAATATGAGTTTTGTAAAAAATGAAAGGCTTAACAAAAAAATAGGACTTGGGATTTTTAAATGGATTGTAAAAAACACTTTTTTTAAATTTTTTAACCAAAAACTGAAAATCAACAAGAAAATTGAAATATCCGATTTAAATTTTTTACGAAACGAAATGACAATTTCTGAAATAAGTCATTTAATCGGTTTTGGTTTTGTGACTATTTTTGCCTTAGTGAAAATTATAAATTCAAACTATTCATTCGCATTGATTATTATGATAGTGAATATACTGATGAATTTATATCCATCTTTGTTGCAACAGGAAAATAAAAGACGAATAGATAAATTAAGGAAAAAATTAGCTAATAATCCGTCAAAAAAATAAGCAACTAATATTACTAATTCAGATAGAAAATTATATCATTATAAATTAGTGAAATAGATTATCAGTAATAACATTCTATATTCATTTGTAAAGGAAAGCAACAATTCTAAAAGTAAAAATTATGAAAAACAACGAAAATAATGAGTCTTCGCCTGACACCAGGCCAAAAGTAACAGGAATTGGCGGAATCTTCTTTTTTTCAGAGAATCCGGGAGAAATTAAACAATGGTATGCTGAAAATTTAGGGCTGGAAGTAAATGCATGGGGTTCGGTTAGTTTTGAATCCAGAAATATTAATAAGCCTGAAGAGATCAATGCGCTTCAATGGAGTCCCTTCAAAAAAGGGGATGACTATTTTTCTCCTTCCAAAAAAGATTTTATGATTAATTACCAGGTTCATGATATTGAAGGTCTTGTCAATAAACTTAAACAAAATGGAGTAACCATACTAGATGAAATTACCACTTACGACTATGGAAAATTTGTACATATTATGGATACAGAAGGTAATAAGATTGAATTGTGGGAACCTCTTTAGTTTAAATAATTATACTCAATTAGGAGACAGAATGATTTATTGTACAATCATTTTTATCTTAGTTTTCATAAGCCTTCCGAATCTATATTCGGGAGGTTTTTTTATAATTGCTGTTAAAGTTATTCGGCAAATCAATAAGAAGATTTAAATAATAAGTCAAAAGCATCAAATAATAATTGATGTTATAATACTTAAAAACATATTATACATTTGTCTGGAAATAATTTAAACACAGTAAGGTGAGTCTAAAATTACGTATACCAACTTTTATCCTGATTATTCTCATTGGCAGTATAGTTAATGCCCAGTATGTACAGATTGATAGTTTGAAAAAGGTTCTGACTAGTGTTAAATCAGATACCTCAAAAGTCAATCAATACAATAAACTGGCTGATTTATACAAGGAAATCAATCCTGATTCTACTTTGTTTTATGCACAAAAAGCGATGGTGCTCAGTTTAAAAAAAGGGTATACTTCAGGATTTGCAAATTCCTGCATCAACAAGGGAAATGCATCTATTATTTTAGGAGATTATCCAACCGCTCTTCAATATTTCAATAAAGCGAAGTCAGAATTTGAAAAAGCATTGCTTCAAAATTCAGAAGACAAAAAATTAAAAAGCGGATTGGCGAGGACTTATGCCAGCTCCGGAGTCGTATATTCTGAACAAAACAATTATAACCTCTCTTTAAATAATTATGAGAAGGCACTAAAATTATACAGGGAAATTAACGAATTTTCAAGTGTTTCCAAAACCCTCAACAACATCGGAATTTTGTACAAATCGCAGCAAATTTATCCCAAAGCTTTGCAATTCCTTAAGGAGGCTTATAAAATACAATCGGATTTGAAGCAGGAAAATGCTCCCATAACGCTCACCAATATTGGTGTTATTTATTTTGAAACCGGACATTTGCAAACTGCTTTTAATTATTATGAGAAAGCAAAAAAAGGTTTTCTTAAATATGATAATAAACGCGGATTGGCACTTTTGAACAATTATGTTGGAGATTACTATATAAAACAAAATAATCTTATACTGGCGGATACATTTTACCACAAGTCATTGAATTTGTATGAGGGAATTAAGAATAAATTCGGGGCTTCACTGGCATTGTATAACATTGGCTTGTTGTTGCAGAGTCAAAAAAAGTACAGGGAAGCCTTGTCACTTGCACTTCGGTCTTTGCAATACGCGGAGCAAACCGGCGCTATTGAACAAGCACTCAATACACAAGAATTACTAAGCCAATTGTATGAATCGTTAAATGATCCTAGAGAAGCATTAGCACATTATAAAAATTATATGGCAGTTCGCGACAGCATTAAAAATCAGGAAACAACTAAAAAGTTTGCTATGGCTGAAATGAATTATGAGTTTCGTAAAAAGGAAGCACTGCTTTTAGAAAAACATAAAAGACAAATTCAGTTTGTCATTTTTTCAATCTTAGGAGGGTTATTGCTTATCGTACTGGCTTTGGTGATTTATAACCGAATACAGGTGAAACGCCAGCTTACACTAAAAAAAGAAGTAGCCGAATATGAGCATAAGGCACTTCACTTACAAATGAATCCCCATTTTGTATTTAATTGTTTAAGTTCTATTTCAAGCTTTATTGTTCAGAACGGAACAGATTCTGCTTTAAAATATTTGTCGAAGTTTTCAAAGCTGATGCGTCTAACGCTTGAATATTCCAAAGGTTCTCTTATTCCAATTGACAAGGAAATTGAAAGTCTTCAGAATTACCTCGAACTTGAACAGCTTCGTTTTCATGATAAGTTCGAATTTGAAATTCAATCTACAGAAAATGTCGAATTCAATATGGGATTGCCTCCATTGCTTATCCAGCCATTTGTTGAAAATGCCATATTGCACGGCATGGTGCCAAAAATAGGGAAAGGGAAAATTAATGTTGGTTTTGATGTGTATAATAATCAGCTTATCTGTACAATTACAGATGACGGAATTGGTTTGTCTGAATCAAAAATTTTAAAAGAAAATTCAGTTACTGCACATCAGTCAATGGCATTGGAAATTACAAAAAAGCGTTTGAAAATAATGGAATCCATTACCTCTAAATCTGCAAAAATTGAAATAATCGAATTAAACTCTGATCAAAAGACAGGTACCAAAGTCACTTTGTTTTTACCTGTTCAATATATATCTTAATACCACCAACACATGATAACAGCACTACTGATAGATGATGACAAACATTTAAGAAAAGGTTTAAAAGCACTTTTAGAACGGTATACTAATGACATTCTGATTGTTGGCGAAGCAGAAAGTGTTAAAACAGGAATTGCTGCCATTGAAAAATTGCGTCCGCAGGTTATTTTCTTAGATATTCATCTCACTGATGGAACTGGATTTGATATTCTGGAACAGCTGACAAAAGCAAATGGAAAACTAAAGGCCCATGTTGTTTTTATTACGGCACATGAACAATATGCCGTAAAAGCATTCAGGTTTAGTGCTTTGGATTTTATTCTGAAACCTGTTGATCCAGAAGAATTACAACATACAATGGTCAAAATAAATGAAGCTGTGGGAAAAAACAATTCATTTGAAAACATCGATTTATTACTGGAAAATATTCGAAAAAAAGTAGATAATTTCAAACGAATCGCTCTTTCAACAAGTGATGGAATTCATTTGTTTGAAGTCGCGGATATTATTCGATGTGAAGCGAAAGCTAATTATACGGAATTTTTTATAAAAAATCATAAACCAGTTCTCATTTCGAAAACCCTGAAAGAATATGAAGAAATGCTCACAGAACATGGTTTTGAACGCATTCATCAATCTCATTTAATTAACCTTTCTTATTTAAAATCGTATATAAAATCAGATGGCGGCTATGTAATTATGGCTGATAACAGCAATATTCCAATTGCACAAAGTAAAAGGGAAAAATTGCAGGAACTCATTAAAGCGCTTTAATCAAAAATATATTTACTATCTAAAATCTTAAATTATGCAAAAAAAAATACTTTTGTTTATGTTATTATTTACCAGTTTGGTAAATGCACAAAATGTCACTATTCCTGATGAAAATTTCAAAGCAAAATTACTGGAAGCTGACATTACGAATTTCATAGCACACGATGCAACTGGGAATCCTATTAAAATTGACACCGATGATGATGGAGAAATTCAAACCAGCGAAGCTTTAGCTGTTTACAAGCTGAATGTTTCGAGTTCAGATATTCTGGATTTAATAGGGATTTCGAGTTTTACAAATCTTAAAAGTCTAGATTGTAGTTATAATATCCTATTCAACCTTGATGTTAGTGCTTTAATCCATCTTGTTACATTAAATTGTTCGGAAAATTTTTTCATTTCAACATTGGATGTTAGTGCATCACCGAATCTTAGCCAATTATTTTGTGACAAAAATCGACTAACGAGCCTTAATGTAACTGGGTTAGCAAATCTTACAATATTAAGTTGTAGTACTAATAAATTAACCAACCTTGATGCAACTAGTTTAACCAAACTCGAGTTATTAATTTGTGAGAATAATAAACTTGGAAACCTTACTATAAATGGATTAAGTAATCTGGATACAGTAATGTGTACTTCGAATAATCTAGCAAGTATTAATTTAAGTGGATTACCAAATCTTAGTACTTTATATTGTAATCGTAATTTACTGACTAGTATTAATGTTAGCAGTTTACCTAAACTTGCTCACTTCGCTTGTTTTTACAATCAAATTACTAGTTTAGATTTAAGTAATGCTACTAATCTGATCAGTTTAAGTTGTGGAGAAAATAAAATTACTACTTTAAATCTGAATGGGTTAACTCAATTGGGGACTTTAGAATGTTCTAATTTACCAGAGAATTTAATTATAAATGGTGCCAATTTGAATGCTCTGAAAAACCTTCAATACACAGGTCCAAATGCTACTTTAACCTTAAATGGATTTCCTGTTCTTGAAAACCTAAATCTAAATTTAACACAACCTAGTATAACATTGAATACAACAGGATTTAGCATTCTTGCTAATGTCTATTTGGCTGGTGGTCCTGCAACTAGTTTTACTGTGAATGGTTCAGGAACAACTAGTCTTAAATCTATAAATTGCTCCAATAGCCAATTGACTAGTTTAAACCTGAATGGTATAAATACTCTTGCTTCATTAAATTGTGCTAATAGTCAATTTACCACTTTAAATTTAAGCGGATTACCAAATCTTACTGACTTAAATTTTAGCCGAAATAAAATCAGTAACATTGATTTAAGTGGTGTTCCTAATTTAAAATATTTGTATTGCAACGATAACTTACTTGGAAGTTTAAACCTAACTGGACTATCCAATCTTGAATATGTAGACTGTTCTAATCATGTTTCAACAGGTATAATAGGCAATCAAATTACCTCTTTAGCAGTAGCTGGATTGACAAAACTTAAATATTTAGACTGTTCTAACTATGGATTTGATGGTGTATTAGGAGCATTAGGAAACGTAATTACTTCTTTGGATGTTAATAATCTGAGTGATCTGGAGCAATTGAAATGTTCCAAAAACAGACTTGCTACTCTAGTTGTAAACGGATTAACTAAACTTACTACTTTAGATTGCTCGTATAATCTATTGACAAGTTTGGATTTGATAGGATTGACAAACATCACTAACTTGAATTATGCTCACAATCAACTGTCGAATTTAAACATGATTGGTTTAGTTAATATTACCGAATTAGATTGTTCTGATAATATTATCAGTACATTAAATCTTTCGGGCATGCCAAATCTTACCAAACTAAATTGTAGGAGCAATAAACTTACAACATTAGATCTAACTGGTTTAAACCAGCTTACGACACTACATTGTGGTGATAATTTACTAACAAGTCTTGATGTGAATAACTTTACAGAACTGATCAATTTCAGTTGTAATAACAATAAATTGACAACCCTTGATGTAAATAATTTAGTAAATCTCTACTATTTAGAATGTGGTGGTAATGATCTTTCAAGTCTTAATTTAAACAGTCTTACAAAACTTATAGATCTACATTGCTTTGGAAATCAATTGATTAATCTCGACATTAGTGCTTTAACTTCTCTAAGAGATCTAAGCTGCGGTCTCAACCAGCTTACAGCTATTGATCTTAGTGCTGCTACAAATCTTGTAAGTATAGACTGTAGAATGAATCAACTAACCAATATAGACATTAGTGCTTTGCCAAATTTACAATCTATTGATTGTAGATTTAATCAACTTACAAATCTTAATGTAAATAATTCACCTTTACTTACTTCAATAGCTTGTAGCGATAATCAAATTACAACACTTGATTTGACTTCCTCAACTCATCTTACTTATTTGTGGTGTAATAATAATTTACTGACCAGTTTATTAATGAAAAATGGCAGCAATGAATACAATTTAATGCTCTCAGGAAATCCAGGCTTAGCCTACATTTGTGCTGATGATATGCAATTGGCAGCGGTACAAACGCAATTGAATAGTTTAGGAATGACAACAACAGTTTCAAATTCGTATTGTAGTTTTACCCCAGGCGGTCAGCACAATACGGTAATTGGAACCACCATATTTGATGGTAATAATAATGGATGTAACATCAATGATCCCTTACATCCCAATATCAGAATCGATATTAGTAATGGAAGCTCCACAGGTTCTGCTTTTACTAATTTAGAGGGTATTTCTACATTCTATACACAAGCAGGAAGTTTTACTATAACTCCAAATATAGAAAATGCATCAGCTTTCAATATTTCACCTGCAAGTGCAACCGTTGATTTCGCAAATAATGACTACAATACAAGCGATCGATACTTTTGCTTATCTGCCAATGGTGTTCATCCTGATGTAGAAATAGTGATAAGTCCTATCACACCGGCAAGGCCAGGATTTGACGCCCTGTATAAAATTGTTTATAAAAATAAAGGAAACCAGGTACTTTCAGGCAATGTTACGCTAACTTTTGATAATTCCAGAATGGATTTGATTGCTGCTACACCAGCAGCAGATACTGAAATGGGGAATAATTTAGTGTGGAATTACAGTGGTTTACTTCCTTTTGAGAGCCGTAGTATTGATGTTGAATATAATGTTAATACGCCACAAGAATCACCAGCTGTAAATAATGGGGATATACTAAACTTTATTGTTGCCATAACACCTGTTGCGGGTGATGAATTTCCATCAGACAATTCATTTAATTATAACCAGACCGTTGTAGGTTCATTTGATCCTAATGATATTACTTGCCTGGAAGGCGAAAGTGTATCTCCGGATACTATTGGTGATTATTTGCATTATATTGTCAACTTTGAAAACACAGGAACTGCCGATGCTGAAAACATTGTGGTAAGAATCGCTGTAGATATAGATAAATACGACATTAGTTCCTTGCAGTTATTAAATTCATCACATGCCACACAAACCATTATTGATGGTAACATTGTTGAGTTTGTTTTCAAAAAAATATTTTTGCCTTCATCCAAAACAGTTCCTAAGGGAGGTGGTCATGGAAATATTTTGTTCAAAATCAAAACAAAATCAAATCTTAACACAGGAGATGAAGTTGGAAAAGAAGCAGGCATTTATTTTGATTACAACTTTCCAATTGAAACAAATGTGGCAGAAACCATTTTCCAGTCATTAGGAACTGAAGAATTCAATGCCGATAAAAGTGTTGTAGTGTATCCAAACCCTACTAAGGGCAAAGTGACTATTACCAGCGATACTACTATCAAACTGATTGAATTGTTTGATGTTCAGGGAAGAGTATTGCAAACTATAATACATAACGATAATAATGCAAAATTTGATATTTCCGGAAAATCAAACGGTTTGTATTTTGTAAGGATTACAACTGCTACAGGCATTACAATCGAGAAATTAATCAAGGAATAAATTTAGGTTCTATTTATTCTTGTAAAAGCCTTCCAAAATTTGTTTTGGGAGGCTTTTTACTTATAACTCAATTTAGAAATTATAAAAGGAAAATATATAATTTAGGTTATACATTTTTAGAAGGCTAAATTTAATACGATTAACAATTATTAAATGATTTTCTTAACTCGGGAATTAATAAAATAAGTGATCCAAGTAAAAAACTCACTGTTACCATAAGTGAGTTGTAGCCAAAAGTTTTATGGCAGGTTCGATAGTCCAATTTCTTACGGCTAATGTAGAAGTAACAATTACCACTGGATGAAAATAGATACTGCAAAACAGCTGCGTGATAATTTAGTAAGTAACAAAAGAAGAAATATTCCAGCTTTTTTATCCTTTAATCAATAATATTTTAGTGTAGAAATGCCAATCCACTGCTCCAGACAGCATATAATAATGATTGCCAATGCAACCAACAAGATATTTTAAGTTGTTTAAAAATCTTATCAGAAAATTGATAGACCAATTGTTTTTGGCTGTAATCAAGCCAAATGTTAAATAGCTCAATATCTTTTACTTACATGAAAAACTCATGCTGCTTTCAAAAGAATTATCAGTAGGAGTAACAAGGAACACAGAACCTCCAAAAGGAGTTGGCACATACCGGCGTTTAATATTTTCGTAGCTGCCTCTCTGCATAGTTGGAAATCCATCACTATCATATTCATACAAATAGTCAATATTGGTTGTATCACGTGTTGAGTACCGATGAGCTACTATTTCAATTTTTTTCAGCATCTTTTTTTCGTAAGAGGTCTCCTGAGCGAAGAACAATTGGTAGTGGCTGCGATTGGGAAGATATTGCAACGATTGCTCATTTGAAAGATTTGAGACAAAAATCAATCCCAAAGGACCTTCAAAGTATGGCTTTATTTTATTTTCCCTGTCTAGGAAATAAGTATAGGTATAATCTGCATTATAATATTCCTGTGAATCAAAGTCGTAAAGGTTCTGAATCGATTTTTTTATTAAATTTCCATCCATATACTGGTAAATGCTTGTCACTTCAACAGAAGTATTTTCATTATGGGTCGTTATACTTTTCAAAATACTGTTAGCATCATATTGCGTAACTGTGTAAGCAACTAAGATGCCCTGGGCATTAAAATTGGATTGTTTTATTAATTTTCCACCGGAATTATATTCCATTTGGTAGTACAATTTCAATTGGTTATCTATAGTTTTTGATATTTTGGCAACATTTCCCTGTGCGTTATAGTCTATTGTATAAATTGCTGTTACAGGCGGTTCTGCTGGAGCAGCTATGTTATATTCTTTAGTAGTTATTTCTATCGGCTTGTCCTGTGTATTATATACTATTTTGCTGGTATCACGCCCGTAAGATATTTGACCAGGCTTGTTTTTGCATGCAGATGTATTGATGTCTTCAGGATTTTTGTTAGGCATATTTTCATCGCTACAAGAACAAATAAGCATTAGAATCGGTGCCATGACTGCAAAGAATCTAAAACAAACCTGAACATTTTTTTTCATTTTCTTTGATGAGTTTACTGCAATATTTTTTAATCTTATTTTCATAGTATCTTAAAAGTAATAAAGTGGAATTGATTTTTTTTTAAACTCATAAAAGAATGTACAAGCTTAAATCAGACATTCCCGCAAGGAAATATTCTAATCAACTGGTAAATAATTTCTTGTTTGCTCTTAAACCACAAAACTTTCATCTGCGGGCATAGACAGGGCAAATATACTATTTTCAATAATGGCAAGGCAGCTAAGGATAAAGTTCTTTTTTATGGGTTAACTAGAACTGCTAACATTAGTATTAAAACGACTATAGCCAGTATCATTTATGCAATTAATAATGGAGCAGGCTCAAATAAAATAGGACAAGAAGAATATTTCGTCTTGGTTTCATTAAAGATTTCGTGATATTGTTGGATATTGAGTTTATGTAAAAAAATAAAAACGCCTGATTTTCAAGCGTTTTTATTGAAATAATAATTAATTTTTGACCCTGATGGTACAAAATTCGAATCTTTTGCTTTAATATTTTCAGATGATATTTGACTTTGCAGATGTTTAAAAGAAAAGTATTTGATTTTCTAAATTTATAAAAAACTTAATTTTCAACTAGAAAACATCTATTGACGTCTTTGAAACCAGAGTTGTGAATTGCTTTCAAAATTGTATTTTTACTTATAATTCCCAACAACCATTGTAAACTTCGCTTTTTCCCAAGTGTTGTGAATTGCTTTCAAAATTGTATTTTTACTTATAATTCCCAACAATCGACAGCTTTTTCAATGTTTATCACATGTTGTGAATTGCTTTCAAAATTGTATTTTTACTTATAATTCCCAACTGATAAAATAACTAATCAAAGCCGTTTCGTGTTGTGAATTGCTTTCAAAATTGTATTTTTACTTATAATTCCCAACGTTTTTGCAAGAAACAATTCATCTCCAACAGTTGTGAATTGCTTTCAAAATTGTATTTTTACTTATAATTCCCAACATCATATAAAAAAGTAGATGACTATTTCAAGTTGTGAATTGCTTTCAAAATTGTATTTTTACTTATAATTCCCAACCCTGCATTCGTTTGTCCGATACATTAGGATGTTGTGAATTGCTTTCAAAATTGTATTTTTACTTATAATTCCCAACTTTCAAGCCATTTCGAATAATTGTATATAGTTGTGAATTGCTTTCAAAATTGTATTTTTACTTATAATTCCCAACGTTAGTTTGCACATATGCAACCGGATCAATGTTGTGAATTGCTTTCAAAATTGTATTTTTACTTATAATTCCCAACTTTAGGTCTTTACAACCGATAACTTGATAAGTTGTGAATTGCTTTCAAAATTGTATTTTTACTTATAATTCCCAACAACAGGAATAATATACTGTTTTGCTAATGCGTTGTGAATTGCTTTCAAAATTGTATTTTTACTTATAATTCCCAACAAGCATTAGGGATATTAATCCAACCTCCTAGTTGTGAATTGCTTTCAAAATTGTATTTTTACTTATAATTCCCAACTTTAGGTCT